>NZ_JABFAW010000002.1:0-70315 GCF_017168375.1 Kocuria sp. KRD140
TTCGAGATCCGTGATGGGATCCTCGACGGTGGGGATGCGCTCCCCGCCGTCCTGGGGGGGGCGGGTGTAGAGCGCGTCCACGTCCGAGAGCAGCAACAGCGCGTCCGCCTTGATCAGGTGCGCCACGAGCGCAGCGATGCGGTCATTATCGCCGAACTTGATCTCGTGGGTGGCCACGGCGTCGTTCTCGTTGACGATCGGCAGGATCCCCAGGTCCAGCAACCGTTCGATCTGGCGATGCGCGTTCTTGTACTGCGAGTGGCGCATAAGGTCCTCGGCCGTGAGCAGCACCTGACCCACCGTGACGTCGTAGCGCGTGAAGTAGTCGGTGTAGCGCGAGATCAACAGACCCTGTCCCACGGAGGCCGCGGCCTGTTTAGTGGCGAGGTCCTTGGGCCGGCGGGACAGTCCGAGCGGCTGCAGCCCCGCGGTGATCGCACCCGAGGAGACGAACACGACCTCCACGCCCTGCGCCTTGACCCGGCCGAGCGCGTCCACAATGCTGCGCAGCGCGTTCTCGTCGATCGAGTTCTCGATCGAGGTCAGGGACGAGGACCCCACCTTGACCACCACGCGCCGGGCCATGGGCAGGTCCGCACGGCGGGTGATGGGAGAGCGGCGGTTCTTCCCCCGGCTCTCGGTGCTCAGCTGGATCGCGGACTTGGCCGCTTGCTGCTCCATGGCCGGGACGTCGATCGTCTCGGTGGGGGTCTTCTCCGCGTGGGGCGTGTCACTCACTGTCGTGCGTCTCCTTCGGCTCGGAAGTACGGCGTCGATCTCGCGCGTCGTCCACGGACTCGGTCCAGATCCCGGCGCGGCGCTGCTCCTCGAGCTCCGCGCGGGCCTCGGCCTTGGCGTCCATGCGGTCGTAAAACTGTTCCCGCTTCTCGCGGCGCGTGGGCCGGGACGTGTCTTCGAGGCGCAGGTCGGAACCGCGCGGGCCGCCGAGCAGTTCGGCGCCGCCCACCATGGTGGGCTCCCAGTCGAAGACCACACCGTTGTCCTCGGGGCCGATCAGCACCGCGTTGCCCGGGCGGGCGCCGATGCGGAACAGTTCGTCCTCGATCCCGAGTTTCGCGAAGCGGTCCGCGAGGTATCCCACGGCCTCGTCGTTGTTGAAATCGGTCTGCTGCACCCACCGTTCGGGCTTCACGCCGCGCACGTGGTACAGCGGCTCCCCCGCCCGGTCCTCGCGGGTGATCTCGAACTCCTTGCGGTCCTTCCCTCGACGACGCCGCACGGGTTCCGGGCGCAGCACGGTCTCCGCGCGGCGCTGCTCCTCCCGCTGTTCCTCCTGCTCGCGGGCACGGGAGACGAGCTCGGCCATCGCGAAGCCCAGTTCCCGCAGTCCGGCGTGCGAGGCCGTGGAGATCTCGAAGACCGGGTAACCGCGTTCCTCGAGTTCGGGGCGGATGAACTCGGCCAGTTCCCGCGCCTCGGGCACGTCCACCTTGTTCAGGGCCACGAGTCGGGGGCGCTCGGTCAGCGGGATCGTGGTGGGGTCGTCGTCGCGGATGGCCTCGGCGTAGTGGGACAGTTCCCGTTCGAGGGCGTCCAGGTCGCTCAGCGGATCCCGTCCGGGTTCGAGCGTGGCGCAGTCGATCACGTGCACGAGTGCGGCGCAGCGCTCCACGTGCCGCAGGAACTCGAGTCCCAACCCTTTGCCCTCCGAAGCACCCGGGATCAACCCCGGCACGTCCGCCACGGTGAAGCGGGTGTCACCCGCCTGGACCACACCCAGGTTGGGCACCAGGGTGGTGAACGGGTAGTCCGCGATCTTGGGGCGCGCGGCACTCATGGCCGCGATCAGGCTCGACTTGCCCGCGGAGGGGAAGCCCACCAGGGCGATGTCCGCGATGGACTTCAGTTCGAGCTCGACCTGGTGTTCCTCACCGGGCACACCGAGCAGAGCGAAGCCCGGGGCCTTGCGCTTAGGCGAGGACAGTGCGGCATTGCCCAGTCCGCCCTGGCCGCCACCGGCCAGCACGAACTCACTGCCCTCACCGAGCAGGTCCGCGAGCACGTTGCCCTGCCGGTCCTTGACCACGGTGCCGTCCGGGACGGACAGCACGAGGTCCTGGCCCTTGAAACCGTGGCGCATGTCCCCCTTGCCGGGCTCACCGTTGGGGGCCTTCTGGTGGGGTGCGTGGTGGAAACCCAACAGCGTGGTGGACCGACCGTCCACACGCAGGATCACCGAACCGCCGTCGCCGCCGTTGCCGCCGTCCGGGCCGCCCAGGGGCTTGAACTTCTCGCGCTTGACGGACACGCAGCCGTGGCCGCCGTTACCGCCCGTGGCGTGCACGATCACTCGATCTACAAAACTGGCCACGCGGCTCCTCGGTGGTAGGGGTCACCTGCTGCGAGCGGGTCGACCGGGGTCTTCTGAAAAGACTAGAGGGTGAGCGCGTGAAGCGCCCACCCTCTAGTGGTCGCCGCCACGGGGTCGTGGCGGCGGGTGGACCCAGGGGTCCGAATGAGAATTACTCGGCGGTCTGAATGTTGACCACGCGGCGACCGCGGCGGGTGCCGAATTCGACGGCGCCAGCGGCCAGGGCGAACAAGGTGTCGTCCTTGCCGCGGCCCACGTTCACGCCCGGGTGGAAGTGCGTGCCGCGCTGGCGGACGATGATCTCGCCGGCGTTAACGGACTGGCCGCCGAAGCGCTTCACACCCAAGTACTGGGCGTTGGAGTCACGGCCGTTGCGAGTGGAGCTCGCACCCTTCTTGTGTGCCATGGTGTGTGCCTACCTTCGTTGGAAACGTATGTGGGGAGCCGGATGCTCAGGCGTCGATGCCGGTGACCTTGACGGTGGTCAGTTCGGCGCGGAAGCCCTGACGCTTCTTGTAACCGGTCTTGTTCTTGTACTTCATGATCGAGATCTTGGGACCGCGCAGGTCCTCGACGATCTCGGCGGTGACCTTGACGTTCGCCAGGGTCTTGGAGTCGGAGGTGACCTTGTCCCCATCGACCAGCAGCAGCGCAGGAAGCTCTACGGTGCTGCCTGCCTCGCCGGCGACGCGGTCAAGGGTCACGAGGTCTCCGATGGAAACCTTCTCCTGGCGGCCGCCTGCGCGGACAATCGCGTACACCACTTGGGAACTCACTTCTCTCGACATCTATGGACTACGTGTGTGGGTCGGGCGTACTCCTGGAGGACTGCGAATGTCGAGACATCACGCCGCGGTGATCCATGACCGACCGCATTCTCCGCGTGGCTATCGCATCGATTCAGGATGTTCGCCCGAGTGTGCCGCAACCTGGTGCGTGAACTGGATATGACACACACCGGCGCTCGGCACCGACACCCCAGCCTACCCGATCACCCGAAGTCATGCCAGTTGCGCCGCGGCGCGCCGCTCGCCCTCCGGCGACGTCGCCGGGGTCGTCTGCGCGAAGAAGGCCAGCTCGAGCGCGCACGCCCGGTGGAACGCGCGGCGCATGTGCTCCCGGGTGGCCGGGTCCGCGTGGGCGGCCTCCCGGTCCACGATCTCGCGCACCGACTCGGTCGCGGTCTGGAAGTCCGGATCGTCGTACGTGCTGAGCCAGTCGGCGAACGGGTGCTGCGGTCCCGCGACGCGGGCACGACGGGTGAGCTCCGCACCCACGTGGGCGTAGAGCCAGTAGCACGGCAGGATCGCGGCGGAGCCCACCGCGAAGCCGTCCTGACCCGTGCGCGCCAGCAGGAAGTCCGCGTAACTGCTCGTGACGTCACTCGGCGGCATGGGCTCCCGGTCCCCGAGCCGGGCTCGATGCAGCGCGGACTCGACCGAGACCACGGAGGCCGACGCCGCGGCGAAGTGTTCGCGCGAACGCTCGTCCGGGGCGGAGGCCGCGAGCAGGGCCAGCGCCCGGGAGTAGTACTGCAGATATTGCATGTCCTGGTCCAGGTACAGCTCGAACTCGCCCGGGTCCAGGGTGCCGTCCCCGAGGCCCCGGATGAACGCCAGGGCGGCAATGCGTTCACGCACCGGGGCGCTCTCCTCCCACAGTTCATCGGTGAACCGGGGGCCCTCGGATTCCGCGGCGGCCGTCATCACGAACGCCGGATCCGTGACGAGGTGCTGGACGTGGTGCATGTGGTGCACGGGACCGTTGCCGTGACCCACGTGCAACTCGTCCGCGCCGCGCAGTGCACCGCGCAACCATGTGCGGGCCGTGCGGATCGCCTCGGGCCAGTCCCCGGTCCGCGCCACGACCGTGGCCACCGCGGAGGACAGCGAGCACCCGGTGCCGTGGGTGTTACGCGTGTGCACCCTGCGACCCTCGAACAACGCGGCGGGTTCGTCCTGACCGGGGAGCAACAGGGCGTCCGGGGTCGTGTCCCCGGCCAAGTGGCCACCCTTCACGAGGACCCGGGTATGGAACGCCGCCGCGACCGCGCGTCCCTGCTCGAGCGCCTCGTCCCAGGTCGCGGCCACGGGGCGCTCGGCCAGCACCGCGAGTTCCGGGAGGTTGGGGGTGATCAGATTCGCGTGGGGCAGCAGCTCCCGTAGGGCCCGTTCGGCGTCCGGACGCAGCAATCGCCCACCGGCCGTGGCGACCATGACGGGGTCGATCACGACCACGGGTGCGCGCCCCACCATGAGCCAGTCCCGGACCGTGTCGATGACCTCCACGGAGCCGAGCATCCCCACCTTGATCGCGTCCAGGGTGACGTCCCCGGCGACCGCGTCCAGCTGGTCCCGCAGGACCTGGACGGGTGGGGTGTGCACGCTCACGACGCCCCGGGTGTTCTGGGCGACCACTGCGGTGATCACACTCAGCCCGTACCCGCCCAGTGCGGCGATGGATTTCAGGTCCGCGGCGTGACCCGCCCCGCCCGTGGGATCGGTTCCGGCAATAGAGAGGACGCGGGGTATGGCGGTAGAAGGCGTGGTGTCCACGACAATCCCTTCGCTAGTACGAGCTAGATCAGGTTCGACGGGTGTGTTCTCAGCCGCAGTGCGCAGCACCCCGTGTGTGTGTCCCCGATCATGCCACAGGGGCACCCGGAATCCCGGGTGCCCCTGCGGTGCTCGCATGGCGACGGATCCAGCCGCCGGTCACTCAGTCCTGCTTGCCGGTCATCGTGATGTCCTGAGCCTTGATGCCCACACCCACGATGGTGGGCTGGTCACCGGACGCCGCGGGGGTCGCGGCCCCGGCCTCCGCGGTGAAACGGCTGACCTGCCGTTCCTGCGTGTACTCGTGGGTCTCCACCCTCGCGGTTCCGGGCGCGGCCGCCGGCGCCACGGCACGCCGCGACCCACGACGCCGTCGGGCCGGAGCCGCCGGCGCCTCCGCCGGCCGGTTCCCGCCGGCGGACGACGCCGCCCCGGAACTCTGCTGCTGCGCGGCACTCGTCTGCCCTGCACTGGATTGCGCAGTCCCGGAGTTCGACGGCGCGTGTCCGGCGGCCGACCGCTTCGACACGGCCTCTCGCGGCTGGGGCGCGGCGTCCGCATCCTGAACGGCACCCTCGGTCGAGGTTTCGTCCTCGCCCGCATCCGTGAACGCGGCGCTCAGCGAATCCAGGGACAGGGCCTCCTGGGTGCCCTCGCTCCCCCGCTGCTCAGACTGCCCGTGGGGCAGTTCGATGACCTCGCCGTGGATCGTGAGGCTCGCGGACGAGTCCCCACCGGAACGGTCCTCGGACCGGGAATCCCCGCGCGAGTCGTTCCCGGAACCGTCCCGGCCGGAACCGTCGTTCTGCACGGCGTTGTCCTCGCCCTGCTGACCGCGACCGCGGCTGCGCTTGCCGCGGCGCTTGCGGCGACGGCGCCCGCCCTCGGACTCCCCGTGGGAGTTCTCGGACGCGTGCTCCCCGCCCTGCTGACCGCGGGAGGTCTGCTGCTCCTGGGAACCGGTGTCCTCGGCCTGCCCGCCCCCGGACTGCGGTGCGGTGCCCTGGGAAGCATTCCGTGCGGCGTCGCCGGACTCGTCGTGGGAGGAGGCCGCGGCGATGTTCGCGAACGCCGTGCGGGTGGCCTCCACGCGCGCCTGGTCCGGCTCGTCCGAACCGTGGTGCTGGTTGCCGTTCCTGGGCTTGTCCTGCGCACCGTTGTGCTGCTTGTTGCGCGAACGCTTACGCTCGTGTCGAGTGCCGCGCTGGTCGGAGGGAGCCGCGCCGGAGCGGCCCTTCAAGGGGTGGTCGTGGACCACGACGCCGCGGCCCGCGCATTCCTCGCACGGCTCGGAGAAGACCTCGAGCAACCCCGTACCCATGCGCTTGCGCGTCATCTGCACGAGACCCAGGGAGGTCACCTCGGCCACCTGGTGCTTCGTGCGGTCCCGGCCCAGGCACTCCACGAGCCGGCGCAGTACGAGATCGCGGTTGGACTCCAGAACCATGTCGATGAAGTCCACCACGATGATCCCGCCGATATCCCGCAACCGCAGTTGCCGCACGATCTCCTCGGCGGCCTCGAGGTTGTTCTTGGTCACGGTCTCCTCGAGGTTGCCCCCGGAGCCGGTGAACTTGCCGGTGTTGACGTCCACCACGGTCATGGCCTCGGTGCGGTCGATCACGAGCGATCCGCCGGAGGGCAGAAAGACCTTGCGCTCGAGGGCCTTCTGGATCTGCTCCTCCACGCGCATGTGCTCGAAGAGGTCGTCATCGCCGGTCCAGCGCTCGAGGCGGTCCAGCAGGTCGGGCGCCACGTAGGTCACGTAAGCCTCGATGTTGTCCCACGCCTGCTCGCCCTGGACCACCATGGCGGTGAAATCCTCGTTGAAGACGTCCCGCACGGTCTTGATGGTCAGGTCCGGTTCCGCGTACAGCATCTCCGGGGCCAGCGTCTTGGTGGACTTGGCCTTGTCCTGGATCTGCTCCCACTGCGAGCGCAGCCGATTGATGTCGTTGGTCAGCTCGGTCTCGGAGGCACCCTCCGCCGCAGTGCGCACGATCACGCCCGCACCCTCCGGCAACCGGTCCTTGAGGATCTTCTTCAACCGCTGGCGCTCCACGTCCGGGAGCTTGCGGGAGATCCCCGTCATGGAACCGCCCGGGACGTAGACGAGGTAGCGACCGGGCAGGGACACCTGGCTCGTGAGCCGAGCACCTTTGTGCCCCACGGGGTCCTTGGTGACCTGCACGAGCACGGTGTCCCCGGACTTCAGGGCGTTCTCGATCTTGCGGGGCTTGCTGCCCAGCTCGGCGGCGTCCCAGTCCACCTCACCGGCGTAGAGCACGGCGTTGCGGCCGCGGCCGATGTCCACGAAGGCGGCCTCCATGGACGGCAGCACGTTCTGCACCTTGCCCACGTACACGTTGCCGATCAGCGAGTCCTGCTGGGTGTGCGAGACGAAGTGCTCGGCAAGGATCCCGTCCTCGAGCACACCGATCTGGATCCGGTCGTCCTTCTGCCGCACGAGCATCTTGCGCTCCACGGATTCGCGCCGGGCCAGGAACTCGGCCTCGGTGATCACGTGGCGGCGGCGGCCGAACTGCCGGGACTCACGACGACGCTGACGCTTGGCCTCGAGCCGCGTGGAGCCCTTGACCCCGGTCACCTCGTCGCTGCCCGTGCCCTCACCGGCACCGCGCGGGGCGCGGACCCGGGTCACCGAGCCGTCGGACTCGTCCACGAGTTCCATGTCCTCGTCACCGCGACGTCGCCGGCGACGCCGTTTGCTCGTGACCTCGCCGGACTTGTCGTCCTCGCTGTCCACGTCCTTGCGCGCGGCCCGCTCGGCCTCGCGCTGGGCGTCGCGTTCCTTGGCGGCCTCGCGCAGTCGGGCAGCCTGCTCCTCGGCGGCACGGCGGATCTCGTCCGGGTCCGGGGCATGAAACATGAGGGAGGCGCCGGGACCGAAGGCCCCGAAGTTCTCCTGGGTGCTGGGCTGGTCGTTCGCGGACTCCTCGGCCTGTACAGGCTGCGCGTCCGTCTGTTCCGAAGTGTCGGTCTGCTCGTCGCTCGCCTCGGCCGAGCCGGTTCCTTCGCCGGCCTGCGTCGTCTGCTCGAGCCCGTCGGTGCGCTGAGCGGCCTGCTCATCCGTCTCGCGGGCGCGCTCAGCGGCGTCACCGGCTGCGTCCTCGACATCGAGCGCGATCTCGTCCTCGCTACTCTCCGCGGGCTGCTCGGCCTCGGGGATCTCGGCCACTGGGATCTCGCGCGCGGGCGTGTGCGCAACGCCAGCATCGTCGGAAGCGGTGGCCGCGGAATCGGACGTCCCCGGATCCTCGGCGGGAGCGTCGGTCGTCGCGGGTTGCCCGGTAGCGGTGTCGGCGGGCACGGCGGCGTCGGGCTCGGAATGGGGAACGGCGGCGTCGTCGGCCGGTGCATCAGGCGTGACGGCGGGGTCGGTGGTGGTGCTGTCCTCGACGGGGGTGGTGGCGGCAGTCTCGAGGGGTGACTGTTCCGCGTTGTCCTTCTCAGGTTCCATGTGAAGTTGTGCTCCTGCTCGGGACACCGCCCGCACCCGGGCCCGAGGTGTGCTCGGTCGGTCGAGCCGGTGTTTGCCACGCGGCCGCCGGAAGTCAAAGTCGTACTCGCGGGCGCGGCGTATGTCACGCGCACTGTCCGCGAGCCGGCGGATGCCCGAGTCGCTGGGTCCGTGGGGACCGCGAACTTGCCCCGCTCCGGACGCGCTCGATCCTGTGAGAGCGCGGGTCCGTACCGAGGGAGATCGGTGTTCCTGCCGGGCCGGTTCCTCACGTGCGGCTGAGGCCCGACCATTGGCAGTATCTCACAGTCACCCCGGGCCGGGGCGCATTCCGGGTGGTCCGTACCACATTCCACCGGCCGGACCACAGCGCGTGTACGGGGTGTGTGCCGGCGTCACCCGCCGCCACGGGCGGCCCGCGCCCGGCGGGTCGTCATGCGCGTGGTCTACGATCGAGCGCGTGAGCCCAACTTCCGCGACCACTCCCCTGACCGACCGGGCACGCGAGACGACTCCGGCCCCCGCCACCCGTTCGGACCGCTCGTGGGCCGTGCTCGCGGTGATCTTCTCGATCGTGGGTTTCGCCGCATCGGCCGTGCTCGTGGCGGAACGGCTCGCGATCTACAAGGACGCGGGACACCGCACGAGCTGCGACATCAACGCGTGGCTCTCGTGCGGCACGGTCATGCGCACCCCGCAGGCGGAGCTCTTCGGCTTCCCCAACCCGTTCATCGGGATCGTGGCGTACGCCGTGGTGATCGCCGTGGCCGTGGGCGTGCTCGCCGGCGCACGCTACGCCAGCTGGTTCTGGTGGTTGCTGTGGCTGGGGATCGCCGCCGGCTCGGTGTTCACCCTGTGGCTGTGGTGGCAGACCACTTTCAACATCAACGCCCTGTGCCTGTACTGCATGATCGTGTGGTGCGCCCAGACCCTGTTGCTCGCGCATACGACGGCGCGGATGCGCCGCGCCGGCCTGATCGGTTCCTCGCGTGGCACCGCCGCCGGTTCCGCCGCGTGGGCGTGGCTCCTGGGCATCGGGGTGCTCGTGATCGTCTTCGGGATCATCGCGGTGCGCTTCTCGACCGCGATCTTCGCCTGAGCCGTTCACCGACGCCGCGCTCAGACGGCGTGCGCCTCGAACACCATGATGGGGTGCGTGCCGTCGAATGGCGTCCGCTGCCAGTCGCCCCGAACCGCGTCGACCTCGAACCCGGCGCGCCGTAACTGATCGGTCAGGATGCCGCGGTCACGAAAGGCCTGGTCCGGCCCGTCGGGGTTGTCCCCGTCGTACAGGTCGACGATCCGCGGGTCGTAGTCGGTCATGGATCCCGCGTTCAGCTCAGCTGAACCAGATGCCGATCTCCCGCTCGGCAGACTCGGGCGAATCGGAGCCGTGCACGAGGTTCTTCTGCACCTTCTCGCCCCAGTCCCGACCCAAATCGCCGCGAATGGTACCGGGGGCGGCCGTGGTGGGCTCGGTGGCACCGGCGAGGCTGCGGAAGCCCTCGATGACCCGGTCCCCCTCGACCACGGCGGCCACGACGGGCCCGGAGAGCATGAACTCCACGAGCGGCTCGAAGAACGGCTTGCCCTGGTGCTCCTCGTAGTGCCGCTCGAGAATCTCGCGGGTCGCCGTCACGAGCTCGAGTTGCGCGAGCGTATAGCCCTTGGCCTCGATGCGGGCCAGGATCTGCCCGGTCAGGCCGCGCTGGACGCCGTCCGGCTTCACGAGGACGAGGGTGCGTTGCGTCATGTGCTTCTCCTTGCTGTGGACCCACGCGGAGTCCTCGGTCGATCAGGTTCCGTTCCGAGCCTAACGGCCTGCGGTCCCCGCGCGGCAACGCCCGGGGACCGCGGCCGGGAGACGGTGATCACGTCAGGGGGTTCTCGACCTCCCAGCGGCGTTGTTCCTCCGCGCGCCGCACGTTCTCACGATCCATCGCGCCACCCTTGACCACGGCGTACCACCAGGCCAGGGCGCACAACACGCCGATCACGAACATCGAGGGCACGAGCACTCCCGTGGCGATGAGCACGACCTGCAGCACCCACCCGAGGGCATACCCCCACGGCTTGCGCAGGAGGCCGCACGCCAGCAGGAACACCAGGGCGAGAACCACCGATCCGCCCATGAGCCACAGTTTCCCGGCCGTGCTCCAGTCCCGCGCCGTGAGTCCGAACGCCGCGAGGGCGGCGAAGAACACGATGAACGCCTCGATGGAGAGCACGCTCGAGGCGAACATCGTCTTGATCGAGCGTGGCTTCTTGGGTTGGCCAGGGCGCCATTCGCGCTGGGCCTTGGTCATGCGGGCCATCGGGCTCCTTCCATGGTCGGGGCGGCGGGCTCAGAGTCCGAGCAGCACACGGGCCTCACCCACCACGGTGATGGACCCGGTGACGAGCACCGCGCCGTCGAACTGCTCGCGGGCCGCGGCGTCCTGGATGGCCGCGGCGCACGCATCGTCCAGTCGCTCGCTCACGTGCACGGCGTCCTCGTCGAAGCCCATGTCCTCGGCGATCTCCGCGAGTTCCTCGGGTGCCACAGCGCGCGGGGACTGGGAGCGGGTGCACCACAGTTCGAGCTCGAACTCGTGGTACTCGTCCACGAGCACGCGCATCATCTCCGCAGCGTCCTTGTCTCGCAGCACGCCCACCACCAGGTTGAGCTTGGTGAACGTGAAGGCCTCGCGCACCGCGGTCGCCGAGGCCAGCAGACCGTGCGGGTTGTGGGCCGCGTCCAGGATCACAGGCGGTGCCTTGCGGGCGAGCTCGAGCCTGCCCGGCGAGGAGACCGCACCCAGTCCCGTGGCCACGAGCTCGGGGTTCAGGGGCTTGTCCCCTCCCCCCACGAACGCCTCGACGGCGGCCACGGACACCGCGGCGTTCTGGGCCTGGTGGGCCCCGAACAGCGGCAACATGAGATCCGGGTACTCCCCCGCGAGTCCCTGCACGGTGATGACCTGGCCGCCCACCGCGGTGGAACGCCCGGTCACGGCGAACTCCACGCCCTCGAACCGGAACGGGTCACCGAGTTCCCGGGCCCGGTCCAGCAGGACCTGCGCGGCCTCGGGTTGCTGCGCCGCGCTCACGAGGAAGCCCTGGGGCTTGATGATCCCGGCCTTCTCCCGGGCGATCTGCCCCACGGTGTCCCCGAGCATGGTTGTGTGGTCCAGCCCGATCGGGGTCACCACGGACACCGCGGCGTCCGCCACGTTGGTCGCGTCCCACGTGCCACCGATGCCGACTTCAAGGACCATGACGTCCACGGGTTCGTCCGCGAAGACCGCGAACGCCAGGACCGTAAGGGTCTCGAAGTACGTGAGGCGGGGAGCGCCGTCGGACTCGAGCTGTCGGTCCACGAGCTCGAGGTACGGGGCAATCTCAGAGTAGATCCGCACGAACGTCTCGTCCGGGACGGGTTCGCCGTCGATGCTGATCCGTTCCGTGACGCGCTCGAGGTGCGGGCTCGTGTACCGGCCCACGCGCAGGTCGTGGGCGAGCAACAGCGACTCGATTATCCGGGCCGTGGACGTCTTGCCGTTGGTCCCGGTCACGTGCACCACGGGTGCGCTGCGGTGCGGATCCCCGAGCGCGGCGACCGCGGCGGCCACGGCGTCCAGCCGCGGCGCCATCCTGTCCTCCGGCGCCCGACTCAGCAGGTGCTGGTAGATATTCTCGACCGATGCGAAGTCCTCGTGCTCCTGGGCCCCGCTCACGCGTCGATCACCGCCACGGTCACGGACGGCTCGTCCGCTTCCAAGAGCTCGAGCTCGCGGGACAGGGTCTCGGACTGCACGAGCTCGCGGTTCGCGGCCACGGCGGCCACGGTCTGCGCGTCCGCGGCGACGTGGGTGCGGATCCGGTCCGAGACCTGCAGGTCCGCGTCCTTCCGGGCCTGCTGGATCGCACGGATCATGTCCCGCGCCACGCCCTCCGCGCGCAGTTCATCCGTCAGTTCGGTGTCCAGGACCAGGAACCCGCCGCCGGGCAGAACGGTCACGGCGCGCGCGGAGTCCGCCGCGGCGTCGTCGACGACCGTGACGAGTTCGTACTCGCCCTCCTGCAGGGGCACGGAGCCGGCGACGACGACGCCGTCCGCGGAAACCGACCAGTCACCGTTCTTGGTGGCCTTGATGACCTGCTGCACCTGCTTGCCCAGGCGCGGGCCCGCCGCGCGGGCGTTGACCTTCAACTCCTGGGAGATACCGTGGTCCGCGGCGCTGACCTGCTCCGAGTCCTCGAGCGTGACGGACCTGAGGTTCAACTCATCCGCGATGATCTCCTGGAACGTGCCCTCGAGGGCATGCGCCCCGGGCACGGCCACGGTCATGCCCGCGAGCGGTTGCCGCACGCGCAGGTTGTGGGTCTTGCGCAGACCGGACCCGGCCGAGCAGATGGCGCGCGTGCGCTCCATGGCCGTGAGTAGGGCCTCGTCCCGCGGGAACAGGGAGGCATCCGGCCAGTCGGTCAGGTGCACGGAGCGCCCACCCGTAAGACCGCGCCAGATCTCCTCCGTGACGAGCGGCAGCAGCGGGGCGGCCACGCGGCACACCGTCTCGAGGCACGTGTACAGCACGTCGAAGGCCTGGGTGTCCTCCTCGAAGAACCGCTCGCGGGAACGGCGCACGTACCAGTTGGTGAGGGTGTCCATGTAGGAGCGCAACCGCTCGGCACCGGCCCAGATGTCGTAGTCGTCGAACAACCGCTTGACGTCCGTGACGAGCGCGCCGGTCTCCGCGAGGATGTAGCGGTCCATCACGTGATCGGCGTCGTGGCGCAACTGGGCGTCGTAGCCCGCTCCCCCGTTCGCGGCGTTCGTGTACAGACCGAAGAAGTGGTACACGTTCCACAGCGGCAACATCATCTGGCGCACGCCGTCGCGGATGCCCTGCTCGGTGACGATCAGGTTGCCGCCGCGCAGGATGGGCGAGGACATCAGGAACCAGCGCATGGCGTCCGAACCGTCCCGGTCCAGGACCTCGTTGACGTCCGGGTAGTTCTGCAGCGACTTGGACATCTTCTGCCCGTCCGAACCCAGCACGATCCCGTGGGAGATCACGTTGCGGAACGCGGGGCGGTCGAACAGCGCGGTGGCCAGGATGTGCAGCGTGTAGAACCAGCCGCGGGTCTGACCGATGTACTCCACGATGAAGTCACCCGGGTTGTGGGTCTCGAACCACTCCCGGTTCTCCATGGGGTAGTGCACCTGGGCGTACGGCATGGACCCGGAGTCGAACCACACGTCCAGCACCTCGGGCACGCGGCGCATCACGGACTCGCCCGTGGGGTCGTCCGGGTTGGGCCGGGTCAGGTCGTCGATCCACGGCCGGTGCAGGTCCACCTCGCCCTGGGCGTTGCGCGGAAGTCGGCCGAAGTCCCGCTCCAGCTCCGCGAGGGAACCGTAGACGTCCCGGCGCGGGTAATGGGGGTCGCTCGATTCCCACACCGGGATGGGTGAACCCCAGTAGCGATTGCGGGAGATGGACCAGTCACGGGCGTTCTCGAGCCACTTGCCGAACTGGCCGTCCTTGACGTTCTCGGGGATCCAGTTGATCTGCTGGTTCAGCTCGACCATCCGGTCCTTGAACGCGGTCACGCTCACGAACCACGAGGACACCGCGCGGTAGATCAGGGGGTTACGGCAGCGCCAGCAGTGCGGGTACGAGTGCTCGTAGGAGGCCTCCCGCAGCAGCGCGCCGCGGGCTCGGAGGTCCCGGACCACGGTGCGGGCCACGTCCTTGTCGAACACGTTGTGCCCGGCGAGTTCCCCGAGCGGCGCGCCCTGCGCGAGGGACTCGTCCGTGAAGAAATCGTAGAACCGTCCGCTCTCGTCCACGGAGAGCACCACGGGGATGTCGTGGGCGGCGCACACCATCTGATCGTCCTCGCCGTACGCGGGGGCCTGGTGCACGATGCCCGTGCCGTCCGTGGTGGACACGTACTCGGCCACGAGGATTTGCCACGCGTTCTGCGTCCCGAAGCGCTCGGCGTCCGTGAAGTAGTCCCACAGCGGCCGATACCGGATTCCGCCCAGCTGCTCGCCCGTGTAGTGGGCGGTGACGGCGTCCGCGACGGCCGCGGCGTCGTCGTACCCGAACTCCTTGGCGTACCCGCCCGCGAGCTCCGCGGCCACGAGGAAGCGGCGCCCGGCCAGGTCACCGGCACCGGGGACCAGGACGTAGTCGATGTGCGGACCGACCGCGAGCGCCTCGTTGGTGGGCAGGGTCCAGGGGGTCGTGGTCCAGGCGATGGCCTCCGCGCCGGCGAGTTCGGCGGCCACGGCGGGATCGGTGGCCCACGAGGTGTCCTCGGAGAGCGTGAACGCCACGGTCACGGAGGGGTCCTGGCGGTTCTTGTAGACGTCGTCGTCCATGCGCAACTCGTGGTTGGACAGGGGCGTCTCGTCGTTCCAGCAGTACGGCAGCACGCGGTAGCCGGAGTAGACTAGACCCTTGTCATCCAGGGCCTTGAACGCGCTGATCACGGACTCCATGTAGTCCACGTTCAGGGTCTTGTAGTCGTTGTCGAAGTCCACCCAGCGGGCCTGGCGGGTCACGTAGTCCTGCCACTCGGACGCGTACTTCAACACGGAGGCGCGGCAGGCGTCGTTGAACTTGTCGATGCCCATGGCCTCGATGTCCTGCTTGTCGGTCATCCCGAGCTGCTTCATGGCCTCGAGTTCGGCCGGCAGTCCGTGGGTGTCCCACCCGAAGCGACGCTCCACGCGCCGGCCCTGCTGCGTCTGGTAGCGGGCCACGAGGTCCTTGACGTAGCCGGTCAGCAGGTGGCCGTAGTGGGGCAGGCCGTTGGCGAAGGGCGGGCCGTCGTAGAACACGAACTCGTTGGACCCGTGGTCCCCGCGGTCGCGCTGGTCGATGCTCGCCTGGAAGGTGTGGTCCTGTTTCCAGTAATCCAAGACGCGCTCCTCGACCGCGGGGAAACGCGGCGCGGAGGGCACCCCGTGTGCGCTGGGGTCGGTGCTCGCCTTGGGATACACGAAGGATTCGGTCACGGTGCTCCATCCTGAGGGGTGTGTGGTTCAGGATGCGAGGACGCTCGGGCGCGCGGGGCGCCGGTGGCGCGGTACCACCTCGCTTACCCGCGGTGGCATCGGCACAGCCGACGACGCCGCGAGTCGCTCGTTGGGGGCTGTCACGGGCCCGAGTCGTCCGGTTCTACTGGGGCGCGGTGCCTGTTCTTCCGGAAGGGCTCCCCGGTGATGGCCGGATCGACACCCGTGCGCGCAGGGCGCACCCCGCCATGATACCCCGACGGGAGGGACTACTCGCCCTGCTCGCCGCCGCCCTGTTCGTCTCCCCCGGACACCACCACCAGGACCCGGCCGTCCTGCACGCGCACCGGGTGGACGGGCAGCGTGTACTCCGCGCCGGACACGCACCGCCCGGTCGCGAGGTCGTAGGTCTCCTTGTACAGGGGTGAGGCCACCGTGTGGTACTGCCCCGTGCGCCCCACGATCCCCCGGGCCATCACGAGCGCCCGGGAGCGGGGGTCCCGGTGGTCGGTCGCGAACACGAGGTCGTCATTGGTGCGGAACACCGCTCGCTCGACGGCGGCCGCGGGACCCTGCAGGACACCAACGACCGCACCATGGCCAACAGGCAGAAGGACGACACCTACTCCGTGATCCCCCGCATCCCCGGGGGCGAGATCACTCCCGAGAAGCTGGGCGTGCTGGCCCGGGTGGGTCAGGAGTACGGGCTGTACACCAGGATTACGGGTGCCCAGCGCATCGGGCTCTACGGGGCCCGCCTGGAGCAGCTGCCGACGATCTGGAAGAAACTCGTGGACGCCGGATTCGAGTCCGGTTCCGCGTACGGCAAGGCGCTGCGCAATGTGAAGTCGTGCATCGGCAGTTCGTGGTGCCGCTTCGGTGTGCAGGACTCGGTGGCGCTCGCCGTGGACCTGGAGAACCGCTACCGCGGGCTGCGCTCACCCCACAAGTTCAAGTTCGGGGTCTCGGGCTGCAGCCGCGAGTGCGCCGGAGGACGTGGACGCGCGCATGTACGTGCTCGAACGCGAACAGATCCGCCCGGCCACCCCCGAGGAGATCGCCCGGTCCGAGGTCGGTGAGGAGCACAAGGTGGTGGTGTCCGGGGCGAAGATCCCGGTGGGTCAGCCCTCCTGAGCCGACTCCTGGGGGCCGGGGGTCGCGCATGACTTCTGCGCGAGCGCCGCGACCCGGCCCACCACGATCACCGCGGGAGCAGTGACCTCGCGCTCGCGGGCCACGCAGGCGATTGTGTCCAGCTGCGCCACGGTCGTGCGCTGGGTTGGGGTCCAGCCCCGCTCCACGACCGCGACCGGGGTGTCTGCGGGGTAGCCCGCGGCCATGAGCAGCTCGGCGTTATGTTCGAGACCCCGCACGCCCATCATGAGGATCAGGGTGTGCCCGTCCCGGTACGGCACGTGACGCAATTGCTGGTGCGCGGTGATGACGGTGAACCCGTGGGTCATGTCCCGGTGGGTCACGGGGATCCCCGCCGCGGCGGGGACGGAGATCGCCGAGGTCACACCCGGCACCACCTGGGTGGCCACACCGTGGGCCCGGCAGAACTCGACTTCCTCGCCACCGCGGCCGAACACGTACGGGTCCCCACCCTTGAGCCGCACGACCCGCAGTCCGAGTTTCGCCTGCTCCACGAGGGTCTCGTTGATCCGGTCCTGCGTGTACTTGTGGTACCCGGCGCGCTTGCCCACGTCGATGATGCGGGCGTGCCGGGCGAGCTCTGGTAGGAGGTCCGTGGGGCCGAGCCGGTCCGCGACGATCACGTCCGCGTCCGCCAACAGTTGCCGTCCGCGCACCGTGAGCAGTCCGGGGTCGCCGGGTCCTCCGCCCACCAGCGCCACTGTCCCGGGTTCCTGAGTGACCGGTGCCCGAGTGTCGGCTGCGCGATCGGGCCTGGGCGCGGCGTCGTCCGCGACGCACAGGACCCGACGCTCTTCCGCCGCGAGCGCCACCCGCTCCCGTTCCGCGGAGTCCGAGACGTGGAGGAAAACGAGCCACGCGCCGCCGAGGTCGTCGGGGCGGAACGCGCGCTCGTGCCACGTGAGACCGGGTGAGCTCGTGAGGTCCCGCAACGTGTCATGCAGATCAGGTGCCACGAGGTCCACGAGGGCGCCCTCGGCGAGCAAGGACCGCGTCCGACGCGCGGCGTCCGGTCCCCCACCGACCACCAGCACGGCGCGTCCGGCGAGGTTCAGCCCCAGGGGGTAGGTCATGGTCGGGAGCTCTCCTCGGGTGCGGGCGGATCATCGCCATGCTACGCCGCGGGCCGCCTCTACTGACCTCGGACGTCACATCCGCGGGGTCACTCCGTGGCCGCTCCCTGTTTCCAGTAGCCCATGAACGAGATGTCCGTCTTGGGCACTCCCCCGCTCACGCACATCCGGCGCAGCGACTTGACCGTGGCGGATTCCGCCGCGAAGAACCAGTAGGTACCGCGGCCCTCCGGGCGGGCGACGTCCCATACGAAGTCCGCCTCCTCCGACGGGGCGGCCTCAGGCTCGCCGTGACCGACCTCCCAGTAGCGGCGGGCGCGCTCGGACAACCGGTGCCACAGCCACAGCTCCAGGTCTAGTCCGCGCGGGCGTCCCCGCCGGGGCAGCCACGTCCAGTGCAGTTCGGTGCCGCCGCGCAGCGTCACGGTCAGGGTGTGCCCGTCGGACGACGTCGCCCGGGCGAGGGCGCGCGGGCCGACCGCGGCCACGGCGTCGTCCTCGGAAGGAACCTCCACCGCGATCGTCACGCTGCGGGGCGGGGCGGAAGGGGCAGGCACACCCACGTGCACCCCCCGCTCGATGCCGTCGATGATCGCGGCGAGCGCGGGCAGGGCAGTCTCGTCCCCAGCGAGCACGACGTCCTGGTCCGCCGCACGCCGTTCGTCCCACGCGGCCCACCAGGGGGACCCGCCCGAGGGCACGAGCAGCTGCACGTCCTGACCCTCGCGCACGGTGTCACCCCACGCGGCCCCGGGGCCCATCCCATGCTCGGGGTCGTCGTGGAGCACCACGTCGATGGCCAGCTCCGGGACCGTGTGCCCGGCCAGCTCCACCTCGGCCGCATCGCGCACCGTGTACGTGCGCAGCCAACCCCGGCGTTCGGGCGGGGCGGCCATGAACTCGCGTCGCCAACGGGTCATGTCGCTCACGTCCACCGCCACGGTGGCCCCGGGGGTGGGTGGGATCAGTACCTTGAGGTAGGCGTCCGTGCGGGGGCCCGGTCCCTGGTCACCCCACGGCATGATCCGCAATTCCTGCCCCGCCACACGTACGCGCACGAGGTGTTTGCTGAGCTTCGTGCGTCCCGTGACGGTGGCCGTCACACATGCGAGTTCCGTCATGGCAGTACCTCCTCGGGTGATCTTGGAGTGTTCGCCGGTCCCGTCCACGGGATCACGAGCCGGGCGTCCGTGGGGGCGTCGTGGAGCACCCGCGCGGACATGTCGAAGACGTCGCTGACCACCTCATCGGTCATGACCTGCTCGGCCGAACCGGTCGCGGCGACCGCCCCGTCCTTGAGTGCCACGAGCACGTCCGCGTACCGCGCCGCGAGCGAGAGTTCATGCAGCACCATGACCAGGGTGATCCCTCGGGAGCGCTGCAGTGCCGTGAGGATGTCCAGGATCTCGGCCTGGCGCGCGATGTCCAGATACGTCGTGGGTTCGTCGAGCAACAACACGTCCGTGTGCTGCGCGAGCGCGAGGGCGATCCACACGCGTTGACGTTGACCGCCGGACAAGTCCCCCACGTGGCGTTCGAGCAGCTCCCCCAACCCGGTGAGTTCGACCGCTTCCGCCACGGCGTCGTCGTCCTGGGCACGCCACCGTCCGAAGGCGCCACGGTACGGGTGCCGTCCGCGCGCCACGAGCTCCTGCACGGTCACGCCCTCGGGTGCCACGGGGTCCTGTGGGAGGAAACCCACGGTGCGCGCGAACCGGGTGCGGTGCCACCGACTCACGTCCGCCCCGCCCACGAGGATCTCTCCGGCGGACGGGGTGAGCTGGCGCGCGCACGCCTTGAGCAGCGTGGACTTCCCGCAACCATTGGCCCCCACGAGAGCGGTCACGGCCCCCGCGGGGAACGTCACGTTCACGTCCCGCAGCACCGGCGTCTCGCCGTAGCCCACGGTCAGCCCACGCACCGCGAGCTCGGACGACGACGCCGCGTCCTCGCCTTGCTCGGTCCCCCCGGCCCGGTTCGGATCGGTCATGGACGTCATGCTTCCGCCTTTCCTCGCCCGATCAACAACCACAGCAGCACGGGCGCGCCGGCCGCCGCGGTGACCACACCCACGGGCAGGGCCAGCCCGGGGATCGTCTCCGCGGCCACGTAGTCTGAGACCACCATGAGCACCGCGCCCACGAGCGCGGCGTGCCGGGCGTGACCCGCACCGCCACCCAGCCCCCTCGCAATGGGTGCGGCCATGAACGACACGAACGCCACGGGCCCCACGGCGGAGGCCGCCACGGCCACGAGCACCACGGCGAGCCCGAGGGCCGCGAGCCGCGTGGCCCGCACGTGCACCCCGAGCCCGGCGGCCAGGGGATCCCCCGCGCCGAGCGTGTCCACCGCGGGCGCCAAAACCGCGCACACGGGCAGCAGGATCGCGAGGCAGATCCCCACCTGCGCGATGTCCACCCACCGGGCAGCGTTGAGTGAACCCGTGAGCCACTGCATCGCGTCCTGGGCCGCATAGATGTCCGCGCGGGTCAGCACCGCGTTGATCGCCGCGGCGGTCAGTGCTCCCGCCGCGACGCCGGTCAGCACGAGTTTGCCGATGTTGGCCCTCGTGCCCCCGGCGGCCAGGACCACCGCGACCATGAGGCCGAAACCACCCGCGAGGGAACTGAGTGTCACCGCGGCGCCAGAGAGCCCGCCCAGCGTGATGGCCGCGACCGCGCCGAGCCCGGCCCCGGAGGAGACACCCATGATGTCCGGGGAGGCCAGGGGGTTGCGCAGCACGCGCTGGAACAGGTGACCGGCGATCCCGAAGGCGATCCCCGTGAGGATCCCGAGCACCGTGCGCGGCAGGGTGATGTCCCACACGATGTACGCGGCGGGGCCGGAGTAGTCGTGGGTGAGCACGGCGACCAGGTCGGGCACGGCCACGACATACTTGCCCAGTGCGATCCGCGCGAAGGAGGCGAGGACCAGGACAAGCACGAGCAGCGCCGTGACCCGGCGGGTGCGGCGTCGGGAGCGGGAGCGTCCCGCGCGCACGGTGGCCACGGTCGCGGGGGCGGGCAGCGACGTCGTCCTGGGAAAAGGGGAAACGGCGGGACTCACGCGGCCACCACTCCCCTGCGTCGGATCACGACCACGAGCGCGGGGGCGCCGATCACCACGAGCGCGATCCCCACCTGGATCTCCCGGTCCGGGACGAGCACGCGCGCCACGACGTCCGCGAGCAGGACGATGAACGGGCCCGCGAGCAGGCACGCCGGGACGATCCTGCGGTAGGAGATGCCCACCAGCGAACGCACCGCGTGGGGTACGAGCAGTCCGCAGAACACTAGCGGGCCCACGAGTGCGGTGGAGGTGCCCGAGAGCAGCACCACGGCCAGGCCCGCGAGGCCGCGCACGAGCGCCGGGTTCACCCCAAGTCCGCGACCCAGAGCTTCGCCCAGGGTCAGGGTGTCCAGGGAACGGGCCAGCGTCCACCCGAGCAGCAGGGCCACGAGAATCACGGGGCTCGCGAGCACCAGGAACGTACCGTCCGGCCGGGTCAGTTCACCGACCTGCCAGCGCCGGAAAGTGTCGAACGTGGCCTGGTTGCTCAACAGCACCGCGCTCGTCAGCGCCGTGAGACCCGCGGAGACCGCCGCCCCCGTGAGGGCCAGGGTCACCGGACGCGCCCCGCCCCGGGCCGCGGAGGCCAGCGCGTACACGGCGGCCACGGCCACGGCGGAGCCCAGCGCCGCGAGCCACAACTGGTGCGTGACGCCGGTCAGACCCAGGAACGCGCCGCCGGCCACGACCGCGAACGCGGCCCCGGCCGTCAGCCCCAGGATGCCCGGATCGCCCAGGGGGTTGCGCGTGGCACCCTGTAGCAGCGCCCCGGCCACGGCGAGCGCGGCCCCGGTGAGCAGGCCCGCCCCGGTGCGCCACACGCGGGACTCGACCACGGCGCCGTCGAGCGCGGGAACCCCGGGGACGGCCCCCGGGTCACCCGAGAACACGTGCGGGACCACGTGCCACGTGACCCCCAGCCCGATGGGCCGGGACCCGTACGAGATCGAGAGGAACACGGCCACGAGCAGCAGTGCCGCCATGGCGAGCCAGGACACACCCCGACCCCGCGTGCGCCCGCGCGGGGCGGACGGCGCGGCGCCGGGACGGGCGAACGTGGAACTGCCGGGCACGAAGGGTCAGGCCCCCAGCGTGGTCTTGATCGCCGGGATGTGGGCGTCGAGCGCGTGGGGCATGGACAGCGGAGAGGACGAGTACCCGGAGAGCACGTCCTGCTTGTCCGTGAGGAACATCCCCCGCCCGTTCGCGATCGCGGGGATGGTCTTGAGGATCGGATCCGTGCGGAACTTCTCGGCCTGGGCGTCGTCCTCCGCGGCCGCCACGAACAGGTCGCTCTTGAGCTCGTCGGCGCGTTCGCGGGGCCATTCGCGCCAGAACTGATCCTCCGTGATGTTGTCCTTGACCGCGTCCGCGAGATTCATGCCCAGCTCGGTGAAGAAGCGGGGGCGTCCGTCCGCGGGGCCGTAGAACCCCAGGCTCTGGGAGACGTCACCGTAGATGAAGGTCTTGCCCTTGGCCGCGCCGAGTTCGTCGGAGCGCCGGGAGACGAGTTCTTCGGTGCGGCTCACGAGTTCGTCACCGGCCGCGGAACGGCCCAGGGCCTTGGCCGTGACACGCTGCATGTCCTGCCACGAGTTGACCCACGGGCCCGTGGGGTACGCGACCACCGGGGCGATCTTCGTGAGGCGGTCGTACTCCTCCCGGGTGACCCCGGAGTTCACCGCGACGATCAGGTCCGGGCTCAGCTCGGCGATGTCCGTGAAGTTCACACCGTCCGACTCGTCCATGGCCTTGGGCGTCTTTCCGCCCAGTTCTGAGACCTTGGCGTCGAACCAGTCGGTGGACCCGTTCGCGTTGCCGCCCCAGGCCACCTTGGTCATGCCCACCGGCACCACGCCGAGCGCGGCCACGAAGTCCTGCGTGTTGCTCGCGCCCACGCACACGACCCGCTGCGGCGCGGCCTCGACCTTCGTGGTGCCCAGGGCGTGTGTCACCTCCACGGGGAACGTGTCCGTGGGGCTCGACGACGCCGCGGCACCGGGGGTCTGCGCCTGCCCGTTCCCGTCCCGCGCGCCCGTGGAACACGCCGCGAGCCCCATGAGGGAGGCCACGGCCAGGCCGGAGCCCAGCAGGGTGCGACGATTGAACTGCCGGGACGCGTTCCCGGACCGGTGAGGGGACATGGACACTCCTGGGTCACTGAATTTGATAAGGCAAGCCTAACCTAATTCATGCTCCCGTTCGGCCGCAACCGCTCCGTACGCGCTCTCGCGGGTGCGGCCGGACCGAGCAGAGCCAGGGCATTCCGCTGACCGGTCATGGGGCGCCGGGCGGATGGGCAGGACCGGCCCACCAAGGGCAACCGGCCGCCGGCGCTCCGAGGTACCGGCGGCCGGTCACCGCCACGCACGCTGTCAGTTGTTCGTGCGGATCACCTTGTGCGGCGCAGCCTGGGCCACGGGCTTGACCGTGATCGTGTCCAGGTCCACGTGATGCGGCAGTTCCACGGCGAAGGCGCAGACCTCGGCCACGTCCTGGCCCGAGAGCGGTTTCTCCACGCCCGCGTAGATCTTGTCCGCGGCCGTCTGGTCACCACCCAGGCGCATGAGCGAGAACTCGGGAGTGTGCACCAGACCGGGCGCCACCTCCACCACGCGCACGTTGTGCTCAGCCTCCTCGAGGCGCAGCGCCTCGGTCATGGCGCGTTCGGCGTACTTGGCGGCGTTGTAGCCCGCTCCGCCCTCGTAGGCGCGCTGGGCGGCGATCGAGGTCAGGTTCAGCACCGTGCCCTCACCGTTGGCCCGCAACGTGGGCAGGAACGCGCGGACCACCCGCAGGGTGCCCATCACGTTGACGTCGTACATCCACTGCCAGTCCTCGTCCTTGGCGTCGGCCACCGTGTCCGTGCCGCGTGCTCCGCCGGAGATGTTGAGGATCGCGTCCACGGTGCCCTGCTCGCCGAGCACCCGATCGCGCAGCGCATCCACCTGCGCCTGGTCGGTGATGTCGGTGGGCACGGCACTCGCGCCGGTCTCCCGGGCCAATTCCTCGAGACGCTCCGCGCGACGGGCGACGGCGTACACCGTCCACCCGCTCTCGCGCAGGCGGCGCACCGTGGCCTCGCCGATGCCCGTGGAGGCACCGGTGACCACGGCCACCTTGCCGTTGCCGAGCGGCTTGGGATCCTTGTAGGTGGGATGCGTGTTCTGAGTCATAGCTCCACCGTAGCGCGCGGAATTATGACTTAGAACAATCCGGATCGGCTCGATTAGGACGTTTCAGAAACCACTGCGGTGATCGCGCAACCAGCCCAGGAGCACAACGGCGTTGTTGTGCTCCTCGTCCTTCGCGTCATAAAGCAGGGTCGCGGAGTCCACGTCCCGCAGCACGCTCCTGAGCTGCGCGACCTCCCCGGAGGCATCCTCGTCGAGTTCCTCGCGGTAGCGCTGCGCGAAGCGGTCGAACTTCTCGGGGTCGTGACCGAACCACTTGCGCAACTCGTCGCTCGGGGCGACCCCCTTGAACCAGTGGTCCAGGGCTGCATGGTCCTTTCTGACCCCGCGCGGCCACAAGCGATCGACCAGGATCCGAGCGCCGTCGTCTCGCGCGGCGTCTTCGCGAATGCGGTGGATGTGCAAACGTGCCATGCCCCCACGCTACGACGGCCCGTGCCCGCGTGCATGAGAGACTGGAGCACATGGCACAGAACCTCGAGGGTACAGACACGCCCGAAATCATCGACAGCGCTGCGTCCACCACCGCGGTGAACGTCCCCGACAAGCCGGCCATGGAGGGCCTGGAGGAGAAGTACTCCGCGCAGTGGCGCGAGAACGGCACGTACGCGTTCCGCGAGGACACCACGCGCGAGGACGTCTACTCGATCGACACTCCCCCGCCCACGGCCTCCGGCTCCCTGCACGTGGGACACATGTTCTCCTACACGCAGACGGACGTGATCGCCCGCTATCAGCGGATGTCCGGCAAGAACGTGTTCTACCCGCTGGGCTGGGACGACAACGGCCTGCCCACCGAGCGCCGCGTGCAGAACTACTACGGCGTGCGCTGCGAGCCCGGCAAGCCGTACATCGAGGGCTATCAGCCTCCGGAGAAGCCGGCCAAGAACCAGCGCGACTGGGACGTGGTGTCCCGCCAGAACTTCATCGAGCTGTGCGAGGAACTCGCGGTCGAGGACGAGAAGGTCTTCGAGCACCTGTTCTCCACCCTGGGTCTGTCCGTGGACTGGAGCCGCACGTACCGCACGATCGACGCGCACTCGCGCAAGGTCTCCCAGCTCGCATTCCTCAAGGACTACGAGGCCGGTAACGCGTACATGGCCGAGGCCCCCACCATGTGGGACATCACGTTCCGCACCGCCGTGGCCCAGGCCGAGCTCGAGGACCGCGAACGCGAAGGTGCCTACCACCGCGTGGCGTTCCACCGACCGGACGGCGAGAAGGTCTTCATCGAGACCACCCGCCCCGAGCTGCTGCCCGCGTGCGTGGCGCTGGTGGCCCACCCGGACGACGAGCGCTACCAGGCGCTGTTCGGCACCACCGTGCGTTCCCCGCTGTTCGACGTCGAGGTCGAGGTCAAGGCCCACCCGCTCGCCAAGCCGGACAAGGGCTCGGGTATCGCCATGATCTGTACGTTCGGTGACCTCACCGACGTCACGTGGTGGCGCGAGCTCGATCTGCCCACGCGCGCCCTGATCGGCCGCGACGGCCGCTTCGCCTCGGAGCAGCCCGCATGGATCGCCGACGGCGCCCCGGCCGAGAACTACGCGCAGCTCGCCGGCAAGACCGTGTTCTCCGCACAGAAGACCGTGGTCGAACTGCTCGCCGCCTCCGGTGACATGGAGGGCGAGCCCAAGAAGATCACCCACCCCGTGAACTTCTACGAGAAGGGCGACAAGCCCCTCGAGGTCGTCACCTCCCGCCAGTGGTACATCCGCAACGGCGGTCGGGACGCCGAGCGCCGCGACGCCCTGATCGACCGGGGCCGTGAGATCTCGTGGCACCCCTCGTTCATGCGCGCGCGCTACGAGAACTGGATCGAGGGTCTCAACGGGGATTGGCTGATCTCCCGTCAGCGCTTCTTCGGCGTGCCGTTCCCGGTGTGGTACCCGCTGGACGAGTCCGGTGAACCGGATTACGACCACCCCGTGCTCCCCGCCCAAGACCAGTTGCCCGTGGATCCCACCACGGACGTGGCCCCCGGCTACACCGAGGACCAGCGCGATCAGCCCGGTGGATTCATGGCGGACCCGGACGTCCTGGACACCTGGGCAACCTCTTCCCTGACCCCGCAGATCGCAACCGGCTGGGCCGTGGACGAGACCTTGCACGCCAACACGTTCCCCATGGACCTGCGCCCGCAGGGTCACGACATCATCCGCACGTGGCTGTTCTCGACCGTGGTGCGCGCCGAGACGCTGGCGCAGACCGTGCCGTGGAAGCACACGGCACTGTCCGGGTGGATCCTGGACCCGGACCGCAAGAAGATGTCCAAGTCCAAGGGCAACGTGGTGATCCCCACCGAGGTGCTCGAGAAGTACGGCTCGGACGCGGTGCGCTACTGGGCGGCGTCGGCCCGCCTGGGCGCGGACACCGCCTACGACGAGGGCCAGATGAAGATCGGCCGTCGCCTGGCGATCAAACTGCTCAACGCATCCAAGTTCGTGCTGGCCCAGGGCGTGACCGAGGCCTCCGTGCTGGGCTCCGGGACGGACGGTTCCGTGGTGACCAACGGTCTGGACCGCTCCCTGCTGGCCCAGCTCGCGGACGTCGTGGAGCGCGCGAGCACCGCGTTCCAGGAGTACGAGTACGCGCGCGCCCTGCAGTTGATCGAGTCCTTCTTCTGGACCTTCACGGACGACTACGTGGAGCTTGTGAAGGACCGCGCCTACGGTTCCCGCGGGGAGGCCGCGCAGGCCTCGGTGCACGCGGCCCTCGCGACGACGCTCGACACCCTGCTGCGCTTGTTCGCCCCGTTCATCCCATTCGCCACGGAAGAGGTGTGGTCGTGGTGGCGCTCCGGTTCGGTGCACCGCGCGGCCTGGCCCGTGACCGACGGGTTCGCTGAGCCCGCTCGCGCGGGTGATCCCGAGGTGCTCACCGTGGTGGGCGAGGCGCTGTCCGGGCTGCGCAAGGCCAAGTCCGAGGCCAAGGTCAAGCAGCGCACCGCGGTCACCTCCGCGGTGATCTCGGGCCCGGCCGCTCAGCTCGAGCAGTTGCGCGCCGGGCTGGAGGACCTCCAGGCCGCCGGTAACGCCGCAGACCTCACGCTCACCGGCGCCGAGGGTGAGCTGGCCGTGAGTGACGTCCAGCTCGAGGAAGCGCCACAGGCCTGAGTCGACATGGAGGGGCCCCGTCCTGCGTCGTGCGGGATCGGGCCCCTCGGCACATCACGAACGCCGTCGCCCCCCCGCGGAGCCGTCCTTGCCCGGTCCGATGGGCGGCACCGGCACACCGGGCACTCCGCGCTGCACCCGGCGCATGAACGAACCCCGCCACGTGCGTGACGGGGTTCGTTCATGCCTGCAGCGGTCGGGCGCACGCGCCGCCGCGGGACGTCAGCTGAAGTCGGGGCCCTTCTCGCGCCCGCGCTTGAGCTCGTAAAAGCCGGGGTAGGACGCCAGCGCCAGGGCGCCGTCCCAGACCTTGCCGGCCTCCTCGCCCTTGGGCGCCGGGGTGAACACGGGACCGAAGAAGCCCACGCCGTTCACGGCGATGCACGGGGTGCCGATGTCCTGACCCGCCACGGCACGGGCCTCGTCCGTGGACGCCCGGATGGCGTCGTCGTACTCGGTGGAGTTCTTGGCCGCAGCGAGGTCTGCCGGCAGACCGACCTCTGCGAGGGACTCGGTGATGATCGCCTCGAGGTCCTGCATGCCACCGGGGTGACGACGGGAGCCCATGGCGTCGTAGAGCTTCTTGTAGTACTCGCCGCCGTGCTGCTCGGCCGCGGCCTGGATCACGCGCACGAGCCACATGGACTCGTCGTGGCCGTGGTGGTGGTTCTCGGGGTTGTCCTCGTTGAGGATGCCCAGCGAGATGATCTTCCAGTCCACCTCCACGTCCCGGATGCGCACGACCTCCTCCATCCAGCGGGAGGTCATCCAGGCCCACGGGCACAGGGGATCGAACCAGAAATCGACGTGTTGCTTCTCGGCCATGAGGTGTCCTTTCGGGCGTTCGGTTCTTTCGCTCAAGCTGACTTGTGGCGACGCCGCTCGGCGTCGATCATCTCGTGCGTGAAGATCTCGGGGTCGGCCAGTTTGGCCACGGCGTCCTCGGTGACGAGCACCGCGGCGACGTCGTCGCGGCCCGGCAGTTCGAACATGACCGGCATGAGGATGTCCTCGAGGATCGCGCGCAGACCGCGCGCGCCGGTGCCGCGTTCGATGGCCAGTTCCGCGATGGCCTCGAGTGCCTGCGGGTCGAAGGTGAGTTCCACACCGTCGAGCTGGAAGAGTTTGCGGTACTGCTTGACCAGCGCGTTCTTGGGTTCGGTGAGGATGCGTACCATGTCCGCGACGGACAGTTTGGACAGCGTGGCCACCACGGGCAGCCGCCCGATGAACTCGGGGATCAGTCCGAACTTGAGCAGGTCCTCGGGCTGGACCTGACCCGTGAGATCCACGTCCGCGGTGTCCCGGATGGGCGCACCGAAACCGATGCCCTTCTTGCCCGTGCGCTGCTGCACGATCTCCTCGAGACCCGCGAACGCTCCCGCCACGATGAACAACACGTTGGTGGTGTCCAGGTGCAGGAACTCCTGCTGCGGGTGCTTGCGGCCACCCTGGGGCGGCACGGAGGCCACCGTACCCTCGAGGATCTTCAGGAGCGCTTGCTGGACCCCTTCGCCCGATACGTCCCGCGTGATCGAGGGGTTCTCAGATTTACGAGAAATCTTGTCGATTTCGTCAATGTAAATAATCCCCTGCTCCGCTTTCTTGATATCGAAATCAGCGGCTTGGATGAGCTTGAGAAGAATGTTCTCAACGTCTTCCCCCACGTATCCGGCTTCGGTCAGGGAGGTGGCGTCCGCGACCGCGAACGGCACGTCCAGCTTCTTGGCGAGGGACTGCGCGAGGTAGGTCTTCCCGGACCCCGTGGGTCCCACCAACAGGATGTTGGACTTGGCCACCTCGATGGCCTCCTCGTCCCCCTCGGAGCCCGCAATGGTGAGCGTGTGCCCGGAGACGCCCGCGCGGATGCGCTTGTAGTGGTTGTACACGGCCACGGCCAGCGCACGCTTGGCGGGCTCCTGGCCGATCACGTACTCCCGCAGGTGATCGTAGATCTGCTGCGGGCGGGGCAGCTCCGCCTGGTCCGTCTCCGTGACCTCGGTGAGCTCCTCCTCGATGATCTCGTTGCACAGCTCGATGCACTCGTCACAAATGTAGACCCGCGGGCCCGCGATGAGCTTACGCACCTGCTTCTGGCTTTTGCCGCAGAAGGAGCATTTGAGCAGGTCAACGCTCTCCCCGATGCGCGCCATGTATCAGCCTCACAGTTCGTCTTGACGGATGCTGGGTCCACTCTAAGCGAGCTTCTCACGGCCCGCCCAATCATGCCGAGGCGCGTGACGGCCACGCCGCATATCCGTGCACCGTGGCCGTCGGTCCCCTCGTCACCCCCGGAAGCTGCGCCTCCGGGTCGCCGCTCAGGCCTGCGTGACCGTGGAGGGCTTGTTGATCTTGCGGGAGTCCAGCACCTGGTCGATGATGCCGTACTCCTGGGCCTCCTTGGCCGTGAGGATCTTGTCGCGTTCGATGTCGCGGTTGATCTCCTCCGCAGCCCTGTTGGTGTGCAGCGCCATGGTCTCCTCCAACCACGTGCGCATGCGCATGATCTCGTTGGCCTGGATCTCGATGTCCGAGGCCTGACCGCCGCCCTGGCCCTCCATGGCGGGCTGGTGGATCAGCACGCGCGCGTTGGGCAGCGCGAGGCGCTTACCGGGAGTACCGCCCGCGAGCAGCACGGACGCCGCGGAGGCCGCCTGACCCAGGCACACGGTCTGGATCTCGGGGCGGATGTACTGCATGGTGTCGTAGATGGCCGTCATGGCCGTGAACGAACCGCCCGGGGAGTTGATGTACATGGTGATGTCCCGGTCCGGGTCCTGGGACTCGAGCACGAGCAGCTGCGCCATGATGTCGTCCGCGGAGGTGTCATCCACCTGGACGCCCAGGAAGATGATCCGGTCCTCGAACAGCTTGGTGTACGGGTTCTGGCGGCGGTAGCCGTACGGCGTGCGTTCCTCGAAGTCCGGGATCACGTAGCGGCTGGTGGGCAACTGCGGTGCAGTGGCGTGAGGCAAGTTCATTGGTCCGTCCTGAAAGTCTATGGGTGGTTCTGGCAGCTCGCGCGCTGCTTACTGGGAGTCCTTCATGGTTCCGCCGCCACCGGTCACGTTGCCGGCAGACTGGGCGATCTGGTCGAAGAATCCGTACTCCAGGGCGCGCTGAGCGTCGAACCAGTTGTCACGGTCGTTGTCGCGCAGGATGGTCTCGAGCGTCTGACCGGTCTGCTCCGCGGTCAGTTCCGCGAGCCGCTGCTTCATGGACAGGATCAGCTCGGCCTGCACGCGGATGTCGGACGCGGTGCCGCCCATGCCGCCCGAGGGCTGGTGCATGAGGATGCGCGCGTTGGGGGTCGCATAGCGCTTGCCCTTGGTCCCGGAGGACAGCAGGAACTGGCCCATGGACGCGGCGAGGCCCGTGGCGACCGTGACGACGTCGTTGGGGATCAACTGCATGGTGTCGTAGATCGCCATGCCCGCCGTGACGGAACCGCCCGGGGAGTTGATGTAGAGGTAGATGTCCGCCTCGGGGTCCTCGGCGGAGAGCAACAGCATCTGCGAGCAGATGAGGTTGGCGTTGGTGTCCCGCACCTCGGAACCCAACCAAATGATGCGTTCCTTGAGCAGTCGGTTGTAGACGTAGTCGTCCTGACCACCCGGCGCCATGTCCTCCATACGCGGAGTGGCCGGTGCGGCACCGTACGGCTGAATGGGAGTGGAGGTCATGAATGCCCTCTTTCTGCTGGACGGGTCCGGGTCGAACGAGCGCCGCCGAACCGAACCCATGAACACGTTCTGTCTCAGCAGCGTAGTGCGCCGTCTCCCCGTGCACGCCCGGTGTTCCGCGGTGTTCGCTTCTGGCGCATGGTGGCACGCGGACAGCGAAACGCCACGACGTCCCCTCGGTGGGGGGCTCGTCGTGGCGTTGCGCGGAGGCCGTTGGCACCCGGTTCACCCGGGTGCCAACGGGTGACTCACTTGGTCTCGGCGGCCTCGTCGGTGGCAGCTTCGTCCGCGGCGGTCTCCTCGGAGACGGCCGGAGCGGACTCGGCCTCGGCACCCTGGTCGGCGGCGTCGTCGTCCGCGGAGCCCACGAACTTGGACAGGTCCACGGCTTTGCCGTTGGAGTCGGTGACGGTGGCGTACTCGAGGACCTTGGCCAGGGCCTTGCGGCGGCGCACCTCACCGACCATCATCCCGGCCTGGCCGGAGCCGTCCAGCATCTGTGCGAACTGGTTGGGGTCCATGCCGTACTGCTGGGACATGTTAACGATGTAGTCGATCAGCTCGGACTGCTCCACGCCGACCTCTTCGGCCTCGGCCACGGCGTCCAGGATGATCTCGTTGCGGAACGCGGTCGCGGCGTTCTCACGGACCTCGGCACGGTGCTCCTCGGTGTCGTGACCGGGCTCGGCGGAGGCCTGGGCCTGCGGCGAGTCGAAGTGCTGGGTGACCTGCTCCTCGATGACGTTCTCGGGGACCGGGACCTCGATGAGCTCCACGAGCTTCTCGAGCACCTTGTCACGGGCCTCGATGCCCTGCTCGACGGCGACGGACTCGGCGGCCTGCTTCTTCAGGTCCTCCTTGAGCTCATCGACGGTGTCGAACTCGGAGGCCAGCTGGGCGAACTCGTCGTCCACCTCGGGCAGTTCGCGTTCCTTCACGGCCGTGACCTTGACCTTGACCGTGGCCTCGGCACCGGAGTGCTCGCCACCGGCCAGCGTGGTCTCGAACGTGGCGTCCTCACCCGCGGACAGGCCGGTCACGGCCTCGTCGATGCCCTCGAGCATGGTGCCGGAGCCCACCTCGTAGGACAGGTCGTTGGCGGCGTCCACTTCCTCGCCGTCCACGAGCGCCTGCAGGTCGAGGGTCACGTGGTCACCCTCGGCCGCGGGGCGATCCACGGTCTTGAGGGTGCCGAAGCGACCGCGCAGCTCGTCCAGGGCCTTCTGCTCGTCCTCGGCGGAGGCCTCACGGGCGTCCACCTCGATCTTCAGACCCTTGTAGTCGGGCAGCTCGATCTCGGGACGGATGGCCACGGAGATCTCCACCTGGCTGTCGGCCTCGCGGTCGTCACCCTCCGGCTTGGAAAGCACCTCGACCTGGGGCTGCGACAGCGGGGTCAGCTCGTGCTCGGCGAGGGCCTGCTGATAGAAGTCGTTGAGCCCCTCGTTCAGGGCGTTCTCCACCACGAAGTCGAAGCCCACACGCTGGTCGATGAGCTTGGAGGGCACCTTGCCCTTGCGGAAGCCGGGGATCTGGATCTGCTCGGCCAGTTCCTTGTAGGTCTTCTGGACGAACGGCTTCAGATCCGCGTAAGCGATGTCAATGGTGATCTTCGCCTCGGTGGGGTTGAGTTTCTCGACGGCGCTCTTCACTTCCGCTGTCACTCCTGGGGTCGATGGGTACTTGCTACAACGGACCGGGGTCGGTCCGGTCGGTCAACGAGCGCCGCAACGCGACGCGCTGCAACGCTCAGACGTCGGGGTGACAGGACTCGAACCTGCGATCTCCTGCTCCCAAAGCAGGCGCGCTAGCCACTGCGCTACACCCCGGGATCACGTGCCCGACACGCGCTCCGTTTCGTCTCCGCCCGTGGACGGAACGAGGTCGACGGCTCGCCCGCGGGCGAGCCGACATCACGACAGTCTATCGTGTCGCAGCCCCGCACCCGGCAACCGGGTGGTAGAACCCGGTGATTGGCACGGTTTCTGGGGCTCGTGTACTCTTTCAACGTCCCCGGGGATGTAGCTCAATGGTAGAGCCCCAGTCTTCCAAACTGGCTACGCGGGTTCGATTCCCGTCATCCCCTCAGCGATCCCCGAAACCCCGCCGTACCCGTGTGCGCCGCGGGGTTTCCTCGTTCCCGCGACCCTTCTCCCGACACCCCCCCCGGAAGACTCTCGCAGTACGACGCCGCGTCGAACCGGACCGGGCACACGGTGGGTGCGAGGCCGCATCACGCCTGGCAGCTCGGGCACCAGTAGAGCCCCCGCCCGTTGAGGTCGCGCTTGAGCACGGTGGTCCCGCACCGCAGGCACGGCTGCCCGTGGCGGTGGTAGACGTAGTTCGCATGCTCGGGCCATGCCTCGAGGTCCGGGATGTCGGGGCGGTCCGCCGGATCCGTGGTGATGATCCGGCCCACGCGCACCCCCACGGCCATGAGCGTCACGTTCTCCTCCCACAGCCCGAGCAGGTCCTCGCGGGTCAGCGAGGCTCCGGGCGTCATGGGGTTCACACCCCGGCGGAACAGGGACTCCGCCCGGAAGATGTTGCCGATCCCCGACACCACGTTCTGCTCCATGAGCAGCACGCCGATCGCCCGCTTGCTCTTGGCCGCGGCACGCAGGAACGATTCCGGATCGGCCTGCGGGTCCAGGGGGTCCGGTCCCAGCTTGGCCTCCGCGGCCCGCGCTTCCTCCGGTGTCTCCACCGTGCACAGGGCCGGCCCGCGTAGATCCGCCCACCCGTGCTCGCCGGCCAACCGGGCCCGCACGGCACCGACCGGGGGCTCGGGAACGACCCGTCCGGCGTCGTCGTACGCCACTGCCGATTCCTCCGCGGAGCCGGACTCGCGCTCCCCCACGCGGCGCGGGGCGCCAATAGAGGACGCCGCCGCGAACTGCTCGTCCCCCGCGAAACTCCACGCGCCGTAGATGCCGAGGTGCGAACGCATGACCACGACGTCGTCCGGATCACAGGGCGCCGCGAAGTCCAGGTAGAGGTGCTTGCCGTGGGCGCGGGCGCACGTCAGGACGCGCCCGTCCAGCACGGCGGCACCCGCGGCGAAGCGGCCCTGGGGACTCGAGACGCGCAACCGCTGGCCCACGAACAGGTCCCCGAGCTGACGCCCGAGGCGGTGGATTGAGTGGCCCTCGGGCACGTCCGACGCCCCCGCTCAGTCCTGCGTGTACGGGCGGACCGGGACCTCGGAGAGGTGGCCCACGATGTCCCCGGTGCGCTCGAACTCGGCGAGCTGCTCAATTCGGCGCACGTGCCGGGACTCCCCCGAGAACGGCTCGGCGAGGAAGATCCGCACGAGCTCCAGGGCCTCGTCGTTGCCGTGCTGGCGCCCGCCGATCGCGATCACCTGGGCGTCGTTGTGCTGCCGGGCCAACCGGGCGGTGTCCTCGTTCCACACGAGGGCCGCGCGGATCCCCCGGACCAGGTTGGCCGCCATCTGCTCGCCGTTACCGGAACCACCCAGCACGATGCCGAGCGAGTCCAGACCGTTCTCGCGGTCCTCGCGGACCCCCTGGGCAGCACTGATGCAGAACGCGGGGTAGTCGTCCGCGGCGTCGTAGACCGCGGGGCCGTGGTCGATCATCTCGTAACCGTCCTCGCTCAGCCGCTGCATGAGGAAGTGGGACAGCTCGAGGCCTGCGTGGTCGGTGGCAATGTGCACGCGCATGGGACGTCAGCAACTCCTGGACGGGGTGGTCGCGGGGCAACCGGCACGTCTGCTCCGCGACGGGGAAAGGGTCGCATCCACCTTAGCCGCCGATCCCACCGGCGCGGGCGCTCCCCCGGCTCGCGCCCGGGCAACGATCGGACCGGCGGAGGGGCCGTGCCGTCGCGGTATGCGTGCGAGGAAGAACGCGGGCCCGAGTCGGCGGCATGGGGCCCGCGGCGGGACTTGCGACGGCTGCCATAATGGCAAGATGCCCCGCGCGGGCATCGAATTGTCGTCGAGGAGAGGAACGCCGCTGTGCCCGGAACGAACCTGACCCGAGCGGAGGCCGCCGAGCGCGCGCGGATCATCTCGGTTGAGTCCTACCACGTGGATCTGGACCTCACGGGGGACCCCGAGACCTTCCGGGCGCGCACCACGGTGACGTTCGATGCCGAAGCGGGAGCGCACACGTTCATCGACGCGATCACCGCGTCCGTGGATTCCGTGACCCTCAACGGCACCTTCCTGGACCCCGCGAAGGTCAGCGACGGCGAGCGCATCGACCTGCCCGATCTCGCCGAGCACAACGAGCTCGTGGTGGACTCCCGGATGTACTACATGAACACGGGTGAGGGCCTGCACCGGTTCGTGGATCCCGTGGACGAGCAGGTGTACCTCTACACCCAGTTCGAGGTCGCGGACACCCGCCGGATGTTCCCGGTGTTCGAACAGCCCGATCTCAAGGCCACGTTCCAGTTCGCGGTCACCGCACCCGCCGACTGGGACGTGGTGTCCAACCAGCCCACCCCGGAACCCTTCCCAGTGGCAGACGGCGTGGCCCGGTGGGAGTTCTCCCCCACCCCCGTGATCTCGTGCTACATCACCGCGTTGATCGCGGGCCCCTACGTCAAGACCACGGACAGCCTGGTCTCCTCGGACGGACGCACCATCGAGCTGGGCCTGTTCGCGCGCCGCTCCCTGTTCGAGTACGTGGACGCCGAGGAGATGTTCGAGGTCACCAAGCAGGGCTTCGAGTTCTTCGAGTCCCAGTTCGGGGTGCCCTACCCCTTCGAGAAGTACGACCAGCTCTTCGTGCCGCAGTTCAACGCCGGCGCCATGGAGAACGCGGGCGCGGTGACCTTCGTGGAGTCCTACGTCTTCCGCTCCAAGCCGGCGCAGGCCCGCGTGGAGCGCCGCGCGATCACCGTGCTGCACGAGCTCGCGCACATGTGGTTCGGGGACCTCGTGACCATGCGCTGGTGGAACGACCTGTGGCTCAACGAGTCCTTCGCCGAGTACATGTCCACGCTCGCGTGCGCGCAGAACACCCGGTACACCAACGCGTGGACCACGTTCGCGGCCGGGGAGAAGTCCTGGGGCTACGAACAGGACCAGCTGCCCACCACCCACCCCATCAAGGCCGAGATCCCGGACCTCGAGGCGGTGCTCGTGAACTTCGACGGCATCACCTACGCCAAGGGTGCCTCGGTGCTCAAGCAGCTCGTGGCCTGGGTGGGCCAGGAGGAGTTCATGGCGGGGCTCAACCGCTACTTCGGCAAGCACGCGTGGTCCAACACGGAGCTCTCGGACCTGATGGTCGAGCTCGAGGCGGCCAGCGGGCGCGACCTGACCGACTGGTCCGCGCGCTGGCTCGAGACCGCGGGCGTGAACACCCTGGTGCCGCAGGTCGAGGCCGATGACGATGGCGTCATCACGTCCTTCCGGATCGAGCAGCTGGGCCAGGACGGCCATCCCACCCTGCGGCCCCACCGCGTGGCCGTGGGCTTCTACGACCACCGTGAGGACACCGGACTGCTGAGCCGCACGTTCCGCGTGGAGCTGGACGTGGACGGCGAGTTCACCGACGTCCCGCAGCTCGTGGGTCGCGAACTCCCGGACCTGGTGCTGCTCAACGACGACGACCTCGCCTACGCCAAGATCCGCCTGGACGAGTGTTCCCTGGCCACGGCCACCACCCACCTCGGAGACTTCGAGGAGTCGTTGCCCCGCTCGCTCGTGTGGGCCGCGGCGTGGGACTCCGTGCACGACGGCGTGAGCCCGGCGCGCGACTACGTGGACCTCGTGCTCTCCAACGTGGGCCACGAGACCGACTCCACGGCCGTGCAGGTGCAGCTGCGCCAGCTGGACGTGGCCCTGGACCGCTACCTCGCCCCCGAGCACGCGGACGAGGTCCGGGCCCGGGCCGCGGACACCCTGTGGGATCTCACGGCCGCCGCGGAGGCGGGCTCCGACCACCAGTGGCAGTTCTTCCGGGCCTTCCTGCGCCGGGCGTGCACCGAGGCGCATTTCGATCGCATCGAGGGTTTCTTCGACGGGGGCGTCCCCGAGGGGATCGAACTGGACACGGACACCCGCTGGGCCGTGCTGATCGCGCTCGTCGCGGCCGGCCGCAAGGGCGCCGAGGACGTCGACCGTGCGCTGGCCGAGGACAACACCGAGACCGGTGCGATCGCCGCGGCCACCGCGCGCGCCGCGATCCCCACCCCGGAGGCCAAGGCCGAGGCGTGGCGGCTCGTCGTGACCGAGGGCGCGCTGCCCAATTCCCAGCAGCAAGCGGCCATCGCCGGGTTCTTCCGCGTGCACGACGACGCCCTAGTCACCCCGTACTCCTCTCGCTACTTCGACGCCGTCACGGGTGTGTGGACCGAGCGCACGCACGAACTCGCGCAGCAGATCGCCGTGGGACTGTTCCCCCGGGCCGTCGGCCAGGACACGGTGGACGCCGCCCAGGCGTTCCTCGACCGGTTGGACCCAGCCCTGTCCGGGTTGAGGCGGATCGTGTTGGAACGCCAGGACGCCGCGCGCCGCGCAGTGCGCGCCCAGGCCGTGGACGCCGCGGCGGTGCAGGACACCACGGCCCACACCCCGGAGGCCGACCGATGAGTGGGACGCAGGACTCTTCCCAGTCACTCGACCCGCAGGCCGCTGCTCCGGCGGGGCGGCGCACCTTCACGCTGGGTGCGGTGGGTTCCCGGTCGGCCGCCGGCTCGGTGACTCAGCCCCCGCAACAGGTGGGGGACGCGCGGGGCGTGGCCGAAGCGGCGTCGTCGGACTCGTTCTACGCCCAGGTGGGCGGGCACGAGACGTTCGCCAAACTCACCCGGGAGTTCTACGCGCGCGTGGCGCAGGACCCCGATTTCAAGGCGCTGTACCCCGAGGAGGACCTGGGACCCGCGGAGGAGCGGCTGCGGATGTTCCTGGAGCAGTACTGGGGCGGACCCACCACGTACTCCGAACAGCGCGGGCACCCCAGACTGCGGATGCGCCACGCCCCGTTCCCCGTGGACACGTGGGCGCGCGAGACGTGGCTGACGCACATGCGCGCGGCCATGGACACCCTGGAGCTGTCCCCGCTGCACGACGGCATCATGTGGGACTACTTCGACCGCGCCGCCCACGCCATGGTCAACCGCCCCGGCTGAGGCGTTCTCCTCGCGTGCCGGGGCCCGGTCCCGGCACCGCCTTACCGGGCGGGGCCGGGTCTCAGCGGGAGACCTTGACGAGCACGTGACCCGCGCCCGTGCTCAGGCGCACCCACTGGCCCGAGGCCTCGGCCGCGACGTGCACGTCCGATTCGGACGCAGGGATGAACCCCAGGACGTCCAGGGCGAACGCGGCGCCGTCGGGGATCTCCGGGCCCTCCAGGGGACCCCAACCGGACCCGGTACCCCACACCCGCGCGCGGACCTTCTGGACCACGGCGGCGCCGGAGTTGGTGGGCACGGAATCGGACACGGTCCGGATACCGCGGTGCGCCACGTCGCGAACGCGGTGGGCGGGCACGGACCCCAGGGAGCGCCACCCCGTGCGGGGGGCCACGATCCCCGCCCAGGAGGCCGAGACCTCTTGCGGCGGGGCACTGATCCACACCGGGGCGTCGTCGTCGGACCCGCGAGCGCCCGTCTCGCGCGCGAGCCGGTCCGTGATGGCGGCCACGGCCACGGTGACGTCCAGCTCGCACGACTGCGCCAGTGACATCGTGCGCAGCCCCAGCACCACGGGTGCGGTGTCCAGGAGTCCGGCCGGGTGGATGACCGACACCCACGCCGCGAGCACCCGGTCCAAGCCCTGCAACCGGACGGCCGCCTGCGGATCCACCGAGCGGGCGCGGCTCAGGTACGTGGCCAGATCGGCGGCGTCCTGCCGGTCCTGCAGCAGGAAGCCGTCCGTGCGGGTATCACCAGGGTCGCTCATCGCTCGTCCGGCTCCTTGACCTCGTCCTCGAGCGTGGCCAGCAGTGCTTTCTGGTCATCCGTGAGCTTCATGCTCTTCCCCGTGTCCGGGTCCATGACCACGATGACCGACTCGCCCTCGGCGTAGACGTGCGAACCGTCCTCCTCCTGCAGGCTGTAGGAGATCGTGAACGACGAACCGCCCACACGCGAGATCCACGTGCGCACGTACACCGGCTCCTGGCGGAAGAACAGCTGCTCCTTGTAGTCCACGCTCTGGTGCACCACCACGGTGCGGTTCTTGCCCACCGATTCGCGGAAGGTCGTGTCCTCGGGGATGCCGTGCTGGGCGTCCGCCTTGATGGGGGACGCCGTGAGCCGCACACGGGCGTCCTCGAAGTAGCGCAGCATGGTCACGTTGTTGATGTGGCCGTACTGGTCCTGGTCGAAGAACCGCATCTGGACGGGAACGTTGAGGGAAGTCATGGCTCTATCAGATCACACCCGATGCCCGGTTTAGAGTGGTGCCATGACAGTCGACCCGTTGCAGGACCCCGTGGAAGCCCTCATCCAGATGCTCCAACTCGCGGACGGAGGAGGGGCCCGCACCACGGAAGACATTTTCGTGGGCAACACCATCACCTCGCCGCGAGCGCGGGTGTACGGGGGGCAGGTCCTGGCGCAAGCGGCCATGGCGGCCATGCGCACCGTCAAGCCGGACCGGCACATCCACTCCCTGCACGCCTACTTCCTGCGTGGCGGTGACATCGAGGTCCCCATCACGTTCGGGGTGGAACGGGTCCGCGACGGTCGCTCGTTCTCCGCCCGGCGGATCCACGCCTACCAGCACGGGAAGACCATCCTGTCCGTGATCGCCTCCTTCCAGGATCCCGCCGAGGGGTTGGAGCACCAGGAGCCCATGCCCGAGAACGTGCCCGATCCGGAGTCGCTGCCCGCACTGCGCGAGACGCTCGGGGCACTGGACATCCCCGAGGCCCGCGCGACCGCGTTCGAGCGGCCCTTCGACATGCGCTACGTGACCGAGCCGTTGTTCCTGCCGTGGAAGGGTGCGCAGGATGCGTACAACGCGGTGTGGATCAAGGCGCTGGCCCCCTTGCCGGACGACCCGAACATCCACCGGGCGGCCCTGGCCTACGTCTCCGACTACACGATGATGGAGCCCATCCTGCGCTGCCACGGCAAGTCCTGGGTGGAACCGGGGATGAACGTGGCGTCCCTGGACCACGCGATGTGGTGGCACCGCTACGCCCGCGCGGACGAGTGGATCCTCTACACCCAGACCTCCCCCAGCGCATCCTCGTCCCGGGGTCTGGCCATCGGCAAGATGTTCACGCGGGACGGCACGATGATCGCCACCACGGTGCAGGAGGGCATGATGCGCCTGCCCGAGTTCCACTGAGCGGGGCCCTCACACGCGGCGTGCGAGTAGCGGGTGCGACCGGCACATGATCACGCCCGCCACGGACACCGCGAGTCCGAACACGAGTGACGCGCCGTAGCCGGCCATGCCGGCCAAGAACAGGGCCGCCCACGCACCGACGCTCCCGCCGAGCATGCCGATGGAGCTCAGGAGCGTGAAGTCGGCGCCGGCGCACCCGGGACGCGCAAGGTCCAGGTTCACCGCGTAGATGCCCGTGTTCATCACGGTGTAGCCCGCGAGCACGCCGCACGCTCCCACCACGCCCAGCGGCACCTGCAGCCACTGGTCCACGCCCGCACCGGGCCACACGACGGGTGCCAGACACACCCCACCGAGCAATTGGATCCCGGCGCCGAGCAACAGCGTGACGCCGCGCCCGCGCCGTCGGCACAACCGGCCGCCCAGGAGTGCCGCGGCCAGGGCGGGCGCCGCCGCGATCATGGAGGTGACCGCGCCGATGAAGGCCAGCGACCACCCCGCGTCCACGAGTGCCGGGGTGACGAGGGACCACACGGCTGCGGAGCCGAACGTCACCAGGGGGACACCACCGAGCGCCCAGGCCTTGGCCCCCGGTACGGCCAGCATGCCGAACATCCCGGAGAGCCCGCGGGGTTGCGCATTCGACGCCGCGCGCTCCGGTTCCCGGTGCCGCAGCACGGGGACCATCGCGGCCGCGGTGCACAGTGCGAGCGCGATCACCGCGGCCCGCCATCCCCATGCGTCGTAGATCAGCAAGGCCAATCCGCCGCCGATCACGGTCCCGATGTAGCTCGCCCCCACCTGGACCCCCGCACCGAGATCGTGCTGGGAGCGATCGAGACCCCTCACGGACAGCGCGTCCGCCGCGATGTCCTGCGTCGCGGAGAAGAGCACGAACGCCGCGGCCAGGATCACGAGGACCCTCAGACTGTCCTGAGGGTCGGCGAACACCGCCATGGCCAGCAGGGCGAGCACCATGAGGGGTTGCAGCACGAGCAACCACGACCTGTAGTGCCCGCGCGCCCGGCCCGGCGCCCACCGATCGATCAGGGGTGCCCACAGGAACTTCACGGGCCACACGAGGGCGAGCAGCTGCAGGGCGCCCAGGGTCCCCAGGTCCGTGCCGCCGTCGCGCAGGATGCCCACCAGGCCGGTGGACAGGAACGCCGCCCCGATGAACTGCGTGGTGTATAGCGCCCACAGCAGCCCCCAGAACCCACGGTTCGTGCCGATCCCCGCGGGCGCGGACAGGGTCATGGTGCTCATACGTTCCTCCAGTAGGCGGTGGCGTCGATGTGTGTGCGGGGCACGCCGTAGCGGGTGCGCAGGGCCGAGGTCAGCAGGCGGTTCTGCTGCGCCTCCACAGCGATCCAGTACCGGTCCCCCGGTGCGGGCGGATGCGTCTCCCAGTGCGCGAGCACGGCCGCGGCCACGTCCTCCCCCGCGCCGATGTGGTGCACCGTGTGCACCTGGTGGCGCTTCGCTGCGGCCAGGGGCAGGTCGGCGTCGCGCGGGTCGCGGTACTCGAACCACACCTCGACGTCGTGGGTTCCCAACAGCGGGAGCATGGAGTTCAGGGCGGGCAAGCTCGCGGGGTCGCCCACGAGCACCGTGCGTCCCGGGAAATCGGCATCGAGCCCCGGAGCGGGTTCGGACCCGTGACCGCGGCGCGGTGTCCTGCGCGGCGGCCAGGGCGGGGTGCTGCCGAGCAGCGACGCCCGGATGGTGTCGCCGGGTGCGCACGTGCGAGCCCAGTCGGAGGAGGCGCCGTCGTGCAGGGCGAACTCCATGTCGAAGACGCCCTCGTCCGGGCGTGGGTCGACCACCGTGAACGCCCGCTGGTGGTCCTTGCCGCGGGACGTGAACCACAACCGCAACCACATGGTCGGGAACGGCGTGTGGCGCGCGAGGAACCCCTCGTGCCGCACGGTGATGCGCGTGTAGGTGGGGCCGACGTCGCGGCGACTCACCACCGTGAGCACGGTCTCGGAAGCCCCGAGGGCTCGGACGGCCAGACGTTCCCAGTGGGGCACGGGCGTTCTCCTCGTTCGGCGGGCGGGTCACGGGACACCAGCCCGGAAGGAACCGGCAGGTCGCGAGGCAGTTCTGCTTGTTCCGGGGTGGATCGGGCGGTACACAATTGCTGAATCTTAGGTTAGCCTAACCTATCAGTAATTAGTTACCACCGTGTAGCTTATTGCATCCGAGTGCCCCCGAACGAAAGCCGAACCGTTCCATGAGTTCATCCCTGCTCCACGCGGACACCGTCACGGACCTCATGCGCGATGTCACCGCAGCCGCGGCCGCCGGTGCGGCGCGCCTGGCCGGCGCGCGACAACCCCACGAACCCGCGAGCCACGACGAGATCGACCGGGCACTGTCGCGGATCGACCTGGACACCCCGCTGCACGACTTCGGCGCCGCGGTGGACGAGCTCGACCGTACGTGGTTGCGCCACGCGGTGTGGTTCCATCACCCCCGGACGCTCGCGCACCTCAATTGCCCGGTGGCGGTGCCCGCGGTCGCCGCGGAGACCCTGGCCGCCACCGTCAACGTCTCGATGGACACGTGGGACCAGTCCAAGGCGGCGACCGTGATGGAACGTTCGCTGCTGACGTGGACGGCGCGGCGCATCGGCTTCCCCGCCGCCGCAGACGGCATGTTCACCCCGGGCGGGACGACCTCCAACCTGCAGGCGCTCATGCTCGCCCGCGACGAATGCCTCGAACGCTCCGCGCGCACCCCGCACGCGGCCCCGCGGCCGGTACGAGCGGCGTCGTTGCGCATCCTCGCGAGCGCGGAGAGCCACTTCTCGGTCAGCACGGCCGCCCGGATCCTGGGACTCGACGACGACTGCGTGGTCCCGGTCCCGGTCGACGCCGCGGGGGCACTGTCCGTGCCGACGCTGCGTCGAGTGCTGGCGGACCTCGCGACCCAGTCGCTGACCCCCATGGCCGTGGTGGCCACCGCGGGCACCACGGACCGCGGCGCGATCGACCCGCTCGAGGACGTCGCGCAGGTGTGTGCGCAGCACGGGGTCTGGTTCCACGTGGACGCGGCCTACGGCGGCGCGCTGCTGGTCTCCCCCACGCGCCGCGACCGGCTCGCCGGGATCGACCGCGCTGACTCCGTAACCGTGGACTTCCACAAGGCGTGGTTCCAGCCCATCGGGTGCTCCGCCGTGATCGTGCGGGACGGCCACACGCTGCGCCACTGCGCGCATCACGCCGCGTACCTCAACCCGGCGGACACCCCCGAGCCCAATCAGGTGGACCGCTCCCTGCAGACCACGCGCCGCTTCGAGGCGCTCAAGCTGTGGGTCACGCTGCGCACGATGGGCCCGGACGCGATCGGCGCGATGTTCGACGCCGTCATCGACCTCGCGGCGCGTGTGGCCCACGAGCTGCGCTCGGACCCGCGCTTCGAGCTCGTGTGCGACCCGTCCCTCAGCACCGTGCTGTTCCGCTGGACGCCTCCGGATGCGGGGAACGACGACGCCGCGGGGGCCCCGCTTGCCGCGCACGCCTCTTCCACCGCGCACGCCTCCTCCATCACGGGGAACGGCCCGGACGCGGTCGATGAGACCGCGGACCGCTGGGTGCGCCCGATCCGCCGCGCGGTGTGGGACACCGGCCGCGCCACCGTGGCGGAGACCGAGGTGGCCGGGCGTCCCTGCCTGAAATTCACCCTGCTCAACCCGCAGACGACCCTCGACGACGTCCGGGAGGTCCTGGACCTCATCCACGAGACCGCCCTGTCCCTGACCGCCCACGATCGCACCGGAAAGGCCCGCGCATGACCCCCCGCACGACCGCATCCCACCCCGACCGTCGGCACGGAACCGAACCGGCACACGACGACTCCAGGCCCGCGGAGCAGGGATCGACGCCGTCGGACGCCGCGTCGACTCCCACTGACGCCCCGGACACCGTTCAGCGTGGCACCCCGGACGACCCCCTGGACCTGCTGTGCGTGGGGGTGGGCCCGTTCGGACTCGGACTCGCATGCCTCACCGACCCTCTGCCGGACGTCCGCGCCGCCTTCCTGGACGCGGCCCCCGGTTTCAACTGGCATCCCGGGTTGCTGTTCGACGACGCCACGCTGCAGGTCCCGTTCCTCGCGGACCTCGTGACCATGGCGGATCCCACCTCGCGGTTCTCGTTCCTGCAGTGGCTCAAGGAGACCGGCGAGCTGTACCCGTTCTACGTCCGTGAGTCCTTCTTCCCGCTGCGGCGGGACTACAACGCCTACTGCCGGTGGGCCGCGCAGCGAGTCCGCGGGGTGTACTGGGGACACCGGGTCACCCAGGTCACCCGCCCGACGGGTGAGGGTCCGTGGCACGTCACGGCCCGGGCCCGCGGCGTCGAGCACTCGTGGTGGGCGCGCCACCTGGTCGTGGGCACGGGGACGGTCCCCCGCACGCCGGGCGAACTGTCCGGCGTCCCGGACACCACGGTGCACGCGAGTGAGTACCTGTCCCGCCGGGAGACCCTGGTGAGTGAGGATCACGTGACCGTGATCGGCTCGGGGCAGTCGGCCGCGGAGGTGTTCCTGGACCTGCTGCACACCCCGGGCGGGCCGGCCGTGGACTGGTTCACCCGTTCACCACGGTTCTACCCCATGGAGTACTCCAAGCTCAGCCTCGAACTGACGTCGCCCGACTACCTCGACCACTTCCGGTCCCTCCCGGAGGCCGAGCGGGACCGGCTCAACGCGTCCCAACCCCAGTTGCACCGCGGCATCTCGGACGCGACGATCGACGCGATCCACGAGGCCGTGTACGTGCGCCGCAACGACCCGGACGCCCCGCCCGTGCGCCTCGTCGCGGCCACCGAACTCGTGGACGCGTGGCACGAGGCCGGGCGCACCGTCCTGCGCTGGCACAATTCGGAAAACCACCACGTGCGCGAGACCGTGACCGATGCCGTCGTCGCGGCCACGGGCTACCGGTCCGCGGCCCCGGACTGGCTCGCACCGGTCCGGGAGCAGCTCTCGCTCGACGCCTCAGGGCGGCTCAGCCCCGACCGGTACCACCGGGCCAGCCCGGACGGGACCGTGCACGTGCTCAACCACGGCGAGCACACGCATGCGCTCACGGCACCCGACCTGGGGATGGGACCGCTGCGCAACGCGCATGTGCTCGCGCACGTCACGGGCCGCACACCGTACATCACCGAGGACCACACGACGTTCCAGAGTTTCGGTCACGTCCCCCAGCGTCATGTCGCCCCCGCCGTGGGGCCCGACGGCACGTTCGAGACCCGCGCTCTCGGGCGCGCGTTCACGCTGCGGCCGGTGGACCCGGACGGGGACGCGGCGCTGTTGCACGCGTGGTTGAGTTCCCCGCGTGCGCACGCGTGGGGACTCGTGGGCGCGGACGAGCAGACGATTTCCCGGGAGTACCACAGGATGACCGCGGCGGACGCAGAGGACGCCTGGATCGTCAGCGAACACGACCGCCCGCTCGCGCTGCTCGAGACGTACGACCCCGCCCGCAGCCCCCTGGCCGCGGTGTGGCCGGTCCGCGACGGCGACGCCGGTCTGCACCTGTTCGTGGCCCCCACGTCCCGTCCGGTTCCGGGGACCACGCGAGCCGTGATGGCGGCGGCGCTGAACCTGCTGTGGTCGGACCCCGCGGTGCAGCGCGTTCTCGTGGAACCCGACGTCCGCAACGAGCGGATCCGCGCGATCAACCGCTGGGCCGGGTTCCGTGAGGTGGGCGAGTGCCACCTGGCGGAGAAGACCGCGTCCGTGAGCGTCGTCGTCCGCGGGGACGGACCGCAGGACCACGTACGGACCGCGGACACGGAAGCCTCCGTGGCCGAGCGCGCGGAGGTGACCCGATGAGCGCCGTCGTCGAAACCCGCATCCCCGATGAACAGCGGGACCTCGCCCCGACGCCCGAGCCCCGGCTGGACCGCCGGGCCGCACGGCAACTGCAGCGGGACGTGCTCGCCAAGATGTTCTCCGAGTTCAGTCACGAACGGTTGCTGCATCCCGCCCCGCACGGCGACGGTTGGACCGTGGCCGACGCCGCCGGGCGCCCGAGTTGGTACTTCGAGGCCACCCGGCACCCGCTCGAGCACTGGGAGGTGGACCCCGCTTCGGTGCGGCGCATCATCCCCGGGGACGCCGGCGAGGAACCGGACGCCCAGCAGGCCGTGCTGGACCTCAAGGACGTCCTGGGACTCACCGACGAGATGCTCCCGCTGTACCTCGAGGACCTGTCCGCAACCATGTACTCGATGGCGCGTCGTCGTGCCGTACCCGCACCGACCGCCGCGGAACTGGCGACCGCGGACCTCGCCGAGGTGGAACGTTTCCTGGACCGGGGACACCCCGGATTCGTCGCAAGCTCGGGCCGGGTGGGCATGGGTGCGTCCGAACAGACGTCATGGGCTCCCGAGGCGGCATACCCCGCCCGGTTGACGTGGCTCGCCGCGCGCCGCAGTCTGTGCACCGTGTCCCTGGGGCAGCACGTGAACGAACGTGACCATGAGGACCGGCACCTCACCGCCGGTGAGCGCGACCGTTTCCGCGCGGCGGTGACCGAGGCCGGCGAGGACCCGGACGAGTACACGTTCCTCCCGGTGCACCCGTGGCAGTGGGAGCACCGCATCCTGCCCGGGATGCTCCCGGACGTGCTGCGGCGCCACCTGATCCTGGTGGGCCGCAGTGAGCACGAGTGGCGCGCGCAACAGTCCGTGCGCACGTTCCTGGACGTGAGCGACCCGGCGCGGGATTACGCCAAGACCGCGCTCGGGGTGCACAGCATGGGGTTCCTGCGCGGGCTCTCCCCCGCCTACATGCGCACAATGCCCGCCGTGAGCGACTGGCTGCACGGGATCACCCGGGAGGATCCGTTCCTGCGCTCACGCGGGATCCGGGTGCTGCGCGAGCACGCCGCGGTGGGTTACACCGGGGACGCCCACCACCGCAGCGGTGTGGCCTCCGACCACACCAAACAGTTGGCTGCGCTGTGGCGTGAGTCCCCGGTGCCGATGCTCGAGCCCGGGGAGCACGCCGCCAGCCTGGCCGGGGTGTTGCACCGGGACTGCGCCGGGCGGCCCCTCGCGGAAGCGTGGATCGAGCGCTCGGGAGTCACCGCGAGGGACTGGGTGCGCGCCCTGCTCGACGTGTACCTGGTCCCGGTCGCGCACCTCTTGCTGTCCCAGGACATCGCGCTCATGCCCCACAGCGAAAACGTGATCCTGCGCCTGCGCGACGGGTTCCCGGTCGGTGCGTTCTGGAAGGACATCGGGGAGGAAGTCGCGGTGCTCAGCGACCGGCCCCTGCCCGAGGGGATCGAACGCATCCGTTCCGTGGTGGAGCCGGAGCAGCGGGAGCTGTCCATCCACACGGACGTGGTCGACGGCGTCCTGCGGCACCTCGCGGTGCTCCTGCACACCTCCGGTGTGCTCCCCGAACAGGAGTTCTGGGCGCTCGGGGCCAAGGTCCTGGACGAGCACCGCGAGCGCTTCCCCGAACACTGGCGCGAGCTGGACCTGTTCCGGGAGACCTTCGCCCACTCGTGTCTGAACCGGCTGCAACTGCGCAACCCGCAGCGCATGGTGGATCTGGCCGACCAGTCGGCGTCCCTGACCTACGCCGGTCGGTTGACCAATCCACTGGCCGCGTTCCGCTCCCCTGATGCGGGCCCCGCGTCGTGAGCGCACGGTGTTCCGGCGGCGGATCCGCGGGAGCGCGCACCGACGCTGCTGAGCCGGGGCGTGTCTCTCGCGGGTCACGGAGTGTCATGCTCTCTGCCCCCGCGCGGACCGGTTCTGAGCAGTCTGATGCCGGGCGGCCCGGTCCTGAACGGTCCGGCCCCGGCTGGCGGTTGTGGCGCGATCCCTTCGGTGTGCCCCACGTGCAGGCGGACGATCTCACCGCGCTGGCACACGGCCACGGCTACGTGACCGGTGTGGACAGGGCCTGGCACGTGGAGGTGCTGCGTCACCGCGCCGAGGGGCGCTCGGCAGAGCTCGTGGGACCGGACGGGCTCGACGGCGATCACCTCACCCTGGCCGCGGACGTCCCCGGTACGGCCAGACGGTGGTGGGACGCGGCGTCGTCGCAGGACCGGGAGTTCTTCGCTGCATACGCGCGCGGGATCAGTGAGGCACTGGCCGAGACCTGGCCAGGGACCCCCGAGGTGCGCGAGCTCGGTCTCACCGAGCGGGCCGTGCGGCCGTGGGACCCCTGGACCCCGATGGCCGTGCACCTCGATGCGCACCTGCTCACGGGGAGTCTCCCCGAGCAGCTGTGGCGACGCCGCGTGCGGCGCGAACTCGGCGACGCCTGGGTCCCCGTGCTCGATGCCGAATCCCCCGCGGCGGCCGGATCCAATGCGTGGCTCGTTCCGGGCGAGCTGTCCACGAGCGGCGCACCGCTGCTCGCGGCGGACCCGCACCGCGTCGTGGAGGAATCGGGGCCCTATCAGCCCGTGTGCCTCTCCACGCCGGACGTCCGGGTGCGGGGTCTCGCGCTCGTGGGGTTGCCAGGGGTCCCGCACTTCGGGCGCACCGAAAGCGCCGCGTGGGCCATTACGGCCGCCATGACGACGACGGAACACATCGCGGACCTAGCTGTCGAGAACCGTGACGGCGCGTGGTACGTCGCGACCACGGGTGAACGGCTCGAGCACCGCTCGGTGGTGCTGCGGGCGCGCGGCAGCGTCGAACGGGCCTGTTTGCTCCGCTCGTGCGCGGCGGGGTTCGTGCTGCCGGGCACTCCCGCGGCGGAAGCAGTGCTCGACGCCGCCGTGCCCGGCACCGCGACCACCGTCACCGTGGTGTTCCCCGCGCCCACGGCGGACCCTGCGCGGGCGTTCTCGGCATGTCGTGAGCTGCTCTCTGCGCGCACAGCGGGCAACGCCATGGAGGCGGTGTCCGGGTGGGCCGTGCCGTGCAACGACGTGGTGGCCGCGGACCGCGACGGCTCATGTCGACACACGGTCACGGGGTCGTTCCTGGGGGCCGCCGAACCGTCCCGACCGCTGCACGGGATCACCGTGCGCGCCAATCAGCGCCCCTCGGACCCTTGCGCTTCGGCCGCGCGGCTCGCGTGCGCGCCCCCGCACCGGGCCCGGCGGGCAACGCACCTGCTCGACGTCGCCGTGGCCGAACACGGTGCCGTGCGTCATGAGGACCTGTTGGCGGCCCAGCTGGACACCGCCGCTCCGCACTGGCCCCCGCTGTTGAGGGAACTGTTCGCGGACGCGTCTCCGACCGCCGTGTCGGACCCGGTCGCCACCGTGGCGCGGGTGGGTTCCACGGGGCCGGTGCGGACGGCGCCGGAGCTGGACGTGGCGTCAGGACCTGTGGGGGCGCCGTCGGCGGCCGGTGCGGCATCGCAACGGGAGGGGGAGTCCCGAACGACGAATGCATCGGCGGAGGCGGCTGACTCCGTCCGTGCGGCGCTGCTCGACTGGGACGGGTCGATGGCGGCGGGGTCCTGGACAGCGTCGTTGTTCGCCGTGTGGCGGGACGCGTTCGTTCACGAGCTCATGCGGACCACCCCGCTATCGGTGCTCTCGGGACCCACAGGCATGCCGACCGTGTGGGACCCGTTCCTGCACGGGCCCGGACGAGTGGGACTCGCGGTGGAGAACATCGTGCGTCACGGCCCTGACCTGGGAGTGGACGTCCGCTGGTGCGCCAGGACGGCCCTCGAACGGGTCGCCCACGAGCACCCGGGTACGGCGCTGCCGCCGTGGGGCGCACTGCATGTGTACACCCCGTGGCGCAGTGACCCGGCCCTGACCGCGGCGGACCCCGTTCCCGTGGGCGGGGACGCGGACTGCCTGCTCGCGGCGGGGACACTACCGGGCACGGGACCCGCGTGCGTGCGTGTCCCCGCCGCGCGGGTGCTGTGGGATCTGGCCGACCCCGCGGCGTCGTGGTGGATCACACCCGACCCCGTGGCCCGGGGCGAGTGCACGGAACCGCCGCTGCACCGGTGGTCGCGCGGGGAGATGGATCACGCTCTGCCGTGGGTTCCGGCTGGTTCCGTGGGGAGGTCCGGCGCGATGGGTCCGGCCGGTCCGGCCGGCTCGGCCAGCTCGTCCGGTGGATCCATCGACCTGGGCGCACTGCCACCGCTACCGGATCAGTCCGCGCCAGGCCCGCGCGTGACGCTGAGGCTCGTGGATCCGGGGCGGGACGCGGCCGTGATACATGAATGGGTCCGTGCGCCGCGAGCCCGCTTCTGGGGCATGACGGGGTGGACCCCCGAGCGGGTGCGCGAGGTGTACGAGTACCTGGATGCCTCGCCCACGCATCATGCGTGGCTTCTGGAACTCGACGGCACCCCCATGGGTATCTTCCAGAGCTACGAACCCCACGCCGATCCGGTGGGCGCGACGTATCGGGTGGAACCCGGGGACCTGGGGGTGCATGTCCTGCTGGCGCCCGTGCGCACCCGCCGCCCGGGACTCACCGCGGCACTCGGGCGCCTCATCATCGCGCAGCTCGCACGCTGCGGCACCCGACGAATCGTGGCGGAACCGGATGTGTCCAACGACCGGGCCGTGGCCCGACTCATCGCCACGGGTTTCGAGCTCGGCCCGACCATCCGGTTACCGGGGAAGACCGGGCAGTTGGCGTTCCTTCGCGTTGACGGGCTCACCGACTCCCGCTGAGCACGACCGGCGATCGATTCGGGGGCTGACGTTGCGAGCCGCCGCATCCTTGTGGGCTGACCGGGCGGTCGCACGAGCCTGGCTTCATGGGTTTCACCCGGGGCAGAGCGGTCCACGGACACCGCGGTCCGGCCCGCTCTCGAACCGACGCCGCCCCCGGTCACCGCGTGTGCGGTGGCCGGGGGCGCCGGGCCAGTGCGGGCACAGGACCCGCGGTGGCGCGAATGTCAGTCGCGCGTGAGACGACGGTGCGTGAGGCGCTTGGGCCGAGCGGCGTCGGCGCCGAGACGCTCCACCTTGTTCTCCTCGTACGCGTCGAAGTTGCCCTCGAACCAGTACCAGCGGTCGGGGTTCTCCTCGGTGCCCTCCCACGCGAGGATGTGGGTGGCCACGCGGTCCAGGAACCACCGGTCGTGGGAGACGACCACGGCGCAACCGGGGAACTCGAGCAGGGCGTTCTCCAGGGAACCGAGGGTCTCCACGTCGAGGTCGTTGGTGGGCTCGTCCAGCAGCAACAGGTTACCGCCCTGCTTCAGGGTCAGCGCGAGGTTCAAGCGGTTGCGCTCACCACCGGAGAGCACGCCGGCCTTCTTCTGCTGATCCGGGCCCTTGAAGCCGAACGCGGACACGTACGCGCGCGAGGGCATCTCGACCTTGCCCACGTTGATGTAGTCCAGCCCGTCCGAGACGACCTCCCATAGGGTCTTCTCCGGGTCCAGGTTCTCGCGGTTCTGGTCCACGTAGGAGATCTGCACGGAATCGCCGATCTTCAGCTCGCCGCCGTCGAGCGGTTCGAGGCCCACGATGGTCTTGAACAGCGTGGACTTACCCACACCGTTGGGCCCGATCACGCCCACGATGCCGTTGCGCGGCAGCGAGAACGAGAGCCCGTCGATCAGGGAGCGGTCCCCGAAGCCCTTCTTGAGGTTGCTGGCCTCGATGACCTGGTTGCCCAGGCGGGGCCCCGGCGGGATCTGGATCTCCTCGAAGTCCAGCTTCCGGGTCTTTTCGGCCTCGGCCGCCATCTCCTCGTAACGCGCCAGACGGGACTTGGACTTGGTCTGGCGGCCCTTGGCGTTGGAACGGACCCATTCGAGTTCGTCCTTAAGGCGCTTGGCCTGCTTGGCGTCCTTCTTGCCCTGGATCTCCATGCGCTTGGCCTTGGTGTCCAGGTACGTGGAGTAGTTGCCCTCGTAGGGGTAGAGGCGGCCGCGGTCCACCTCGCAAATCCATTCGGCCACGTGGTCCAGGAAGTACCGGTCGTGGGTCACGGCCAGCACCGCACCGGGGTAGGAGGCCAGGTGCTGCTCGAGCCACAGCACGGACTCGGCGTCCAGGTGGTTGGTGGGTTCGTCCAGCAGCAACAGGTCCGGCTTCTCGAGCAACAGCTTGCACAGCGCCACACGACGGCGCTCACCACCGGAGAGCACCTTCACATCCGCGTCCGGCGGCGGGCACCGCAGCGCGTCCATGGCCTGCTCGAGCTGGGAGTCGAGATCCCACGCGTTGGCGGCGTCGATCTCTTCCTGCAGCTTGCCCATCTCTTCCATCAGGGCGTCGAAGTCGGCGTCCGGCTCGGCCATCTCGGCGGAGATCTCGTTGAAGCGGTCGAGCTTGGCCTTGATCTCGCCGACGCCCTCCTCCACGTTACCCAGGACGGTCTTGTCCTCGTTCAACGGGGGTTCCTGCAAAAGGATGCCCACGGAGTAGCCGGGGCTCAGGCGCGCCTCGCCGTTGGAGGGCTGGTCCAGCCCCGCCATGATCTTCAGAATCGTCGACTTACCTGCGCCGTTCGGCCCCACCACGCCGATCTTGGCGCCGGGGAAGAACGACATGGTGACGTCATCGAGGATGACCTTGTCGCCCACTTTCTTGCGGGCTTTGTTCATGGTGTAGATAAATTCCGCCATACCCTCCAGGCTACCGCGCCGCCGCACCCGCGCGAGCCACGGAGCGACGTCGTTCCCTCACCTCCCGGCGTCGCCGCGCCGCGGTCCCCCGGCCGTGCGGTCCCGGTTCCGGAATCGCTCCCTGGTACGACGACACCGCCTGCCCCCTACTAGTCAGCCACCCGTGGTCGCCCCCTCCAGGTCGGAGGTTTCACGCGTCCGGTCGGCGCCGTCACGGGACTCGTCTTCGGCGTCCTCGTCCACCCCCTCCGTGACACCCAGGGTGTCCCCGACCGCGGCACTGGCGTCGGGAGCGGCCGGGGTCAGGCCGTCGAACGTGTGGTCATGCTCCCCCACCGCGATCACCGCCCCGGAAGTGAGATCCACGAACCCCTCGTCGGACAGTCCCATCGACCGAGCGGAGCGGTACCGATCGTGCCCGGCGGTCCCGGCGTTCTCGTTCGAGTCCTCCCCGGCGCCGTCCATGCCGGTGTCGTCAGACCCCTGTCCGGCACCCGGCACGGCACTTGCCGTACCGGCCTCCGGATTCCGCCCGCCCGAGCGGGCAAAGTTGGCCGTGCCGAAGCTCAGGTCATGACCCACGGCCGCCGCATCCACCTGCACGATCGTGCGCGGGCCGGAATCCGACTGCCACTCGTTGATGCTGAGCTTGCCGGTGACCACCACGGGTTGACCGCAGTGCACGCTCGCCATGACGTGCATGGCCAGGGCGCGGAAGCACCGGATCGAGTACCAGTTGGTGCCGGAGTCGTGCCACGTCTGGGTGGCGGCGTCGAAACGGCGGGACGTGGTGGCCAGGCGGAAGCGCGCGGCCATCGTGCCGTCGTCGAAGAGGTGCGACTGCGGGTCCTTGCCCACGAATCCGCGCAGTGTCACGTGTTCGCTCATGGGGTGCTCCTTGATTCGGTCACCCGCGGCCCGGAGGCCGGCGGGTGAGGGGTGAACCCCGCATCGGGGTGAGCCCAGCGTGACGCGTGGGACGCGGCGTCGGCGGTCCGTTCAAGGAGGTGTGGAGAGCCCGATGCCCGGCCGGGCGACGTCGGCCATCTGTGCAGCCCGGACCGCACGGGGTGGAGCAACCCACGTGCGCGAGCGGCTCGGAGGCGTTGCTAAACTGAGTCGTCGCTTCGGCGACCCGCCTCAGTAGCTCAGTGGATAGAGCAGGAGCCTTCTAATCTCTTGGTCGGGGGTTCGACTCCCTCCTGGGGCACCACAAACCTGCTTGCCATAGACGGGTAGATTCTCCGATGTTGACGCGCGACCGTTTTTCGTTGACACGGCTTCTACGATCAGGTTCATCGCGAGCATCCGAGAGCGCGTGCGCAAGGACGGGACAACCACCTGGGCGGTGCTCTGGCGTGACGCCAACACCGGCAAGCAGACCAGTCGGACAATGCCCACGCTTCAGGACGCCCAAGAGCTGGCCAGCTTCCTCACGGCCAATGGGCACAGCTTCGCCCTCGCAGCTCAAGCCGCGGGGCGGATGCGCTCCACCTCACCCACCGTCTCCACCGTGGTAACCGCACACGGGACTGCTGCATGGGTTGGTGACATCTGATCTGTGACACTGTGAGGTGTCACTGGAAGGATGAGCACCGTGCCCAAACCCTTACCCCCAGGAGTTCCGCGACGATGTCGTGAACGTCGCCCGCGACCGTGAACCCGGCCAGACCATCAAGCAGATCGCTTCGGACTTCGGGATCGCCGAGTCCTGCCTACGTAACTGGATGCGCCAGGCCGATCTCGAGGCCGGTGCTGGGCCCGGAACAACCGCGGCCGAAAATGCCGAACTGCGCGAGGCGAAGAAGCGGATCCGGTCGCTCGAGCAGGAGAACGAGGTGCTGCGCCGGGCCGCTGCTTATCTGTCTTAGGCGAATCTGCCGGGAAAATAAGGTACCCGCTCGTCCGCGAGCTGGCCGATGACGGGATCCCCGTCACGGTGACCTGCCGGGTCCTCAAGATCGCCCACCAGCCGTACTACCGGTGGCTGCAGGCGCCCGTGACCGCTGCCGACCTGACCGCGGCGCACCGCGCGAACGCGCTGTTCGACGCACACCGGGACGACCCGGAGTTCGGGTATCGGTACCTGCACGAAGAGGCCGCCGAGGCAGGTCAGGTGATGGCCGGGCGGGCCGCGTGGTCGATCTGTTCGCAACAGGGCTGGTGGTCGGCGTTCGGCAAGAAACGCGCCAAGAACGGCAAGAGGCCCGGGCCGCCGGCCCACGAGGACCTATGTGCTGTGGTGGACGAGCACGGCAGGACCCGGCACGTCTTCACTGCTGAGGCCCCGAACCAGCTGTGGCTCACCGACATCACCGAGCACCGGACCGACGAGGGAAAGCTCTACCTCTGCGCCATCAAAGACGTGTTCTCCGGCCGTATCGTGGGCTACTCAATCAGCGACCGAATGAAGGCGCGTCTTGCAGTGAAAGCGCTGGGCAATGCGATATCCAGGCGTCGCGACACCGCCGGATGCATTGTGCACTCGGACCGCGGGAGCCAGGGCGGATTCAACTGGTCGTCGCAACACCTCGTGAGAGGGGTGTGTGATGGGTCGTCGTCAGCGGGCCGCGGACCGGGCTGTTGGTCCGAAGTTGCGGTCGCCGGGGCATCCAAAGTTCCAGCGGCCGGTCGAGTCGGCTTTCTGGAGAGCGATCGCGCAGGGACTGCTGCCCGAGGAGGCCTCAGCGGTTGCGGGCGTGGAGCAGGCGGTCGGAGCACGGTGGTTCCACAACGCTGGGGGCATGCCACCGTTCGACCTGGACTTCACCCCGTCGGGCCGCTACCTCAGCTTCGTCGAGCGGGAGGAGATCGCGATCCTGAACGCCCAAGGCAACGGGGTTCGCGACATCGCCCGGGCGCTCGGCCGGGCCCGGGCACGATCAGCCGCCAGCTGCGCCGCAACGCCGCGACTCGGGGCGGGACGCGGGAGTACCGGGCATCGGTGGTGCAATGGAAGGCCAACATGGCCGCCAAGCGTGCCAAACAGGCGAAGCTCGTCACCAACCCGCGGCTGGGTGAGTATGTCGAGCAGCGCCTGTCGGGCAAGGTCTCTTCCCCGGACGGCACCGTGGTCGCTGGACCGCAGCCGCCACGGTTCACGGCCCGCAACAAGCCCCATCGCAAGGACAGGGCCTGGGTGCTGGGCTGGAGCCCGCAGCAGATCAGCAACCGGTTGAGGCTCGACTTCCCCGATGATGAATCCATGCGCATCAGCCACGAGGCGATCTACCAATCACTGTTCATCGAAGCCAGAGGCGCTTTGAAGAAGGAACTCGTCTGATGTCTGCGCACGGGCCGGGCGCTGCGGGTCCCTCGAGAACGATCCCGTCGCAAGACCTGGGCCCACCTCACGGAGGCAACGTTGATCAGCGACCGCCCCGCCGAAGCCGACGACCGCGCCGTGCCGGGGCATTGGGAGGGCGAGCTGCTCATCGGGCACGAGCGCTCTGCCATCGGGACCGTGGTGGAACGCACAACCCGGTTCACGATGCTGGTCCACCTGCCCCGCGAGGAGGGCTACCAGTTCAGGGCATCGATCAAGAACGGCCCGGCACTAGCAGGCTACGGCGCGATCACCATGAAGAACGCACCCGCGGACACGATGTCGACGCTGCCGAAACAGTTAGCACACTCGGTGACCTGGGACCGCGGCAAGGAGATGTCGGCCCACGCCCTGTTCACGGTCGAGACAGGGATCCCGGTCTACTTCGCCGATCCCGTCTCACCCTGGCAACGCGGCACGAACGAGAACACCAATGGACTACTGCGCCAGTACTTCCCCAAGGGCACCGACCTGTCCCGCTGGACGGCAGAAGACATCAACGCCGTCGCCCGCGCCCTCAACAGCAGGCCCCGCAAGACCCTCGGCTGGAGAACCCCTGCCGAAGCCTTCAACGAGTACCTACAATCAACCCAACAAGCCGGTGTTGCAACCACCGGTTGAACCCGGCCAGTTCAGGTCACGGAAATTCGTGCACGCCCTGAACCGTCATCACCTCATCGGATCGATGGGTCAGGTCGGTGCCGCCGGGGACAACGCCGCAATGGAATCGTTCTTCGCACTGCTCCAGAAGAACGTCTTGGACCGCAAGCGCTGGAGGATGAGAGAGGAGCTCCGCATCGGGATCATCACCTGGATCGAACGCACCTATCATAGACGCCGCCGACAGGCCCGCCTGGGCCGATTGACCCCCATCGAATACGAGACCATCATGAACCCGGCCGTGAGCCTCGTGGCCTGACACCCCAACTGTCCCCTGATCGTGCGGCAGTCCCCCCGGAGTTTTCGACCAGATGAAGACGTGTTTTCAATTGATCCGGCTAGTAATGAAGACCCTGATTCCTAAGAGGCTGCCAGCCAGTACATGGCACCGTCTTGAGTGCGCCCCAATACGCCCGTGTCTACGGCGTGACGACGGAAAAATGCGATGTCCAGAACAAACATTCGTAGACGTTCATTGAGAATAGGCTCTGAAATTCTCTCGTCAGCATCTATAACTCGTCGGATTACCGCGGCGACTGTAGAATCGATTTTTTCATGTTGAAGTTCATTAACGTCAATTTTGTTTCCCAAAAGAATCTCATGTGATCCGAGATGCCCGTCGATCGCTCGCAGAGATTCGCTCAGAAAAGTCTCACGAAACCTGACCTCACTGTTACCGATCTCTGCAAAACCAATCTTAATAAGACCTACAACTAAAGGATCGTCCGCACCCTGCTGTGTAGAGGATAACACCTGACTAATTGTTTCTCTATTTTGGGGGCGTCGAAGCATCGCAATTAATGACCTGAGGGGCCTTAATTCTTGACTCATAATTTCCTAACAGTAGTTAAATTTTTAATCACTTTTGACGAGATTACTGTTATGGCGGCAGCAATCCAAAATATATCTTGGATCCCAATTGTATATAAAATAGCCAAGACCAGCACCAACAACTGTAGCTACCGCGTTCAGCTTTAATGAAATCGCAAGGATAGACCTAGCTGACTCACCTTTTGAGAGACGGTCATTGATTACAAGCGCATCTACTGCGCCGCTCTCTGAAGCTCCTCCGATTCCTGCTAGGATTTGGCCTAGTGCAACCAAAGCAATGTTAGTGGGATCAATGAAGAAAATCAAAAACCCAATAATTCTCATTGCATTTCCAATGAGTAACACAAATCGTGGCGACACTCGATCAAATAATATTGGTAAAGGAAGTCACTTATTGCAGAGGATAAGTCATACATCGACGAAACCAATGCAATTATAGCTAGCCCAAGTCCGTAGTGCTCAAAATAAATAATATCATATGATACGAAAAGGCCGGCACCAAGTGCAAGGAGAAAATTGTAAATTAATTTAATCATCACATAAAAAGGGTTCCTGTGCAAGAGGGACTGGGCAGATTTTTTTTAGTGCTTATGGCAATATATCGACCATTGGTAAAATGGTATGGATCATCAACTATCATCCCTGTAGCAATAACTTTTACAACAGAAATCGGGGTTCAGGCCAACACCTCCACGTCCGTGGCCGGGGTGAGGCAGAGTTTGCGGCGGAGGAAGTCCACGCCGGAGGGCTCGACGCGCGTGGTGTAGGACGTTCCGACCGTGCCGTCGGTGCGGGTGAAGTCGTAGGCCTTGACCGCGAAATGATGCATGTACTTCTGGTACGGGGTGTTGCGCATCGCGCCCTTGGCGATCATGACCCCGGAGGCGCGCATCAGATCAAACAGCTTGTTCTGGGACAGGCCGTGCATCTTGGCGACGTTGCCGATGGAGTAGGTGCCGTCACCGGAGAGGAAGGCGTCGTAGGCCTCACCCTTGGGCTCGAGCTCCTTGGCGTAGGCCTCCATTGCCTCGCGCGCCTCGACCTCTCGGGCGTAGGCACGCAGGGCCTCAGGCAGGGACTGCGGGACCTGCATCTGCGGCTGCATTGACTAGGCCCCCGGTCATGCGGATCTGCGGGAGCACCTCGAGGGTGACCCACCGTTGGAATGCCTTGACCGCGTCCTTGGCACCCTGGTCGGTCATGCGTCCGGTCTGGCGCAGCAGGACCGCGTGGTAGAGACCGGCCTCGGTGATGACCGTGACGTCCTGGTCTCCCCCAAGGGTGCACGTCTGACGTGTGCCCTTCTCGTCCGCGTCCAGCGCACGCACCATGGCGGCGGCGTCGCGGTGGCAGAGCGCCCGCGCCACGTCGCTAGCAACGAACAGCGCTGCGCCGTCCTCCTCGAGGACTCGGACGCCTTGTCCCAGATACTCGTACTGCGTCAGATTCGAGCTCATGCCCCGTTTCCTTCTGGTGTGTGCTCCCTAGAGCGTTGGTCAATTGATGCGTGCGACTGGTCGAGCTGTGCTCAAACAGCTCATCCAAGTCGCGGTCGAGCCATTTACAGATCTGTCGAGCCAGATCCTCGGAGCAATGCTGCATGTTCCCGGTCTCGAGGCCGCTAATCGCGGCTTGCGAGCATCGGCACAGGAGGGACAGTTCGTACTGCGTGAACCTTGCTGCCTTCCAGCGGATCTTAAGCCGCTCCCCACTGAGTGGGCGCCGGACGACCTGCTCCGAGGTGTGACGCTTCCTGCTGTTCGTCATGATCTGACCAGTCTCACTGCCCGGACCCCCGGGCAACAGGACGACTCACACAACCACCGGACCTACCAAACGGGGTCAGCCCATGCTGGCCGACCGGATCCAGCACGCGAGCGCCGAGGAATGGTGCAGCCTGCAGCACGGCTGACCCAGGGTCGCGTCGGCTGTGTTGACTACCTCAACAGCACCAGGGATATGGACCGTGCCCGTATTGCCGCGTTCCGCAAAGTTCCGCGCGTTTCCGCCCTGCAATTCGACGGGGTGGCGTTTTCGACTCCCTCCTGGGGCGCCACTTACCAGCCCGTTCTACCGAAAATCCAGTGGAGCAAACGCAGCCCAGCGGCACCCCGGGATGCCTTTGCTCAGTTGAAGCGGGCGGGTCTACCACAACAGGCAGCGCCGGGCTGACTGGCCCACTCCACGCAGGACCGGGACACCCCGAGGGGCGGGTGCATTCCCCGCCGCGGGGTGCGAGGATGGCGGGACATCCCACATCTGAGAGGACCGACCATGAACGAGTCCACCCAATACCCCGCCTCGAATGCCGAGAGCCCCCTGACTCCCCTGATGAAAACGGTCGAGGGCAGCAGTGCCCTGGACCCCTTGGTGGGCTCGGCAGATTCCGTGGCCACCGCTGTGGCCGGGAATCCGACCGTTCGCGACCTCCTGCAGGGCAAGCAGGTGGGCCACGCGCTGCACCCGCTGCTCATCGAGGTGCCCATGGGCACGTGGATGAGCGCGCTCGTGCTCGACCTCATGGGTGGCCGTGACTCCGCCCGTGCCGCGCGGGTGCTCACGGGCGTGGGTGTCCTCTCGGCGGTGCCATCTGCCCTGACCGGATGGGCCGAGTACCACGGGCTGCAGAACCGGGACAAACGTGTGGCCGTGATCCACGCCGGGTCCAACGGCCTGGCCACGGGTCTGCAACTCGCCTCGTGGGTGGCCCGCCGCACCGGACGCCACGGGCTGGGGTGCGTCCTGGCATTGGGCGGCATGTCCGCCGCCGGCCTGGGCGGTTACCTGGGCGGGCACCTGTCGGTCGCGCGTCAGGTGGGCTCGCGGGACGCGGCCTACGAGGACGGCACGAACGGTCGGGCGCAGAACTAGCGGCCGTAGAACAACCGCTCGAATACCGAGCGGGACTGCCGGGTGATCCGCAGGTAGTCCTCCTCGAGCTGCGCGGCGGAACCGGGTTCGTAGCCGATCCACCGGGCCACGGCCTCGAGGTCCACCCGGCGTGACGGCACGGAATCGGAGGCCCGCCCGGAGCGCAGGACGTTGCCGTTGCGGATGTCCGTGGCAAGTTTCCACGCGTGCTCCAGTACGGCGGCGTCCTCCGGGCCCACGAGGTCGGCGGCCACCGCGGCGTTCAGCGCGGGCAGCGTGGAGGTGGTGCGCAGCTCGGGGACCTCGTGCGCGTGCTGCAGCTGCAGCAACTGCACGAGCCATTCCACGTCCGAGAGCCCACCCCTGCCCAGCTTCACCTGCCGGGTGGGATCTGCCCCGCGGGGCATCCGCTCGCTCTCCACGCGCGCCTTCATGCGCCGGATGTCCACGAGCTGACGGTCCTTGAATTCGGCCGGGTACCGGAAGCGGTCCACCACACGGAAGAACGCCTGGGCCACGTCCTCGGAACCGGCCATGTACCGGGCGCGGGTCAGGGCCTGGAACTCCCAGGTCTGACCCCAGCGCTCGTAGTACTCGGCGTACGAGGCCACCGACCGCACCATGGTGCCCGAGCGCCCTTCCGGACGCAGGTCGTTGTCGATCTCCAGGACCCGTTCGGCGACCACGGGCGGCGTGCACGGTTGCTTCAGGAGCTTGACCATGCGGTTGAGCACGGTTTCCGCGGCACTGCGCGCTTCCCCGGGGTCCGCGTCCGGGGCGGGTGCGTACGCGTACATCACGTCCGCGTCCGAGCCGAAACCGATCTCGCGCCCGCCCTGGCGCCCCATGGCGATCACGAGCACCTCGGCGGGGACAGCGCCGTCGTGCTCGGCCGCGTACTCGGTGCGGGCAAGGTACAGCGCGGCCATCACGGTGGCCTGGTCCACGTCCGAAAGACCCGTCACGGTGGTCTCCACGCTGGCGACGCCGCTCGTGTCCGCGAGCGCGATGCGCAACTGTTCGCGGCGCCGGATCTGGCGCACGGCCCGGATGGCCTCGCCCGGGTCGTGGTGCCGAGCGACCTGCGCGCGCATCTGTGACACGAGCTCGTCCAGGGACCGGGTGGCCAGCTGGGAGTCGTCGCCCAACCACGCCGTCGCCTCGGGAGAGGTTTCGAGCAGGTCCGAGACGTACCGAGAACTCGAGAGGATGTGACACAACCGCTCGGCCGCGGCGTTGGAATCCCGCAGTAATCGCAGGAACCAGGGTGTGTTGCCCAGAGCCTCGCACACCCTGCGCAGGTTGAGCAGACCGGCGTCCGGGTCCACGCCCTCAGCGAGCCAGTCGAGCAGCACCGGCAGCAGCGTGCGCAGGATCTCGGCTCGCCGGCTCACGCCGCGCGAGAGGGCCTCGATGTGTCGCATCGCGGCCTTGGTGTCCTGGTACCCGAGTGCCGCGAGGCGGTCCCGAGCGGCGTCGGTCGTGAGGGTGGTGTCCGCGGGCGCGTTGGCGAGCGCCGCGAGCATGGGACGGTAGAAGATCCGCTCGTGCATGCTGCGCACGGAGCGCTTGGCCGCGTTCCAGTCGCTCACGAGTTTCTGGGCCGTGGGGTGCGTGCGCTCGGCGGCGCCGTCCACGGACCGGGCGACGACGGCCAGTTCCCGTTCGTCGCGCGGCATCAGGTGCGTCCGCCGCATGCGGAACAACTGGATCCGGTGCTCGAGCAACCGCAGCCATCGGTAGTTGAGTCCGAACTCCTCGGCGTCCGCGCGGCCGATGTAGCCACCCGCGCTCAGCGCCGCGAGGGATTCGGTGGTGGCACGCGTGCGGACGGTCTCATCCGAGCGTCCGTGTACGAGTTGTAGCAACTGCACCGTGAACTCGACATCCCGCAGTCCCCCGGGTCCGAGCTTGATCTGCCGGTCCCGGTCCGCCTCAGGGATGTTCTCCGTGACCCTGCGGCGCATGGCCTGGACGGATTCCACGAAGCCCTCGCGCTCGGCGGATGACCAGATGAACGGCGCGATGGCCGCCTCGTAGCGCCTCCCGAGGTCCTGATCGCCCGCGACGCACCGGGCCTTGAGCAGCGCCTGGAACTCCCAGGACTTGGCCCAGCGCTTGTAATAGCGCACGTGGGAGTCCAGTGTCCGCACGAGCGGCCCGTCCTTGCCCTCGGGCCGTAGGTTCGCGTCCACTTCCCACAACGCCGGCTCGGGACCGGCGGCCATCATGGCCTGCGCGAGGGTGTGGGCCATCTCGGTGGCGATCTCCGTGCTCGTGCTCTCGTCCGGGGTGTCCCCGGCGTCGGAGGCCCGGGTCTCCCCGACGTAGACCACGTCCACGTCCGAGATGTAGTTCAGCTCTCGGGCGCCGCACTTGCCCATGCCGATCACCGCGAGCCGTACCTGCTCCACGAGGGCGGGGTCCCAGCGCTCGGCGGCGTGAGCGCGCGCCACCGCCAGGCCGGCCTCGAGGGCGGCCCCGGCGAGGTCCGCGAGTTGCCGGCCGACGGCGGGCATGTAGGCCACCGGGTCCACGGCCCCGACGTCCCGGACGGCCACGCGCGCGAGCCCGCGGCGATAGGCCACGCGCAACGCCTTGTGCGCGTCCTGTCCCGTGAGCGATGCCACCGGGGTGTCCGCCTGCGGATCGGCGCCCACGGATTCGAGCAGCGCCGCACGGAAGACCTCCGCGCGGTCCGCCCTCGGCTCGTCCACGGGCGGGATGTCCAGCAGGTCCAGGTTCTCGGGGGCGCGCAGCAGGAACTCCCCCAGCGCCTCGGACGCACCCAGCAAGCGGAACATGGTCTCGGACTCTCGGGGGTCCCCGTTGATTCGCCGCGCGACCTCCGGGTGGTTCTCGATGAGCCGCACGATGAGCTGCAGCGCCACGTCCGGCGACGCCGCGTGGGCCAGTCCCGCGAGCAGCGCGGACAGGTCCACGCCGTCCAGTTCCCGGAACCCCAGCCAGCGCCGGGCATTCGTGACGTCCGCGAAACCGATCGAGATCAGTTGCTTGGCCGAGATCTTCTCCGCGCGCTCCTTGGCGGTGCCCGGGGTGTCAGTCATGGTCTGCCCCTACAGGATGCCCAGGTTGGTCCGCAGTTCGTAGGGCGAGACCTCCTGGCGGTACTGGTCCCAGTCGCGGCGCTTGTTGCGCAGGAAGTACTCGAAGACCTGCTCGCCCAGCAGCTCCGCCATGAACTCCGATTCCTCGGTCAGCCGGATCGCGTCGTGGAGGCTGCCCGGCAGGGGTTGGTGGCCCACGGCGCGGCGCTCGGCGCTGCTCATGGCGAACACGTCGTCCATCTCCACGGGCGGCAGCTCGTACTCGTTCTCGATCCCCTTGAGCCCCGCCCCCAGCAGCGCGGCGTAGGACAGGTACGGGTTCGTCGCGGAGTCGATCCCCCGGTACTCGATGCGGGAGGACTGCACCTTGTCCGGCTTGTAGAGCGGCACACGCACCAGCGCCGAGCGGTTGTTGTGGCCCCAGGACATGTACGACGGCGCTTCGTCACCGGCCCACAGTCGCTTGTAGGAGTTCACGAACTGATTGGTCACGGACGTGAACTCGGGGGCGTGGCGCAGCAGCCCGGCGATGAAGTGCCGCCCGGTCTCGGAGAGCCGGAACTCGGCCCCGGCCTCGTAGAACGCGTTGGTGTCCCCTTCGAACAGGGAGAAGTGCGTGTGCATCCCCGAGCCGGGGTGGCGGGAGAACGGCTTGGGCATGAAGGTCGCGTAGATCCCCTGGGACAGGGCCACCTCGCGCACCACGGTGCGGAACGTCATGATGTTGTCCGCGGTCTGCAGCGCGTCCGCGTAGCGCAGGTCGATCTCGTTCTGACCCGGTCCGGCCTCGTGGTGCGAGAACTCCACGGAGATGCCCACCGATTCGAGCATGTTCACCGCGGTGCGGCGGAAGTCTTGGACCACTCCCCCCGGGACGTGATCGAAGTACCCCTCGTAGTCCACCGGTACGGGTTCGCCGGTGCGCGGGTCCAGCTCGGGCGAGCGCAACAGGTAGAACTCGATCTCGGGAGCGGTGTAGCACGTGAAGCCCATGTCCGAGGCCTTGGCGAGCACGCGGCGCAGAACCCCGCGGGGATCCGCCGCGGAGGGCTCACCGTCCGGGGTCTTCAGGTCGCAGAACATCCGGGAGGTCGGCTCGTCCTCCCCGCGCCACGGCAGCAACTGAAACGTGGAGGGATCCGGTTGCAGGAGCATGTCGGACTCGAAGATCCGCGACAGCCCCTCGATCGAGGAGCCGTCGAACCCGAGGCCCTCCTCGAACGCGGCCTCCACCTCAGCGGGTGCCAGCGCAATGGACTTGAGGGTCCCCACGACGTCCGTGAACCACAACCGGACGAACCGGACGTCCCGGTCCTCGATGGTGCGCAGAACGAATTCTTGCTGACGGTCCATGGGTCCACCTCGGATTCCTGGGGCGTGTGACACAGCGGCTGCGGGCTCACGCGCCGGGGCCATGCCCGGGACGAGCCACGTCACAACTGTATCGGTCGCAGCAGCGTTCCTCGCGCCCGTCTCCCCCATCTGTCCGCTTGCGTGTTCCCGCCCCGGTCCGCACGGAGATCGGGTCGCCGAGTCAGTGCCGCTCCCCGCCCGGAACCCCTGGGCCCGACCGGCCGGTACCCTGACACCATGAGCGAAACGCAACCTTCGTCCGGTTCCCCCACCGAGAAATCCCTCGCCCAGATCGCCCGCGTGCGGACCCTGCACCTGCAGCGTGCCAAGGACGCCGGGGAGAAGTTCTCCATGCTCACGAGCTACGACACGCTCACCGCGGGGATCTTCGACCGAGCCGGCGTGGACGTCCTGCTCGTGGGTGATTCACTCGGCAACACGGTGCTCGGACACGAGTCCACCCTGCCGGTCACGCTCGAGCACATGATCACGTTCTCCGCCGCGGTCGTGCGCGGCGTACAGCGCAGCCTCGTGGTCGTGGACCTGCCCTTCGGCTCGTACGAGGAGTCCCCGGATCAGGCCGTGCGCAGCGCGGTGCGGATCATGAAGGAGTCCGGCGCGCACGCCGTGAAGATCGAGGCGGGGGAAGCGCTCGCGGAGCACGTGGCCGCCGTGGTGCGCGCTGGGATCCCTGTCATGGGTCACGTCGGATTCACCCCGCAGTCCGAGCACGCGCTGGGCGGGTTCCGGATCCAGGGCCGCGGCGAGGCCGGGGAGCAGCTACTGCGCGACGCCCGTGCCGTGCAGGACGCCGGGTGCTTCGCCGTCGTCCTGGAAATGGTGTCCGCGGACGCCGCGGCACGAGTGGAGGACGAGCTGCGGATCCCCACGGTGGGGATCGGCGCCGGGAATGTGACCACCGGCCAGGTGCTCGTGTGGCAGGACATGCTGGGGTTGCGCACCGGGAAGATGCCGCGCTTCGTCAAGCAGTACGCGCAGCTCGCTCAGGTCGCCGACGACGCCGTGCGCGGCTACGTGGCCGACGTCCGCTCCGGTGCGTTCCCGGCCGAGGAGCACTCCTACCGGGGGTGACGCCCGGGTCGCCCCGAACCAGAATGGGACCGGGCGACGTCGCCGCCCGGCCCTACAGGGTCAGTCACCCTTGAACGCGGCGTCCTCCTCGTCCCAGCGCTTGGTGTTCTCCGCGGCGCGCTCGAGGGCGCGCGAGGCCTCCTCGCGGGTCGCGTAGGGGCCCATGAGCTTGCGGTAGTCGTCCTTGGGGCCTTCCTCGACCTGCTTGGTGTAGAGGTTGTACCAGTACTCGGCCATGATCTTCCTCCCTGTGCGGCGCCGTGCGCCGTACACCCGCCCCGCGGCGGGGTCGCGAACCTTCCCGGCCGAACGGGCCCGGGACTCAAGGATTAGGCTAGTTGCTGAACCAGGTGTTCGGGGCGCCTTGACGCCTCACAGCACGAACACGCCCGCGATCGCCGCAGGAGGCAATGACCCATCGTGACCACGCACAATCTCGCACCAGCACCCGGATCCACCGCACCGCGCGGCGCGCTACGCCCCGGGAACCTTACCCCGCGGCGCCACGTCCCGGGCGGGATCGAGCGGCCGGAGTACGTGGGACGCCGGGACGCGAACGAGGGTCACGCCTCCAACGTGTACACCCCCGAAGAGATCGAGCTGGTGCGCGAGGCCGGCCGGATCGCCGCCCGTGCGCTGCAGGCCGCGGGCGCAGAGGCCAAGCCCGGCGTGACCACGGATGAACTGGACCGGATCGCGCACGAGTACATGTGTGATCACGGGGCATACCCCTCGTGCCTCGAGTATCGCGGGTTCCCCAAGTCCATCTGCACGTCACTCAACGAGGTGATCTGTCACGGCATCCCCGATTCCACCGTGCTCGAGGACGGGGACATCATCAACCTGGACGTCACCGCGTACAAGAACGGCATGCACGGGGACACCAATGCCATGTTCCTGGTGGGTGACGTGGACGAGGACTCCCGCCTGCTCGTGGAACGCACGCACGAGGCGATGAACCGCGGGATCAAGGCCGTGCGTCCCGGGCGTGAGATCAACGTGATCGGGCGCGTCATCGAGAAGTACGCCAAGCGTTTCGACTACGGGGTCGTGCGCGACTTCACCGGGCACGGCGTGGGGCGCGAGTTCCACACGGGTCTGATCGTCCCGCACTACGACGCCGCCCCGTCCTACGCCACCGAGATGGTCCCGGGAATGATCTTCACGATCGAACCCATGCTGACCCTCGGTTCCATCACGTGGGACCAGTGGTCCGACGACTGGACCATCACGACCCACGACAAGATGCGCACTGCACAGTTCGAACACACCATGGTCGTGACCGATGACGGCGTGGAGATCCTCACCCTCCCGTAAGATCGAGCGACGGGGCGGGCTGCATCGCGTCCACCTCCGCATAGTTTCCACCGTGAACCGAAGGGACCGTTCATGAGCTCAGGTACTCCGCAGGGTGTCGTATCGCAGTGTGGCATCGGAATCGACATTGGTGGTACCGGCACCAAGGGTGGGATCGTGGATCTCGCCACCGGCCAACTCGTGGGTGAACGGTTCCGCATCCCCACGCGCCACGTGGGCATCGTTTTCCCCGCCATCATCAAGAACGGTGTGGCGCTGTCCGCGGCGAACGTGGACAAGTCGTGGATCAACACGAACGTGGATGCCCTCATGACCGAGACGCTGGGCCGTGAGGTCGAGGCCCTCAACGACGCCGACGGCGCCGGGCTCGCCGAAGCGCACTACGGCGCAGGCAAGGGCAAGGAAGGCCTGGTCATGGTGATCACCCTGGGCACAGGGATCGGTTCCGCGATGATCCTCAACGGCCAACTGGTCCCCAACGCCGAGCTCGGTCACCTGGAGATCGACGGCTTCGATGCCGAGACCAAGGCCTCGGCCGCCGCCCGGGAACGCGAGCAGCTGCCCTGGAAGAAGTGGGCCAAGAAGCGGCTGCAGCGGTACTTCTCCCACGTGGAGTTCCTGTTCTCCCCGTCCCTGTTCGTGATCGGGGGCGGTGTGTCCAAGAACTCGGAGAAGTTCCTGCCCTACCTCGAACTGCGGACACCGGTAGAGATCGCCGCGCTGCGCAACAACGCCGGCATCGTGGGTGCTGCGCTGTGGGCTCAGCAGTGCCGAGACGCCCAGGCCGCCAAGCCGGTCATCGACCCCGTGAAGTGACGGACGCCCGTCCCGGGCCGTGGAGATCCTCCGCGCTCGGGACGGTACCGACCCGCCCCGGAAATGGGTGAGACCCCGAAGGTGACCGCGGCTTCCCCTCCGCGGACCCTCGGGGTCTCGTATTGAGAGTCTAAGTACTCAACGCATTCGGATCAAGCTGTCAGGTGGTCGCCCAGGTCGGCGAGGAATTCCCCCACGGGAGCGTCCACCTTCACGGTGGCCATCGAGTCCCCTCCGGTGACGCCGTGGTTGACGATCACCACGGGGATCCCCTCTCGGTCTGCTTGCCGCACGAACCGGCGTCCGGAGTTCACGGTCAGCGACGATCCCGCCACGAGTAGCGCCTCGGACCGCGCGACCATGCGCCGCGCCAGGGCCACGCGGTGCGACGGCGCGTTCTCCCCGAAGAACACGACATCCGGTTTCAGCACCCCCTGGCACACGGGGCAGTCCCACACACGGAAACCGCCGGTGTGCTCCACGGTGGCGTCCGCGTCCGGGGCGTATTCGATGTCGTCCGCCGAGGCCATGCCGTCGTAGAACCCGGGGTTCAACTCGTCCAGGTAGCGCGAGACCTGTTCCCGGGGGAACCGGGACGAGCACGAGGTGCACAACACCCACGCGTAGGTGCCGTGCAGGTCCACCACGGCCACGGAGCCGGCTTTCTGGTGCAGCCGGTCGATGTTCTGGGTGATGATCCCGTCCACCAGACCGGCGGCCTCGAGCCGGGCCAGCGCCTCGTGGGCGGCGGACGGTTGTGCCCGGGCCACGAAGTGCCAGCCGTACTGGTTACGGGCCCAGTAGTGCCGGCGACTCGCCACATTGCCCATGAACTCCTGGTATGTCATGGGGGAACGAGGTTTGGCGCCCGGGCCGCGGTAGTCGGGGATCCCGGACGGGGTGCTCACCCCCGCGCCCGTGAGCACCGCGATCTGCTTGCCCCGTAGCACCTCGAGAACGCGCGGCAGACCGTCCCGGGCGTTCAGTGCATGGGGATCGGGGAAGAGGCTCTCGTCCACCGGTGCGCCGTAACCGGCGCGCAGTACTCGCAGGGGCATCAGGACCGGGGCAGGTTCTCGAGGACGCCCCGCAGTCGATCCCATTCCCGGGCCTGGGTGATGTCGGCGGAGCTGACGTCGCGGATGATCCCGCGGGCGTCGATGGTGATGGTGTGGCGCTGGGCGCACCCTGCGTCCTCGTCCAGGACACCGTAGCGGCGGGCCACGTCCCCGTGGGGCCAGTGATCGGAGAGCATCTGGAAGTCGTAGGACTCCTGCCGCGCGAACGCGTCCAATGCGAAGTGGCTGTCCGTGGAAATGCACACCACGACGGCGTCGAACTCATCGAACATGTCCGCGTGATCCTGCAGATGGCACAGCTCGTCCGTGCAGATCGGCGAGAACGCGTAGGGGAAGAACACGAGCACGACCGGCGCACCCCGGTAGTCGCCCAGGGAGCGGGACTCGCCGTGACGGTCCTGGAGGGTGAAGTCCGGCGCGGTGGATCCGATGGCACTCATGAGAGCCCTTCCTGCCGCGCGGGAGCGCCGCGGCGCGCGCTCAGAAGTTTCGTTTGGGGGTCAGGCGGGAGACGGACCAGTCCGGGGAGACCCGTGCCGCGCTCGTGACGTGCAGACCGGCGGTCGAGGCCGCTTCCTGGATCTCAGCGGGAGAGACGTGGTCCTGGCGCCCGGCCTTGGGCGTCAGCAACCACACGACACCGCCGTCGTCGAGGGTGGTCTGGACGTCCACGAGCTCGTCCACCAGATCGCCGTCCCCGTCACGCCACCACAGCACGACGGCGTCCACGACCTCTTGCGCGTCCTCGTCGAAGAGCTCCGAGCCGATCGCGTCCTCGATCCGCCCGCGCAGATCCGCGTCGACATCGTCGTCGTAACCGAATTCCTGGACGTAGTCGCCGTCCTTCAGATTCAGTTGCGCCGCAATGCTCTCCTCGGGGGCTTTCGCCTCGCTCACCGTAACTCTCCTTCACTGCTGTCTCGCGCGGGGCCGGACCGCCGGCTCAACGACGCTGCCGGACCTCACCCTCACCGTGACGGGGATGTCAACGGTGCGTAATAAAGACAACACTGGATTGTCCCCGCGTTCAAGCCACACCACGAACCGCGGGGCGAATCGGGTGACTTGTGACACGTTCCACACTCGTGGCGGCCCGGCGCAGGCGGTGTGACGCGTGAAACGGTGTGGTCACTGCCGGTGACGCCATCGCGTGTGACACGATGAAAGGACGACGGCATCGGCCTGTCCGAGCACCCGCCGCCTGACACACCGCTCCGACACCGGGGATCCCGTGACACGGAGCTGACGATAGAGAGGTTCTCGTGTCTTCCGACAGCAATCACCACATTTTGAGTGGGTTGACGAATAATCTTCAGGACGCTGATGTTCAGGAGACGCAGGAGTGGATCGAGTCGTTTGACGCGTTGATCCAGGCGCAGGGTACCGCGCGGGCGCAGTACG
>NZ_JABFAW010000002.1:70415-186242 GCF_017168375.1 Kocuria sp. KRD140
CCACCCACCCACACACGGACGGGACAGTGCGGGGGCGCCGTCGTACCATGCAAACGCGTTAAACCTCGAAGACCGAACCCGCGGCGGGCTCGCCCTGACCCGTATTCGCGGACGCGCGCACCCCGCCTGCAACTCGACGCGGGGCACCCGCCCCGGCGTGCGGCGTCGTCGTCCGGGGACATCCCCCCCGGACGGGCGAACGGCATGGACTACCCTCGACTCATGCCCTCCGACACCTCCGGCTCCGCCGCCCGCAAAGCACGCTCCACGCGCCGGGTGACCTGGCCGCTCCGCAGTCGGCAACAGGGCACACCGCACCCCAAGACGCTGGACAACCTCACGGCCAATCTAGGGCAGGTCTCGACCGTGGCAGTGCAGCGGTTGAGCACGTCCCTGCCGTGGTTCTCCCAGCTGCGCGCGGACGAACGCTCGGAACTCGGGCTGCTCGCCCAGCGCGGTATCGCGTCCTTCGTGCGGTGGTACGAGAACCCGCAGGAACCCGTGTGGGTGCTGACGGAGATCTTCAAGCAGGCCCCCACGGAACTGACCCGCTCCATCACGCTGCAGAACGCACTGCAGGTGCTGCGCATCGTCGTGGACGTGGTCGAGGAGAAGGTCCCCGAGCTCGCCCAGCACAACGACGAGGTGGCGCTGCGCGAGGCCGTGCTGCGCTTCTCGCGCGAGGTCGCCTTCGCCGCCGCGGACGTCTATGCCAAGGCCGCCGAGAACCGAGGCTCGTGGGATGCGAGGCTGGAATCGCTCGTGGTGGACGGGATCCTGCGCGGCGACCACTCCGACTCCATGCGCTCCAGGGTCTCCGCGCTCGGCTGGACCGACCAGGGTGACGTCACGGTCATGGTGGGCCCCGCGCCCGCCACCACCGGACCCGCCGGTGTGGAACGCATCCGGCGCGCGGCCGGCCGCCATGCCACGGAATGCCTCGTGGCCATCCAGACCGACCGGCTCGTACTCGTGCTCGGCGGGCTCCGAGACCGCATGCGTTCCCTGACCAAGCTCGCGGCGGTGTTCGGTGAGGGGCCGGTGGTCCACGGGCCCGCGGTGTCCTCCGTGTTCGAGGTCAAGGAATCGGCGGATCGCGCCCAGGCAGGATTGCGCGCCGCCGCGGCCTGGCCCCAGGCACCGCATCCCGTCTACTCCGAGGACCTGTGGCCCGAACGCGCCATCAGCGGGGACCCGCTCGCGCTGCGCTCCATGGTGGAGGCCGTGTGGGAACCGCTCTCGGCGTCCTCCACCGGACTCGTGGACACCCTCACCACCTACCTGTGCGTGGGGCACTCGCTCGAGGCCACCGCGCGCGAGCTGTTCGTCCACGCCAACACCGTGCGCTACCGGTTGCGCCGCGTCAGCGACATCACCGGGTGGGACCCCCTGCTGCCCCGGGACGCGTTCGTGCTGCACTGCGCCGTGCTCGCGGGCCGGCTGAACAGTCAGCCATGACATGGTCTTGTAGACCTCCCACAAAGCTCGTCCCCCAGGTTGGTGACACCGACCAGTCCGTGGCGCGGTCCACTCTTGGTGGAATGAACGGGTGATTGCAGTTGTCTGCCCCGGTCAGGGGTCCCAGAAGCCAGGTTTCCTCACCGAGTGGTTGTCCGTTCCCGGAGTGTCCGACCACCTGAGCGAGCTGTCCGACGCCGCCGGGCTGGATCTCACGCACTACGGCACCCAGGCGGACGAGGAGACAATCAAGGACACCGCGGTGGCCCAGCCCCTCATCGTGGCCGCGGGTCTCGTGGCCGGGCGACTGCTCGCGCCGAGCTTGGAGGACCGCTCCGACGTCGTCTTCGCGGGGCACTCCGTCGGTGAGATCACCGCCGCCGCGCTGTCCGGCGTGCTGAGCGAGGCGGACGCCATGCGGTTCGTGCGCGTGCGCGCCACGGAAATGGCCCGCGCAGCCGCCGTCTCCCCCACGGGGATGGCCGCGGTGCTGGGCGGTAAGCCAGACGACGTCGCTCAGGCCATCGCCGCCGTCGGCGCCACCGCCGCGAACGCGAACGGCGGTGGCCAGGTGGTCGCCGCCGGGACGATCGAGCAGCTCGACGCCCTCGCGGAGAACCCTCCGGCGCGGGCAAAGGTCATCAAGCTCAAGGTCGCCGGCGCGTTCCACACCGAGCACATGGCGCCCGCGCTGGAGCCGCTGCGTGAGCTCGTGCCGCAGCTGTCCCCGAACGATCCGGAGCACCCCCTGCTGAGCAATTTCGATGGTGCCCGGGTCGACGGCGGTGCAGCGGCCGTGGACTCGCTCGTGGAGCAGGTCTGCCGCCCGGTGCGGTGGGACGCGTGCATGGAGACCCTGGCCGAGCTGCAGGTCGAGCACATCGTGGAACTGCCGCCGGCCGGGACCCTCGTGGGTCTGGCCAAGCGCGGGCTCAAGGGCGTGCCCGCAACCGCCGTCAACACACCGGAGGACCTGGAGACGGTGCGGAGTATTCTGAGCTGACAAGTGTGCGCACGCACCCGGACAACTCGTGAACTGCACCAGGTAAGGAGTCGGCCTCCCGTGGCGACCATCAAACAGAACACCCCCAACGCCCACACACGCATCCTGGGTATCGGCGCCTACCGCCCGTCCGAGATCGTGACCAATGACGACGTCTGTCAGTGGATCGAATCCTCCGACGAGTGGATCGTCAAGCGCACGGGCATCCACACCCGCCACCGTGCCCCGGCGGACGTCACCGTCCTGGAGATGGCCGAGCACTCGGCCCGCGAGGCACTCGAGAGCGCCGGTCTCACGGGTGAGCAGCTGGACACCATCATCGTGTCCACCGTGTCCTTCCCGTACCTCACCCCGTCCCTCGCCGCCCAGCTCGCGGACCGCTTGGGGGCCACACCTGCGGCGGCCTACGACATCTCCGCGGCGTGCGCGGGCTACTGCTACGGCATCGCCCAGGCGGACGCGCTCGTGCGCTCCGGGGATTCCACCAACGTGCTGGTGATCGGCGTGGAAAAGCTCTCCGACGTCATCGACAACACCGAGCGTTCCATCTCCTTCCTGCTCGGCGACGGCGCCGGCGCCGTGGTCATCGGCCCGTCCGACGTCCCGGGGATCGGCCCGTCCGTGTGGGGTTCGGACGGATCCAAGTGGGACGCGATCCGTATGACCCACCCGCTCACCGACATCCGCACGGTCGAGAAGGGTGGCGAGCGGACCTTCGCCAAGGACCTCGCGGACCCGGAGACCGGTGAGATGCGCCCGGACGCCACCATGTGGCCCACCCTGCGCCAGGACGGACCCACGGTCTTCCGGTGGGCCTCGTGGGAGGGAGCCCGCGTGGCCAAGGAAGCCCTCGAGGCCTCCGGGCTCGAGCCCGAGGACCTCGCGGCATTCGTGCCCCATCAGGCGAACATGCGCATCATCGATCAGATGGCCAAGGTGCTCAAGCTGCCCGACTCCGTGATCATCGCCCGGGACATCGCAGAGGCCGGTAACACCTCCGCGGCGTCCATCCCGCTGGCCACCCACCGCTTGCTCGCGGAGCATCCGGAACTGTCCGGGAAGCCCTCCCTGCAGATCGGTTTCGGGGCGGGTCTCGTGTACGGCGCCCAAGTGGTGCTGCTGCCCTGATCCCACCCGTGGCGTGCCGTAGGGTTAGACCGCACACCTCTTGTCCACGGACCGTTCGAGCACTCGGGCGGTCCGCACGGTAGTTCTCCCGAACCCCGTGCTCACCCAGTAAGGTCGCGCACCGCGACTATAAGGAAAGGAAGCCGATATGGCGAGCAAAGACGAAATCCTGGCCGGCCTGGCAGAAATCGTGAACGAAGAGACCGGCCTCGAGACCGACGCCGTGCAGCTCGACAAGTCCTTCACCGAGGATCTGGACATCGACTCCATCTCCATGATGACCATCGTGGTCAACGCCGAGGAGAAGTTCGACGTCACTATCCCGGACGAAGAGGTCAAGAACCTGAAGACCGTCGAGGACGCCGTCAACTTCATCGACAACGCCCAGGACTGATCCCCGGGTGTCAGGTGACGTGCCCTCCAGCGCGAGCGGGGCACGTCACCTCACGTCACACCAGGCGGCCGACCGAGCAAGCCCTGGAACATCTGCGACCCCGGACACGAGGAAGTGCACAACATGTCCCGCAAAGTAGTCGTCACCGGCCTGGGTGCCATCACTCCCATCGGTGAGAACGTCCAGGAGACCTGGCAGAACGCCCTCAAGGGTGTCTCCGGTGTCCACGCTCTGGAACAGGAGTGGGTGGAGAAGTACGACCTCCCTGTGCGCATCGGCGCCACCTCCCCCAAGCCGTCTGAGGATGCCGTGTCCCGGGTGCAGGCCAAGCGTCTGGACCCCTCCGGTCAGCTGTCCGTGGCAGCGGCTCGTGAGGCGTGGACGGACGCCGGTTTCTCCGGCGCCGACGCCGACTCGAGCGACGAGTTGGACCCCACCCGCGTGGGCGTGGCGTTCGGTACCGGTATCGGCGGTGTGTGGACCCTCCTGGATGCGTGGGACACCCTGCTCGCCAAGGGGCCCCGCCGCGTCAAGCCCATGACCGTGCCCATGCTCATGCCCAACGGCAATGCGTCCTCGGTGAGCATGGAGTTCAAGGCCCGCGCGTGCGCGATCACCCCGGTCTCCGCGTGTGCATCCGGCACCGAGGCGTTCTTCCAGGGTCTGAATCTGATCCGCTCGGGCAAGGCGGACGTGGTGATCGTGGGCGGCGCCGAGAGTGCGATCCACCCCATGACCATTGCCGCGTTCAACTCCATGCAGGCCCTGTCCCGGCGCAACGACGATCCGCAGCGCGCCTCCCGCCCGTTCGACGTGGACCGCGACGGGTTCGTCATGGGTGAGGGTGCCGGTGCCGTGGTGCTCGAGTCCGAGGAGCACGCGAAGGCCCGCGGCGCGCGGATCTACGCCGAACTGGCGGGTGCGGGTCTCAGTGCCGACGCCCACCACATCACCGCTCCCGCCACCGGGGATGAGGGCGGACCCGCCCGCGCGCTGCGTGAGGCCATGGAGTCCGGGGACATCGCCCCCTCGGACATCAAGCACGTCAACGCGCACGCGACCTCTACCCCCGTGGGCGACATCCCCGAGGCCGGCGCACTGCGCTGCGCATTCGGGTCCGCCGTGGACGACATGGCCGTGTCCGCGACCAAGTCCATGATGGGTCACCTGCTCGGTGGTTCCGGAGCCGTGGAGGGTGTGCTCACCGTCCTGGCCCTATCCGAGCGCAAGGCCCCGTGCACCATCAACCTGGAGAACCAGGACCCCCGGATCGATTTGGACGTGGTGACCACCGCCCGGAATCTCCCCGGTGGGGACATGGTCGCGATCTCCAACTCGTTCGGTTTCGGCGGGCACAACTCGGTGGCGGCGTTCCGCTCCCTGTAGCGGGCGCCCACCCCGGCGACGAACCCCGGTGGCCCACCCTGTGGAGGTGGGACACCGGGGTTCGTTCGTGCTCCGCAACGGATTCGGAGCGAGAGTTCTGAGGTCGGAAACTTGTAGGTACGGGTAGCACCCATCGGGGGTCCCCGGGTAGATCACCCACCACGTCACGCCGCATCGGTAACGCCTTTCCGGGGCGAGCCGCGTCATCCGGCGGGTCTACCGGCGGGCGGGCTATCTGGCGGGGGTCATCCGACGCGATGCAGCCACCGCACGGGTGCGCCCTCGGCGGCGTGACGGAACGGTTCCAACTCCTCGTCCCAAGCCTCCCCCAGCGCCAGGGAGAGCTCCGCGACCACGGCGGAGGGGTCCCCACCGGAGGCCTCGAACGCGAACCGGATCCGGTCCTCGCTCACGCAGATGTTCCCGGCGACGTCCGTGGTCGCGTGGAAGATCCCCAGATCCGGCGTGAAGGACCACCGGGAGCCGTCGTTACCGCGGCTCGCGTTCTCGGTCACCTCGAACCTCACCCGCCCCAGGGTCCGGAGCGCGGAGGCGAGCAGCGCCCCCGTGCCTGCGCGGCCGGACCACTCGAGTTCGGTGCGCACGCAACCGGGCTCGGCGTTCTGCGGTGTCCACTGTAGATCCGTGCGCTGTCGCGAGACGGATTCCAGAGCCCACTGGATGTGGGGGCACAGCGCCTGCGGCGCGGAGTGCACGTACAGCACACCCCGCGTGGTGGGTGAAGACATAGCCTGTTCCTCCGTTGTGTAGGTACGTCTTCCCCAACGTCCTGCTCGGAGGCCCCGGTCTATGTGTTTCGGCGCCCGTATGAAGTTGTCCGGTCGGTGTTCGGCGACCTGATGTACACACCCTCGCGGATTCGAGGCCGCGGGGGTGGCTCATTCCGTTTCATTGTCCAGCAGGGCTACTCACCGGTCAACCCGAATCACTGCTCGCGCTGAAATGTCAAGCTCGCGGATGCGCTTGGGAGTAGGCACGTTTGAGCCGCTCCACGGACACATGGGTGTAGATCTGGGTGGTGGCCACGCTCGCGTGCCCCAGCACTTCCTGCACGGTGCGCAGGTCCGCTCCCCCGTCCAGCAAGTGGGTCGCAGCGCTGTGCCGCAGGCTGTGCGGCCCACGGGCGGTGGTCTCCGGAATGGTCTCCAACGCACGGGCCACGACCCTGCGGGCCACCCGGGCGTCGATCCGGGCACCGCGGGCCCCGACGAAGACGGCGTCACCCGCTTCGGGTGCCGCGAGCTCCGCGCGCCGATGTCCCCACAGGGCCAGCGCCTCCCCCGCGCTCTCCCCGTACGGGACCCGGCGTTGTTTGTTGCCCTTGCCCGTGACCGTGAGGACGTGGTTCACGGCGTCCACGTGGGACCCGTCGAGGGACACGAGCTCGCTGATCCGAGCGCCCGTGGCGTAGAGCAGTTCGAGCAGTGCCCAGTCGCGCGCCGCGAGCGCTGCCGCGTGAGCGTCGTCGTGCCCGCCGAGGGCGACGTCCCCGAGGTCGTCGAGCATGTCGTTGAGTGCCGTGGCGCCCACGACGTCCGGGAGGTGCTTGGCGGGGCGCGGCCCGCGCAACCCCGCGGCCGGGTCGTGACGCAGCCCCTGGGTGTCCACGGCCCAGCGGAAGAACGTGTGCACGGCCGCGATCCCCCGGGACAGGGAACTACGGGCGAGTCCTCGGTGGTGGCGCTGGGCGAGCCAGCCGCGCAGGGTGTCCCGGTCCAGCAGGTCCATGGCGTCGATCCCGTGGTCCCGCATCCAGTGCGAGAGGTCCGAGACGTCGTTGACGTAGGAGCGCACGGTGTGGTGGCTGCGGGACCGCTCGAGGCTCAGGTACGCCCGGAACTGCGGGAGGTAGGCCTCGAGCGGCCCGGGCGGGGTATCCTTCGCCCCTGCTGCCGGTGTCCCCTGCGCGCCCGACGACGCCGCGTGCTCAGGTTCCCGTTCGACCGTCCGGTCTTTTACTGCGCCCATGCGGCGAGCCTACCCGCCGCCATCCGAGCAGCGAGTCCGCGGCCAGTCCGGCGTCACGGAGCCTTACGAGACCCGTGAGCACCTCCCCCGGGCTCAACCCGGACACCGCGCACAGGTGGGACGGGTCCGCGTCGGTGCGCAGGGGCAGCGCGTCGAACAAGCGCAACAACGTGGGATCCAGGCCGTCCTCGGGGCGCTCGTCACGGGTACTCGCCGCCCGGTGTGCATCCTGGGCCACCGCATTGCCCAGGGGCTCCACGAGTTCCAGGAGCTCGGCGGCATTGCTCACGAGCACCGCGTGATCGTCGCGGATGAGGCGATGGCAGCCCGCCGATCCTCCCACGAGAACGTCCCCCGGGACCGCGGCGACCTCCCGCGAGAGCCCCGCTGCGTGGCGTGCGGTGTTGAGCGATCCGGAACGCCACGCCGCCTCCGTGACCACCGTGGCTCGCGTGAGGGCCGCGATGATGCGGTTGCGCTGCAGGAACCGGTAGCGCGCGGGAGCACAGCCCAGGGGGACCTCACTCAGCACCACTGACCGCTGCGTGATGTGATGCAGCAGGTCCGCGTTGCCCGCCGGGTAGAACCGATCCACACCGCACGCCAGAACGGCGATCGTGGCCCCATCCTCGGTGCCTGCTTCAAGGGCGGCCGTGTGCGCCACGGCGTCGATCCCGTACGCGCCGCCCGAGACCACACACCAGTGGGCAGCGGCCAGTTCATGGGCCATCTGTCGGGTCACCGCGGCCCCGTAACCGCTCGCGTTGCGTGCGCCCACAACGGCCACACTGCGATCCAGCCGGGACAGCGCCTCGCGATGACCCCGGCCCCACAGGACCAGCGGGCGCTGCAGGCCCAGGTCGTCGAGCTGCGCGGGCCACCCCGGATCCTCCGGGATGAGTGTCCACGCACCGATCTGTTCGGCGTGCCGGGCATCCACGCGGGGCTCCGGGACGGGCAGCCGCGAGCGCCAGGCCGCGAACCGTTTGAGGAGATTCGGGACCGACGAGTCCGGGGCCAGCTCCTCGGTGGCCTTGCGATAAACGGAACACAGAGCGGGACTGGGGGCCTGCAATTCCACGATGCTGCGCCACAACAGTTCAGGGCCTAGGGCTGCCAGCAGGATCAAGCCCGCGGTGTCGCCGGGTTCGATGATGCGCGATAAGCGCACGCGGCACGCCCGGACGGCGTGGTATGGATCGCCAGGGGTGCCGACCGCGGCAGTGTCCCCCGCTGTTGCCCCTAGATCCGTCATATTGCCGCGGCGGTCCGGCCCGGCGGGGTGGTGCTCTGTCGAGCTGCCGTAGCTTTCAGACCCGGCGGGGTGGTGTTCCGTCATGTCGTCACCGTCGTCTTGAAGTAGAGGGCCAGCTGCACGTGCTCGGGGCTGGGAACCGTGGCCCCGGCCAGATCCGCCAGGGTCCAGGCAACACGCAACACCTTCACGAATCCACGGGCCGTCAGGGTCTTGTTGTCCATGGCGGCCTTGAGCGGTAGCACGGATCGAGTGCCCGGTGACAGGGTACGATGCAACAGTGAACCGGGAACCGCGCTGTTCAGTCGGCACCCCCAGCGGCGCAGCCGCTCCTCCTGGGCGGCCCGGGCGGTCGCAACCCGCTCCGCGACGGCTGCGCTGTCCTCGGGGGTCCGGCCGTGGCCCCCGCTGAGCTCGTGGTAGGTCACGGCGGGGACCCGCAATTGCAGATCCACACGGTCGAGCAGGGGCCCGGACAGTTTGCCGAAATACCTGCGGCGCTGCACCGCCGTGCATGTGCATGCCTGGTCCGTGCCGCCCGCGTTGCCACACGCACACGGATTCGCCGCCAGGACCAATTGGAAATGCGCGGGATAGTGGGCCACGGATTGTGCCCGGGCGATCGTGACCGTTCCCGATTCGAGCGGTTGCCGCAGGGCGTCCAGCACCCGGCGGTCGAACTCAGGGGCCTCGTCCAGGAACAATACGCCCCGGTGCGCCAGGGAAATGGCCCCGGGCCGTGGCATCCCGCTGCCTCCGCCACACAGCGCGGGCATGGTGATGCTGTGGTGTGGGGCCTGGAACGGGGGCCGCCGTATGAGAGACGAACACACGTCGTCGCCTCGCAGCGAATGCACGGACGTGACCTCCAGGGAGTCATCGTCCGCGAGGTCCGGCAGGATCCCCGGCAACCGTTCCGCGAGCATCGTCTTGCCCGCTCCCGGTGGACCCACCATTAGGAGATGATGTCCACCGGCGGCGGCGATCTCGAGCGCTTGACGCCCTTCGACCTGCCCCACCACGTCCCGCAGGTCTGGCACGGCCGTTCCGTCCGGCTCCTGCGGGTTCCCGCCGTCCGGCGCGCTCTCGGCCCGTGACGACGTCGCACGGGCCAGCAACGTAGGATCCGCTCCGTGGGCGACGAGCAGCTGCGACAGGTGGGCGGCGGAACTCACGTCCGCGCCGGCCACCAGCTCGGCCTCCGCCCGATTGGCTTCGGCGACGACCACTCGGGGATACCCCGCCCGCACCGCTGCCAACACGGCGGGCAGGACACCGCGCACCGGACGCAGGGAACCGTCCAGACCGAGCTCGGCGTAGAACACCGTGTCCGGCGGCACCCGCACCACCCCCTGGGCGCTGAGCACCGCCATCACAACCGCGACGTCGAAGTGCGACCCCCGCTTGGGGAGCGTGGCCGGGGAGAGGTTCACCGTGATCTTGCGCGGTGCGAGGGCGGCCCCGGCATGGCGCGCGGCCGAACGGATCCGTTCCTTGGACTCGTTCACCGCTTGATCGGGCAGGCCGATGATCGTGAACGCCGGCAGTGACTGGCCGATGTCCGCCTCAACCTCCACCACGTGCCCCGCCAACCCGACCAGCGCCACACTGCGGCTGCGCGCGAACCCGTTCACGAGCCACGTCCGGACCATGGGTTGGCGCTGCACGTCACCGAATCTCGAATCATGGGTCCAGAGTTCCCGCCCGGGCCGCCGGGCCCTAGCACAGCCCAGCAGTGTGCAGCCCAGATGCCGCGGCCCGAATGCGGAAATGAACTGGCCAGACGGGCGAGGCACGACCCGAGAGACCCGGTGGAACACGATCACCCGCGGAGGCCCCTAACAGCGCCGGCACGGCGGACCCGTGACCCGGCCGGGCGCAGCAGACTACTTCGCGAGGCGCCCCTGAACAAAACCGTGTACCGGGGCGAATCCCAACGAACGGCCCACTAGAGAGCAGCGGGCGCGGGGTCCTCCAGGGGCACGGGGACGGCAATTGCCGGGTCCGTGTCCTCGACGGGCAGCACGTCGGTGGGAACCGACACCGGCACCACGGAGACGGCGCTGTCGGGAAGCTCCGTGACCGGGGCTCCGGCCCGCAGTTCCAGGTTCATGGGACCGAGCTATAGGTCCTGCGACTCCGCCGGGGCTGCGGGCTCCAGGGATCCCGGGCCCGGAATCCCCGGATCCGGGTCCACGGGGTCCGGGATCACCGGTGCTGGCACCGTGGGCACCGTGGGCACCGAGACGATGGGATCGGTCACCGCCGGGTGGGGCGAGACGGAGGTGTCGGGCGCGGGTACCGGCGGGATCGGGATCGTGGGCGCCGGGCTCGGAGGCACGGGACCGCCCGGATCGGGATTCACCGGCGGGATCCCTCCCGGATCCGGGAGAACGGGCGCTCCGGGGTCCGGAACCGCGGGTGCACCCGGATCCTCGGGCACCTGAGGGGTGTCCGCGGTGGGCGATGCCGAGGGTTCGGGGACGTCCGGAGCGGGGACACCGGGAGCAGCCGATTCCGCGGGGGCATCGGGGCTCGCACTCTCCCTGGCGCCGTCCGATCCATTCCCGCTGCCCGATTGTCCGCCGCCCGCGGGCCCGTTGCCGCTCGGGGTGTCATCGGTGTCCTCGGGCTGGGCACGCACGGGGGTGACTTCCCGGTTACCGATGGAGGGGATCAGCTCGAGACTCTCGAAGCTCTCTGGAACACGGGAGATGTCCCCCACGAGGATGTTCGTACCGCGTTCGCCCGCGGCGATGTCCCCCGCGGCGGTCCGGTCCGCCTCCTCGATGCGATTCTTGAGGTGCCGGGCCTCGTGCTCGGTCAGTGGCGACCCGTCATGGGCGCGGTACTGGTCCCCGGACGTCCGGGGCCGCCACCGGTCCAGGGCTCGTGAGACGTTCTCCAGTTGGTAGGACCCGCCGTCGGAGGCCTTGAGGATCATGCGACTCACCGACACGGGGGAATCTCCCCGTTCGTTGTCGATCTCCACGGTGGCGTACGTCGCGCGTTTGACGCGGGCATCCTTGCGCAGTTCGTCGAGTTCAGGATCGGGGATCTCCCGCGCGGGGAGCGTGATGCGCACGGACGCCCCGTTGGGGAGGTTCGCCCGGAAGATCCCGGCATGCAGACCCCGGTCACCCGCGGCTGAGGTGGCACACGCGGAGGCGTCGGATCCGGCGGGCGGCTCCTCGTCCGCGCACGAGACGAGCATCAGCGAGGCGGCCGCGGCCAATGCCGTGGCCGACAACACGTGAGGAAGCCACGCCGGACTCTTCATGCGTCCCCCGATCGCCGAGCCTTTGTACTCATCCCACAAAATACCGTGGCACGGGGAGGGGGAAATTCATAATGCTCTCGGTGACGACCCGGAGTGTGACTCCCCGGTGGAGGTCGGCGGCGAACGGGCCCCGTGGCACGGATCGCGCGGATGCCTCACAACCAGCCGAGGGAGCCTATGCGTTCCACGCGCGGGGTACCGCCGCGGGGCCAGTGGACCGCCACGACGTCCACGCCGGGGATCTCGACAGCCCTGTGTTCCCTGGCCCAGGCGCGCGCGAGGACGTGCAGTCGCCGCAGCTTCTCCCACCCCACGGCCTCCGCGGGATGTCCGAAGTCCCCGCCCGAGCGCGTCTTGACCTCGAACACGGTCACGGTTCCCTGTCGCTCGGCGACGACGTCCAGCTCACCGCGGGGTGCCCCGGGCCCAACGGCGGGGCGCCAGTTCCGGTCCAGGATCCGCCAGCCCGAACGCTGCAACAGGTCCGCGATCAGTTCCTCCCCCGCCCTCCCCACGCTCACATGGGCCGCGACCGGGGCGTCGGGCGGGGCGGTGTCGGGCGGAGCGGTGCCCGGACGACCGGAATTGCGTGGCACATGGGCAGAAGTGGAAGTCGTCATGGACCCACTGTGATGCGCGACGACACTCCTGGCCATGGCCGGGGCGCGCCTGTGCAGGGCGGATCCGTCCAGGACGCGCTATGGGCCTTCGAGTACCAGGCCCCCACCTCACCTGCGAAGGAATGCGGGTGACCAGCGGACTACCGCGCGCCAAGGTTCCAGCTGAGCCGGTGCTGCGGCGTGGTGCCGTGTTCGAGCAGCGCCGCGCGATGCACAGCACTGCCGTAGCCCTTGTTGGACTCCCACGCGTACGCGGGGAACTCGCGGCCGAGCGAGACCATGAGTTCGTCGCGCTCCACTTTCGCCAGGATTGACGCGGCCGCCACGCTGACACAGTGCGCATCGGCCCGGACGAATGTGCGCACGACCGGCGGCAACGCGGCGTCGTCGGCGTCCTGCCCCAGCACCGGGGGTGCGTCCAGCCAGTTGTGGGAACCGTCCAGGATCAAGGCATCGACGCGCGTGCCGTGTGCGGCCACGGTGGCCAGTGCCCGGAGCCCGGCCAAGCGCAGCGCGGCGGTGACACCGAACTGGTCGATCTCGCGCGGTTGCGCGTGCCCCACCGCGGTGCCCACGGCCCACGCCGCGATCGTGCGCGCGAGGGCCGCACGCCGCGCTGGACTCAGGGCCTTGGAGTCACGCACGCCGTGCCACGGCGGCGGGTCCGACGGCGCTCCCCCGGTCATCCGTTCGAGGTCCAGGACCGCGAGGCCCACGCTCGCGGGGCCCGCGAGGGCTCCCCGGCCCACCTCGTCCATTCCGGCCACGAAGCGGTGCCCGGCGCGCGCGAGTTCCGTTTCCAGTTCGAGCGTGGGCACGGTGCGCGGCGTCGCGGGGCTCACTGCCCGCCGGCCGCGGGGACGTCCTGGAACACCTCGGCGGGGTTGTGCAGGAACTGGAAGCGATCGAGCGGCCACGCGATCACGAACGCGGTGCCCACGACGTCGTCCTCGCTCACGAACCCGGTGCCGGTGGCGATGTGGTAGCGGGAATCGGCGGAGGCGTTGCGGTGGTCACCCAGCACGAACAGCTTGCCGTCGGGCACGGTGACGTCGAACGAGATGTCGGACGGCGCTGCCCCGGGGTACAAGTAGGGCTCATCGAGCGCCTCGCCGTTGACCGTGACCCGCCCGGACGCGTCGCAGCACGTCACGTGATCCCCGCCCACGCCGATCACGCGCTTGACCAGGGCCTGCTGGCTGCTGTCGGGGATCAGGCCCACGAACTCGAGCGCGCCGCGCACGGGGTTGGCCGCGGTCCGGGGCGCCTCGGGCAGCCAACCCTGGGTGTCCTCGAAGACCACGATGTCGCCGCGGTCGATGTTGCCCGTGCGGCCGTCCAGCACGTTGACGAAGATCCGGTCGTTGAGTTCCAGGGTCTGTTCCATGGACCCGGAGGGGATGAAGAAGCCGCGGATCAGGAAGGTCTTGACCAGGAACGCGATGAGGAGCGCGAGGGCCACCACGATCAGGATCTCCTTGACCGCGCCCCACCCGGTCGTGGGCTCCTTGGCGCCCCGGCGGCCGCGGCGCCGTGCGCCGGATTCGCTCGCCCGCGCGTCCCGGGGTGCCGCCGCGCCGCCGGGGTCGCGCTGCGGTGCGGGCTCACCCGGTCCGCGAACGCCCTCGACACCTGATCCATGCTGCTCAGCCACTACGCATTCCTCTTCTCGGGTCCCACGGACACGGTTGCGTGTTCGCGCGCGGAAGCTTGCTCGGCGACGTCGCTCGCGCCCGGGATGCCGCCCGCGCGGGGGGTGGGCGGGGCGGGGCGGAGCACCGAGACCGTCACTCCCGCAGTGTACGGGCACGCTCCGGGGGCCACACGACACGCTCGGCGGTGCCCACGATGCGTTCGGTGCGGATCAGGCCGCCGCCCGGCGAGCCCAGCAGCGATCGGGAGTCCACGGACACGCTGCGGTGGTCACCCATGAGCCACACCCGTCCTTCGGGCACGTGCACCGTGAACGGGATCCGGGACGGCTCGTCCCCGGGGAAGACGTAGTCCTCGTGTTGTGGCCGGCCGTTGACGGTGACCAGTCCGTCCGCGGTGCAGCAGGACACTGTGTCCCCTGCGACCCCGATGACCCGCTTGACGTACGCGGTGTCTGAACCGGTGACGCCCAGCCAGCGGCCCAGGGTGTGGGCGACCTGCTGGTGCCACGGGTCCGTCGAGTGCAGCGGGTCCAGGGAACCGCGGCCGTCGAAGACCACCAGCTCGCCCCGAGCGACGTCGTTCCCCGAGACGAGTTTGTCCACCAGCACCCGGTCCCCGCCCTGGAGCGTGGGCTCCATGGAATCGGAACCGACCCAGTAGACGTCCGCCACGAAACCGCGCACGACCGAGGCCAGGACGAAGGCCGTGAGCAGGGCGATGGCCACGACCCACAACCACCACCGGCGCGTGGAAACGGGCCGTTTCACGGCGGAGGACCCGGCAGATGCCGGGCCCTCCGCGTGTTCCGTGTGCTGTGGCACCCGGTGAGTCTTACTTGCTCGATGCGCTCGAGTCGCGCTTCTCGCGGATGCGAGCAGCCTTACCGTGACGATCGCGCATGTAGTACAACTTGGCACGGCGCACGTCGCCGCGGCTCACGAGCTCGATCTTCTCGATGATCGGGGAGTGCACCGGGAAGGTACGCTCCACGCCCACACCGAAGCTGACCTTGCGCACGGTGAAGGTCTCGCGCACGCCGGAGCCCTGACGGCCCACGACGAAGCCCTTGAACACCTGAACACGGGAGCGGTTGCCTTCCACGATGTTCACGTGCACGTTGAGGGTGTCACCGGCACGGAAGTCCGGGACGTCGTTGCGCAGCGACTTGGCATCAAGCTGGTCAAGAATTTTCATGACATAACTCCTCGTGATCGCCGCAGGTCTCCCACGTGTGGTCCGCGTGTCACCCCGCGCGGGGTGGCATCGCTCCAGGATCCGGGACGAAACTTGGGATGGCCGTGCCGGGTGGTGCGTCGTTGGTCGCTCTCCCCCCTGCGGCAGGGGCGTGCCCGACGCACACACAGCGCTCTATTATGCCATATCCGGCGTGCCTTCCGCGGCCGCGTGCCCGCCGTCACGGCGCCACGATCCACCCGTCACGTGGAAGCCGGTCTCGGCGAGCACCGCGAGGTCCGCCCTGTCCAGCTGTGCGGGGTCCAGGGCCAGGATCATGTCCGGGCGGCGCTGCGCGGTGCGTGAGAGTTGCTGGTCCCGCCGCCACCGTTCGATCCGCCCGTGGTGACCGGACAGCAGGATCTCGGGCACGGCCCGCTCCCGCCACACCGCGGGTTTCGTGTACACGGGGTACTCGAGCAGCCCGCCCGTGTGGGACTCCTCGGCCAGTGATTCCGGATTGCCGATCACGCCGGGGATCAACCGCGTCACGGCCTCGACCATGGCGAGCACTGCGACCTCTCCCCCGTTGAGCACGTAGTCGCCCAGACTCAGGGGGCGCACCCGCACCTCGGTCCGAGCGTTGTCGATGAAGCGCTCGTCGATCCCCTCGTAGCGCCCGCACGCGAAGATCAGGTGCTCCTCCGCTGCCAGTTCGTACGCGATCCGCTGCGTGAACACCTCCCCCGCCGGGGACGGGACCACGAGCACGGGTGCCGCGGAGTGTTTCCCAACGGTGAAGGACGACGTTGCGGCACCCGGCTCTGTGGTCTGCGCAGGGTTCGTCACGACAGCCGGTACCGCGGTCTCCGGGGCCTCCGGTGCGGTCCGAGCGGACGACGACGCCGCGGCGTCGCCCCCTGCGCGCACCACCGACTCGAGGGCGAGCGTCCATGGCTCGGGCTTCATGACCATGCCCGCGCCCCCGCCGTAGGGGGTGTCGTCCACGGTGCGGTGCCGGTCGGTGGTGAAGTCGCGGGGATCGGTGACCGCGAGGTGGAGGACCCCGTCCGTGACGGCCTTACCGATCAGTGACAGGTTGAGGGGCTGCAGGTACTCGGGGAAGATGCTCAGCACGTCGATGCGCACGGTTTACTCCGCTTCCGCGAGCTCGAGCAGGCCCGGGGGCGGGCTCACCAGCACGACACCCGCGTCCAGGTCCACCTCGGGGACGATTTCTTCCACGAACGGGATGAGCACGGGCCGCCCGCCGCCGTCCGGGGTGATCTCCAACAGGTCCTGGGCGACACCCTGGATCAGCGCCTTGACCGTCCCGATCCGGGCGTCGTCCCGTGTGATGTCCACCGCCGTGAGACCCAGCAGGTCGTCCTGGTGCCATTCGTCGTCGTCGAGCTCGAGGTCCGCGGCCTCCGCGAACAGTTCGAGACCCCGCGCGGCCTCCGCCGCGTTGCGGTCCTCGATCTCCTCGAAACGCGCCACCAGCACGTTCTTGTTCCACCGGGAACCGCTCACGGTCACGTGCTCGAGCTGCGGGGAGCCGGCCCCGGCCGGTGCATTGCCCTCGCCCCTGCCCCGCTCACGGGCGGGCTGCACCTCGAGCACGGAGCCCGGGGCGAACCGCGCCCGCGGGTCGTCCGTGAACAACTCCACCGTGACTTCTCCCCGCACCCCGTGCGGTTTACCGATCCGGGCTACCCGAACGCTCATGGCATCTCCTCGTGGCGACTCGTGCTGTGTGGGGCCCGCACGCTACCGCGCGGGCAACGACCACGGCCCCCGCTCCTCGGTGCGAGGAACGGGGGCCGTGATACGTGTGTTCGCGTCAGCGACGCCGGTCGGTGTCGACCACGTCCACGCGAACGTTCTCGCCGGAAGCCAGTGCCGAGACCACGGTGCGCAGGGCCTTGGCCGTGCGTCCCGATCGCCCGATCACGCGACCCAGATCGTCCGGGTGCACTCGCACCTCGAGCGTCTGACCGCGCCGGCCGTCGCGGGAGCGCACCGACACGTCGTCGGGGCTGTCCACGATGCCACGGACCAGGTGCTCGAGCGCTTCGGCGAGCATGCTCACTCTGCCTTCTCGGCGTCGTCCTCCGTGGCCGCGGTCTCCTCGGCGGGAGCTTCCTCGGCCTTGTCGGCCTTGGCGGTGATGGCCTCGGGGATGATCACGGAACCGTTGTCCGGGGCCACGAACTCCGCCTTGGCCTCGGGCTGCTTGAGGGTGCCCTCGGCGCCCGGCTCACCCTTGAACTTCTGCCAGTCACCGGTGATCTTCATGAGGGACAGCACGGCCTCGGAGGGCTGCGCACCGACACCGAGCCAGTACTGCACGCGATCCGACACCAGGTTGATGTACGAGGGGTGCTCGGTGGGCTGGTACACACCGACCTCTTCGATCACGCGACCGTCGCGCTTCTTGCGGGAATCCACGACGACCACGCGGTAACGAGGGTCACGCATCTTACCCATACGCTTGAGACGAATCTTGACTGCCACTTGTGTGGTTACTCCTGTTTCGAATGGAATCGGACATCGCACACACCTGCCCGTGGGGCGGGCCGTGAGTAGATTTCCTGTGGACGCGACAGCACGCGCGGTGAGAGGGTCCGCACGGGTCGAGTACCCGACCATTGTGCCATACGTGTCAAACCGCGGGCGGTCGGGGCGAACGCGTCAGCGGTTCTTGCGTGCGCGCACCGAGGCCCACAGGGCGGCTTGGAGGGCGGCATCCGTGAACAGCGCCGCCGACGCCGAACCGAGCACGGCGGCACGGCGTCCCCCGCGGGCTGCGAGACCCGCGAGCCCTGCGCCGAGGGCGATCTCCGCTCCCCCGATCGCGAGCAGCAGTCCCGGCCTGCGCACGTAGGCCCGCTGGATCCGGGACAGCACGTCCCCGCCGCTAGGCTCCACGCTCGCGGCGGCCAGCATGGACAGACCCAGGGGCCGGGGCTCGAAGTCCGTGACACCGTCGACCTCGTGCAGCTCGCGCTGGGACTCCACGAGCTTCGCGGCCACGGTGGGTAGGCCGAGCAGCTGCAGGACGGATTCCAGTAGCAGCCCCGAGCTGGGCGTGCGCGCGTAGTTCTCGAGCCGGGCCGTGGCGGCGGCGTCCAGCTCGGTCAGGGACGCGATGAACTCCACCGTGGTCAGCATGCGGGCCTCGGCGGTGCCCGCGGCGGGCGACGACGCGGCGTCGTCCGCGCCCGCGGCGCTGGCGGTATCGGGGGCACCGCTGAAATCCAGAGCGCCGTTCGTGTCCTGCGCGTCACGCGCGGGCTGGGCCGTGGGCACCGGGCTCGCCTGCCCCCGGAGCGCTTCGAGGACGAGGTCGGTCGCGGACTCCGCGGGTTCCCAGCGCAGCGTGGAATCGTCCGCGATCCGCGCGAACTGGGCACTCCACGACTCACGAGCGTTCAACGAGTTCACGGGTGGGTAGATCCGCAGGCTGCGGCTCTCCCCGTCCGAGGAGATCAGGACGGCCATCGCGTCAGGGTCCGCGGCCGCAGCGAGGGCCCCGGGGTCCAACTCGTCCGGGACCAGCACGACTGACCAGCCGTTGCGCGCGAGCGCCGTGAACCTGGTCCCCAGAGCGGTGGCGATGAACGGCAACTGCGGGGCGTCCGCGTGCACGATCAGCGCGGTGCGCGGCGCGGCACTCATGCGCGCCGGCCGCCGTCCATGACGCGTTCGACCACGGTCCCGGAGCGCAAGGCCTCCAGAGCCGCGCGGATGTGCTGCGCCAGGCCGGAGCTCAGCACGGTCTCGAGCTCCTCGGGGGCCACCCACCGGTACGAGAGCAGTTCCTCCTCCTGCACCGTGATGGGCGTGTCGGAGGGAATTTGCCCGCCGTCGTAGAGGAAGGACACGGAGTCCCCCCACATGCCCATGCCCACGCCGTGGCTCACCGCGAGCAGCCGCCCGCCCTCGAGGTGCAGGCCGACCTCCTCCACCACTTCGCGGAAGCACCCGGTGCGGGGATCCTCCCCCGCCTCCACGGTGCCGCCGGGCAGGGTCCAGTCGTCCTTGTAATTGGGTTCGACCGTGAGCACGCGACCGCTCTCGTCCCGGATGATCGCGGCGGACGCGAGCCGCCGGGTGGGCAGCGACGCGATGAAGCTGCGCAGTTCGTCGTCGGGGAGGTATGAACCCATGACCGCCTACTTTCCGAGGAATTTCTCGAAGCCCTTGGGCAGGTTCAGCGACTCGGCGTCCAGGTCCTTGCCCTGGGCACCGAACGCGCTGCCCGGCGCCGCCGGCTTCTGACCGGAGGCGAGGGCCGCGTTCTCCTGCGCGCGCTTGGCGGGGTTGCCGGAGCGCGAGCTCTTCTTCTTGGATTTGCCCTTCTTGGCAGCACCCCCGCCGGCGCCGCCCATCCCGGGGATGCCGCCGGGCATCCCGGGCACGCCTTTGCCCTGCGCCAGGCGCTTCATCATCTTCTGCGCCTGGGCGAAGCGCTCCATGAGCTGGTTGACCTCGGAGACCGAGACGCCGGAACCCTTCGCGATGCGCGCGCGGCGCGAGCCGTTGATGATCTTGGGGGCCACGCGTTCGTGCGGGGTCATGGAGCGCACGATGGCCTCCACGCGGTCGATCTCCCGCTCGTCGAAGTTCTCAAGCTGCTCGCGCATCCCGGCGGCGCCGGGCATCATGGCGAGCATCTTCTTCATGGACCCCATCTTGCGCAGCTGCTGCATCTGCGCGAGGAAGTCCTCGAAGGTGAAGTCCTCCTGATCGGTGAACTTCTTGGCCATCCGCTCGGCCTCGGTCTTGTCCCACTGTCGCTCGGCCTGCTCGATGAGCGTGAGGACGTCACCCATGTCCAGGATGCGCGAGGCCATCCGGTCCGGGTGGAACTGCTCGAAGTCCCGCACGCCCTCGCCCGTGGACGCGAACATGATGGGCTTGCCGGTCACCGCGCGGACGGACAGGGCCGCGCCGCCGCGGGCGTCGCCGTCAAGCTTGGAGAGCACCACGCCGGTGAAATCCACGCCCTCGTCAAACGCCTTGGCGGTGTTCACGGCGTCCTGACCGATCATTGCGTCGATGACGAACAGGACCTCGTCCGGGTCCACGGCGTCGCGGATGTCGCGCGCCTGGTTCATCAGCGCCTGGTCGATGCCCAGGCGTCCGGCGGTGTCGACGATCACGACGTCGTAGAGCTTGGAGCGGGCGAAGTCGACGCCGTCGCGGGCCACCTTCACGGGATCCCCCGTGGGGTCGTCGAACTCCGAGGTGGCGCCGGGCTCGGGGGCGAACACGGGTACCCCGGCGCGCTGACCCACGACCTGCAGCTGGGTGACGGCATTGGGCCGCTGCAGGTCGGAGGCCACGAGCACGGGCTTGTGGCCCTGGTCCGTGAGCCACTTGCCAAGCTTGCCGGCCAAGGTGGTTTTGCCCGCACCCTGCAGGCCCGCGAGCATGATCACTGTGGGCCCGGTCTTGGCGAGGTTGATCCGCCGGGTCTCGCCGCCGAGGACGTTCTGCAGCTCCTCGTTGACGATCTTCACGACCTGCTGGCCGGGGTTCAGCGCCTCCGAGACCTCCGCGCCGAGCGCGCGCTCCTTGACGATCGCCGTGAACTCCCGGACCACGGGCACGGCCACGTCCGCCTCCAGCAGGGCCCGGCGGATCTCCCGGACGGTGGCATCGACATCGGCCTCCGAGAGCCGGCCCTTGCCGCGCAGGTTCTTGAAGGTCGCTGTGAGCCGGTCGGACAGTGAATTGAACACGGGGTGGTCGCTGCTTTCGTCTGACAACGGATGAATTCAGTGTCCCAGGTTAGCAAGCGAAGCCCCGCCCGGTCGCCCGGACGGGGCCTGTGCCGACGACGTCGCGCGCGACCTCAGAGCGCGACGTCACCCAGTTCGCCGGTGCTCACGCGCACGGTGTTCTCTACGGGAGTGACCCACACCTTGCCGTCCCCGGGTTCGCCCGTGCGTGCGGAGGTCACGATGACGTCCACGAGGTCCTGGACCTCGCCATCCTCCACGACCGTCTCGATGCGCACCTTCTCGAGGAGGTCCACCGTGTACTCGGCACCGCGGTAGACCTCACGGTGCCCGCGCTGGCGGCCGTAGCCGTGGACGGTCAGCACGGTCATGCCCTGCACGCCGTATCTCTCCAGGGCGTCTTTGACGTCACTGAACTTCTCGGGTCGCACCACTGCGGTGATCAGCTTCACTGGTTGTCTCCTTTGCTGGCGGCGGGCACGGGGGCTTCGGCGGTCCCGGGCAGGGGCCGCGCGGGGGCTTGCCCGGCGAAGTAGCCGGTGGCCTCGTCCTTCAGCGAGTACGCGGACTCCGCGTGCTGGGTGAGGTCCACGCCGATGACCTCGTCCCGGCGGGTGATCCGCAGCCCCATCGTGGCCTTCAGGACGAGCCCGATGACCAGCGTGAGGACGCTGGTGTAGAGCGTCACGAAGAGGGTCGCGGCGAGCTGGGTGCCCAGCAGGCCCCAGCCACCACCGTAGAACAGCCCGGCCCGGCCCTCGGAGGGGATCGCCAGGAAGCCCAGTGCCACGGTGCCGACGATGCCGGAGACCAGGTGCACGCCGCACACGTCCAGCGAGTCGTCCAGGTGGATCCGGTACTTCAGGCCCACGGCGATCGCGGAGCACGCACCGGCCACGGCGGAGAGCAGGATCGCGCCGAGCGGGGTCACGTTGGCGCACGCCGGGGTGATGGCCACGAGCCCGGCGACGACGCCCGACGCCGCACCCAGCGACGTCGCGTGCCCGTCCCGGATGCGCTCGGTGAGCAGCCAGGCCAGCATGGCCGCAGCCGGGGCCACGAGCGTGTTGGTCCAGATCAGGGCGGCCTGCTCCACGGTGGTTGCGGCGCCGGCGTTGAAGCCGAACCAGCCGAACCACAGGATGGCCGAGCCGAGCATCACGAGCGGCAGGTTGTGCGGGCGCTGGCCCGAGTCGCGGCCGAAGCCGCGGCGGGCGCCGATGAGCAGGATGAGCACCAGCGCCGCGATACCCGCGTTGATGTGCACGGCGAGCCCGCCGGCGAAGTCGATCGGCTCGCCGAAGATCCGGCCCAGGGCGCCGTCCTCGGAGAACAGCCCGTCACCCCACACCATGTACGCGAGGGGGAAGTAGACCAGGGTGACCCACACGAGCGTGAAGACCACCCACGTGCCGAACCGGGTGCGGTCCGCGATCGCGCCGGAGATCAGGGCCACGGTGATGATCGCGAACGTCACGGAGAAGTCTGAGGACAGCAGGTCCTCGGTGCCCATCAGGCCGTGCAGACCGAAGTGCGCGAACGGATCCGCGCTGAGGCCGCCCAGCACCGGGTCCCCGGCGAGCATGGAACCGCCCCACAGCACCCACACGACGCCCACCACGCCGAGCGCGGCGAAGCTCATCATCATCATGTTCAGCACACCCTTGGCGCGGGTCATGCCTCCGTAGAACAGTGCAAGTCCGGGGGTCATGAAGAACACCAACCCCGCGGCCACCACGGTCCACACGTGTCCGGCGGTCAACTCCACCCGGATCACCTCGTCCCTGTCTCGTGTCGGCACAGCCTTTGCACCTCTTGCACACAGTCAACGGGGCGGGTGTTACCGCGACGGCGCGGGTTCGTGACGCCGGTGTTTCACGTCACGTCCGCGTGTGACGATCGTGTTAACTCCTCAGGTGCCGGTGTCGATGCCGGTTCCAGTGCAGTGGCAGGGGCCAGTGCAAGTGCCGGTGCCCCGACGACGGCGCCCGCTCCCCCTAGGGGGGGGGCGGGCGCCGTCGGCATCGCGAGAGGGAGCAGGTTCAGTCGATGATCGCGTCCACGAACTGCTCGGCGTTGAAGGGTGCGAGGTCGTCCGGGCCCTCGCCGAGACCGATCAGCTTGACGGGCACGCCCAGGCCGCGCTGGATGGCGACCACGATCCCTCCCTTGGCGGTGCCGTCAAGCTTGGTGAGCACGATGCCCGTGATGTCCACGGCCTGCGCGAAGACCTTGGCCTGGGTCATGCCGTTCTGCCCGGTGGTCGCGTCGATCACGAGCAGCACCTCGTCCACCTCGGCGGCCTTCTCGATCACGCGCTTGACCTTGCCGAGCTGGTCCATCAGACCGGCCTTGTTCTGCAGCCGGCCAGCGGTGTCCACGAGGACCACATCCGCCTCTTGGTCGATGCCGGCCTTGACGGCATCGAACGCGACCGAGGCGGGGTCCGCGCCCTCCTGCTCGGAGCGCACCGTGGGCACGCCCACGCGGGCTCCCCAGGTCTCGAGCTGGTCAGCGGCGGCCGCGCGGAACGTGTCCGCCGCGCCGAGCAGGACGTCCTTGTCCTCGGCCACGAGCACGCGCGCGAGCTTGCCGACCGTGGTGGTCTTGCCCACGCCGTTGACACCCACCACCAGGACCACCGCGGGCTTGCCCGGGGCGGACTCGGTGCGCAGGGAACGGTCCAGGGTGGGGTCCACGAGCGCGAGCATTTCTTCACGCAACAGGGACTTCAAGTGCGCGGGGTCCTTGGTGCCCTCGACCCGCACGCGCTTCTTGAGGTTCTCCACGAGCTCGAGGGACGCGTCCGTGCCGAGGTCCGCCATGAGCAGCGTGTCCTCGATCTCGTCCCACGTGTCCTGATCGATGCGTTCGCGGGACAGCAAGACCAGCAGACCCTTGCCGAGCATGGTGTTGGACTTGGCCAGCCGTCCGCGCAACCGGGCCAGGCGCCCGCGGGCGGACTCCGGGCGTTCGAGGGTGCTGACCGGTCTGTCCTCGACGAGGGTGTCGCCCTCGGTCTCCGGGACGTCGTCCAGGTCCCGGGTGTCCGTGTAACCTCCCCGCGGTGCCTTGGGTCGGCGCAGCAGCAGGATGCCGAACACCACGAGCAGCACCACCACCACCGCGGCGACAATGAGTATCCACATCAGGTCAGTCGTGATCACCCTCCTAATGTCCCATAAACTGCAGGGCGTGTCCCGCCCGCCTCCCCCGACGACGCGCGCGCTGGTGCGGCGGCATCGGACGACGCCGCCGGAAAACCCGCGCCGCGCGGCAGGGTCCCCGAGCCCATCAAGGTCCTGATCGCTGCGGCCTTCGTGATCGCTCTGGGCTACGGGATCGTGGCGCCCGTGCTGCCGCAGTTCGCGGCCAGTTTCGGCGTGGGCGTGGCCGCGGCCTCCGCCGTGATCAGCGCGTTCGCCCTGTGCCGGCTCGTCTTCGCCCCCGCGAGCGGTGCGGTGGTCAACAAGTTGGGTGAGCGGCCCACGTACCTGATCGGGTTGCTCGTGGTGGCCCTGTCCTCGGCCGCGACCGCCTTCGCGCAGACCTATTGGCAATTGCTGATCTTCCGCGGTCTCGGGGGCATCGGGTCCACGATGTTCACGGTGTCCGCGATGGGCCTGATCGTGAGGTTGGCCCCGCCCACCATGCGCGGGCGGGTCTCCGGGTACTACGCGACCGCGTTCCTGCTGGGCGGCATCCTGGGGCCCGTGCTCGGCGGACTGCTCGCGGGTCTCGGGATGCACGCCCCGTTCCTGATCTACGCCGGCGCTCTGCTGGTCGCCGTGCTCGTGGTGTACCTGCGGCTGAAGGACGAGACGATCGGCGCCAGACGCACCGGCCGGGCCCAGCCGCCCATGCGCGTCCGCGAAGCACTCGACGCCGGAGCGTACCGTGCCGCGCTCGTGTCCAGCTTCTCCACGGGCTGGACGGCCATGGGCGTACGCGTGGCCCTGGTCCCTCTCCTGGCCGTCCAGGTGGTCGGTGAGGGTCCGGCCGTCGCCGGGCTCGCCCTGGCACTGTTCGCCGTGGGCAACGCCGCGGCCTTGACCGTCACGGGGCGGCTCACCGACCGCGTGGGGCGCAAACCGCTCGTGCTCACGGGCCTGCTCGTGTGCGGCCTCGCGACCATTGGGGTGGGGCTGAGCACGTCCGTGGTGGCGTTCGCCGTACTGTCCCTGCTCTCCGGGGTGGGCTCCGGAACCCTCAACCCGGGGCAGCAAGCCGCCGTGGCGGATGTCATCGGCCCGGATCGAGCGGGCGGCAGAGTACTGTCCCGGTACCAGATGTGCGCGGACGCGGGCCAGATCGCCGGCCCCGTGCTCGCGGGCGCGCTCGCGGACGCCGCCGGTTTCGGCTGGGCCTTTGGGATCTCGGGAGCGCTCATGCTCCTCGCCGCCGTCGCGTGGCTTCCGGTCAGGGACACCCTGCCCCCGGAGTCACGCACCCAGGGCCCCAGGGCCCCGCCCCCCGACGGAAGTGAGCTCCCGTGGCCGCAACCGAGCGACGTCGTCCCCGTTCCACGGCGGTACTCTTCATGGTCGTTTTCGTGTCGATGTTCGTCGCGAACGCGATCCTCACGGAGCTACGGGACCGCGGGATCATCACCACGCCGGTGCTCGTGCTCGCCATGGTGTTCCGTCCCTGACACCGGAAGTGGCCCCGGAGCGGATCCGGGAAACCCTCTCCCATCCCGATACCGAGTTGACTTCTGACGGCACCACGCTGACCGCGAGGATCGGGAGTGACCTGACCTTCCGCCGCCGCGGGGCCGCGCTGTTGCGCCGCGCCCGCGCGGCGACAAGCTGAGCCGTCCCACCCTCGGCGGGCGAGCGGCGTCGTCGGCGGAAGACCTCAGCGCAACTGCGAGAGCTGCTGGCCCACGACGAGGCTCACGCCGTCGCCGCGCATCGAGACTCCGTAGAGCGCGTCCGCGATCTCCATGGTGCGTTTCTGGTGGGTCACGATGATCAGCTGCGAGCTCTCCTTGAGCTGCTCGAAGATGGTGAGCAACCGACCCAGATTCCGGTCGTCCAGCGCGGCCTCAACCTCGTCCATGACGTAGAACGGGGACGGCCGGGCCTTGAAGATGGCCACGAGCAACGCGAGTGCCGTCAGGGAGCGCTCGCCGCCGGAGAGCAGGGAGAGCCTCTTGATCTTCTTCCCGGCGGGCCGGGCCTCGACCTCGACCCCCGAGTTGAGCATGTCGTCCGGGTCGGTCAGGCGCAACCGCCCCTCCCCGCCCGGGAACAGGGTCGCGAACACCGAGACGAACTGTTCCGCGGTGTCCCGGTAGGCCTGGGCGAAGACCTCTTCGACGTGCTGGTCCACCTGCCGGATGATGTTGCGCAGATCCGTGCGGGAATTCTTGACGTCCTCGAGTTGGGTGACCAAGAACTTGTGGCGTTCCTCGAGCGCGGCGAACTCCTCGAGCGCGAGCGGGTTGACCTTGCCGAGCGCCTTGAGCTGCTTCTGCGCGCGCTGCAACCGGGTCTCCTGCTCCTCGCGTCGGAACGGGGTCCCGGCATCGGTCATCCGGGGCAGAGCCAGCTGCACGGGCGCGCCGTCCTCCTCGGCGCGCTGGGCCGCCTCGAGCGCTGCGTCCGCGTCCAGGACGGGCAGGTGGGGGCCGTAGTAGTCCACGAGGAAGTCGGGGGTCATCCCCAACTCCTCGAGGGCCGTGGTCTCGAGCCCCTCGAGCCGGGCCCGGCGCTGCGCGAGGTCCAGTTCCGCACGATGCAGCTGTTCGGTAAGTTCGCCGATCCGCCGGGTGAGCTCGTCACGTTCGGAGCGCAATCGCTGCGCGACCTCGTCCAGCCCGGCCCTGCTGGTCTCGATGGCGTCGCGCTGGGCGGCCGCCCGCGCCGCGGCGTCGTCGGCGCGTTCCCGGAGATAGCGCGCGGCCTCCCCCACGGCCCGCGCCACGACCGCTTGCACGCGGCGACGCTCCGCACGCCGCGCGGCCTCGGCCTGCGCGACACGTTCGGTACGCGCCGCCCGCGCCTGGGCCTGCGCCCGGGACTCGGCGTGGCGATGTTGTTCCTCGAGCCCGCGCAGCGCGAGCCGCGCCTCGGTCTCGACCTCGCGGGCGGTCCGGGCCTGCTCCTCGGCACGGTCCTTGGCGGACGCGGCCGCGAGCTGCTCGCGGTCGAGGTCCTCCTCGTCCCCGGTCTCCGCGGCCTCGGCGCGTTCCACGGCCTCGCGCAGCTCCGCATCCCGCTGGGTCAAACGCTGCTGTGCGGTCGCCAGGACACCGCGGCGCCGTTCCAGTTCGGAATCCGCCGACGACGCCGTGGCCTCCGCCCTGCTCGACGCCGCCCCGGCCGCCGCGGCCTCCTGCTGGGCCCGCTGCGCGGCCCGGCCGGTCTCGCGGACTTCCCGTTCCGCGCCCGCGCGCTGTTCCTCGGCCTCCCGGGCCCGTTCCGCCGCGGTCTCTGCGGCGTCCCGCAAGGTCGCGGTCTTTTCCACCTCGCGGTCGATCAACGCGAGGATCTCGAGGTTGCCGGCCGCATCCGTGGCTCCGCCCTGGACCCGATGGACGCCGTACACGTCACCGTCGCGGGTGACCACGCGCCACGCGGCGTCGGCCCGCCCGTCCTGCGCCGCGGCGTCGAGGACCGCGAGCGCGGCGGTCGCGTCCGGGGCGAGCACCGTGGTGGCGAGTGCGGCCCGCACCGCGGCCACGACGGCCGCGTGGCCCGTGGTGTCGGATTCCTCCGGGGCCGAGGAGAGGACCTCTGTGGCGCGCACGCACCCCTCGGGCAGCGCTGGACCGGTGACTTCGGTGGCCGCGCCGTCCTCCCGCGCGATCACGAGGTGCACGCGACCCGTCCCGGCATCGCGCAGCCGCGAGAAGACCCGGGCGGCCGAGGTGTGGGACGCCACGGCGAGCGCGTCGGACCACGGGCCCAGCGCGGCGGCCACGGCGCGTTCCCACCCCGGGCTCACGCGCACGGCCCGCGGCACCTCCCCCAGCACGGGGACGACGTCCGCCACCGAGGACGAGCCGTCCGGTTGCCGCACGGACTCGCGCAGAGTCTCGAGGCGCACGATGTGGGCGTGCAGCGCGCTCGCGGTCTGCTGTCGGTGGTCGTCCGCCTCCCGCGAGCGGGCGCGAGCGGCGTCGGCCGTTTCCTGGGCTTCGCGGGCCCGTTCCCCGAGGCGCTGCGCCTCGACCGCGGTGGCCTCGGCCGTCTCGCGCAGGGACGCGGTGTCCAGACGGGCACTCTCGGCGCGGGTCACGACGTCGGAGAGCTCCCCGCGAACACGCTCCACGTCCGCTTCTGCGGCCGTGAGCGCCGACCGCGCGGCCGTGACCGCCGCGGCGAGCCGGACCTGCCCCGCGCGTCGGTCCGCGGCACGGCGCACGAGCGCGGCCGATTCCTTTTCCGCGTCCCGCGCGGTCGATTCGGCGGCCTCACGCGCCGCATGCGCACGGTCGAGGTCCTCGCGCGCCCCCGCGACCCGTTCGGCCAGCTGTTCAGCCTCGACGAGTGTCCGGGCGGCCTGTTCCTCGAGGGTCTGCGCGTCCCGGTTCGTGGCGGCGGTTTCCTCGGTACTGCCCAGCAGCCGACGGCGCTCCTCGGCCAGGGCCGCCAGCGCCCGGTAGCGGTCGCGCACCGTGCTCAGTTCGTACCAGCTCGTGCGGGCCGCGTTCAGTTCCGGGGTGGTGCGCGCGGCACGGGTCTCGGTCTCCTGCAGCCGCTGGGCGAGATCCGCGGCCGCGGTCTCGAGTTCGGCCTTGCGTTCGCGCGCCGCGCGGCTCGCGTCCTGATCCGTGTCCATCCCGGCGCGCGCCGCCACGAGATCGTCCGCGAGCAGACGGGCGCGCGCATCACGGACGTCGTACTGGATCCGCTGCGCCTTACGAGCCGTGCGCGCCTGCCGACCCAGGGGCGTGAGCTGACGCTGGATCTCACCGGTGAGGTCCTCGAGCCGGTCCAGGTTCGCCTGCACCGATTCGAGCTTGCGCAGGGTCTTCTCCTTACGGCGGCGGTGCTTGAGGATCCCTGAGGCCTCCTCGATGAACCCACGGCGGTCCTCGGGGGTGGCCTGCAGGATCCGGTCCAGCTGCCCCTGCCCCACGATCACGTGCATCTCCCGACCCAGCCCGGAGTCGGAGAGCAGCTCCTGGATGTCCAGCAACCGGCACGAACGGCCGTTGATCGCGTATTCGGAGCCCCCGGAGCGGAACAGCGTGCGCGAGATGGTGACCTCGGAGTATTCGATCGGCAGGGCGCCGTCGGCGTTGTCGATGGTCAGGGACACGTGTGCGCGGCCCAGGGCGGAGCGACCGGAGGTGCCTGCGAAGATGACGTCCTCCATCTTCCCGCCGCGCAGGGACTTGGCGCCCTGCTCCCCCATGACCCACGCGAGGGCGTCCACCACGTTGGACTTACCCGACCCGTTCGGCCCCACGACCGCGGTGACCCCGGGCTCCATGTGGAACGTGGTGGCGGACGCAAAGGACTTGAAACCACGCACGGTGAGGGTCTTCAGATGCACGCGGGGGTCTCCAATGTCGTTGTCGCTTACGCCGCCCCTCGGCGCGCGCACCGGCGGGTGACAGGCGCGCCGACCTGGGCGATCACGAGCGCGGGGGCAGCCCCCGAGTCTACCCGGGGCGGGCCCCGCGGCGGTGCGGGGCGCGTGCGGGGGCTCACACCCGCGGCTCACCGGGGCCGGAACGGCCTGCGCCCGCAGAGAAACGCCACGTACATCCGAAGGGAGCTGTCAGTCGGGACCGTTAGACTGAGCCGGTCCAACCCGCTAGTTCACCCGAGCGCCGAGGCTCTCCTCTCACGATCGATTCCTTGACGGTACGGGTGGCGTCTGATCGAAAGCGCCACATTGACCGGTAACTCCACCATCAGAAACCGAAATGCCGCAGTCCTATCCGTGACCAAGACGGAGGCGGACGTGGTAATTCCGTCTACTCGGTTCGATGAGGAGTTGGCAGAGACCTTCCGGCGGCTGCGCATGCCCAAGGGGCTGCTCGAGCGACTGGCCGGGATCAAGGAACGCCGCGGTTGGGCACCGGGACGCCACTTCACGGACGGCGCCACGGAGGCCGGCCAGGAGGCCCTGCGGCAATCGGGGGTGGCCCCGGAGCAGATCGGGTTGTTCATCAACGCGTCCGTGACCCGCGACAACTTCGAACCCGCCGTGGCCGTGGGCATCCACGACCGGTTGGGCCTGCCGAGCTCCGCGCTGAACTTCGACATGACCAACGCGTGCCTGGGCTTCGTCAATGCCCTAACCGTGGCAGCGTCCATGATCGACGCCGGGGCGATCGAGTACGCCCTGGTGGTCGCCGGTGAGGACCCCTCCCCGTGGCACCACGCAGCGGTGGAACGGTTGCGCGGGGACGACATCACCCGCGAACAGGTGGTGCAGGAGTTCGCCACGCTCACGCTGGGGTGCGGTGCCGCCGCGGCCGTGGTGGGCCCCGCGGACCGCCACCCGAACGGGCACCGCATCGTGGGATCCGTCACGCGCGCGGGCACGGAGTTCAACCACCTGTGCATCGGCGGGGACGACGGCATGTTCACGGACGCCACCGGGCTGCTCAACCACGGGGTGGGCCTCGTGGTCGAGGCGTGGCTCGAGGCCGAGAAGGACGGCTGGCAGTGGCGGGACATGGACTCCTACGTGACCCACCAGGTCTCCAACTCGCACACCAACAAGCTCATCCAGGACATGGGCCTGGACGCGGGCCGTGTCCCCCTCACCTTCCCGTACTGGGGCAACGTGGCCGCCGCGGCCCTGCCCATGACACTCGCGCTCGAGGCCGAGCGGCTCGAACCCGGCCAGCGCGTGCTGTGCCTGGGCGTGGGCTCGGGCCTGAACACGACCCTCATGGAGATCGCCTGGTAGCCCGCCCGTAGCCCCCGGTCACCGCCTCACAGAACGGAGGAGCAACGTGCTCTCCACACCCTCCCCGGAACGCACCACCACGGTGCGTCTGCCCTTCACCGACACCCCGCTGCCGGGTGTGGACCCCGCGTGGTCCACCACGGTGAGCGTCCCGACCACGGCGGTCGTGGAACCCGTGCCCGGCAGGAAGCGCCGCTGGCACGTGCTGGACAACGGGGACGCGATCACCGAGGCGGGCCGCAGTCCCCGCGGGATCATCCTGGCGGTGCACGGCAACCCCACGTGGTCCTACCTGTGGCGGGACGTGGTGCGCGCCGGCCAGACGGCCGAGCAGCCGTGGCGCGTGGTGGCCGTGGACCAGCTGGACATGGGCTTCTCCGAGCGCACGGGATTGTTCCGTCGGCTCGAGGACCGCGTCCGGGACCTCGGGGACCTCACGCACGCGCTGGGCATCGACGACGCCGGACTGCCGGTGGTCACCTTGGCCCACGACTGGGGCGGGCTCATCTCCCAGGGCTGGGCGCAGGAACACCCGCAGCTCCACGCGGCGACCATCATGACCAACACCGCCGTTCACCACGACAACGCCGAGCCCATCCCCTCGGCCCTGCGGCTCGCGCTCAACCGCGCCGTGCACGAACCCCTCACCTCCGGGACCACCGCGTTCCTGGACACCACCCTGGCCCTGTGCGATCCCGCCCCGGCCAAGGACCTCAAGAAGGCCTACAAGGCTCCGTACACCTCCCGCGAGCGCCGCGAGGGCATCGCGCACTTCGTCGCCGACATCCCCGCCGAACCGGGCCACCCCTCCAACGCGGCGTACGAGCGCATCGCCGGGCGGATGAGCGCGCGCGAGGTCCCCACGCTGCTGCTGTGGGGCACCAACGATCCCGTGTTCCAGCAGCGTTACCTCGAGGACCTCATGCGGCGGGCACCCCACGCGGACGTCCACCGCTTCGAAGGCGCCAAGCACCTGCTGCCCGAGGCCCGGGACATCGCCCCAGCGATCCTCACGTGGCTCGGTGAGCGTTTCGGTCAGGACGAGCCCGTGGTGCAGGCCCACCGTGAGCGCCGCGCGCGCGGTCGCGGGGACTTCGTGCCGTTCTTCGCCGAACTCGACGCACGACGCCGCGACGCCTCCCCCGCCGTCGTGGACATGGGACCCGTCATGGGAACCGTGGACGGTTCCGCACCGGCGCTCAACGTGGAACGCACCGTGACCTGGGCCCAGCTGAGCACGTCCGTGGACCAGCTCGCGGTGGCCCTGCTGCGCACGGGCGTGCGCCCCGGGGACCGTGTGAACCTCATGGTCCCCCCGGGCTCCATGCTCACCACCCTGATCTACTCGTGCCTGCGCATGGGCGCGGTGATCGTGGTCGCGGACCAGGGGCTGGGCCGCAAGGGACTGACCCGGGCGCTGCGCGGTTCGTCCCCCGACTGGTTCATCGGCATCCGCAAGGCCCTCATGGGTGCGCGCGCCCTGGGCTGGCCCGGACGCCGGATCTCCGCGGACCGGCTGGACCCCGTGTCCAAGAAGCTGCTGGGCGTGGAACACACCGTGGCCGAGCTCATGGACTCGGTGACCACCGTGCGCCCGGAGGACATCCCCGCCGTGGACCCGGACGCCGCGGCCGCCGTGCTGTTCACGTCCGGCTCCACCGGACCCGCCAAGGGCGTGGTCTACACCCACCGCCAGATGGCCGGGATGCGCGACACCATCCGGGACACCTACGGGCTGCGGGCCGGAACCGGACTCGTGGCCGGGTTCGCGCCGTTCGCGCTGCTCGGCCCCGCCCTTGGTGCCGCCTCCGTCACACCGGACATGGACGTCACGAGCCCCAAGACGCTCACCGCACAGGCGCTCACCGAAGCTACGATGGCGATCGGCGCCACCGCGGTATTCGCGTCCCCCGCGGCCATCGCCAACGTCCTGGCCACCGCGGACGAGCTGTCCCCCGCCGAGCGTGATGCGCTGGCCCGGGTGGACCTCATGCTCTCCGCCGGAGCGCCGATCCCCGAGGAGCTGCTCGCCCGGTTGCAGGAGCTGATGCCCGCGGCCGAGCTGCACACCCCCTACGGGATGACCGAGGCGTTGCCCCTGACCGACGTCAGCTTGGACGTGATCCGCGCGGCACGGGAGGACGCCCAGAGCGGCGTCGAGGGTGCGGGCCGCGGCGTGTGTGTGGGCACCCCGGTCGAGGGAGCGCAGCTCGGCGTATTGCCGCTGCGCGCGGACGGCTCCGTCTCCCCCGACATCGTGACCACCCCTGGTGTCACCGGCGAGATCGTGGCGCGCGCACCGCACGCCAAGGACCACTACGACCGGTTGTGGATCACGGAGCGCGCCTCCGACCTGACCCCCGGCTGGCACCGCACCGGGGACGTGGGGCACTTCGACGCCCGTGAGCGGCTGTGGTACGAGGGCCGCCTGGCCCACGTGATCACGATGTCCGACGGGCCGGTGTCTTCCGTCGCGGCGGAGCACGCCGCCCAGACGGTTCCCGGTGTGGGCCGCGTGGCCGTCGTGGGTGTGGGCCCCCGCGGTTCCCAGTCCCCCGTGGCCGTGATCGAAACGGTGCCCCCGGCCGCCAAGCCCCACGTGGCCCCCGCGGATCTGGCCGAGCGCGTGCGCGCTACGATCGATTTCGCGACCGGGCTGGCTGTGAGCGCCGTGCTCGTGATCCCCGAGCAGCCCACGGACATCCGCCACAACTCCAAGATCGACCGCGCCGAATTGAGTGACTGGGCCGAGCAGGCCCTGGCCACCGGAAAGATGAGTGCCCTGTGAGCCACGACCAGACCCCTGCTCCCGACCGCTCCGGCGCCGGCCGCCACCGCGCCGACGATCACGACGCCGCTGCGCCCGCTCCCGGGGCCACCGCGGCCGGGGCGGCGTCGTCGGCTCCCCGGAACGACGGGAACGCAAGCAATTCCGATGCAAACGCATCGGATGGAGACCGGCAGGACACCGCTCCCGGCGTCGCGCAGATCGCGGATCCCGAGCGTGGCGGCGCCACCGCGACCCAGGGTGAGCTGACCGGGGACGGCCGCACCGTGCTGGTGACCGGCGCGTCAGGGATGCTCGGAGGGGACGTTGCCCGCGTCCTGCTCTCGCGCGGCTGGCGCGTGCGCGTCTTCCAGCGGGGTCACGCATCCGTGGCCGAGCGCGAAGGCGTCGACGAGGTGCTCGGTTCGGTGACCGATCCCGACGACGTGGCGCGCGCGCTCGACGGCGTGGACGACGTCATCCACCTCGCGGCCAAGGTCTCCTTCACCGGGGACTGGGAGGACTTCGTGCGGGTCAACGTGACCGGGACGCGTGTGCTGCTGTGCCAGGCGCAGAACGCCGGGGTGCAGAACGTGGTCTTCGTGTCCTCGCCGTCCGTGGCCCACGCGGGCGTGTCGATCGAGGGCGCGGGCGCGGAACCCGCGAACCCCCAGACGGCGCGCGGGAACTACGCGCGGTCCAAGGCCGCCGCTGAACTGCTCGGCCTGAGCATGGACGGCCAGCGCGACCTCAAGGTGGCCGCGGTACGTCCGCACATCGTGTGGGGCCCCGGGGACACCCAGCTCGTGGAGCGCGTCGCGGATCGCGCGGCGGCCGGGCGGATGCCGTACCTGGACAACGGTGCGGCCATGATCGACACCACCTACATCGACAACGCGTCCGAGGGCATCGTGCGGGCGCTCGAGCGCATTGACACCGTGCGCGGACGCGCGCTGGTGATCACCAACGGTGAGCCCCGCCCGGTGGGCGAACTCATCGCGCGGATGTGCCGCGCCGCGGGCGCCCCCGCGCCCACGCGCTCGATCCCCGGTGGCGTGGCACGCTTCGCCGGCCGCGTCATCGAGAAGGTCTGGCCGTACCTGCCCGCGAAGTTCCGCGGCGGGGACGGCGAGCCGCCCATGACCGAGTTCCTGGCCGAGCAGCTGTCCACGGCCCACTGGTTCGACCAGCGCGAGACCCGCGAACTGCTGGACTGGACGCCGTCCGTGAGCCTGGACGAGGGCTTCGCGCGGCTCACCGCGTACTACTCCGACAAGCCGCGCCCGCAGCGCAACACGGGATCGGTCGCGGTGTCACGCGTGGTGGAGGTCGCCGACGACCAGCGCACCCGCGCCGAGGACGCCTCGATCGCCCCCGAAGAAGAGAGCGGGACGAGCAACGACCTGCAGATCGTGCGCGCACAGTAGGCGCTGTCGTGCCCGCGGCGTGGAGCCGCGGGCACGATGCGAACCAGGGTGCAGGCCCCGCTACCCGGCCTCCGCGTGCGGTTGCTCAGTAGTGGTAGCGCGCTTGCAGGATGATGAGATCGTCACCCACGACCATGTAGACCAGCCGGTGTTCGGCAGTGATTCTCCTCGACCACGCGCCTCTGCCTCCGGTGCATCCTGGCGTGAGTGGCCGGGTACGACGTCCGGACAGGGCCGGGACCGATGCCCGGATCAATCGATCTCTTCGCCGGCGAGGGCCTTGGCGGCCAGGCGCTCCTCCTCACTGACCTCCCACACCTCGTAGGCGGCGTGCAACGCGAGCAGGATGATCAGACATCCGAGGACCAGGTCCGGCCAGCCTGAGCCCGTCCATGCGGTGATCAGGGCCATGACGATGATCGCCACGTTCACCAGCACGTCGTTGCGGGCCGAGAGGAACGCGGCGCGGCCGAGGGAGCCGCCGTGGTTGCGGACGCGGGCGATGACGAGAGCACTCGTCCCGTTGATGACAATGGAGCCGAGCGAGGCGAGGACGACGGGCAGCGCGTCCGGTGCCACAGGCTCGGCGAACCGCTGAGCTGCTTCCCATGCCGCGAACGCGGCCGGAGCGAGGATCACGACGGCCATGACCTTGCCCATGACGGCGCGCTTGGCCAGGGCCCAGCCGAGCGCCACGAAGATCAACAGGTTGATCGAGGTGTCCTCGAGGACGTCGACACTGTCGGCCAGCAGCGACACCGACCCTGAACCGAGCGCGACGAAGAACTCGACGAAGAAGTACCCGAAGTTCAGGAGGGCGACCGTGAGCACAGCTCGACGGACCCGGGGTGCATCGAAGGCGCCGGGCGCCTTCCCCGGGTTCTCGTCCGGTTCACTGGGAGCATTCATGGGCACAATTCTCGTCATTGGCTCTCGGGGTCGCCCCGGGGCCAGCGGGTGATCCGGATGGCCTGGGCGGCGTGGGGACATCGATGCCGGTCTCGACCCCCGACGGGCGAGCCGCCTGCGGGGTCTCTCGTCAGGGCCGGAAACGTCTCGGCCGCCGCTGGCACCGCGAGCAGCGATACGAGGAACGGTTGGCGAAGCGCTCACGCACGATGACGCCGTCGTCCCCGCCGGCCTCGCAGCGAGGGCACGGCTGGCCGGCGCGGCCATAGGCGTTGAGTGACCGGGAGAAGTACCCGGACTCGCCGTTGACGTTGACGTACAGCGAGTCGAAGCTCGTGCCGCCTGCGTCCAGCGCGCGACGCATGACCTCCTGGCACGCCGCCACGAGTGTGTATGTGCGCGGCGCGGTCATGGTCTCGGTGGGCGCGGCCCAGTGCAGGCGCGCCGCCCACAGCGCTTCGTCCGCGTAGATGTTGCCGATCCCGGAAATCAGCCCCTGGTCCAGCAGCGCGCGCTTGAGCCCGGTCCGACGACGCCGCAGCGCCGCGTGGAAGGCCGCGACGTCGAAGAGCGGGTCCAGCGGATCGCGCGCAATGTGCACGGCGTGTTCCGGGACCGTGCCGTGGCCGTCCGACGCGGGCACCAGACGATCCAGCAGCATTCCACCGAAGATCCGCTGGTCCACGAACCGCAGTTGCTCTGGCAACGGCTGCCCGGACTCGTCGAGCGCCGGGGACAGCTCCAGCCGGATGCGCTCGTGGCGCGGCCTGGGGTGTTCCGGGGAGGACACGAGCAGTTGCCCGCTCATCCCCAGGTGCACGAGCAGTGCGCGGGAAGGTTCTGACCCATCCGCAGCGCGCACGGGCAACCACAGGAACTTGCCGCGCCGGCACGCGTCGACAACTGTCAGCCCGGTCAATTCGCGGCGGAAGTCCTCCGGGCCGTCGGTGTGTCGCCGCAGGGACCGGGGGTCCACGACCTCCACGTCCTCCACGGTGCGCCCCACGACCCAGCGGGCGACGCCGCGGCGCACCACTTCCACTTCGGGCAACTCAGGCACGGCGCGCTCAGTTCTCGGTGGCGAAACGTTCGACGATTGCCTCGCACGCGACCGCGGCGGCCGCGCGTTCGGCGGCCTTCTTGGACGTCCCCTCGCCGTGTCCCAGGACATCACCGTGCACGACGACGTCCGCGGCGAAGCGGCGCGCGTGGTCCGGGCCGGTGCCCTCGACCTCGTAGCGCACGGTCCCCAGCTCGTACTGGGAGGCGAGTTCCACCACGCGGGTCTTCCAGTCGCGGCCCTCGTGCAGCACGCGGGTGTCCTCGAGTAGGGGGACGATCAGTCGCAGCACGAGATCGCGCGCGGGCAACGGCCCACACGCCTCGTAGACGGCGCCGATCAGGGCCTCGGTGGTGTCCGCGAGGATGGAGGCCTTCTCGGCCCCGTGCGTGCGGATCTCGCCCTTGCCCAGGCGGATGTGGGGGCCGAGGCCGAGGGTCTTGGCGACCCCGGCGAGCGCGCGGGCGGAGACCACGGATGCCCGCAGTTTCGCGAGGCTCCCCTCGTCCCACTCGGGATAGCGGTGGAAGATCTCGTCCGTGACCGCGAGCTGCAGGACCGCGTCCCCCAGGAACTCGAGGCGTTCGTTGTGGACTTCCCCGGGATGCTCGTACGCGTACGAACGATGTGTGAGCGCAATGCGAAGCGTCTCGGTGTCGAGGTCGACACCGAGACGCTCAAGCAGTTCGCCGGGATCCGGCAAAATGGTCACCTTACGCGTCAGCGACCTTGCGACCCTTGTACTCGTAGAACAAGGGGGTGCCGGCGGAATCGGAGACCAGCTTGGCCTGGTGCGGCAGGCTGTAGCTGACCTTGCCGTTCTCCACGGTCTTCACCAGTTTGGGGGCTTGCGCCTTCCACTGGGAGCGGCGCATCCGGGTATTCGCGCGGGACATTTTCCGCTTGGGAACAGCCACGGCTATCTCTCTTCTCTCGTGTCGGTTGTCGGCTCCGACGCCTGCGGATCCCCCGATTCGGTCATCAGCCCCTGCAGGGCGGACCAGCGGGGATCCAGGACGTCGTGGTGGTGGTCCGGGTCGTTCTCGAGCCGTGCGCCGCACTGGGCGCACAGGCCCGGGCAGTCAGCCCGGCACACCGGTTGGAACGGCAGTTGTGTGATCACTGCGTCCCGAAGCATCGGTTCGAGGTCGATCTCCTCGTCCCGCACTTCATACACTTGCTCGTCCTCGACGTTCTCGTCACCCTGGGGGGACGGATCGAAGACGAAAAGTTCTTGCACGTCGACCGGTAGTTCGTAGTCGATGGGGTCGAGGCATCTACTGCATTCCCCGTGAACGCTCACGATCACGGTTCCGGACACCAGAATACCGTCGTGGACGGATTCCAGGCGCAGCTGCAGATCCATGGGCGCGCCCTCCGGCGAGCCGATGAGCGCCGTACCGAAGTCCTTCGGTGCGGGTGCCTCGACATCCAGGGTTTCCATGGTCCCCGGTCGGTGTTCGAGATCCCTGACGTTGAACGTGAGGGCTGAACTGTTGCGGTGATTCACGAAACTCCTGGCTAACGACACTGGCCGACAGACCACCTTAGCATGCCGACCCTCGTCGGTTCATCCCACGGGCCCCGTCCGGATGTCCCCCGGACGCACGGCCCTGGCACCCGCGGGCTCTCGCCGGGCGACGGCCCGCCCGATCAGCGGCGCGGTGAGACCATGCAGCAACACGGAGCAGAACACGACCATGACCACACTCTCCAGGATGATCCCGATCTGCGTATCGATCCCGGCCTGCAGGGCGAGGAGCGCCAGCACGACGGAGGCGATCCCGCGCGGATCCAGCCACGCGATCGAGGCGCGTTCGGGCCAGGTCGCTTGGGACCAGGATGCAGGCCAGCACGAGGCACAGGGACAACCGGACGTCCGGCAGCAGGTACCTGGCGGCGAAGAACACCGCGATGAGACTGAGGGGCAGGGCCAGGAACAGCACGTGAAGCACCGGGGTGCGGCTGCGACGCGGGGCGTCGCGGATGTCCAAAGCGTCCATGAACAGCAACACGGACAGGATTACTTCCACGGTGCGTTCCACCGAGGTGCTGGTCAGGGACTCGATCAACGGGGTCGAGCTCTACCACCCCGCGGCCATGCCCGACCTGGCAATTCCGCCGGGCCCCTCAGTGCCGTTCGATGGCCCGCAGGACGGGGTCGGGAACGAACGACGCGACGTCGCCCCCGAGTGCCGCGACCTCCATCACGAGGGACGAGGACACGTGCAACAGGGACGGCTCCCCCGGCAGGAACACCGTCTCCACGCCCGTGAGGGAACGGTTCATGGTGGCCATGGGCAGTTCGTAGTCGTAGTCCGCGCTGTTGCGCAGCCCCTTGATCAGGGCCACCGCCTCCCGGCGCTCCGCGTAGTCCGCGATCAGCCCCGATGCGAGCGGTTCCACGACCACGGCCGGTTCGTCCGCGAACACCTCGCGCACCAGTTTGATCCGGGTGTCCTCGCTGAAGCGGTGGGTCTTGTTGGGGTTCGTGGACACGGCCACGATCACCTCGTCGAACAGGCGGGCAGCGCGGTGGATCACCGCGCAGTGTCCCAGGTGCAGCGGGTCGAAGGACCCCGGGCAGATGGCGCGTCGCATGGCACCACCCTAGCGGCAGGGATTCCTAGAATGGGCCCATGATCGCAGACGCTCACGACCACTCGCCCGCGGCCGCACCCCGCGCCGATCCCGCCCGGGAGAGGCCCCGCGCCCAGCCGTGGCAGCGCATGGCCGCAGGCGGCGGGCTGCTGGATCCCTCCGGGGCCCTCCGTTCCACGGTCTTCGAAGAGATGACGGCGCTCGCCACGCGCACCGGCTCGGTGAACCTCGGTCAGGGGTTCCCGGATTTCGCGCCGCCGCAGCCCATGGTCGACGCCGCGGTGGCCGCCCTGCACACCGGGCACCACCAGTACGCGCCCATTATCGGCGTCCCCGCACTGCGCCAGGCGGTGGCTAAGCACCAGCGCGACCACTACGGTCTGCACCTCGACCCCGATTCGCAGATCGCCGTGAGCGCGGGCGCGACCGAGGGCATGACCGCGGCGCTGTTGTCCGTGCTGCAGCCCGGGGACGAAGTGGTCATGTTCGAGCCGCGCTATGACCTCTACGGCGCGGCCGTGGAATTCACCGGCGCCACGCCCGTTCCCGTCCCCCTGCTCCCCCCGACCTTCACGCCGGACCCGGACGACGTGCGCGCCGCGTTCTCCCCCCGCACCCGCGCCGTGATACTCAACGACCCGCACAACCCCACGGGCACGGTGGCGTCCCGCGAGTTCAAGGAACTGCTCGTGGAGCTCGCCACGGAGTTCGACGCCGTGATCGTGACCGACGAGGTGTACGAGCACCTCCGGTTCGCCGGGCCCCATGAGCCCATCGCCTCCCTGCCCGGGGCTGCGGAGCGCACCCTGAGCGTGTCCTCCGCGGGGAAGACGTTCTCCGCCACGGGCTGGCGCGTGGGCTGGGTGAGCGGCCCGCCCGAGCTGATGCGCGGGGTCATCGCCGTGAAGAGCTATCTTTCGCACAGCGCGGCCGCCCCGCTGCAGCACGCCGTGGCCCATGCACTGAGTTTCCCGCCCGCGTTCTACGATGCGCTGCTCGAGGACTACCGCGAGCGCCGAGACGTGCTCGTGGCCGGGCTGCGGGAGGCCGGGCTGACCCCGCCGGTTCCCGAGGGCACGTTCTTCGCGGTCGCGGACGTGAGCGATCACTACGCGCTCGCCGGGGTGGACAACGCCACGGACCTCGGCCGGCACTGGGCCGAGAACGCGGGTCTGGTGGGCATCCCGGTCTCGGCGTTCGCGGGTCCCGCGAACCGGGGGCTGTACGCGGACTGGCTGCGGTTGGCGTTCTGCAAGCGCACGGACGTGCTGCGCGGGGCCATGGCGGGACTCGCCGCCGCGGTCTGACAGGCCGTTACCGGGCGCCGACGGCGGCGCGCTCGGCCTCGCGCAGCTCCGGCTCGCGAGGTGCCTGAGCCGGCGCAGCTGACCAGGTCGACCGCGCAGGGGCCCGGGTCGACCACGCCCGGACCGGGGTGACGCCGAGGTTAGTCCGCGTCCGAGGCACCGGGCGCGTGGTCGTCCGCTTCGAGGAACCACAAGCGGGTCTCGCCATGCTCGCCGTCCTCGAAACGGCGCAGGCCACGGGGCCACGCGGGCTCCTCGGTGCGTGTGGAACGCTCGACCGCGATCACCCCGCCCGGCCCCAGCCGACCCGCGAGCCGCGAGAGCGTCCGGGCGAGCTCATCGTTGTCCAGAGGGTAGGGCGGGTCGGCGAGCACGAGGTCCCAGCGGTGGTGCGCGGCGCGGCCCAGGTACCCGGCCACGGCGGACTGCACGGTGGTGATCTTGGTGTCCGGGCACGACGCCGCTACGAGCGTCGCGTTCTCCCGACACACCGCCGCCGCCACGGCCGCTCGTTCCACGAGCGTGACGGTCGCGGCTCCGCGGCTCGCCGCCTCGAGGCCCAGGGCGCCCGAGCCCGCGAAGAGGTCGAGGACGCGTGCGCCCTCACACATGCCCCAGGCGTCGAGCCGGGCGAACAGTGATTCCTTGACCCGGTCGGTCGTGGGTCGTGTGGCCGAGCCGGGCACCGACTTCAGGCGTTGGCCGCCGGCTCGTCCGGCTATGATCCGTGTCATCCTCGCTCCAGGAATGCTTGTCGGTCCTCGTCCAGGACCCGTGTGATCGCCGCACGCAGGGCGGGGTGTTCGGTGAGCTGCGGGTCGTCGTGGACCACGATCTCCGCGGCGGCCCTGGCCCGTGCGACGAGGGCCTCGTCCCGCAGTGCACTGATCCACCGTAGGCCGGAGCGGCCCCCGGACTGGGACGCGCCCAGGATGTCCCCCTCCTTGCGCAGGCTCAGATCGACTTCCGCGAGATCGAAGCCGTCCGTGGTCGCGGCCACGGCGTCGAGACGCGCGCGCCCGGGATGATCGGGGGGTGTGCGGGTCACGAGCAAACACGTGCCCGGGTGCTCACCGCGCCCGATCCGCCCGCGCAGCTGGTGTAGTTGGGAAATCCCGAACCGTTCCGGGTCCGCGATGATCATGAGCGTGGCGTTGGGGACGTCCACCCCGACCTCGATCACCGTGGTGGAAACCAGTACGTCGGTGTTCCCCGCCGCGAAGTCCGCCATGGTGCGAGCCTTGAGTGGCGCGTCCTGCCGCCCGTGCAGCACGGCCACGCGGGCGCCCCGGAGTTCGGGCTGTGCGGCCACGAGCTCGGTGAGCCACGTGACGGTCGCGGGCTCGAGATCTTCCTCTTGCGTCTCGATGGAATCGCGCAGGCTCTCGAAGGGGGGCACCGCGGCGTCATCGCCGATCTTGGGCGCGACGACGTAGACCTGCCGGCCGCGCGCGACGTGCTCCGCGGCGAGCGCCCACACGCGGCGTTCCCAGGCCGGGCCGTGCTCGGCGAGGCCCACGACGAACGTGCCGATGGGTTGGCGCCCGCCCGGCAACTCCCGCAGTGTGCTTACGTCCAGGTCGCCGAAGACCGTCATGGCCACGGTGCGCGGGATGGGTGTGGCCGTCATCACGAGGGTGTGCGGGGCCTGGCCGGCCTTGTCCCGGAGGGCGTCGCGTTGTTCCACGCCGAAGCGGTGCTGCTCGTCCACGACGGCCAAGCCGAGGTCCGCGAACTGCACCGCGTCCTGGATCAGGGCATGGGTGCCCACCACGATGCCCGCGGCGCCGCTGGCGATGTCCAGGAGGGCCTTGCGGCGGGCGGGTGCGGACATGCTGCCGGTGAGCAGGGTGACCCGTGTGGCCTCCGGGTCCCCACCCAGCTGCCCGGCCATGGCGAGGGGGCCCAGCGCGGCCGTGATCTTCTCGTGGTGCTGCGCGGCGAGCACCTCGGTGGGGGCGAGCATGGCCGCCTGACCGCCGTGGTCCACGACCTGGAGCATGGCCCGCAGCGCGACCACGGTCTTACCGGAGCCCACATCGCCCTGCAGCAACCGGTTCATGGGTGCGGTGCCCGCGATCTCCCGGGAGATCTCCTCCCCGACCGCCCGCTGGCCAGGGGTCAGGGCGAAGGGCAGGGAGGCGTCGAAGCGGGCCAACAGGCCGTCCTCCCGCGGGGGTCGTGGGGCCACCGGATGCGCGGCGTGCTCCGCGCGACGGCGCACGAGCTCGGCCTGCAGGACGAACGCTTCCTGGAACCGGAACCGATTGCGCGCCCGTTCGTAGGCCGCCACGGTCTCGGGAACGTGCAGATCCCGGTAGGCCTGTCCTGGTTCCGGCAGTCCCTGCGCGGCGACGACGTCGGGCGGCAGCGGGTCCTGGATCGCGTCCAGGTCCGCGGTGAGCAGTACTTGCTGGACCACCTTTCCGATCCGCGGCGTGGTGAGCTTGCCGGACTCCGGGTACACGGGGATGGGCATGAGCTCACCGGAGTCCGAGGTGGCACGGGACACCGATTCGGGGGTGTCCACGAGGGCGTAGTCCGCGCCCGCCATCGACAGGTTCCCCCGGTAGAACTCCGGTTTCCCCGTGAACAGGGCGAGCGCCCCCACGGGGAGGTCCTTCTGGGCGGAGTACGCGTTGAAGAACGTGATCTTCAGGTAGGCACCGGAGTCGTCCGAGACCGTGACGTCCGTGAGACTGCGCCGAGGATCACTGCGCATGCGCCGGGTGCTTGTGCTCTCGACGCGTGCGACGAACGAGGTCCGCTCCCCCGCCACCAGGTCCGTGAGCGCCTGGATCTTCCCCCGGCGGATGTAACGCCGGGGCGCGTGGTCCAGCAGTTGGCCCACCGTGGTGATCCCCAGGTCCTGGGCCAGCAGGGACACCGTGGAGCGCGGGGACTTCCCGGGGACGTAACGGGTCAGGGGCTGGTCCAGCAGGTCCGCGAAGGCGGACAACCCCTGCGGCGCGGCAGGCGCATCCCCGTCCGGCCGGTGGCTGGTCACCGTGGCTCCGCCGCGAGGGACGTCACTGTCACATTGCGCGCGGTGCCGCGCCGGCGCATGAGGTCCAGCGCGGTGTCCGGGTCCGCGACGTGTACGTGGACGCGCCACGTGTACCCGTTCTCGTTCTCACTGACCGCGCTGACGATCACACTGTCCCCGGCGTCGTCGAGCTCGTGGCGCAGTTCGGCGGCGTCCAGGGCGGAGAGGTCCATGGTGCCCATGACCTCGTACCCCTCCGAGGGCTCCTGCTCGTCACTCGTGAGCGGCAGCGCGTGGTCCCGGACGATGTCCTGCACGGGGTCCGCGGCCGAGTCCTCCCCGCTGAGTTCGGTGCGCAGCGCCGCGAGGATGACGAGCATGCCGAGCGCGCCGGAATCCACCGTGCCGCGTTCGCTGAGCACCGGAATCTGGTCCACGGTGTCGATCACGGCCTGCGTGGCGGCCTGCACCATGAGGTCCAGCCACTCGACGAGCTGCTGATTGGACCCTTCCGCGGCGGTGTCCGGGACGGGTACCTCCCCGGCGGCCTGCAGGACGGAGATCATGGTTCCCGGAACGGGCTCGGTGAGTGCGGACCAGCACCGGACCTGGGCTGCCATGAGCGCCGCCTTGAGCTGCGCGGCGGTCAGCCGCACGCAGCCCTCCACCGCCTGACCCATGGCGGTCAACGCCACCGCGGCCAGTACGCCGGAGTTCCCGCGGGCCTGCTCGAGGGCGGCCTGGCCCGCGTAGACGAGCAGTTCGCCCACGTCCCTGCCCTCGATCAGGTGCGCGGCCTCCGCCGCGAATCCCACCGTGGCGCTGAGGTTCGCACCGGTGTCCGCGTCCGCGACGGGGAAGACGTTGAGATCGTCTAGAACGTCCGCGTGCTCGCGCAGCCGACGGTGCGCGGCGTCGAGCCAGTTGCGTATCTCGGTGGTGGACGAGCCGGCTCTATGGCTCAAAGTGATCCCATCCTTCGACGACATCGCGACCAAACCACTGCCGTGGGCTCCGGCCCGCAATGGTCACAGTGCCGCGCTCGTGGCGCCGCTGCCGTGCTTCGTTCCTTGCTGACGAGCCACCGCCCCGGGGGCCGTCCCCGCGGGGCAAGGGTGCACACGAGCCTATCGCACGGACCCCGGACGGCAGCGGGGAATCCACAGGGAGCACGGCGAGCAGACCGTGGTCCTCACCCCCCGTGAGCACCCACTGCCACGGGTCCACCCCGACGGCCTCCCCCGCGTGGGCGAGCGTGTGCACCGCGGGTTCCAGGGCCTGCGGGTCCAGGTCGATGCTCACGCCGCTCGCTCGTGCGATCCGGCGGACATCGCGCAACAGACCGTCCGAGATGTCGAGCATGGCGATCGCCCCCGCCCGAGCGAGTTCCGCCCCCACGGAAACGGGCGGGGCCGGTCGCAGTTGGGCGCGGTGCAGCGCGGTCCGTTCGGGCTCGGGGACGCCGTCCCAGCGCCCCGGCACGGGGGTCCGCAGGGCGTCCAGTCCGGCCGCCGCGCGGCCGAGCACGCCCACGTGCACGAGGGTCCCGCCCCGTCCGGCCCCACTGCGCAGTACGGGCTCACCCTCGAGCCTGCCCAGGACCGTGGCCGTGACGGACAGTTCCCGCCGCGAACTCGGAAACCCATGCGACCTGGGTGTCCCCCGGCAGGGTGAGGGACACGACCATGGCCGTGGGCACGGCCCCCATGGCGGCGATGTCCGCGAGGTTCTGCGCGGCGCACTTGTGCCCCACGTCCGCGCCGGTGGTGCGGTAACCGCACGGCCACACGATCGCGAAGTCCTGGTCCACGGTCAGCGTGTCCGTGGTGACCACGACCCGCTCGCCGGGGGCCGCGATCACGGCGCAGTCGTCCCCGGGTCCCACCAGGACGTGCGGTCCGTCCGTGGTGGCGCCCGGGAGGAACGCGTCCAGCAGCTCGGTCTCGCTGAGCTGGGACACGGTGGTCCCGGGCGGGGCGGCGGGCTCGTGCGTCATGTCCCTTACACTAGCGAGCCACTCCGACGGGCACAGTCACCGAACTCCCGGGTGCAGCACCTATCCTGGGTGCCATGATTCCCCCGGCCCCGCAGCACCCGTCCACGCCCACGTCCGCCGCGCAGGCCCCCGGGACTCGGCCGCGGCTGCGCGGCGTCGTACGAGGCGCAGGGCACGACGCCGCCACGGGGCGCGGGAGGGCGCGACCGACGTCGTCGTCCCGCCGCCGCGTGGCCGGCGCGGCTGTGGTGGGTGCGCTCGTGCTCACCGGGTGCGGTTCGACCGTAACCGTGGACGGCGCCCCAGACAACGCCAACCCCGACTGCGCGTCCGTGATGCTCGCGATGCCCGAGTCGGTGAGCGGGATGGATCAGCGGGAGACCTCGAGCCAGGGCACCACGGCCTACGGGGACCCGTCGGCCATGATCGTGCGCTGCGGCGCGGAGGAACCGGGACCCACCACGGACCCGTGCACGAACGTCAACGGCGTGGACTGGCTGATCTCCGAGGTGCCGGATCAGAAGGACCAGTGGCGCGCGGTGACCTACGGCCGTTCCCCCGCGGTGGAGGTGCTCTTCGACAGCAGCCGCGTGCCGTCCTCGACCGCGCTCGTGGACACGGGATCCGCCATGCAGAACATCGAGCAGACCCGGCAGTGCCTGTCCGTCAAGGACACCCTGGAGCAGCAGGGCCGCCCCTAGAAGGCGGCCTCACTCGACCGTGACCTCCACCCGGGCCCACGAGTTGTTCACGTAACCCTTGGGGTTCCACAGCACTCGCGGTGACTCCGGCTGGCACGCGCCGGTGCTGTCCCATGCGCGGGCCATCAGGACGTGGGACCCGGCCCCGGTCACCGGGACAAGTGCCTCCCAGTGCTGCCACGCCCACGGGGAGGCCGCCACATCCAGCTCGGCCTGGTGCCACGTGCGCCCGTCGTCCCCGGAGACGTCCACGCGCGCCACCGTGCGATCGTCCCCCGCGTACGCGTACCCGGTGACGCGCACCGGACCGCCCGGAACGTGCTCATGCTCCTCCGGGCTCAGGATGTCGCAGTTCAACGCGACGGATCCCAGACTGATGCCGTCCCCCGGCCCGGCGTGATCCGGGTCCGCCTCGGGCGGCAGGACGCGATAGGCCGTGGCCTGGAAGTAGTTCTCGGACGGGTCCGCGCGCACCGTGATCCCGCGCAACCACTTGACGCTGCGCGCCCCCACGTACCCGGGGACGACGACGCGCACGGGCGCCCCGTGCACCACGGGCAGGGGTTCGCCGTTCATCGCCCACGCGAGCAGCACCTCGGACGACAACGCCTTGGCGAGCGGGATCGACCCGCCGTAGGCCTGCGGGGGATCCGCGAGGTCGGAGACGTCCGAGGCCGTGAACTCCACGTGCCGGGCGCCGTCCGCGACACCGACCGACCGCAGGACGTCGCACAATCGAGCCCCGGTCCACGGCGCGGTGGAGGTGGCCCCGGGTCCCCACGGGTCCTCCCCCGGGATGTCACGCACGGGCAGGAAACCGGCACGGCGATTGCCCGCGCACTGCATCGTGGCCGTGAGCGTGTGGTGCGTGAACTCCTCCCGCAACCGTTCCGGCGTGAAGCTCGCGGACTCGTCGACGAGCCCGTCGACCGTGACCGCCCAGTCCCCGGGGTCGTTCTCGGGCACCGGGCCGTGATTGCGCACGTAGAAGGAATCGGGGGTCGTGATCGGATCGTGGAGTCCCGACCGGGGTGGTTCCGCGTTGTACGGGTCGGTCTCGTGGACGATCATGTCATCGCGTTTGTGCCACACGGGGTGCCCCTTCCGATCCCGGCGTTCACGCAACCCTCACGCGGCGTGCGTGGGCGGATTCAGCGCAGCCCCACGGGCCGTTCGAGCGCCAGGGTGATCAACTCGTCGATCAGTGCACTGTACTGCAGCCCGCTCGCGTCCCACATGCGCGGGTACATGGAGATGGGGGTGAACCCGGGCATGGTGTTGATCTCGTTGATGATCACGCGGTGATCGGGCGTCACGAAGAAGTCGCAGCGTGCAAGCCCCTCACCGTCCACGGCGTGGAACGCGCGCACCGCCTCGCGGCGCAGCGTGTCGATCACGTCCTCCGGGAGCTTCGCGGGGCACGAAAGTGCAGCGCCGTCGTCCTCAAGGTACTTGGCCTCGAAGTCGTAGAATGCGTGACCCTGCACCTCGATCTCCCCGGGCAGGGACGCGCGGGCATCGTCGGTGCCGTGGCCACCCAGGACGGCGCACTCGATCTCACGGCCGTCGATGCCCGCCTCGATCACGAGCTTGCGGTCGTGTTCGCGCGCGGTCTCGATGGCCGCGTCCAGTCCGGAGGGGTCGTCCACCCGGGTGATCCCGAAGGACGACCCGGCGCGCGCGGGCTTGACGAAGACCGGGAAGCCCAGCTCGGCGACGGCGCGGTGCACGCCCTGCGGGTCGGTGCGCCACGTGCGGTCGTGGACCACGGTGTACGGACCCACCTCGAGTCCGGCGGCCTGGAACGCGAGCTTCATGAAGTGCTTGTCCATCCCGATCGCCGAGGCCGCCACGCCGCACCCCACGTACGGCAGGTCCGCGAGCTCGAGCAGCCCCTGCAGGGTCCCGTCCTCACCGAACGGACCGTGCAGCAACGGGAAGACGATGTCCACGTGGCGGCCGCGGGTCAGGGCGGCACCGTGCTCGTCCGAATCGTGGATCAGCAGCCGGCTGTCCCCCGTCTGCAGGGGCAGGCTCACTCGTCGCCGCCCCACGGGCAGCTGCGCCATGGGCTGCTCGTCCAGCAGCGCCTCGAGTTCCTCCTGGGAGTACAGGAACCATGCGCCGTCCGTGGAGATCCCCACACTCACCACGTCCCATGTGTCACGGTCGATGGCCCGCAGTACCGAGCGCGCCGTGATGAGGGAGACGGAATGTTCCGACGAGCGCCCGCCGAACACGACCGCGACACACGGCTTACTGCCCGCGGCGGTGGACTCGGGGTTCTCGTGGGTGGTGCTCATGCGCTGTTCCCTTCGGATTTCAGATCGCGGCCCAACAGCCTGGGCGTCAGTTCGTGGACCGGAACGTCGTTGCGCAGTACGCTCACCACGGCCTCCGTGATGGGCATGTCCACGCCGTGGCGGCGCGCGAGGGCGAGGACCGCGGGGGCGGACTTGATCCCCTCCGCGGTCTGGGTCATGGCGTCCTGCACCTGCTCAAGGCTCAGTCCGGCCCCCAGGAGCCTACCGGCCGTGTGGTTGCGGGACAGGGAGGACGAGCACGTGGCCACGAGGTCGCCCATCCCTGACAACCCCGACAAGGTGGTCAGGTCGCCGCCCAGCGCCAGGGCCAGCCGTGTGGTCTCGGCCAGGCCGCGCGTCATGACCGAAGCTTTGGAGTTGTCCCCGTAGCCGCGGCCGTCGCAGATCCCCACGCACAGGGCGATCACGTTCTTCACGAGACCGCCGATCTCGGTGCCGATTACGTCCGTGTTCGTGTAGGGCCGGAAATAGGGTGCGGCACAGCAGCGCGCAACCCACGCGGCGGTGTCGTGAGCGGTGGCCGCGATCACGGAGGCCGTGGGTTCCTCCCGCGCGATCTCCATGGCCAGGTTGGGCCCCGAGAGCACGCACGTGTGCCGGGCCCACTCCTCCGCGGTGCGCTGCGTGTGTTCGGCGAGCACCTGAGCGATCACCTGGGTCATCCGCAGCCCGGTCCCGGATTCGAGTCCCTTGGCCAGGGACAGGATCACGGCCTCCGGTTCCACGTACGACGCCGCCGCGCCCAGTTGCGCGCGCAGCGATTGGGCGGGGATCGCGGCGACCACCAGGTCCGCTCCCGCGAGCGCCGAGCGCAGGTCGCTCGAATACTCGAGGGTTTCCGGTAGCTCGATCTCCGGGACGTAACGGTCGTTGCGGTGCTCGCGGGCGATCCGCTGCATCGACTCGGGATCGCGGCCCCACAGACACACGGTGCGCTGGGCGCCGGCATCCGCGGCGGCGTCCGCGAGGACCTTGGCGAACGTGGTGCCCCACGAACCCGCTCCCAGCACGGTGACCTTGCGGGGACCGTTCGGATCCGGCGTCACGGGGCCACCTTCCCGGCTCGCGGGTCGAAGAGCTCGCGCGGTGCTTCTTCTTGCCGCAACTCACCCAGCAGATCGGTGATCGCACCCATGATGGATTCGGTGGCCTTCGTGAGCTCGTCGGAGGACGGATGACCAGGGCGCTGGAGACCGCCGGGGACGAGGTCCTCCGGGTGCATCGGCTCGCCCACGAGCACGTCCACGCGCTTACGGGGCCACAGGCTCACCGTGCGGTGACCGCTGGGGTCCCGGTACAGGATCTCCTGGTCCCCCCAGTGCGCCATGGGCACCACCGGGACGCCGGCCTTGAGCGCGAGACGAGCGGCTCCCGTGCGCCCGCGCATGGGCCACATCTCGGTGTCCAGCGTGATGGTGCCCTCCGGATACACGATTACGGCGCCGCCGCTGTCGAGTTCGGCCAGGGCTGCCACCAGGGAGTCCTTGGCGCGCGAGGTTCCGCGGTACACGGGGACCTGCCCGATCTTCGCGATGATGGTGCCCACCACCGGGACCCGGAACAACGACTCCTTCGCCAGGAACCGCGGCATGATCCCGGACGCGTACACCGGGTAGGCCACGGTGATCGGATCGAGCTCCGTGAGGTGGTTGGCCACCACCACGAAACCGCCGGAGTCCGGGAAGTTCTCCCGGCCACGCCAGTGGGATCTGGCGAACAGTCGGTAGACGGGGATCACCATCCCCGCGAGGACGCGGAACGTTGAACGCTGCGAGGTCCTACTCATCCGGGCTGTCACTCCTTGCTGGACGGATTGCAGTTCCCTCGATCGGGTGAGCCGTGCGGTGCGGGCGGGGGCTCACCGCTCGTCGACGGTGAAGTTCGCGCCCAGCCCACCCAGTTTGTCGGTGAAGTGCTCGTAGCCGCGCTTGATCAGTTCCACACCGGTCACGTGCGAGACGCCCTCCGCGGAAAGCGCCGCGATCAGGTGGGAGAATCCGCCGCGCAGGTCCGGGATGTGGATGTCGGTGGCGTGCAACGGCGTGGGGCCGGAGATCACGGCGGAGTGCAGGAAGTTGCGCTGCCCGAAGCGGCACGGCACCGAGCCCAGGCACTCGCGGTGCAACTGGATCACGGCGCCCATGCGGTTGAGCGCGCGCGTGAAGCCGAAACGGTTCTCGTACACGGTCTCGTGCACGATCGACACGCCCTTGGCCTGGGTCAACACGACCACGAGCGGTTGCTGCCAGTCGGTCATGAATCCGGGGTGCACGTCCGTCTCCACGATCAGAGGGTTGAGGTCCCCGCCCGGGTGGTAGAAGCGGATGCCGTCCTCGCGGATGTCCAGCCCACCGCCCACCTTGCGGAAGGTGTTGAGGAAGGTCATCATGTCCGCCTGCTTGGCGCCGGCCACGAAGATGTCACCACCGGTGGCCAGTGCCGCGGAACCCCACGACGCCGCTTCCATGCGGTCGGGCAGCGCGCTGTGCACGTACCCCGTGAGTTCAGGAACGCCCTCGATGCGGATCACACGGTCCGTCTGCACGGTGATGAGCGCGCCCATCTTCTGCAGGATCGCGATCAGGTCCATGATCTCGGGCTCGGTCGCGGCACCGCGCAGCTCGGTATGGCCCTCGGCACGCGTGGCGGAGAGCAGCACCTGTTCCGTGGCCCCCACGGACGGGTACGGCAGGTCGATCTTGGCGCCCTGCAACCCGTGCGGTGCACTCATCCGGATCCCCGAATCGAGCTTCTCCACCTTGGCGCCGAAATTGCGCAGCACCTCGAGGTGGTAGTTGATGGGTCGGTCACCGATCCGGCACCCGCCCAGGTCCGGGATGAACGCCTCTCCCAGGGCGTGCAACAGCGGGCCGCACAGCAGGATCGGGATCCGCGAGTCGCCGGCGTGGGCGTCGATGTCCGCATGGCGGGCACGAGTCACGTTGGTGGGGTCGAGCGTCAACTCACCCCGGGCGTCGTCGCGCGTGACCTCCACACCGTGCAGGCTCAGCAGGTCCGTGACGACCTTGACGTCCTTGATCTCCGGCACGTTGCCCAGCGTGGAAGGAGTGGAGCCGAGCAGCGCGGCCACCATGGCCTTGGGAACCAGGTTCTTGGCGCCGCGTACCGTCACCTGACCCGACAGCGGAACGCCGCCGGTGATACGCAAAGAAGTCATGACCTACCGATCTGCGGGAAGGGATCTCCCGGGCGCGGAACACGCACGGGACCTCGACATTCTACCGGCTCGAACCGCTGATCGGTCCAGCCGCCACTCAGGTTCGGGCGGGCAGCGTGGTGGGCTTGAACGCGGGGCGGGTGCGCTCGTACGCATCGATGTCCGCCTCATGCTGCAGGGTCAACCCGATGTCGTCGAGACCCTCCATGAGCCGCCAGCGGGTGTAGTCGTCGATCTGGAAGGGCACAGTCACGGGCCCGCACGTGACGGTGCGCGACTCCAGGTCCACCTGGATCTCCACGCCGGGCTGCTCCTCCATGAGCTTCCACAGCAACTCCACGTCCGACTGGTCCACCTGAGCCGCAAGCAATCCCTGCTTGCCCGAGTTGCCGCGGAAGATGTCCGCGAAACGGGAGGAGATCACGGCCTTGAATCCGTAGTCGCGCAGCGCCCACACGGCGTGCTCGCGCGACGACCCCGTACCGAAGTCCGCGCCGGCCACGAGCACGGAAGCGTTGCGGTACTCGGGCTGGTTGAGCACGAACTCGGGGTTCTTGCGCCACCCGGCGAACAGGGCGTCGTCGAAACCGGTCTTGGTGATGCGCTTGAGGTAAACGGCGGGGATGATCTGGTCGGTGTCCACGTTCGACTGCTTGACCGGGGCACCCACGCCCCGGTGGGTGGTGAACTTCTCCATGGCTGTGTCCTTTTCTGGTGGTGTACGTCGCGGCGGGTTGCGGGGCTCAGGCCACCGGCTCGAGGTCCGACGGCGCGCTGAGGGTCCCCCGCACGGCCGTGGCCGCCGCGACCACCGGTGACACCAGGTGGGTGCGCCCGCCCTTGCCCTGGCGCCCCTCGAAGTTGCGGTTGGACGTGGAGGCGCAGCGCTCCCCCGGCGCCAACTGGTCCGGATTCATCCCGAGGCACATGGAGCATCCCGCGAAGCGCCAGTCCGCGCCGAAGTCCGTGAACACCTTGTCCAACCCCTCGGCCTCGGCCTGCAAGCGCACCTTGGCGGAACCGGGGACAACCATGACCCGCACGTTCTCGGCCTTGCTGCGGCCTTTGACGATCGCCGCGGCGGCCCGCAGGTCCTCGATGCGGGAGTTGGTGCACGAGCCCAGGAACACGGTGTCTACGGGGATCTGCTTCATGGGTGTTCCGGCTTCCAGGCCCATGTACTCGAGGGCGCGCCGCGCGGCGTCCTTGGCGTTGTCGTCCCCGGCGTCCTCCGGATCCGGGACCGCCTGGGACAGCGGCACGCCCTGACCCGGGTTGGTGCCCCACGTGACGAACGGCTCCAGTTCATCCGCGTTGATGAACACTTCGCGGTCGAACGTGGCGCCCTCATCCGTGCGCAGGGTCTTCCAGTACTCCACGGCGGCGTCCCAGTCCTCACCCTGTGGCGCGTGCGGGCGGCCCTCGACGTAGTCGAACGTGGTCCGGTCCGGCGCGATCATCCCCGCCCGCGCACCCGCCTCGATCGACATGTTGCAGATCGTCATGCGCGCTTCCATGGACAGGGAGCGGATCGCGGACCCGCGGTACTCGAGCACGTGACCCTGCCCGCCGCCCGTGCCGATCTTGGCGATCACGGCCAGGATGATGTCCTTGGAACTGACCCCCGGCTTGAGCGTGCCCTCCACATTGATGGCCATGGTCTTGAACGGTGCGAGCGAGAGGGTCTGGGTGGCCATGACGTGCTCCACCTCGGACGTGCCGATCCCGAACGCGAGCGCCCCGAAGGCTCCATGCGTGGATGTGTGGGAGTCACCGCACACCACGGTCATCCCCGGCTGGGTCAGCCCCAGCTGCGGACCCACCACGTGCACGATCCCCTGTTCGGCGTCCCCCAGGGAGTGCAGCCGCACACCGAATTCCTCGCAGTTGCGGCGCAGCGTCTCGATCTGCTTGCGGGAGGTCTCGTCCGCGATGGTCGAGAAGATGTTTTCGGTGGGCGTGTTGTGATCCTCGGTCGCGATCGTCAGATCGGTGCGCCGCAGTCCGCGTCCGGCCAGCCGCAGGCCTTCGAAGGCCTGGGGGCTCGTGACCTCGTGGAGCAGGTGGAGGTCGATGTAGATCAGGTCGGGGCGTCCGGCCTCACCCTGGCGCACCAGGTGGTCGTTCCACACCTTCTCCGCCAGCGTCCGCGGCGCGGTGGTCTGTGTGCTCGTCATCTCGTCACTCCTGCTCGTGTCCTGGCGTGCGGTGGGCGACGCCGCGTGGGCGGCGTTCGCGCGTCCCGCACGTGACCGTTGCCATCATGGTCATCGCTCGCGGCGAGCAGTTCCACTCCTCGGACTTGCTTCTCGCATTGTGAGACGGCAATATCAAGGCATGGACACGACGCACGCGATGGATCCTTCCGGAGCCCCCCTGGGCTCTCCCCTGGGCGGCCGAGGGACGGGCTCGGGCATGCCCGAGGAGTCCTCGTTCTCCCCCTCCGGCGTGGGGGTCATCGACAAGGCCTCCCTCATCCTGGACGCCCTCGAGGCCGGTGCGGCCTCCCTCGCGGATCTCGTGGAGACCACGGGGCTCGCGCGACCCACCGCCCACCGGCTCGCAGTGGCGCTCGCCCATCACCGGTTCGTGGGCCGGGACGTGCACGGGCGCTTCGTCCTCGGGTCCCGCCTCGTGGAGCTCGCCTCGGCCGCGGGTGAGGACCGGCTGATCTCTGCCGCGGCCCCCGTGCTCCTGCAGTTGCGGGACAGTACCGGTGAGTCCTCCCAGGTGTTCCGCCGCCAGGGCGAGTGGCGCGTGTGCGTGGCCTCGGCCGAACGGCCCATCGGCTTGCGCGACACGATCCCCGTGGGCACCCAGTTGTCCATGAAGGCGGGCTCCGCCGCGCAGGTGCTCGTGGCGTGGGAGGACCACGCGCGCCTGATCGAGGGGCTGCATCACGCGCGGTTCTCCGCCACGACCCTCGCCGGGGTACGACGCCGCGGCTGGGCCCAGTCGATCGGCGAACGCGAACCGGGGATCGCCTCGGTCTCCGCGCCCGTGCGTGGACCCTCGGGCAGGGTGATCGCCGCGGTGTCCATCTCGGGACCCATCGAACGCCTGTCCAAGCAGCCCGGTCGGAAGCACGCGGACATCGTGGTCCAGGCGGCCCGGCACCTCTCGGAGGCCGTGCGCGTCAGCGCCGCGTGAGTGCCGCCCGTGCCACGGCCCCGGTGAACTCGCGGTGCGCCTCGAGTTCGTGTTCCACCGGGGCCTGGACCGTCTCCTCGGCGGTCGTGCGGACGGATCGCTGCAAGCGACGTCGTACCCGCGAGGCCCGGACACGGGACGCGAGCGACGCGATCACCGCGCCCGTGAGCGCGAGGAAGAGCGCGAGCACGACCCCCGCGAGCACCATGAGCGTGGGCACGGGTAGTGGGAAGCCCTCAACCGTGGGTGGCGGGGGCAGGGGGATCTGGAAGTACTCGGCCAGGAACAGACCCAGCAACCACAACAGACCGAGCACCGTGACGAGCATGGCGAGCCACTGCAGGACGTCGAAGACGATCCACCACCAGGACGCCCCGCGCGCGGAGAACTTGGTGCGTGCGACGGCTTGGTCCAACGCGTCCGGCAACCGCCGTTCGTTGCTGCGGGCGGCGCCACGGATGCTGCGCCGCCACGGCTCCCCGGCGCCCTGGGAGACATCGTCCGCGAAACCGCGCACGGCGGAGTCCGCGGCGGCCTTCTGGGACGCGTTCATGGGCGGCAGGGACGTGCGGTGCACCCCGGGGTCCGAGTGCTTGTCATGGCTCTCGATGTGCAGGCGCTTGAGCGGGTCCTTGCGCAGGCGGGTGAGCCAGCGCGTGGCGATCCACCCGGTGTGCCGCCCCGCGCGCAACCGGTACGAACGGGCCGCGGCGTCCGCGACCAGGTCGATGCCGGCGGCACGCGCGAGCCCGGCGGTGAGCCGTTCACTCGCGTCCTTGGTGATCCCGCGCGGATCGCCCTCCCCCGCGGCGCGCGCGAGTTCCCCGGCGCTGTGGATGACGTCCGCCTCGAGCCGCTGCCCGGCGGCGGCGCGTTGGGCGGCCACGGCGTGGATCCGGTCCCGCAGCTGCGGGACACCCTGACCCGTAAGAGCGGAGACGGCCACGGGCGCGCTCGGCCCGGTCGCGGGGAGGCCGTCCTGCGCCACGAGTTCCGTGAGCGATGCGAGCACCGAGGGGACGTCCCGCTCATCGAGCCGGTCCGCCTGGTTGAGCACGACCATGGTCACGGCGCCGTGGCGCGCGAGCGGCTGCACGAAGTCCTGGTGCAACACCGCGTCCGCGTACTTCTGGGGGTCCACGACCCACACGACCACGTCCACGAGACCGACCATGCGCTGGACGATCTGCCGGTGTTCCCGCGTCACGGAGTCGAAGTCCGGCAGGTCCAGCAGCACGAGCCCACCGCTCGTGGTGCTCGCCTTGCGCCCGCGCCCGGTGGACGTGCTCAGCGCGGGACCCACGACCCTGCGGTCAGCGACGTCGAGCCAGTCGAGTAGCGGCTGGCTGCCCTCATCCCCCCAGATCGCGGCGAGCGGTGCGGAGGTCGTGGGTCGGCGCGCCGCACTACGGGCGAGGTCCTGACCGACCACGGCGTTGAACAGGGAGGACTTGCCGGAGCCCGTGGCGCCGAAGAAGCCCACCACGGTGTGGTCCGCGGACAGCGCCCGGCGCTGCGCGGCGCGCTCGAGGGTCTCCCGCGCACCCCGGATCACCTCGGCGTCCAGGCGACCCTCCGCGATCTCCACGGCCTGCGCGAGTCCGGAGATCCGATCGGGCAGGGACACGTCCTGGTCCCGGGAACGCGGGCTCACAGGGCCTCACTCTCTGCGCGCACGCGGGCGGCCGCTGCGTGCAGTTGCTCGGCCGAGGGGTGCTCCCCGAGTTCGTCGATCGTGTCCAGGAACTGCTTGGCCCGACCGGCCAGCATCGTCCGGATCCGGGTCTCCAGGTTCTTGCGCGCCTGGTCGCTCATCCGGCGCACGGCGTCCTCACCGAAGACCGCCTCGAGCAGTTTGGTCCCCACGACACCCGAACCACCCGCGATCCCGACCTCCAGGCCGGTCAGCCCGCCCGTGGTCGAGAACACGGCGATCATGAGGATCACGGCGAGCGCGTTCACGCCCAGCGACATTGCGCGGGCCCGCGTGCGCTTGCCCGCGCCTTCCTGCTGGATCATGAGCATGACGTCCGACTGCCACGACCGGATGCTCTCCGCGACCTGGTCGGGGAAGTCCGGTGGCAGGCCGGCCGCATCCCGGCCCGCGAGCAACACCTGTCCGGCGGGCTCGTCACGCCAGCGCCGCTCGGCGGATTCCGCGGCACGGGCCGTGTTCTCCACGATCACGGCCTGCAGACCCGATTCGATGGCTTCCTCCACGCGCACCTCGGGTGCGGGTTGGCCCTTGAAGAACGCGGTCATCCGGTCCCGGACCCGCCCGATTCCCGCCTCGAGGCTGCGGAAGAACTCGCCGGTTCCCACGAAGTCCTGCCAGCGTGCGAGCACCTCACCGCGCAACAGGGTCCCGTCCCGAGTGGAGTCGATGATCGCGCGCAGCGCCTCGTCGAAGGACGTGGTCACCTCGCGGCGCAGGTGCTCCTCCGTGTGCTGCTGGCCCGCCACGGCCTCCGCGGTGCGGTCGGTCGTGTCCGCGAGTTCCCGCACCGCTCCCCCGAGGGTGCGCGCGGCGATCTCCGAGCGGGCCTGCGCGTCCGCGCCGAGCGTCTCGAGCCACTCACGCAGCGGTTCCACGGCGGCCGGGGGCAGCATGCGCAGCTCGTTGAGCGGGGACTCCTCGACCACGAAGATCGGGGCGCCACCCAGTCCCTCCTCATTGAGCATCCGCCGCAGGTCCTCCTCGATCTCCGCGGCCGACGACGCCTGCACCCGGTCCAGCACCACGGCCACCGTGATGTCGCGCCCCGCAGCGTTGCGCAGCAGCTGCCACGGCACGGCGTCCGCGTAGCGATTGGCGGTCGTGACAAACAGCCACAGGTCCGCGGCGGAGAGCAACTGGGCGGCCAGGGCCCGGTTATTGTCCGAGACGGAATCTACGTCCGGGGCGTCCAGGATCGCGAGGCCCTTGGGGATGTTCTGGTCCGCGAGCAACACGAGGGACCCAATGTCCTCCACGGCCGTCCCACCGTCGTCGGGCGCCGGCGCGGGGCGAGAGGGATCCACGAGGGTCCCCTGGACCCGGGCCAGGTGCGGCAGCACACGCTGAGTGGTGAACGCCCCCGCGTCGCTCGGGTGATGGATCAGCAGGGGTCTGCGCGTGGTGGGGCGAATGGCCCCGGAGCGTGTGACCGGGTGGCCCACGAGGGCGTTGACCAGGGTCGATTTTCCCGCGCCCGTGGAACCGCCCACCACGGCCAGCAGCGGGGCGTCCAACGAACGGACACGCGGCAGGACGTAGTCGTCCAACTGGGCCACGGCACGCGCCGCGTTCTCGCGCTGTTGCGCCGCGCTCGCCGTGGCGAGCGGCAGGGTCGTGGAGCGCAAGAGCTCACGCGCGGTCTCGAGGGACTCGATGAGCGGCACGGCCGGTGCGTTCTCGGTGTTCACACGATCATTGTGCCAGCCGTCACGCGGGCGTCGCGGCAGCGCGCCGGGAACGGACGGGAGCAGTGGGTGGCAGACATGCGAAGAGCCCCGGTTTCCGTGGAAACCGAGGCTCTTCCGTAGTGACCCCAGCGGGATTCGAACCCGCGTTACCGCCGTGAGAGGGCGGCGTACTAGGCCGCTATACGATGGGGCCGTGTACTTTCCGTGGACCGCTGTCGGAAACTCGTTCCTGTGCGGTCCCGCGTTGACGCACCAAACAGTAACATCTTCGCGGTCATGCTCCAATTCGGGAAAACCCGCCGTGGAACAGCGATGCTCGGTCCGTTCGAACCGTGGTCCGTCCGATGCCAGAAAGCGCTGGGATACCAGGACTCGAACCTAGAATGACGGTACCAGAAACCGTTGTGTTGCCAATTACACCATATCCCAATGGTCTCGCTGCCCACCCGGTCCGCACCGGATCGGCCGCGCAACGAGCAATAACTATACCCGGGGAACCCGCGGCTGCCAAACCGGTCCGCGGGGTGGGGGTCGCCTCCCGGGTGACACCCACCCGTCGCGGACGGATCGGGTCAGGACGCGGCGAGGTGCTCGCGCAGCGCGCGAATGCGCTTGAGCGACGATTCTTTCCCCAGGATTTCGAGGGATTCGAACAGGGGCGGGGAGATCCGCTGGCCGGACACTGCCGTGCGGACCGGGCCGAACGCCAGGCGCGGCTTGATCCCCAGGCCATCCACGATTGCCTCGCGCAGGGCGATCTCAATCTTCTCGGCCGAGAACTCCTCCAGCGACTCGAGAGCCGTGAGAGCGGCGTCGAGCACCTGGGGTGCGCTGTCCTTGAGCTGCTTGGCGGCGTCCGGGGCGATCTCGATCTGCTCGTCCGGCAGGAAGAGGAAGCCCAGCAGGCCGGGGGTCTCACCGAGCAGGTTCATGCGCTCCTGCACGAGCGGGGCGGCCCGATCCAGGACGTCGTTCTCCTTCTCGGTCAGGGTCTCCCCCACGAGGCCGGCGGAGCGCAGGTACGGGATCAGCCGGTCCCGGAAGTCCCAGGGGTCCAGCATGCGCACGTGCGTGCCGTTGATCGCCGTGGCCTTCTTGAGGTCGAAGCGCGCAGGGTTGGCCAGGACGTCGTGGATGTCGAAGTTCGCCACGAGTTGGTCCACGGTGAAGATGTCCTCGTCCGCGGACAGCGACCACCCGAGCAGGGCCAGGTAGTTCAGCAAACCCTCGGGGATGAACCCGTTGTCGCGGTGGTGGAAGAGGTTGGACTCCGGGTCCCGCTTGGAGAGCTTCTTGTTGCCCTCCCCCATGACGTAGGGCAGGTGCCCGAACTCGGGGATGAACTCGGCGACCCCGATGCCCATGAGGGCGCGGTACAGCGCGATCTGCCGGGGCGTGGAGGACAGCAGGTCCTCGCCGCGCAGTACGTGGGTGATCCCCATGAGGGCGTCGTCCACGGGGTTCACGAGTGTGTAGAGCGGCTGGCCGTTCGCGCGGGCCACCACGAAGTCCGGGACCGAGCCCGCCTTGAAGGTGATCTCACCGCGCACGAGGTCCGTGAACGTGATGTCCTCGTCCGGCATGCGCAGGCGCAGCACGGGCTTGCGGCCCTCGGCCCGGAACACATCCTTCTGCTCCTCTGTGAGGTCGCGATCGAAGTTGTCGTACCCGCGCTTGGGATCCTCACCCTTGGCACGGTGACGCTGCTCGACCTCCTCGGGCGTGGAGAAGTCCTCGTAGACGTAGCCGCCGGCCACGAGCCGGGTCAGGACGTCCTGGTAGGTCTCGCCGCGCTGGGACTGCCGGTAGGGCTCGTGGGGTCCGCCCACGTTGACGCCCTCGTCCCACGTGATGCCCAGCCAGCCCAGGGCGTCCAGGATCTGCTGGAAGCTCTCCTCGGAATCGCGGGCGGCGTCCGTGTCCTCGATCCGGAACACCAGCGTGCCGCCCGTGTGGCGGGCCCACGCCCAGTTGAACAGGGCCGTGCGGATCAGACCCACGTGCGGGGTGCCCGTGGGGGACGGGCAGAAGCGCACGCGCACGGGTGCGTCGGCGGGAACGGTGGGGTGCAAAGTCGCTGCGTCGTCAGTCATGATGCGTTTATTCTACGGGTAGGAGTCATCCCCGCGGCGGGTACGGGGACTGCCCGCGCGGGCGTCGGCGAGCGCTGCCGCACCGCCCCGGTCGGCTCCGACGACGGCGCGCCGAGGGACGGCTCGGCAACGCGTGCGCCCCGGGTCGTCAGGCGACGGCGCACCCCGGGGGGGTGGGCTGGCGGCGCGCCGGGTCAGCGCCGCAGCACCGTGGTGAGCTCGCCGATCCCCTCGACCTGCACGGAGAGCTGATCGCCCTCGTCCACGATCCCGACCCCCGCGGGGGTTCCCGTGAGGATGACGTCACCGGGCAACAGAGTGAAGGCCTCGGACGCGTAGGAGACGAGCGTGGCCACGTCAAAGATCATGTCCCGCGTGTTGCCGTCCTGCTTGAGCTGCCCGTTCACGGTGGAGCGCACGGACAGGGCGGAGGTGTCCAGCTCGGTCTCGATCCACGGGCCGATCGGGCACGCGCCGTCGAACCCCTTGGCCCGGGCCCACTGGCCGTCGGTGCGCTGGGCGTCGCGGGCCGTGAGGTCGTTCGCGGCGGTGTAGCCGAACACGACCTCGGGAACGCGTTCCACGGGGACGTCCTTGCACATGCGCCCGATCACCACGGCGAGCTCGGCCTCGTACGAGACCTCCTCGGCCCAGCTGGGTAGGGTCACGGGATCGCCGGGACCGGACACCGCGGTGTTCGGTTTGAAGAACAGCATGGGAGCGGGCGGCAGCTCGTTGCCGAGCTCCTTCGCGTGCGCTGCGTAATTGCGCCCCACGCACACGATCTTGGAGCGCGGGATCACCGGGGCGAGCAAGCGGGCCTCGGACACGGCCACGGTGCGTTCGAGCTCCTGGATCCCCACGTACAGAGGGTCGCCGGTGAGGTACCGCAGCGTCTCGACGCCGGGTTCCCCGTGCACCGTGCCGAAGTGGATTTCGTTGTCGTGTGTGAACCGTGCGATGCGCATGCTCACAGGCTACACAGCCGCCCCCGGTGCAACCGAGGTCGGACCGGGGGCGGCTGGTCGAACGGGTGGCACGGACCCCGCCACGCGAAGCGTGCCGAGGGATTCACGCCACGTGGATCACGCCAAGCGGGTCAACCAACCGTGCGTGTCCTCCGCCTTACCGGTCTGGATGTCCAGCAACTGCTTGCGGATGGACATGGTCACCTCGCCGGGAGCCGCGTCCTCCGGGCCGATGGTCTCGTCGTGGCTCACGAGCCGCCGCACGGGTGCGATCACCGCGGCCGTGCCGCACGCGAAGACCTCCGTGAGATGACCCGAGTTCACGCCCTCGCGCCACTCGTCCAGGGTGAAGGCGCGTTCCTCGACCTGCAGCCCGCGCTCCTTGGCCAGCTGGATCACGGAGTCGCGCGTGATCCCCTCGAGGATGGTCCCGGTCAGTTCGGGGGTCACGAGCCGGCCGTCGTCGAAGACGAAGAACACGTTCATGCCACCGAGTTCCTCGACCGCGTCCCCGCGCTCGTGGTCCAGGAAGAGCACCTGGCTGCACCCGTGCGCGTCCCCCTCCATCTGGGCGATCAACGACGCCGCGTAGTTGCCACCACACTTCGCGGAGCCCGTGCCGCCCTTGCCCGCGCGGGCGTACGTGCGCGAGAGCCAGATGTCCACGGGTTCGACCGTGCCGAAGTAATTGCCCGCCGGGGACGCGATCACGGAGAACAGCGCCTCCCTGGACGGACGCACCCCCAGGAACGGCTCCGTACCGATCATGAACGGACGGATGTAGAGGGACTCGCCCTCCCCGGAAGGAACCCACTTCTCGTCCTGGGCCACGAGCTCGCGGATGGCATCTACAAACGTCTCCTCGGGCAGCGTGGGCAGGGCCAGCCGCTGCGCCGAGCGATTCAGCCGCGCGGCGTTGACCTCGGGGCGGAAACTCCACACGGATCCGTCCGCGTGCCGGTAGGCCTTGAGTCCCTCGAAGATCTCCTGGCCGTAGTGCAGCACGGCGGTGGACGGGTCCAGGCTCAGCGGGCCGTACGGCTGCAGCCGTGCGTTGTCCCAGCGGCCGGTGTTCGCTTCCACGTCCCCCTGCCAGTCGATGCACACCATGTGGTCCGTGAAGTGTTTGCCGAAACCGGGGTTCCGCAACACGGCTTCGCGCACCTCATCGGTTGCGGGGTGAGGGTTGAGCTGCTTAACGAATTCAGTGCTCACTGGTGTTCTCCTTCGACGGCGTGCTGCCGGGCATCCCTGCTGAGGCGGTGCGCTGGCACGTGATGATGTGCTCCCAGTATCCCGCCCGCGGTGGCCCGGACGCGGACCTTAGGCGCTGCGCGCACCCAACTGCGCCACGACGTCGTCGCCCACTTGCGACGTGCTGCGCTGCGCGGAACCGTTCGCCTCCAGGTCTGCGCGCACGGCGGCGTTGACCTGTTCCGCGAGATCGGGGTGGCCCAGGTGCTCGAGCATCATGGCGCCCGCGAGGATCGCGGCCGTGGGCTGGGCGGTGCCGGTACCGGCGATGTCCGGGGCGGAGCCGTGGACGGGCTCGAACATGGACGGCGCGGTGCGGTCCGCGTTGATATTGCCGCTGGGCGCCAGACCGATACCCCCGGTGACCGCGCCGGCCTGGTCGGTGAGGATGTCCCCGAACAGGTTGTCGGTCACGATCACGTCGAAGCGCGCGGGGTCGGTGGTCATGAAGATCGTGGCGGCGTCGATGTGCATGTAGTTCACGGTGACGTCCGGGTACTGCTCCCCGATCTCGTCCACGGTTCGCTGGTAGAGCCGCCCGGCGTTGACCAGGACGTTGTGCTTGTGGACCAGGGTCAGCCGCTTGCGCGTGCGGCTGTTCGCGAGGTCGAACGCGTAGCGCACCAGGCGGCGGACACCGTGGGCCGTGTTCACGGACACCTCGGTCGCGATCTCGTGCTCGGTGCCCGTGCGCAGCGTGCCACCGTTACCCGCATAGAGCCCCTCGGTGCCCTCGCGCACGACCACGAAGTCGATCTCTCCCGGGTCCGACAGAGGGCTCGTGGCACCGGGGTACAGCACCGCGGGGCGCAGGTTGATGTAGTGGTCGAACCCGAAGCGCAGCTTGAGCAGCAGATCGCGTTCGAGGATCCCGGAGGGGATGCGCTTGTCGTTGGGGGCGGCACCCACGGCACCGAACAGGATCGCGTCGTGGGAACGCAACCGTTCCATGGTGTCCTCGTTGAGCACCTCACCGGTCTCGAGCCAGTGCTCGGCGCCGAGCGGGTAGCTCGTCTTCTCGAGGGTCACCCCCGCGGGGCGGGTCACGGCGTCGAGGACCTTGACGGCCTCGGCCACGACCTCCGGGCCGATACCGTCACCGGGCAGGACGGCGATCGAGTGGCTGCGGGCGGGTGCGGAAGGTGACGTCGGACTCATGGAGGCCAGCTTAGGTGCGCCCGCCGCGGCCTTCCACATGGTGAACCCGGGTTTCATATAGCGAGACGAACAGTGGGCGCGAGATCCGCTGACAGCCGACCGGCCCGACGACGCTCGGCCGGCCCGCAACGGTCGCTGCGGCGTCGTGCGGACAGGCAACGGCCGAGCCGACCGACGACGACCCGGCCACCGCACCTCGATACCGCAGTACCTCAGTCCTGGAGCGCCTCCGGGGCCTCGTAGCGCGGGAACACGCCGGAGGGCTTGGGCAATTCGGTCCCCGCGGCGAGCCGCGTCCCCAGGGCCGAGAACTGCCGCGCCTGCCCCTCGGGCTGACCGAGCTGGTCCAGCAGCCTGGCCATGGAATCCGGCATGACCGGCTGTACGAGGATCGCGACGATGCGCAGCACTTCCGCCGTCACGTACAGCACGGTGGCCATCCGTTCGGGATCGGTCTTGCGCAGCACCCACGGCTGCTGCGCCGTGAAGTAACGGTTGGCCGATGCGATGACCCGCCACACGGTCTCCAGACCGCGGTGGAACGCGAGCTCGTCGAACGCCGCGCGGTAGTCCCCCACCGCCGACTCCGCCTGTTCGAGCATTTCGAGGTCCTCGGCAGTGAAGTCCCGCGGTTCCGGCACCGCACCCCCGAGGTTCTTGGCGATCATCGAGAGGCTGCGCTGGGCCAGGTTGCCGAGGTCGTTGGCAAGATCCGAGTTGATGCGTCCGGCGATCGCGTCGTGCGAGTAGTTGCCGTCCTGGCCGAACGGGACCTCTCGCAATAGGAAGAAGCGCAACTGGTCCAGCCCGTACTCGCCGATCAGGGCGTGGGGATCGATCACGTTGCCCACGGACTTGGACATCTTCTCGCCCTGGTTGAACAGGAACCCGTGCGCGAAGACCTTCCGGGGCAGCTCGAGCCCCGCGGACATCAGGAACGCCGGCCAGTACACGGCGTGGAAGCGCGCGATGTCCTTGCCGATCAGGTGCACGTCCGCGGGCCAGAACGCCCGGAACAGCTCGACGTCCGTGTCCGGGTAGCCCAGACCCGTGAGGTAGTTGGTCAGGGCGTCCACCCACACGTACATCACGTGCTCGGGGTTGCCCGGCACGGGCACGCCCCAGTCGAACGTGGCGCGGGAGATGGACAGGTCCTGCAGTCCGCCGCTCACGAAGGACGCGATCTCGTGCGAGCGCGTCTCGGGCTGAACGAACCCGGTGCGGTAGAGCTCGAGCAAGCGGTCCTGGTACGCGGAGAGCCGGAAGAAGTAGCTCTCCTCCTCGGTCCACGTGAGCTCCGTGCCCGTACCGATCGAGTAGCGCTGACCGTCCGAGCGCACCTCGGTCTCGTCCTCGGCGTAGTAGGCCTCGTCCCGCACGGAGTACCACCCGGCGTACTTGCCCAGGTAGATGTCCCCGTTGGCCTCCATGCGCCGCCACAGCTCCTGCGACGCCGCGTAGTGGTCCTCGTCCGTCGTGCGGATGAAGCGGTCGTAACCGATCTGCAGTTTGTCGTCCATGGCCAGGAAGCGCGCGGAATTGGCGTCCGCGAGGTCACGAGGGCTCACGCCCAGCTTCTCGGCGGTCTGCTGCATCTTCTGGCCGTGCTCGTCCGTCCCCGTCTGGAAGCGGACGTCGAAGCCGTCCAGCCGCTTGAACCGGGCCAGGGTGTCCGCGGCGATCGCCTCGTAGGCATGGCCGATGTGCGGCGCGCCGTTGGGGTAGGAAATGGCCGTGGTCACGTAGAAGGGAGTCTGCTCAGTCACCCCACCACTCTATCGACCCGCGCACCGTGCCCGTCGTCCTTGAAGTGGGTACGACGCCGCGGTGCCCCTCCCGTGGGAGGGGCACCGCGGCGTCGTCGTCAGTTATGTCACGCCCTGTCGGCGAGGAGGCAACGGAAGGAGGGATCAGCGAGCGGCGGTGCCCTCGGTGTAGTCCTCGTCCGTCTGCTCCCACGCGAACAGCGAGCGCAGCTGGCGGCCCGTTGTCTCGATGGGGTGCTTCTCCTCCTTGGCGCGCAACTCCTTGAACTCGCTGCCGCCGGCGGCCTGGTCCTTCATGAAGCGGTCCGCGAAGACGCCCTCCTGGATGTCCTTGAGAACGTCCTGCATGCGCTCCTTGACGGAGGGGTCGATCACGCGCGGGCCGGAGACGTAGTCGCCGTACTCGGCGGTGTCGGAGATGGACCAGCGCTGCTTGGCGATGCCGCCCTCAACCATGAGGTCCACGATGAGCTTGAGCTCGTGCAGCACCTCGAAGTACGCGATCTCTGGCTGGTAGCCGGCCTCGGTCAGCGTCTCGAAGCCGTACTGGACCAGGTGGGACATGCCGCCGCACAGCACGGCCTGCTCACCGAATAGGTCCGACTCGGTCTCCTCGGTGAAGGTGGTCTTGATGACGCCAGCGCGCGTGCCACCGATGCCCTTGGCGTAGGACAGCGCGAGCTGCAGCGCCTGACCGGACGCATCCACCTCGACGGCCACGAGGTCCGGGACCCCGCGCCCGGCCTCGAACTCGCGGCGCACGGTGTGGCCCGGGCCCTTGGGGGCGACCATGGCCACGTCCACGCCCTCGGGGGCCGTGATGTAACCGAAACGGATGTTGAAGCCGTGCGCGAAGAAGATCGCGTCACCCTCGTCCAAGTTGTCCTTGATGGACTCCTCGAACACCTGCGCCTGGACCTGGTCCGGGGTCAGGATCATGATGACGTCCGCTTCCTTGGCGGCCTCGGCCACGGTCAGCACGCGCAGGCCCTGGGCCTCCGCCTTGGCGCGGGACTTGGAGTTCTCGGACAGGCCGATGCGGACGTCCACGCCCGAGTCACGCAGGTTCAGCGCGTGGGCGTGGCCCTGCGAGCCGTAGCCGATGATGGCCACGGAGCGGTTCTGGATGATCGACAGGTCGGCGTCGTCGTTGTAGTAGATCTTTGCCATGGGCTTGCTCTATCTCCTTCGAATAGCGGATGGGCATTGCACGTCGGGGCGCAACGGCACGGGCGTTGCGCGAGATGCGGTGTCCTGCGGCCGAGCGGTCAGTGACGCAGGGCGCGATCGGACATGGATTTGGGGCCGCGGCCCAGGGCCACGGTGCCGGCTCGCACGATCTCCCGGATCCCGAAGGGTTCCAGGACGTCCATGAGGGCGTGGATCTTGTCGCGCGATCCGGTGGACTCGATGACCACGGATTCCGTGGAGACGTCCACGATCGTGGCGCGGAACAGGTCCGCGGCCTGCGTGACCTGCAACCGGGTGGCCGCGTCCGCGCGGACCTTGACCAGGATGTGGTCCCGCTGCACGGAGGACTCCGGCGACAGCTCCACGATCTTGATCACGTTGATCAGCTTGTTCAGTTGCTTGGTGACCTGCTCGAGCAGCTCACCCTCAGCGTCGACCACCACGGTGATCCGGGAGATCCCGTTCAGCTCCGTGGGGCCCACCGCGAGCGAGTGGATGTTGAACGCGCGCCGCGCGAACAACCCCGCCACGCGGGTCAGCACGCCCGGCTTGTCCTCCACCAGGACGGAAAGAGTGTGTCGGCTCATCGATCAGTCCTCCGTGTTCCACTCGGGCGTCATGTTGCGGGCGATCTGGATCTGGTCGTTGGAGACCCCGGCGGGGACCATGGGCCACACCATCGCGTTCGCGGAGACCACGAAGTCGATCACCACGGGGCGGTCGTTGATCTCGAGCGCCTTCTTGATGGTCTCGTCCACGTCCTCGTCCTTCTCACAGCGCAGGGCGGCACAGCCGTAGGCGTCCGCGAGCTTGACGAAGTCGGGGATGCGGCGGGAGTTGTGACCCGTGTTCAGCTCCGTGTTGGAGTAGCGACCGTCGTAGAACAGGGTCTGCCACTGGCGCACCATGCCCAGGGACGAGTTGTTGATCACCGCGACCTTGATGGGGATATTGTTGATCACGCACGTGGCAAGTTCCTGATTGGTCATCTGGAAGCACCCGTCACCGTCGATCGCCCACACCACGCGGTCCGGCTGGGACACCTGTGCACCCATGGCCGCGGGGACCGCGAAGCCCATGGTGCCCAGGCCCGCGGAGTTCAGCCACTGCCGGGGCCGCTCGTAGTCCACGAACTGCGCGGACCACATCTGGTGCTGTCCCACACCGGAGACGTAGACCGCATCCGGCCCGGTCAGCTCGGAGATCCGCTCGATCACGTACTGGGGGCTGCCCAGACCGTCATCGGTCTTGGTGTAGCCCAGCGGATAGGTCTCGCTCAGGGAGTTCAGGGTATCCCACCACAGACCCAGATCCGGCGTGCCGGTTTCCTCGAACTCCTGGCGCACGGCCTGGGTGAGGTCCGGGATCACGTACTTGAGATCCCCCACGATGGGCACGTCCGCCACGCGGTTCTTGGAGATCTCCGCGGGGTCGATGTCCGCGTGGATCACCTTGGCGTTCGGGGCGAACGAGCTCAGCTGACCGGTCACGCGGTCGTCGAAGCGCGCTCCCAGGGTGATCAGCAGGTCCGACTGCTGCAGCGCGTACACCGCCGGCACGGTCCCGTGCATCCCGGGCATGCCCAGGTTCTGGTCGTGCGAGTCGGGGAAAGTCCCCCGCGCCGTGAGCGTGGTGACCACCGGCGCGCCGGTGAGTTCGGCGAGCTCGAGCAGTTCCGCGGGCACGTCCGCCCGCATGGCGCCGCCACCCGTGTAGAGCACCGGACGCTGTGCCGCCGCGATCATGCGGGCGGCCTCCTTGATCTGCTTGGAGTGTCCGCGCGTCACGGGACGGTAGCCCGGCAGCTCCATCTGCGGGGGCCAGCTGAAGGTCATCATCGCCTGCTGGGCGTCCTTGGCCACGTCCACCAGGACGGGTCCCGGACGCCCGGTCGAGGCGAGGTGGAAAGCCTCCGCGATGACCCGGGGGATCTCCTGGGCGTCCGTGACCAGGTAGGAGTGTTTGGTCACCGGCATGGTCATGCCCACGATGTCCGCCTCCTGGAAGGCGTCCGAACCGATCGCGGAGCTGGCTACCTGACCGGTGATCGCGAGCATGGGGATCGAGTCCATGTTGGCGTCCGCGAGCGCCGTCACGAGGTTCGTGGCACCGGGACCGGACGTGGCGATGCACACGCCCACGCGACCCGAGGCCAGGGCATAGCCCTCCGCGGCGTGCCCCGCACCCTGCTCGTGGCGTACGAGGATATGGTTGATCTTCTCGGCGTCCAGCAACGGGTCGTAGGTCGGCAGGATGGCACCACCCGGCAGACCGAAGACGTCCGTGACACCGAGCTGCTCGAGGGAGCGGATGATCGCCTGGGAACCGGTCATCTCCTCCGGGGCCACGACCTCCGCCGCGGTACCCGTCAGCCGTGCCTGGTCCGTCTCCGCGGGCCGGGGCACCGAAGCCGCGGGCGGCCGCCGCTGGGCCATCACCGCCGGTGAGATCGGCTGATCCTTACTCATAGTGCTGTGTCCTTACCTGCTGTGTTGTGCGAGATGCCGAGCGGGGTGGCGCGGGGCGAGCCGGTGACAGGTCGTCATACATGGAAAAAGGCCCTTGCCACGGGTTCCGTGGGCTGAGGGCCTGGCGGGTACGCGCGTCGAGTACTCCTCAGGCCCGGTGTCCAATGAGGACGACCGGTACGAGGTCTACCACGATGCGCAGTGCCGTTGTCATACCGACCATGGTGTGACCCACAGAACGCGGGTGTCAAACTACGGACACCCCTTCTCACAATGTGAAACATTGTGTCCCCCACCGTGGCACCCCCGTCCGCGTGCGCGAGCCCGTCCGTGGTCGACCGTGCGGGACCGTGGTTGTCCGTGCTCACTCGTCCTGCAGGGCCAGTCGGCCCGGCTGCACGAGGAACTGCGGTGAGCGACCCTGCCGGATCAGTTCCAGCTGCTCCAGGATCAGCTTGCGCACCCGGGGCCGGAAGGAGACGTTGGAGCCGCCCACGTGGGGCAGCACGATCGAGCCCGCCGCGCTCATCAGGGAGTGGTCACCGGGAAGCGGTTCAGGGTCCACCACGTCCAGCGCGCAGCGAAGACGGCCCGAGACGACCTCCGCGGTCAGGGCGTCCGTGTTCACCACGGGACCCCGGCCCACGTTGACCACGAGGGCGTCGTCCGGCAGCAGTGCCAGGGTCCGCTCGCCCACCAGGTCGCGGGTCGCATCGCCGAGGGGTAGCGCGAGCACCAGGATGTCGGTGCGCGGCAGGATCTCGTCGAGTTCGTCGATGCCGTGGATACGGCCGGCCTCGTCCTCGCGGGCGTGGGAAGCCACTCGAGTGAGCTTCACCTCGAACGGTGCGAGTCGGGAGATGACCGCGCCTCCGATCTTCCCGACGCCCACCACGGTGACGCGAGAGTCAGCCACCGCGCGCGAGAAGTACCGCTTGTAGACTCCCTCGTGCTGTTGCAACACGGCCCGGTCCAGGTTGCGTTGCGCGGCGATGATCAGTCCCAGGGCGATCTCCGCGGTCCCGGCCGCGTGCACCCAACCGCCGGCGGCCAGGGCCACGTCCTCACCAATCTTCTCGGGCACGCCGTCGAAGCCCGTGGACTGCAACTGCACCAGGCTCACGTCCCGCACGACGGAGGGGTCCTTGAGCCAGCGCCCGCTGTAGTAGGGGGCCACGGCGATGTCCACGTCCTCCCGGGCGCAGCCCTCCGGCTCGTTCTCCAGATCCCACAGCACGCACGTGAAATCGGTGGTTTCGGCGCTGATCTCGTCGAAGAGCTGCTGCTCGGGCAAGGAGATCACACGCAGGTCGGACAGCGGAACATCCTGGGAGTGGCTCATGCCCCCGATTCTACGGTCCGGTATACGCCGTAGGACCCGTACTACGGACGTGGCCATCGGCACCCCGCAGCCCGATTTGACTCCCCCCGCCGTGGTGCTAAAGTAATCTCTCGTTGCGAGGGAGAAAGCAACGGCGAACACCGCCCGCTGACCCGTCCAACGCCCGCGCCTCTAGCTCAATTGGCAGAGCAATTGACTCTTAATCAATGGGTTCAGGGTTCAAGTCCCTGGGGGCGCACGGAACGACCGAAAGGACCGGATCACATGTGATCCGGTCCTTTCGCTGTCTGAACTCAACGAGCGTGCGCGGTCGCCCCGCCGCTCGTCGTGTTCCGGGTCACGACGACGCCGCTGCGCCGCCGGGGTCAGCGCGACGTGGCGCTGTGTTCCGACTCCGTCGGTGAGTCGGCACCCTCCGTGGGACCGGCCGGGGTCTCGGCGCCATCCTCGACCTCCATGCGCCAGCGTGCACCACCCAGGGTGGAGATCAGGTCGATGAGCTTGCGGCGGAACTGCTCGTCCGTGTCACGGTCGCTACCCAGCAACCCCTTCTCCAACCGCGCGGCGTCCACGAGGACCCGCTCCCCCGCCGGGGAGATGCTCACCATGTGGGAACGGCGGTCGAGCGCGTTGCGGGAACGCGTGATGTGACCATGCACCTCCAACCGGTGCAGGGTCTTGCCCATGGTCTGGGCCTGGACGCGCACTTGGTGGGCCAGTTGCGCCTGCGTCATGCTGCCCTCCGAGCGGAGGACGTCCAGGGCCATCACGCCCGCGTGGGTGATACCGAGAGACGCGAGGTTCTCGTTCCACGCGTGTTCCACGAGGCGAGCCGCCGTGGACAGCAGACGGTTCGTGGGCCACTGGTTCTTGTAGGACATAGGACTATCGTATCCGCTCGACGAAATCGCTGAACAATACTACGGGGCACCCCGCCAGTCAAATCCCCGCGCCGAACATCGTCTTGCGACCCCCTCTCGTGCGACTGCGGGAACCGCCCGGGACCGTGCGCGCTGGGCGCGGGGCGGACGCAGCGACGTCGTACGGCGGGACCGAGACCGGAGCCGGTGCGCGAACCCGAAGCATGGCATGCTCGGGTGCATCCCTGAACTGTACGTGAGAACGCGTCCTTAGGGAACACCTGTCACTCACCAGGAAGGATCACGCCATGACCGTTCGTCTGTCCCCCGGGGACGCCGCTCCCGATTTCACCCTGCCCGACGCCCACGGGGAGCCCGTCGTCCTGGCGGGCCTGCGCGGTAGCAAGGTCATCCTGTACTTCTACCCCCGCGCCGAGACCCCCGGCTGCACCACGCAGGCGTGCGACTTCCGGGACAACATGGCCTCGTTCGGTGCCGAGGGTTACCGTGTGCTCGGGATCTCGCCGGACGCTCCCGCTGCCCTCGAGCGCTTCGCACAGAACGAGGGTCTGGGCTTCCCGCTGCTCTCGGACGAGGACCACGCCGTGGCGGAGGCGTACGGCGCGTGGGGCGAGAAGAAGAACTACGGGAAGGTCTATGAGGGTCTCATCCGCTCGACCGTGGTGCTCGACGAACAGGGGACGGTGAGCCTCGTCCAGTACAACGTGCGCGCCAAGGGGCACGTGGCCAAGCTGCGCCGGGACCTCGGCCTCGACACCTGAGCGGGCGGCCGCCGCCCGGCCTGGGACCCGGAACCGGGGCCGCACCGCGCGCTTCTCGGCGAGCGCGGAGGAAGCACTGGTTAGTCACTGGTTAGTATGGTGGACGATTCCGGGCACCCCCTCCGCGTTCAGGCCGGGTCCGGGTCCCGATGTCAGCGCGAGTGGTGGAACTGGTAGACACGCAGGATTTAGGTTCCTGTGCCTCACGGCGTGCGGGTTCGATTCCCGTCTTGCGCACCATGATGCCGCGTACTGCCGTGCGACGACGCGGCGGCCAGAGAAAGGATGCGCCGTGGTTGCTGAGAACCGCCTCGGACGGCGTTCCTTCCTCTCCCTCGCGGGCGCGGGGTTCATGCTCACCGGTTGCGGGTCCACGACCGCCCGCCCCTCGGCGAGCGCCACCGCACCCCGCAACACGTTTGTTCTGGCGCACGCCGCGGCACCGGCGGGGCTGGACCCCTCCCGGAGGAACTCGCAGGAGACGGCCCGGATCGCCACGCAGATCCTGGAGGGGCTCGTTACGGCGGACCGCTCGACCGGTGAGCCCGCGCCGGGCCTCGCGGAGTCGTGGGAGCTCGCGGATGATCGTCGGTCCGTGACGTTCACCCTGCGCCGGGGGGTCCGCTTCCATGACGGTGCCGCGCTGGACGCCGCCGCGGTCAAGGCGAACTTCGACAAGTGGCAGGCCCAGGCCGAGTCCTCCGAACCGTGGGCCTCGCGCTGTGCGTTCGCCACGGCCTTCCGCCACGGCACGTCGAGCCCGCTCGTGGCCTCGGCCTACGCCGGCACGGAGGTCACGGACGAGCGCACCGTGGTGGTGAAGCTCACCCGCCCCTACACGCCGCTGCTGGCCGCCCTGACCCAGCCGGCGTTCGGGATCGCCTCCCCCGCGAGCATCGAGGCGGGGACGGAGAACGAGCACCCCGTGGGCACGGGCCCCTTCCGCTTCGACTCGGCGACCGCCGACACCGTGAAGCTCTCCGCCCACGAGGGCTACTGGGGCGAGCTCGGGGACGTGGGCACCCTCGAGATGCGGGTCATCCGTGACGCACATGTGCGCTGTGCGGCCCTGCTCACGGGTGAGGTGGACGCGTACGACCTCGTGGGGCTCGACGCCTTCGCGCCCCTCGCGCGCCGCGGCGTGCAGGTGCTCTACCGCGACCCCTACTCCGTGTCCTACCTCGGGTTCAACCGTTCCGTCCCCGTGCTGCGGGACGTCGCGGTACGCCGCGCCGTCGCCTCCGCGATCGACCGCGGTGCCCTGGCGTCCCAGCTGTACCCCAGCGGGACCAACGTGGCGGACCAGTTCGTCCCCGCCCGGTTCAACGTGGACGGCGAGAACCTGCAGATCCCCGGCTACGACCCCCAGCGCGCCCGGGACCAGTTGCGGGCCAGTTCCTACCGGGGGCAGGCCCTGCGCTTCTACTACCCGCGCAATACGTCCCGGATGTACCTGCAGGAACCGGAGCGCGTGTACGCGCAGATCTCGGCGCAGCTCACCCGTGCGGGCTTCCGTCTGGACCCCGTCCCCATGGACTGGGACGACGGGTACGTGGACGCCGTGACCGACCCCACCGCGGGCCACGCGTTCAGCCTCCTGGGCTGGAGCGGGAGCTTCCGCGACCCCGACGGCTTCATGGGCCCGTTGCTGGGCACCCCCGACGCACAGTTGGGGGACGACGACGCCGGGTTGCTCACCGCGGTCAACCGCGCCGCCACCATGCCCCAGGGCGACGCCCGCAATGCCGCGTACCGCACGCTCAATGACCGCGTCTCGGCGGTGATCCCGGCCGTGCCGCTCGCGCACCCCGTCTCGGCGGTGGCTGTGAACTCGCGCGTGGCGTCCTTCCCGTTGACCTCCACGGGGTTCGAACGCTTCAACGAGCTGCGCCTGGCCTGAACCGCACCATGTGTGCCCGGCGGCTCCGTTGGGAGTTGACTGGAGCTGGGGATACCCTGGACAACGGAAAGCCTCGGCGCAGTGCCGCGTCGATCATGCACGCACGGGAGACAATGTGACTTCATCTCAACCCACCGAATCCGTCGACGTCGTCCTGGTGGGCGCCGGCATCATGAGCGCCACGCTCGCGACCCTGCTCAGCGACCTGCAGCCGGACTGGTCCATGACCGTCCTGGAGCGCCTCAACGCCGCGGGTCTCGAGAGCTCCAATGCCTGGAACAACGCGGGCACCGGACACTCTGCGCTGTGCGAACTGAACTACGCACCCCAGGCCGCGGACGGCACTGTGAGCGCCAAGAAGGCACTGAACATCAACGAACAGTTCCAGGTGACGCGCCAGCTGTGGAGCTCGCTCGTAGAGAACGGCACGCTCGAGTCCCCCGACACGTTCATCAACCCCGTGCCCCACATCTCCATGGTGTTCGGTGAGGACCACGCGGACTACCTGCGCGCCCGCTACGACGCGTTCAAGCCTCACAAGCTGTTCGAGCGCATGGAGTTCACCGAGAACCGCGACCAGATCGCCGAGTGGGCGCCCCTCACGATGCACGGCCGCGGCGCCGGTCGCGTGGCGGCGACCTTCGCCCCCGAGGGCACGGACGTGGACTTCGGTGCCCTCACCAACCAGCTGCTCACCCACCTGACCGGGCGCAACCTGACCGTGCGCTACGGCCAGGAGGTCACCACGCTGAAACGCCAGAGCGACGGTTCCTGGAACGTCTCGGTCGAGGACAGGCTCAACAGCGACAACAACCGCGTCATCCACGCGCGTTTCGTTTTTCTGGGTGCCGGCGGCGGCGCGCTGTCCCTGCTGCAGAAGTCGGGGATCCGGGAGGCCAAGGGCTTCGGCGGGTTCCCCGTCTCCGGTCTCTTCCTGCGCAACACCGATCCCACCGTCACGTCCCAGCACAACGCCAAGGTCTACGGCCAGGCCTCCGTGGGCGCCCCGCCCATGTCCGTGCCCCACCTGGACACGCGCTACGTCCACGGCGAGCGCACCCTGATGTTCGGGCCCTACGGCGGGTTCAAGCCCAACTTCCTCAAGCACGGTTCCCTGCTGGACCTGCCCAAGAGCGTGCGCGCACACAACCTCTACCCCATGACCCGTGCGGGTCTGGCCAACCTGGACTTAGTCAAGTACCTCGTGGGCGAACTGACCAAGACCCGGTCCCAACGCATGGACGCCCTACGGGAGTACTACCCCGCCGCCGAGGAGTCCCAGTGGGAGCTCATCGAGGCCGGTCAGCGCGTGCAGGTCATGAAGTCAGATCGGCAGAAGGGCGGCGTGCTGCAGTTCGGCACCGAACTCGTGACCAGCGCGGATGGCTCGATCGGTGCTCTGCTGGGCGCCTCCCCCGGCGCGTCAACGGCCGTGCCGATCATGCTCAACCTGCTCTCCCGCTGCTTCCCGGCAAAGATGTCCGAGTGGGAGCCCAGGATCAAGGAGCTGATCCCCTCCTACGGCAAGAAGCTCGATGAGAACCCGCAGCTCGCGGACGAGATCATGGGTCACACCGCCCAGGTGCTCGGCATCAAGTAGTCCCGTTCCGGCGGGCGTTACGGAGGGTCTTTATGCACTGCGCACAAAGACCCTCCGTCGTCTCCACCTCTGATCAGCTGTGCCCCAATGCGTGGACAGGCTCTGTCCTCCCGGCCACAAGTGTGGACACCGCTCGCTGGGGGCGCGCTCATCCCCTCTCGTAACATGTAGATAACGTCCATAGGGGGTGGACGTTGTCAAAGGGGGAAGAATGACATCAAGGGGGAGTGTCGAAGCGTGGGATGCACTAAGCCGCTGCCATGTGTCGGTGACACGTCAGCTCCAACGCGGAGTGGATTTACGCGGCTTGTCTCGTCGTGAGTTCGAGGTCCTGGCCGCGCTGTGCACCACCGGCCGGGGTGGCCTGCGGTTACGCGATCTCAACAGCCACGTGCTGTTGACGCAATCGAGCCTCTCACGCATGCTCGAGCGTCTCGAGAACAAGGGGCTCGTGACCCGGCGCCAGGATTCCCAGGACCTGCGCGGTGTGCGGGTCGCCCTGACCGATGCCGGGACCCAGCTCTACGAGCAGATCTCGCAGGACAACGACCAGATGGTCGCGGACGTCATGAGCACCGCTCTGGACGCCCAGGAGATCAGGGTGCTCACGCGACTGAGTGAACGCATCCATCAGTACGCGTTGTCGTTGTCACGGTGACCGATCCGCACCGCTGCACGCACTGACCCGCCCGTACGGCGGCCCACACCGCGCCCACGATTTGTCGTGGGCGCGGTGTCGTGTCCGGCGACGTCGCGTACAGCGGAGTCGCGCCCCGGCGGTGCCGCATGCCCCGATACCATATGATGCAGTGCCGCGCCCGATGGCGCTGCGCCGTGCGGCGGCGTCGTCGGCAGTACCGGGGCCGGCGCCGTAGAGGCGCACGGTGCGTGGGCAGGGGCCGGGAGGTCGCTAAACTTCTGGGAGTACCTGCTTTGCGCAGCCACCACATCCGCTCCTGGAGAGGACCCCCATGACCAGTCAGCACCTGGAGTCCACGGCACGTCGTGAGAACGCCGCCCCTGACCCGGACCACGACGCCAAACCCGACTCCCCCACCGAACTCAAGGGGCAGTCGTGGGGCTACGTCTTCAAGCGGGCCGTGTCCGAGTTCAGCAAGGACGGGTGCACCGACCTGGCCGCCACGTTGACGTACTTCGCGGTGCTCTCGATCTTCCCAGCGCTGCTGGCGCTGGTGTCCCTGCTCGGTGTGTTCGGTCAGGGTGAGGCCACCACGAACGCCATCCTGGACTTCCTGAACCGCTACGCTCCCGCGGCCCTCGTGAACCTGCTGTCCGGGCCCATCTCCCAGTTGACCACGCAGTCCGGGGCCGGGCTCGCCCTGGTCGTCGGTGTCGTGGGTGCCCTGTGGACCGCGTCGGGTTACACCGGTGCGTTCGCCCGCGCCATGAACCGCATTTACGAGATCTCCGAGGGCCGCCCCTTCTGGAAGCTCAAGCCCATCATGCTGCTGATCACCCTGATCATCGTGCTGATCGTGGCCGCCGTGATGTTCATGGTGTTGCTCTCCGGTGACTTCGCGCAGACCGTGGGTGACCTGGTGGGTCTGGGTTCCACCACCGTGACCGTGTGGAACTGGGCCAAGCTGCCCGTCATCCTGTTCCTGCTCGTGCTGCTCATTGCGATCCTGTACTACGCGACGCCCAACGTGAAGCAGCCCAAGTTCAAGTGGTTGAGCCCGGGTGCGGCCATCGCGCTCGTGTTCATGATCATCGCCGGGCTCGGGTTCGCTTTCTACGTGGCGAACTTCTCGAGCTACAACGCGACCTACGGCGTCATCGGCTCCGTGATCATCCTGCTCCTGGGCCTGTGGATCATGAACAACGTGCTCCTCTTCGGCGCCGAGGTGGACGCCGAACTCGAGCGTGGCCGCCAGTTGCAGGGCGGGATCCGTGCCGAGCACGCCGTCCAGCTGCCTCCCCGGGACACCACCCAGGTGAAGAAGCAGAAGGAGAAGGAGGAGAAGCTCGAGGCCGAGGGGCGCAAGATCCGGCTGCGCACCGAGCACGTGGACTACTCCCAGGACTCCTGAGTCCCCACGACGATCCTTGGCAACGCGGGCCCGCACCATCGTGCGGGCCCGCGTTCTCATGTTCAGGGCCTGGCACCCGGTGTCGCCGAGCGGGTTCGTCATCCGGTTTCTCGTCGACCCGGATCATCTCCCGGCTCGTCATCCGCACCCGGTTTTCGTCGCGGGGCGAACGACGCGGCGTCGTCGTACGATGCGTGGCGGCCACCATGCATACTTGGAAGGACGCTAGGAAGCTACGAGACGACGGAGGCAACCGTATGCACAAGGTCAAAGGCGTGGTGGTGCGGGCCAAGAACGAGCCCGCCACCGTTGAAACCATCCTGGTCCCCGATCCGGGGCCGGGCGAGGCACTCGTGGACGTGCTCACGTGCGGGGTGTGTCAGACGGACCTGCACTACAAGGTGGGCGGCGTGGGGGACGCCTTCCCCTATCTCCTGGGGCACGAGGCCGCAGGCGTGGTCAGCGCCGTGGGCGAGGGTGTCACGGAGGTCGCCGTGGGCGATCACGTGATCCTCAACTGGCGCGCGGTGTGCGGCGAATGCCGGGCGTGCCGCCGCGGTGAACCGTGGTACTGCTTCAACACCCACAATGCCGAGCAGAAGATGACCCTCGAGGACGGCACAGAACTCGAGCCCGCCCTGGGGATCGGTGCGTTCGCGGAGAAGACGTTGGTCGCGGCCGGGCAGTGCACCCTCATCGAATCCCCGCTCGAGGGCGAACAGTACGCCGCGGTGGGTCTGCTAGGCTGCGGCCTCACCGCCGGGATCGGCGCGGCGATCAACACCGGTGCGGTCAAGCGCGGAGAGTCCGTAGCGGTCATCGGCTGCGGCGGCGTGGGAACCGCCGCGGTCGCGGGTGCGGCGCTCGCGGGTGCGACGACGATCATCGCGGTGGACGTGGACGACGACAAGCTGAGCACCGCGCAGCAGCTCGGCGCGACCCACACCGTCAATTCTCGTTCCGTGGATCCCGTGGAGACCATCCGCGAGCTCACGGGCGGTCACGGTGCGGATCTCGTGATCGACGCCGTGGGCGTGGCCGACACCTTCATGCAGGCCTTCCAGGCGCGTGACCTCGCAGGTCGCATGGTCCTGGTGGGCGTTCCCGATCCCGGGACCGTGGCGGAGATCCCGCTGGACCAGGTGTTCTCCCACGGCGGGTCCATCAAGTCCGCGTGGTACGGGGACACCCTGCCCTCGCGCGACTTCCCGATGCTCGTGGACCAGTACCTCCTGGGCCGGTTGGACCTGGATGCCTTCGTCTCCGAGCGCATCGCCCTCGAGGACGTGGACGCCGCGTTCGGGACCATGAAGTCCGGCAAGGTCCTGCGTTCCGTCGTGGAACTGGCCCGATGACGCGCGCACCGCAGACCGTCCTGACCGACCCGCGCGGCGGCGTCACCGTCACGAACTGCGTCACGGAGGGCACGTTCAGCCTGGACGGCGAGACCTTCGACGTGGAGAACAACGTGTGGGTCGTGGGTAACCAGGCCGAGTGCGTCGTGATCGATCCCGCGCACGACCCCGACGCCGTGCTCGCCGCCGTCGCGGACCGCACCATCACGCACGTGCTGCTGACCCACGGTCACGACGACCACATCGCGGCGGTGCGCGAGTTCACCGACCGCGCGGGCACGGACGCCCCGATCATGATGAACCACGAGGACCTCATGCTGTGGCGCGCCGTCTACCCGGAGGGGCCCGAGCCCGAGCCGTTGCGAGACGGACAGGAGATCCTCGCTGGCACCGTGATGTTCACCGTGTTGGCCACCCCCGGCCACTCTCCCGGGTCCGTGGTGTTCCACGCCCCGCACCTGGGTGAGAACGGGGTGGTCTTCACCGGGGACACATTATTCCAGGGCGGCCCGGGTGCCACGGGGCGGTCCTATTCGGACTTCCCCACGATCATCGACTCCATCGAGAAACGGCTGCTCACGCTGCCCGAGGACACCCTCGTGCTCACGGGTCACGGCGACTCCACGACCATCGGCCAGGAGAAGCCACACCTGAGCGAATGGATCGCCCGCGGCCACTGAGTGATCGCGCTCGCGGTACGACGCCGCTCGGCCCGGTCCCCTGCGAACCGGCCCGGGCGGCGTCGTCGTGTGAGCAGCGTCAGATGCGGGGCCTGGGCCCGGGGCTGCGGCGTTGCGTGTAGTTGAAGATGAGGGCGGTGGCCAACAGCACCATAGCGGCCGCCATGGGGACCATGGCCGCGGTCATGTCGTCGAAGTGTACGCCCAGGTACGCGCTGAGCGTGAGTCCCAGCGCCGTGGCGATGCTCGACGTCACAGTCATGCGTGCCACGAGTCCCAGGAAGTCGCTGCCCGCAGTGACGTAACCGGCACTGCTGTGGAGGCACAGCAGGCACGGGCCTGAGAACAACCCGAGCGCGAGGAGCACGAGGGAATACCCCACGAAACCGGACGGCCCGGACATGAGCATGGATGCCAGCAGTGCACCCGTGGCGGCGAGAATCCACATGTTCTCAGCGCTCAACCGGCGGCGGAAACGCACGGCCAGGCTCGACCCCACGGCGGCCCCGAACCCCAGCAACGCATAGATGACCCCCATGGTCTCCACGCTGTCCAGGGACACTGAGTACACCACGAGGCACCCGAGTACCGCGCCCATGAGGGCGTTCAGCGCCGCCACACCGTAGATCAATCCATGGCTCAGCCGGAACACGGCACGGCTGCGCCCGGGCGCGCCGCGGGGGCGTCGCCAGGACCAGAGGGGCATATCCGCGCGGGGACAGCGGGCGGAGGAATGCAGGACGAATGCCGCCGTGATCAGCACGGTCCACACGGCGGCGAAACGCAGCACCACCGCCGGGCCCATGGTCACAGCGAGCAGTCCCGTGAGCGCGGCACCCAGCACCGTGGCCAGTCCCTCGTTCACGGATTCACGGCGCATGGCCGCCGGGAACGCTTGTGACCGGTCCTGTGCTCGCAACACGGAGGCCCAGCGGAGCCGCGCGGCCAGTCCCATGGGTGTCATGACCACGCCGGCCACGAAGAACGGCGCGAGCGCGGACACGGCATCCCACGAGACCGGGATCTCGGTGACCTGGGCTCGTGAAAGCACCCAGAGGATGATCCCCTGGATCAGGGAGAACGCGACCAGGGCCCACAATCGCCAGCGGGCGTTGGCCAGCGCGGCCACACCCACGCCGCTCACGGCTATGCCGAGACACAGGGACGCCGAGCTCAACGCGGCCGTCCACGCGGAGGAGGACGAGACCGCCACGAGCGTGAGCAGGCCCAACGGGGCCATGACCTGGGGCAGGCGGAGCAACATGGTGATCGCGCCCAGCCCGCGATCACTGCGCACGGTGCGTTCACGCGGGGTGAGCACCTTGCCGGGCTTCTCGGGCGCGGGGCGGCGGATGGCGGTACTCACGACCTCAGCCTACGCGGCATCCCACGGCCCCGCGACGACCGACAGATGCGAGCCACCGGGGGTCTTGGTGACCACGAGCTGGGTGTCGATGCGCTGTTTCATCTCGCTCACGTGGGACACCACACCGATGACCCGCCCCGTGCGGCGCAATCCGTCCAGGGTCTCGAGGACCTGCTCGAGGGTTTGTTCGTCAAGGGAGCCGAAACCCTCGTCCACGAAGAGCGTGTCGATCTCCCGTCCCCCGGCCTCGGACCGGACGACATCCGCAAGAGCCAGGGCGAGCGCGAGCGAGGTGAAGAAGGATTCCCCGCCGGACAGTGTCTCCGTACCGCGGCGGACACCGGTCCACGAGTCGTCGATCTCGAGTCCGAGCCCGGACTTGCCACCCCCTCGGGTGCGATCCGTATGCACCAGTGTGAAGCGGCCGGAGGACATCCGTGCGAGGTGTTCGGACGCCACCGCGGCCACGTGCTCGAGTTTCGCGGCGAGCACGAACGAGGTCAGGGTCATCCGCAGGGCGTTCTCGGGGGAATTCGCGGTGGCCACGTCCGCGAGTCCGCTCAGGCGCTGGGCGTTCTCTCGAGCGCGCTCGAGTTCGGCGTGTCGGGCGGGCATGTGCTCGGCGTGGGATGCGGCGTCGGCCGCGAGGGTCTGCAGTCCGCCCAGCTTCTGGTTCAATGCATCCCGCAACTGTTCGTACCCGTCCCGTTCGGCGGCGGTGCGAGCCAGTGCTTCCTCGGACAAGCCCGCGCGTTCCTCGGCGCTGAGCCCCTCGGCGCGTTGCATGTCCTGGGTCGCGAGTTCCGCCGAGACTGAGTCCCGCTCCTCCTGCAGGGCGGTGAGCCGCTCGGAGAGTCCGGCCGCGTCCGCCGGGTCCATGAGAGCCTCGTCCGCGGCGCTCTCGGTCTCGAACGGGGACGCGTCAAGGGCACGTTCCACGGCACCCTGCGCGGTGCGGACCTCGTGTTGCGCGGCCTCCAGCGCCCGCTGTTGCGATTCCCACTCGCTCACCGTGCGCACGAGGTGCTCGGACCGTTCGAGGAACTCGGTGGCCGAATCGAAACCCCTGATGCGCAGGGCCAACTCCTCACGCACCCGGTCGCACCGTGTCAGGAGTCCCTCGAGGCGCGCACGGGTCCCCGCGATGTCACCGTTGATCCGCGTCCCCTCCCCCTCGAGATCTTGGACCTCCCGCCGAGCAGCCGCGATCTCGGCCTCACCCCGGCGCACCCGGGTCAGGCTCTGCTCGAGTCGGGCCAGTTCCTCATCGGCGTGGCGACGCCGGTCCACGGCGGCGTCGACGTCCGTGTCCGCGCCGCGCGCGAGCGCCTCGGCCGCACCGGTCTGCGCCCGCTGCCACGCTGCGTGGGATGCATCCACGGTGTCCTGTGCGGTGTCCCGGGCGGCGCGTGCGCGATCGAGTGCGTCATCGGTGACCTCGTCCTCGGTTCCGGCGCCGGCGAGGTGCGGGTGCTCCGTGGCTCCGCACACGGGGCACGGATCCCCCGGCTCCAGCCCGGCGGCGAGGGTCGCGGCCGCACTCGCGTAGCGCTGCGCTTCGAGCGCTTCCACGTGCTGGGCGGCAGCCCGCCGTGCGGTTTCATCCTCCCGGTACCGGCGCGCCCGTTCCTGCTCCTCCGCCCGGGCCCGTGCGTATTCCCGACTCGCGGCCACGGCCTCCCGCGCGGTGCGGGCCCGTTCGCGCACGAGGGCCTCGTCCTTGACCTCCCCCAGGAGTTCGCGATGCGATTCCTCGCTGCGGGTCAAGGCGTCCCGCGCGGAGGCGAGGTCCCGGGTGAGGTGCGTCGCCCGCTCCTCGAGCGCCGAAAGGGCCTTGCGTTCACGAGCCGCCTCCTCCTCGTCCCTCGTGAGCGACTCCTCCTGGGCCACGGCGCCCCTGGCGGATTCGCGCGCGGTCACGACTGCATCGCGCAGACCCGCGGGCACCTGCCCGGACTCGTCCACGGCGTCCATGAGGCTCGCGTCCGGACCCAGAATGTGCTGAGCCACGCGGGCCGACGGCGCGTCCCCCGTGACAGTGGCACGCAGGTCGGTGACGGCAACGTCAAGGGTCGCGACGCGCCGTCGGGCGTCACGCAGTTCCACGAGCGGTACTTGCAATTCCTGTGCCGCCTCGTGCTCGCGCAGTTGTCGGGCCGCGTCCTCCGACTGCTCCGCGTACTCCGCGAGTTCATCCCGGCGCCGCGTGAGTTCGCCGCGCCTCCTGACCAGCGAATGCAGGGTCTCCAATTGTGCGTAGCGCTGCTGGGCCCCTGTGTACGACGACGCCGCGCCGTCCCGTGCCCGGCCCACCGTGTCTACGAGGGTGTCGCAGTCGTCGACCAGCTCACGCCATCGATCCGGGCCCCCTTCGTTGTCGGCGTCCCCCGATTTCCCGTCCGCAGGCCCCTCCTCCGAAGCGGCCGACGCAGCACTGGTCGAGGCTCGGCCCTGGTCAGACGAACCCGCGTCAGTTTCTCCACCGTTGGGGTCCGCCGCAGTGCCCACGGCGACGTCGCCGACCGACCCCTCGTCCGATGGGAGATCCAATCGGGTCCGGAGCGCCCCGGGGAGGTCCGATAGGACGTCCACCGGTAACCGGGCGACCGTGTGGGCCACGCGTTCCCTGAGCCGGGCGAGGACCTCGTCCGCTCGTTCCGCCTCGCGTTCCGCCTCGTACAGGACGCTCTTGGCTCGATCCGAGCGCGTTTTCAGCTCATCCTGGATGTCCGCGTAGACGTCCGTGCCGAACAGCGTTTCCAGGAGGTCTTCCCGCTCCTTGGAACCGGCTTGCAGGAACCTGGCGAACTGGCCCTGGGGAAGCATCATCACCTGGGTGAACTGCTCACGGTCCAGACCCACGACGTGGTGGATGGTCTGCCCCACGTCGTCCGGGCGGTAACCACGGTCCACCCATTCCCCCGCCACGTGTTCCCGCAATGACACCGTGGCGTGACGGTCGCTCCACCCGGACGCAGCCCGGGAGGACGGTTCGCGCCACGCGGGCGTCCTGCTCACGTGCCACCGCCGGCCGCCCGCCGTGAACTCCAACTCGACGCGCGGCCCGGTGCGGGGATCCGCATGATCACTGTGCTGGGCCTTGCGCCCGCCCTTGGCGGCAGTCGTGGGCCCGGATCCGTAGAGCGCGAAGCAAATGGCATCCAACACGCTGGTCTTACCCGACCCGGTTTCGCCGTTGAGCAGGAAGACCCCTGCCTCGTTCAGGACGTCGAAATCCACCGTCTCCCGCTTGGCGAACGGCCCGAAGGCGGTGATCTCCATCCGATGCAGCTTCACTGCTCCACTCCCCTGCTGCGCGCGGCGGCCACCGCGTCCGCGATCTCGTCCTGTTCCGGCCCGGACAGCCCCCGATGCCGCACGTGGTCGTAGAACTGGGCGCACAGCTCCTCGGCACCGGCGGCTTCCGCGACCCGCGCGCTGTACGCCTGCTGGGTCAGAGTCCGGCCGCCCTCGGGTTCCCAGCGCAGTTCCACCGTGCGGGGGAACCGCGTCCTGATCCGATCCATCGCGGATGCCGGGCGGTCACGATCCGTGAGGACCACCTGACACCAGGCACCCTCCGCCGAGGTGTGCGCCGGATCCCGTAGCAACTCGTCGAGTGTCCCCCGCAGGCACGCCAGATCCATGCGCGCGGCGTGGTCCAAGCCGGTGACCTCATGGACCCCGGTCTCCTGGACGTCCACGAGCCACGCTCCCTTGGGGTGTCCGGCCTCGGAGAAGGAATAGGCCACGGGCGAGCCGCTGTAGCGCACGACGTCCGCGACTCGCTGCCGGCGGTGGATGTGGCCGAGCGCCGCGTAGTCATGACGGGCGAAGACCTCCGCCGGGACGGTGCCGAGGCCCCCGGAATCGACGACGCGCTCCGAGTCCGTGGGTTGCGCCCCCGTCACGAACGCGTGCGCCATGACGACGGACGGGATGTCGCCTCGTTCTTTCCTGTCCGCATTGATGCGCTCCATCACGGTGCCCAGCACGGCCTGGTGCGTGGGTGCACAGTCGAGCGACGGCGCGGCCGCGCGCGGTTCGATGTACGGGATGCCGTACACGGCCACCGTGAACGCCCCCGACAGGGTGGCACCGCGCGGGTCGGGGGCGGGCGGCGCCGTCGCCCGGGCGACCGTGATCGTGGAGTCCGTCGACTGCGAGAGCAGGACCGGGACATGGGCGTCCGGCACGCGGGTCAACAGGTGGACGCCGCCGTGGGACATGATGCCGGAGCCGAAACCCAACCGCGCCGGGGAGTCGTGGTTTCCGCTCGTGAGTATCACGTACGCGCCCGCCTCGCGGATCTGCGCCAGGGTGGTGCTGAGCAGCTCCACCACCTCCGTGCGGGGCTGGGCGCGGTCGTACACGTCCCCCGAGACCAGGACCGCGGAGACACCGTGGTGCCGCACCCACTCGACGATCTCGGCCATGGCCTGCGCCTGGACGTCCAGGATGTCGACGCCGTGGAAGGTACGCCCCAGGTGCCAGTCGGAGGTGTGCAAGATCAGCATGGGGTCAATGTAACCGCGGTCTCGGACACCCACAGCGACCTCCCGCACATGTACAGGTCACACGGCGCAGGCCCCCTGACGGTGTGATCCACCGCGGCCGCCACCGCTTCGCTAGGCCGGCGGCGCGCCACGTGGCGGATTGTTTCTACTCGCTAGTTCCCTCTTCCACGCCGTGACCAGGGGTCATGCATGCGCATGTTCTTCGTCGTCCACAAGCTACGGCCCGGCCATGGCCCGCGCCGTCTTGCGCCTCTATGCTCTGGGGAATGTCGGGTACGTCACACAACGGTGTGGCACGAGGGGGTTCACCGGGATGCATTCACCACGACTGATCGCCACGGCCGGCCGGGGAACGACCCTCGCCCTGCTCGCAGCGCTGCTACTCACCGGGTGCGGTAACGGCTCGCCCGGAGCGGGTGGGGGTGACAGCGCCGCGCCCACGGGAGTCACTTCCGCGGGGACGACGGCGCAGCCCACGTCCCCCGCGCCGGACGCCTCCCCCGCATCCCCGACGACGCCGCAGAGCGAGTCCCCGAGCGGGTCCGACAGCGCATTGCCCGATGACTGGCGTCCGGAGGAACCCACGGTGCTGGCCACGGGCCAGAAGGTCCCGGAGGACTACGAACCCGCCACCCTGGAGCATCCGGCCCGCAATGTTCCCAAGCCCGTGATGCCCGCGGAGGCCAGGGACGAAACCGAGGCCGGCGCGCAGGCGTTCCTGAACTATTGGCTAACCGCGCAATGGTATGCGTTTCAGACGGGGAACACCTCCTATGCTCGAGAGGTGACTTCTGAGACTTGTAGCAGGTGCACAGATCAATTTTCGAGAATTGCGGACAGTTACGATTCCCAGAAATGGATGGCCGGGGGAAATGAGACGTCCGAATTCCTGCCAAACTCCTTCAGGCAGCGTCCAACGGGCGAGTACACGATACCGGTTGAAGCAACGAGTTCCGGAATTCTGGTAATCAACGACCATCAGGTCGTCAGCCGACAAATGCCATACGACAGCGCGGACGCCCTGGACGTGACGTTGATGTATGAAAGTGGCCGATGGATTTACATTACCGCCTCCCCCAGGGGATCGCTATGACAATCCATACTGGATATCAGAGATTCCTCGCGATAATATTTGCATTATTTCTACTCGCGCCGACTTATATAGGCGTCAATCAGGCCACCGCAGCCGAATCGGCTGACTCTTGGGGACAGGGCTATTTCGCAGGTTTCGAAAACACCACCGCCGATGCACACGGATCACTTATCCGCATGTCCTTGGAATCCCGGCGTAATGGCGCCACAGCACCGCAGCGAGGGATCCAAGCGGGGACGAGGGGCCAGCAGCCGGCCACGGCAGAAACTAGCGATTGGGATCCGGATACCGATCCTGCGTTCCAGAAGGCGCTGCGTGATCGGCTCATGTCCAACGAGGATTCAATCTTCTTCAACGCCCGCCTGATGGACACCGCTAAGAACAAAACCGTCTACGGCCTCCAAGACCCCTGCACCGACCAACGTGGGGCAGCACTCACACGGTGCCGTACCACCCAGGAATGCACCGACGACACCGGGGCCGCCGGTGTGAACATGGACATCGTCATTGGCGGGGCCAATGACAGGACCCGCGCCGCGCGCGGTACCCAACTGTGCGTCAGCAACACCCAAGCCGATCAAGCCAGCGACGACGGGTACGTGCCGCTGCCGGTGTTCACCCTCCAGGACTTCCAACAACTGGCCGTCGCCCCCGCCGCCAGTCACGTCCAACCCGCCCCGGACACCTTGAAGAACATGCACACCAATGTTTATGCGCAGGCCCAACCCCAGACCTTCACCACGACCCTGGGTGGCTACCCCGTCCAGGTGAGGGCCTACCCCGTCCAATACACCTGGTATTACGGGGACGGCACCACCCTGGGCCCCACACCCCTGACCGGGGCACCCCTACCCGACGGTGCGTGGGATGAGCCCACCGACACCTCCCACGTGTACACCACCACCGGGGACTTCACCGTGACCCTGACAACCTCGTTCTACGGGGAATACAACATCGCCGACACCGGGTGGCAACCGGTCGCCGGCTACAACCAAGTCACCTCACCCCCGGTGGCGCTGAGTGTGTGGCGGGCCACCGTGCACAACGTCGCCGATGACTGCCACACCAACCCCACCGGCATCGGCTGCCCCGGCGCCGACAAATAGCCGAGTCCAGGGAAGGCCCCCACGCTCTCGAGGCCGGACATGCCCGTTAGCCCTCGCAATCTCCTGAGACACCCGGCCGACTTGATCCGTCCCGTACCCGAGGCGCTCCCAGCCCGGGCAGGCTCCTATGCCGCCCGGACCTCTTGAACGGCCCCATGCCCGAGCTGCATCACCCCGCACGATCCATTGCCACCCTCATAGACTGATCCCATGACCTCACCGCACACGCCCGAACTGTTGGAACAAGACCGCGGTCTGGACGCGGCGTCGTCGTGGTATCCGTCGCTCGTGAGGAGCGTGTTCCTCTCGCCGTGGCGCGCGACCGCGGCCGAACGACCCGGCGAGGGAACCCAGCTCCTCGCGCGCACCGCGGGGGCGCTGAACGAGGTGGCCCACTGGGCGAATGACGGTCAGGCCGCGGATCCCACGGCGTGCGCGTGGCTCGCGTACTTGCGCTGGGCCGTGCGCAACGGCGCGAAGCTCCCCGGCGACGCACCGCACCCGCCCGACGACGACCTGGACCACCACTACCCCCTCCTCACCGCACCGGGTGAGCACGCCGGGGACGGTTTCACCGCCTTGTCCATGGGCCGCCTGGGCGAGGTCACTCGTCCGGTCCTGCCACTCGCGGACAGCGCCGAGATCCTGGCCCGCACGCTGCCCTATGGACTGGTGCCCCACATCGGGTGGAAGTCGCTCGTGGCCCTCGCCGTGGACTCGGCCGCGATCACCCACGGCAGCGCCGAGGCACAGACCGCGGCTGTTGGTGCGGCCCTGACCGTTCACGCGGCGGGCCGTGCGCGGGGCAGTGGGGCCTCACTTCAGGACGTAGTCGAGGAAACCGGCCGAGTGGTCACACTCATGACCCGGCCCGCGCCCCTCACCCGGGAGCTGCTCGACCTGTGCGCGGACCGATCCGCCCGGGACTCCCTGTTCGATGGGATGACGGAACCCGCGGGAGCGTTCACGCGGGCCGTGGGGGACGGAACCGCGGCGTCGTCGGCCCTGGCACTGGGGCTCGCGGCGGTGCTGTGCGCCGAGGATGCGCCGCACGCGGACAACTCGGGGGACGACGTCGCTCAGCGGGCTCTCTCGCTGCTGTCCGGTCACCTGGCGGCGAACGACGCGGCACGTACCGTCGCGGTCAGTGTTGCTGCCGCGCGCTGGGGGCTCGGCGACGCCACACACGGCGAGGACATCGGGGAGAGCGGCAACGGCGCGCCCGGCGGCAACGGCGCCGCCGGCGACGACCGCATGGCCCGGCAGGACGCCGTGGCCGACGACAACAGCCGCACCACAAAAACGCACAGCGGCACGGACACATCCGGCACCGATCCCTCCGGAACCCGCGCGGCGTCCCGCCGTGAACTGCTCGCCCTGGCCGATCGCTGGCTCACCCTGTGGCGGCCGCACGCCTGAGAATCACCCCGATCGGAGGCGCGTCGCGTCACAGGGTCGCGCGCTGCAGCCTGACCCCGTAGTGCGCCGTGAGTTCGGCCATGCTGTGCGCCCCACTGCGGCGCGCGAGATCGAGCACGATCCCGGCGCACGCGAGGGAGTCACTGAGCGCATTGTGGTGCTCCACGACCTCCGCCCCCGCCGCGCGGGACGCCGACGGCAAAGCGTAGGAACGCAGCGTGTAGGCCGCACGGGCCAAGCGGAGAGTGCACGCGTAGTCCCAGTTCCGAGCGGTTCCGCCGCACGCCCGGTTCGCCGCCTTGATCACGCCGGTGTCGAAGACGGCATTGTGTGCCACCAGAACCGAATCCGGATCCTCCGGGCTGATGTTCTCGCACATCCAGTCCCACAGCAGGTCGAACGTGGGCGCGTGGGCGACGTCCGCGGGCCGGATGCCGTGGATCCGGACGTTGCCGGGCTCGAACCCGTCGTGGCCGAGCGGCGGACGGATGAGTGAGTACCGGGTGTCCACCACCTGGCCGTCCCGGACGCGTACCACCCCCAGGGCGCACGCGGACGCAGGGCTGCGATTGGCGGTCTCGAAATCTATGGCGGTGAAACTGACGGGCACCCGATCAGGGTAGGCAACGCCTCCGACATGGCATGTCGCTCACACGGAGGCCATGGCGCGGGTCTCGTACCACGCGTCCGCCTTCTCCACGGCCTGGCGGATCTGGGCGGTGTCGAGTTCATGGTGCAGCGCGTATGCCACGGCCTGCAGCGGGAAGATCCGGGAGTGCAACCGCGCGCGCAGACAGTTCTCCTCGTCCGTCGCCTGGCGCACGCTGGACCAGCCGAACCAGAGTCCCAGGGACGCGACGTCGTACGCGGGATCGCTCATGCTCGCATGGTCCCAGTCGATCACGCCCACCAGGTGATCGTCCTGCCACAGCATGTTGGAGCCCATGAGGTCCCCGTGCACGAGCCGCGGCGGGACGTTGTCCAGGGCCACGAGGTCCTCAATCGCATTCATGGCGCGGTCCCGGTTCCGCGGGAGCAGCAGCGGCAGCACCTGGTCCAGCAGGACGTGGCGACGGCGGTGACCGCCCCAGTGCTGACCGGGCCGGTCCAGCCACGGTTCCGCCGCGCGCGCGTCCGCATCATGTACCTGCTCGAGGACCCTGCGCAGCTCCCGCGGGTCCGCGTGCCCCGGCGGGCGGGGGCTGCCCGGGATCCAAGTCATCCCCACCGCGGTGTACCGCCCGTCCTGCAGCACGGGGGTCAGGGGGCGCGGCACGGCGAAGTCGAACTCCGGTAGCCGCGACAGCGCACGGGTACGCCTGCGCACGTTCTCCCCCGAGGTCGGGTTCTTGGCGATCCGCACGCTCATCACGTGCCCCGCGTTGACCACGATGTGCGCGGACCCGCCGGCGTGCAGCTCCCACTCGGAGCGATCCACGCGCACCCTGGCCTCCGCCAACACGGCCTCGACAGCCGGAGCGAAAGGTAGGTGTCCGCACGCGAAAGTCATGGGTCAGTCCTCTGGCTCCGGTTCCAGGGGGGACGCCACTGCGGCTTCCGGCCCGTCCTGCCGCGCGGTCCCACTCGAACCCGTGAGCAGCTGCAACAAGTGCGGCAACACGGCGGCCATGGCCTGCGCACGATGGCTGATCCTGTTTTTGTGCTCTGGGCTCAACTGCGCGCAGCTGAGGCCGTCCTGGCCGTCCGGGGCGAAGATCGGGTCGTAGCCGAACCCGTTCTCCCCCGCGGGTTCGCGCAGAATGTTCCCGGGCAGCTCACCCGTGACCACGTGCTCGGCGCCGTCCGGTGCGACGACCGCGGCGGCGCACAGGAAGGAGCCGCGGCGGTTTTCGGGGGCGATGTCCCCGAGCTGGGCGAGCAGCAGCTGGAGGTTGGCGGCGTCGTCGCCGTGGACCCCGCTCCACCGCGCGGAGAAGATGCCCGGGGCGCCGCCCATGACGTCCACGCTGAGTCCCGAGTCGTCCGCGAGCGCGATGAGTCCCGTCTCCGCGGCGGCAGTACGCGCCTTGAGCAGCGCGTTCTCCTGGAACGTGACGCCCGTCTCGACGACGTCGCTCAGCCCGGCCGTGCGCGCGTCCACCACGATCCCGGGATCCGTCAGCCCCGCGTCGCGGAGCATGGCCTGCAGCTCGCGCACCTTGCCCGCGTTCTGTGTCGCGAGCACCACGCGGGCACCGCGTACGTCATCGGCCACGGGTGGCCTCCAGGGTCTCCCGCTGGATCTCGGCCAGCTGGGCGCACCCAGCCACGGCGAGGTCGAGCAGCACGTCCAGTTCGGCGCGCTTGAACGGTGCGCCCTCGGCCGTGCCCTGGACCTCCACGAAGTCCCCCGAGCCGGTCACGACGACGTTCATGTCGGTTTCCGCGCGCACGTCCTCCACGTACGGCAGGTCCAGCATGGGAACACCGTCGATGATCCCCACGGACACGGCCGAGACCGTGTCGATGAGGGGGTTGACCCGCGGCTTGAGGATGCCGTTGTCGTGGGCCCAGCGGATGGCCTCGGCGAGCGCGACGTACGCGCCGGTGATGGACGCGGTGCGCGTACCGCCGTCGGCCTGCAGGACGTCGCAGTCGAGGACCACGGTGTTCTCCCCGAGGGCCTTGAGGTCGATGATCGAACGCAGGGAGCGGCCGATCAGACGCGAGATCTCATGGGTGCGGCCACCGACCTTGCCCTTGACCGATTCGCGGGCCGAGCGCGTGGAGGTGGCGCGCGGGAGCATGGCGTACTCCGCGGTGACCCAACCCCGGCCCTCACCCTTGAGCCAGCGAGGCACGCCCTCCGTGAGGGACGCGGTGCACAGCACACGGGTGCCGCCGAATTCGATCAGGGCGGAACCCTCGGCCTGTTCGGACCAACCGCGGGTGATGGTGATGGGCCGCAGTTCGTCGACGGCGCGCCCGTCCGCTCGTACCAGCCCCGATGCGGCGGAGCCACCCTCGCCCGTGGAATTCTCGGTGGATCGTGCCGGCTCGGTAGGCGAAGTCATGGGTTTCAGCCTAGTCCCCGGTCACCGCGCTTGCCAATGCAGTGAACGACTGGTCGGTCGGCCCGGCAACGTCGTAACTCGTGGCCACACGGGCCACCGTGACCGGACCGGAGAACGCTCCGACGGCCTCCGCCGTGGCCGTGTCCACCGAGTTCCACACGGGCAGGTGGGTCAGCAGCAACCGACGCACACCCGCGGCGGTCGCGGTCTCTCCCGCGCGCTTGCCCGTGAGGTGGATCCCGCGCAGATGGTCCTCGCGGCCCTCCTGGTAGGCGGCCTCGCACAGGAACACGTCCGCGTCGCGGGCCGCTGCCACGAGCTCGTCGCACACGTCGGTGTCCCCCGAATACGTGAGGACTTCCGTGCCCTGGGCCCCGCGGTACTCGACGCGCAGCGCATAGGGCTCGGGGCACGGGTGGTTCACTGGGTGGGGTGTGACCGTGAACGGACCCACGGTCACGGGCTGGTTGGCCTGCCACACGTGGAAGTCGAACTCGGTGTCCATCGAGTGCTCGGGCGGCAACAGGTGCAGCTGGTTGAGGTATCCGTGCAGCATGGACGGACCGTAGATCGGGATGCGACCGCCCTGCCATCCGCGGGGATCCCACTTCACAGCCACGTGCAGACCGCCCACGTCCACGCAGTGGTCCGGGTGCAGGTGGGAGAGCATGATCGCGTCGATCTCGTGCAGGTCGATGTGGCGCTGCAGGACACCCAGGGCACCGTTGCCCATGTCCAGCACGATGCGCCACGTGCGCCCGTGCGCGTCCTCGCCGGAGAGCAGGTAGCACGAGGCGGGGGCATCGGGCCCGGGAAAACTTCCGGTGTTACCGATCACTGTGAGGATCATGGGTGATCGCCTTTCTGGTGCCGACTCAGCGCTGAGCCGCGTGGATCGTGGCGAGGGAACCGGTGGGGTACTGCTCCGCGACGGACGCCGTGTGCCGGACGCGGACCACTTCGGGGCCCAGGAACCGTTGGGCGAGGACCTCGAAGCTCACGGGGTCCCCCGTGGCCAGGAATTCGTGGTGGGGAGCGAGCTCGGGATCCCGCTCGAGGTGGTTGTCCAGCAGGCAGCGGTAGACGTCCCGCGAGGCCTCTTCCGAGGACGAGACCAGGTTCACGCTCTCGCCCATGACGTAAGAGATCACCGCCGTGAGCAGCGGGTAGTGCGTGCACCCGAGCACCAGGGTGTCTACGCTCGCGTCCTTGAGGGGCTGGAGGTAGTGCTGGGCGGTGCGCAACAGATCGGGCCCCGTGGTGACGCCGCGCTCCACGTACTCCACGAATTCGGGGCACGCCACGGACGTGATTTCGAGCTGGGGTGCGGCCGCGAACGTGTCGTCGTACGCGCGCGAGCCGATCGTCGCCTCGGTGCCGATCACCCCCACCCGACCGGAGCGCGTGGTGGCCACCGCGCGGCGCACCGCGGGCTGGATGACCTCGGTCACGGGGATGTTGTAACCGCGTGTGTAACGCTCGCGCGCATCCCGCAGCACTGCGGCGGACGCGGTGTTGCACGCGATCACGAGCAGCTTGACCCCGGAGTCCACGAGGTCGTCCATGATGCGCAGGGCGTTGGAACGCACCTCGGCGATCGGCAGGGGCCCGTAGGGGCCGTGCGCGGTGTCACCGACGTAGAGGATCTCCTCGTTGGGCAGCTGGTCGATGATCGCCCGCGCCACCGTGAGCCCGCCCACACCCGAATCGAACACGCCGATGGGCGAGTTGGGATTGGGACCGGTGGGACGTTCGTGCACCTGCATACCGGAAAACTGTAGTGCTTTTCGCGCGCGCCCTCGCGCATGAGACGTGTGACCTTGGCGATCCCCGGTCACCGGGGCGGCAGGGTCTTCAGCAGCGCGTTCATGAGGGTCTCCTGAAGCCAGGAGACGAAGTTGTAGACCACACCCATGTACTGCTCCACGTCCTCGGCCCGGCCGAAGTCGGTCAGCTCGGCCACGCGCTCGGCGGCCTCGGTCGAGTCGATGTTCAGCCGGGAGGCCAGCACCAGGCGGACGTCGTTGAGCGAGCGCGCGAAGTCCTGTGCCTGCGCCACGCTCAGCACCACGGGCTGGGATTCCAGGGCCAGGGAGGACGCACGCAATGCCGCGGTCTTGCGTTCGCGCAGCGAGCGGTCCGTGAGTCGCCGGAACTCCGCGGCCTGTTCCGGGTCCGACGACGCCGCGGGCAGCAGCCTGCGCACCGCCGGGTCCGTGGGTTCGGCCACGTCCTCGTCCCAGCCGAGCAGCGCCTCGAGCGGGTCGTCGTTGCGAGCCGGCCCGTCCTCGCGCGCTGCGGGTGCCAGGGTCTCCCCCACGTCCGAGAACAGTTTCTGCAACAACCGCACCTCGGGGGCCTCGAACCGACCGACGATGCCCTTGCGCGTGCGCTTGAACCCGTGCGCCATCAGTGCTCCCCCGCCTTCTCGTACGTGGCCCACAGGCCGTAGCCGTGCAGCGAGCTCACGTGCGTCTCCGCCTCCTCGAGGGTTCCCGTGAACACGATCGAGCGGCCCCGGTTGTGCACCTCGAGCATGAGTGTGCGGGCCTTGGCGTCGGAGTAGCCGAAGTGGGTGCGGAACACGTAGACCACGTAGCTCATGAGGTTCACTGGATCGTCCCACACCACCACGTTCCACGGCACGTTCATGGCCGTGACCGCCTGCTCCTCCCGTTCGAGCACGGGGGACTCCGCCGGCGCGGAGCTCATCAGGACGGCCGGGATCCGGGCGGGGACGGCGCGGTGCGTAGTGAACATCGCCTCCATGGTAGTCACGGGGACACGGATGTGCGCACGACGGACGGCCCACTAGGCTGGCCACGTGAACGAGCACACCTATTCCTGGCACCCGCAGCCCACGTCCTTGCTGACGGACCACTACGAGCTCACCATGTTGCAGGCCGCGCTCCGGGCAGGCACCGCGTCCCGCCGCAGCGTGTTCGAGGTCTTCGCCCGCAGACTCCCCAACGGCCGCCGCTACGGGGTGTTCGCCGGGATGGGCCGGGTGCTCGAGGGGCTCGAGCAGTTCCGATTCACCGACGAACAGCTGCGGTTCCTGCGGGACACCGCCGTGGTGGACGCCCAGACCGTGGCGTACCTCGAGAACTTCCGTTTCACCGGCCAGATCCGCGGCTACGCCGAGGGCGAGACGTACTTCCCCCACTCGCCGCTGCTGAGCGTGGAGTCCTCGTTCGCCGAGGCGTGCGTCCTGGAGACCTACATCCTCTCCGTCCTGAACTTCGATTCCGCCGTGGCCTCGGCGGCCTCCCGCATGGTGGGTGCCGCGGGAGAGCGCCCGTGCATCGAGATGGGATCGCGCCGCGCCCACGAGCAGGCGGCCGTGGCCGCGGCCCGCGCCGCCGTGGTCGCGGGCTTCGACTCGACCTCCAACCTCGAGGCCGGTTTCCGCTACGGGGTCAAGACCGTGGGCACCGCGGCCCACTCATTCACCCTGCTGCACGACTCCGAGGAGCAGGCGTTCCGCGCCCAACTGGACGCGCTGGGTGTGTCCACGACCCTTCTGGTCGACACGTACGACGTCGAACGGGCCGTCACGCTCGCCGTCGAGATCGCGGGCAAGGACCTCGGGGGCGTACGCCTGGACTCCGGCGACCTCGTGACGCAGGCCACGTCCGTGCGCGCGCTGCTCGACAAGCTCGGCAACTCCAACACCCGGATCACGGTCACCAGCGACCTGGACGAGTACGCGATCGCCGCCCTGCGCGCCGCTCCCGTGGACGCATACGGCGTGGGCACGCGCCTCGTCACGGGCTCGGGTGCCCCCACGTCGTCGATGGTCTACAAGCTCGTCTCGCGCGAGGGCGCCTCGGGCGCCATGGAACCCGTGGCCAAGGCGTCCTCCGGCAAGAAGTCGGTGGGCGGCGAGAAGTACGCGCTGCGCCGTCGTGATCCCCAGGGCGTGGCCACACACGAGATCGTGGGCGTGTCGCACATGCCCGAGGACGACGGCGATGACCGCCCCCTGCTCGTGGACTACGTCACCGGCGGCGAGCTGCACGACGGCTACACGGGCCCCGAGGCCGTCACCCGTGCCCGGCAGCGCCACGTCGATTCCGTGGCCGAACTGCCCCGCGCGGCGCGCCGACTCTCCGAGGGCGAGCCCGTGATCCCCACCGTGATCGAACCCGGAACCGCACACTGACCAGGGAGGTAGCCATGCGCACTGCATTGCTGATCGTGGACATCCAGAACGACTTCTGCGAGGGCGGCAGCCTGGCCGTCGAAGGCGGGGCGGCGGTCGCCGCGCAGGTCTCCGAGTACCTCGAGGACCACCACGGCGACTACGTTGCCGTGGCCGCGACCCAGGACTGGCATGTTGACCCCGGGGAGCACTTCAGCGACACCCCCGACTTCGTCACGAGCTGGCCCGTGCACTGCGTCGCGGAGACCACCGGCGCTGACACGCACCCCGATCTCGACACCGAGTACGTCACGGAGTACTTCCGTAAGGGCGCATACGACGCCGCCTACTCCGGTTTCGAGGGCCTGTCCGCCCCGGACGTGGACGTCCCCATGGGGGAACCGGAGGAGGACTCCGACGAAGAACGCGTGAGCCTGGACGACTGGCTGCAGGAACGCGGCGTCGAGGCCGTGGACGTCGTCGGTCTCGCGCTGGACCACTGCGTGCTGGCCACCGCCAAGGACGCCGTGGAGGCCGGCTACGAGACCCGGGTGCTGCTGCCGCTCACCGCGCCCGTGGCAGCCGAGTCCGGTGAGCGGGCGGTCGAGGAACTCGAGGCCGCGGGCGCGGAGGTCGTGACCGACCTGGACTGAACGCCCGCCGCGCCGCCGTGCGAGCCGCGCCGCTGCGTCGCTTGGCCGCGTCGCCGCGTCGGCCACTACGCGGCGTCGGCTACTTCCGGCCGATGAACCAGCGCTGCAACAGGGCGATCCGTGCGGTCAGCTGGTCCTCGGAGGCCTGAGCCACGGCCGGGCCTCCGCACTTGGTGCGCAATTCGTTGTGGATCACCCCGTGCGGTGTTCCGGTGCGCGCGGACCACGCGGAGACGTTCTTGGACAGCTGCGAGCGCAGGTCCTTCAGGCGGCGGTGATCCGGCACCGCGGGGGTCTGGGGTGCGTCATGGCCGCTCCGACCGTTGCGCTGGGCCGAGCGCGATTGCCGCTCCCGCAGCAGGGCCGAGACCTGGTCCGCGTCGAGCAACCCGGGGATCCCCAGGTAGTCGGCTTCCTCCTCGGAACCAACCGCCGCGCCACCGCCGAAGGCGCCGCCATCGAAGAGCACACCGTGGAAGGACGCGTCCGAGTCCAGGGCCTGGAAGTTGCCCTGGGCCAGGGACGACGACGCCTTGTCCTCGCGGTTGGCCTCATCCAGCAGGTCGTCGTCCCAGCCCGTTTCCATGGGCTGGTCGAAGTCCACGACCCCCGGCATGTTCTTGGGCTTGTCCAACGCGTGGTCCCGCTCCTCCTCCATGGAGTTGGCGAGCGCCATGAGCGTGGGCACCGAGGGCAGGAACACGGACGCGGTCTCCCCGCGCTTGCGGGCGCGCACGAAACGACCCACCGCCTGGGCGAAGAACAGCGGCGTGGAGGTGGACGTGGCGTACACGCCCACGGCCAACCGGGGCACGTCCACGCCCTCGGAGACCATGCGCACCGCGATCATCCAGCGCTTGTCGGATTCGGAGAACTCGTCGATCTTGTTGGACGCAGTCTTGTCGTCCGAGAGCACCACGGTGGGCCGCTCCCCCGTGATGGCGTGCAACTGTTCGGCGTAGGCCTTGGCGTCCTGATGGTCCGTGGCGATCACGAGCGCCCCGGCGTCCGGGACGGTGCGCCGCACCTGCGTGAGCCGCTGATCGGCGGCGCGCAGCACCGACGGGATCCACTGCCCGTGCGGGTCCAGGGCGGTACGCCACGCGTGGGACGTGATGTCCTTGGTGAACCCCTCCCCGAGCTGGGCGGCCATCTCCTCACCGGCCGAGGTCCGCCAGCGCATCTGACCCGAGTAGGCCATGAAGATCACGGGACGCACCACGTGATCGTGCAGGGCGTCCGCGTACCCGTACGTGTAATCGGCCGTGGACCGGCGGATCCCGTCCCCGTCCTCCTCGTAGCTCACGAACGGGATGGGCGAGGTGTCCGAGCGGAACGGTGTACCCGTAAGGGCGAGCCGGCGGGTCGCGGGTTCGAAGGCCTCGCGCAGCCCGTCGCCCCAGGACAGGGAGTCACCGGCGTGGTGGATCTCGTCCATGATCACGAGCGTGCGCCCGGCCTCGGTGCGCGCGCGATGCAGCAGCGGCTTGTTGGCCACCTGTGCGTACGTCACGGCCGCGCCCATGTAGCCGCGGCCGTGCTGGCCGTCCGCGTTCTTGAAGTTGGGGTCGATCGCGAGTCCCACGCGCGCCGCGGCGTCGGCCCACTGGCGCTTGAGGTGTTCCGTGGGGGTCACCACGGTCACGCGCTGAACGGTCCCCGCGTCATGCAGCTTCTTGGCCACGGTCAACGCGAAGGTCGTCTTACCCGCACCAGGGGTCGCCACGGCCATGAAATCACGCGGTTGGGCTTGTTCGTAGCGGTGGATCGCCTCCGCCTGCCACGCGCGCAACTTGGGCGCGGTCCCCCACGCCGCCCGGTCCGGATAGGCCGGCGGGAGATCCGCCGCGGCTCCGAAAAGGGACATTTGATCGCTGTCAGACACGTGGTGCTCGTCCTCTCCGCGCGCTCGTTGGCGCGCATCCACTCCGGTCCCGTCACACGGATCGGGGGTCTCGCTCGCGCGGACGACGACGCTCGGATCGCCGTCGTACGAGGCACGGACGACGACGCCCGCGCGACCCCGCACGGCAAAGGCGCCCGCTGAGCGCGGGCGCCGCCGGTGGTCCCGCCCGGCGCGGGACCTCACGAGAAGGGAAGGGTGGTCAGTTCTCGGGCTCGTCCTTGCCGGGACGCAGGCCCTGGTAGATCTCCTTGCACTCCGGGCACACGGGGAACTTCTGGGGATCCCGACCCGGGGTCCACACCTTGCCGCACAGGGCGATCACGGGTTCGCCGGACAGTGCCGACTCCATGATCTTCTCCTTCCGGACGTAGTGCGCGAACCGCTCGTGATCACCGGGTTCCTGCAGCTGCCGGGTGTCCTCGCGCTCGATCGTGGAGGTGCCACCCACGGTCTCGGGCTTCGTGCCGAACAGACCGTTGCTGATCACCCGGGAGGAGCGCACGGAAGGACCCGTGAATTCCTGGGCTTCGGTGATTTCCATGTCCTCCACTCTACCCCGAGCACCGGGCCCGGCTCACCGGTAGGCGGCCACCTCCTGGAGCAGTTCGGGCCCGCGCGCGTCCAGCCACTTACCGCCCGAACGCACGCCGATCCACAACACCACGAAGCCTTCCACGAGGCCCACCGCGAGCGCGAGCCAGCACCACACGGCGGCTCCCGTGACGAGGTACACGATCAGCAGGATCCCGGCCGGGAGCGCGAGCAGGGCCATCAGACCCATGATCACGAACTGCACCACCATGTTGAGGATCGTGAACCCCTGGGGTGTCTTCATGGGGGACGCGCCCGGGGGCGGCGTGGGATACGTGTACCGGGCCGAGACGATCGAGACCACGCCGGCGCCACCGAGCAGGATCCCCACGCACACGCCCACCACGGCGGGCAGGGCGTCCCAGCGTTGCACGCCCGCGAGCCAGAGCACGATCGAGAGCAGCACCAGCGGCACGGCCACGATCAGCAGGGCCACCACGCGCCCCAGTCGATCCGCACGCCCGGAGACCGGTGCCAGCACGTGAAGGCTGAACGCGGTGTTGTCGTAGGAGACGTCCGCGGAGATCGCGTACGCCATGAGCAGCGACACGAACAGGGGCAGCGCCCACAGACTGAACCCCGACTCACCCGCGATGAACCAGAAGACCGCCCCGATCGCGGGGATCATGAGCAGCGACGCCGAGTAGCGCGGGTCCTTGAGCCAGTACGTGAGACACCGTGCGGCCACCGCACCCCATTGGTTCGCCGGGAACCGGTCGAACAGACCGACGCCCTCCTGCGGGCGGGACGTCCCCCGGGCGGCTCCGCCGGCGGCGTCGCCGAGGGCGCGGCGCAGACCCGCACACGTAACGACCACGAGCAGGAGCAGCGTGACCAGGGAGATCGTCACTCGGGCGAGGGCCGCGAGCCAGTGACCCGACGCGACGTCGCCGGGGACCGCCCAGGTAGCACCGAGGGGGGTCCACGCGAGAACTCCCGCCCATGTGGGCAGCAGCTGCCACACCTGGCCCAGGCCGGTCGCGAACAAGGAGATGAGGGGCCCCAGCAGCACAACGAGAACCAGCACGACCATGGAGATGATCTCGTTCGTGCGCCGCCCCTTCGCGACGTTCGCGCCCAGGGCCGTAGCGCAGCGCGAACCGACGAACGCGAGCAGGGCGCCGATGATCGCGCACGGTATTGCCGCAATGAGCGCCACCGTGGAACCGCGCCACGAGAACAGCCAGCCGAGCAGGGCGATCACGGTCAGCACCCCCGGGATCCCGACGACCGCGCCCGCCACCTGGCCGGCCACCAGACCCGTGGTGCTCAGGGGGAACAGGGCGAGCCGGGAAGGGTCCAGCGTGGAGTCGGCCTTGGACGAGACCAGCGGTACGAGCCACCAGCCCACGAGCAGCAGGGAACCCAGCAGGACCGACGCGACCACCACGGTCTCGAGGGCTTCACCCCCGAGCGCGATCAACGCGGTCAGCGCCATCCCCAGGAGGAACAGTGCGTAGAGGCCACCCAGAATCGTGCCCACCAGGATCCACGTGCTGCGGGTCAGGGTGTTGATGAGCACGCGCCATTTCAGCCCGGCCAACCGCCGGGCCTCCTCGAACGCCCCGATGCTGCGCGTGACGGGTTCACCCCCGCCGTGCGAGGGGCGCACGGAGGCGGGAACGGCGGCGTCGGGCGCGACGTCCTGTGCGGGGCCTTCTGCGAATGCGGTGTCGAGGTGGTCGGGAGCCGCGGCGTCGCGCGGGTCGTTCACTCGGGACGCAGCCACTGCAACCCCTCCCCCGCTTCGGTGCGTCCGCCCACCAAGGACACGAACCGGTCCTCGAGGGACATGCCGGCGCACACCTCGTCCATGGTCCCCTGCGCGAGGACACGGCCTTGGTCCATCACGGCCACGTGATCGCACATGCGCTGCACAAGGTCCATCACGTGGCTCGAGACCACCACGGTGCCGCCCGAATTCGTGTACTGGTGCAGCAGCGATCGGATGTTCGCGGCGGAGACCGGGTCCACCGACTCGAACGGCTCGTCCAGCACGAGCAGGCTCGGTGCGTGGATCATGGCCGCGGCCAGGGCGATCTTCTTCGTCATACCCGCGGAGTAGTCCTGCACCTGGCGCCCCGCTGCGTCCTGCAGGTCCATGGCCACGATGAGGTCCTCGGTCCGTTGCGCGACGAGCTCGCGGTCCATCCCGCGCAGCAGACCCGAGTAGGTCACGAGCTGGCGTCCCGTGAGCCGGTCGAACAGGTGGGCACCGTCGGGCAGCACACCCATGCGTCGCTTGGCGGTCACGGGATCACGCCACACGTCCACGAGCTCCTCGCGGCTTCCCCCGCCCACGAGCACCGAGCCCGCGGAGGGGCGCAGCAATCCCGTGGCCATGGACAACGTGGTCGTCTTGCCGGCGCCGTTGCGCCCCACGAGGCCGTAGAAGGAGCCCCGCGGCACCGTGAGGTTCACATGATCCGCGGCGGGTCGGCCGGACTGGCCGTAGAACTTGGTGAGGTCCCGCACGGCGAGCGCGGGCGTCCCCGTGCCGGAGTGCGGCGCGGGGTCTCGGGGCGCGTACTGCGTGGTGGCATGGGGCGCCGCATACCACTGGGCGGCCTTAGGGGGTGCCGTATGCTCAGAGGGCGCCGCGTGCCGGGGTGCTCCCTGCTGCTCGGTCGAGGGGTCGTTCGCCACGGGTCCCCCGGCACCGGGGGCGGGCTCGCGGCGCGGGGTCGTGGGTCCGTTCACTGGGCTACTCATGTCACCAATGTACTGAGTGACCCGCGTGGCATGGCGGATTCACCGGACCTCGTCACTGTCGACCCGAGGATCCCGCTAACCCTTCACCGGGGCCGCTGAACGACGCCCGTCCGGGGCCGCGCGTTGCCGCAAGGCCCACCGCCCGTACCGGTCGACTTCAGCCGCAGCCCGGACATCAGCGGCAGCCTAAAAGAGCGCCCGCATCAACTGGGCGCGCGCGGCCACCACGCGGGTATCCTCCGCGCCGACGACGTCGAAGAGGTCCACGAGACGCGCCCGCGCGGCATCCTTGTCGTCCCCGGCCGTGGTGCGCACGAGGTTGAGCAGGCGCCGGAACGCGTCCTCCACGTGCCCACCGGAGAGGTCCAGGTCCGCGACGTCCAGAGCGGCCTGCACGTTCGTGGGATCAGCGGCCGCGGCTTCCCGCACGGCGGTCGCGTCCATCGCGCTCACGCGCTGCAAGAGGTGCACCTGGGCGAGTGCGAGCTTGGCGTCGTGGTCACCCGGGTTCTCCGCGAGCGCCTTGTTGTAACTGGCCTCCGCGCCGGCCAGGTCCCCGGCCTCGAGTTTGTCCAGGGCCTCCTGGTGCAGCGGGGGCAGGGGTTTGGGCTCGTTCGCCGCGACCGGTTCGGCCGTCCCCGTGACGCCGTTTTGCTGCGCGAGGCTTACGAGCTCGGTCAGCAGCTCACGCAACTGCTGTTCCGAGACCGTGGAGTTCACGAGCGGCACCACGCGCCCACCGAGCAATGCGAGCACGGTGGGAACGGTCTGCGCCTGGAACGCCTGCGCGATCTGCGGTTCCGCGGCGGCGTCCACGGTCCCCAGCATGAGCCGACCCCGGAACTCGTCCACGACCCGCCCGACCACGCCCACGAACGTCTCCGACTCCGGGCTCTGGGGCGCGTGCAGCACCACGACCACAGGGTACGTCGCGGACGCCTCGGCGTAGCGCTGGAAGTTCGCGGTGGTCAGCTCCACGCGGTAGCTACCGGCGCCCGCGGACGCCGCCGCGGCGTCGTCGTTCGGGGCACCCGTCCGGGCACCGCCCGACGCGCCGAGATCCACGGCGCCGCGCACGGACGCAGGAACCGCTTGCTCGTCCCGTGGGGGCTGCTGGTCCGGGGTGGAACGGGGGAATTCGCTCATGGGAACCTCCTTCGACGGCGAGTCCGCGACATGGGACGCGGACTCGATCGTGCGCCCTGTTCCCGGGCGCACGGACGGGTGTCTTTTGCTCCCATTATGTGCACCGGGAACGCTGGAAGTCCCGGCGGCCCGGCGTTGTACGCTTCCGGCGTGAGCACATCCCCAGGAGCGCAGGGTCGGCCCCCCGCGCGTTTCCGTCCGACCCGCCACCGCTTCGAGGTGCCGCCCGAACCCGCTGCGGGTGGAGAGCCCGTGCGGCGTGCGCCGTGGGACCACCCCGTGAACACGCGGACGCATCCCATCCAGACGGGCTTCCTGCTCACCGTGGGCGTGGGGATCGCGCTGCTGGGCTACTACGTGCTGACCAACGTGGGCGGACTCGTGGGGTGGATCGTCACGGCCGCGTTCATCTGTCTGGGGATGGATCCCCTGGTCCGCCGGCTCGAGACCAAGGGGTTGCCCCGCGCGGTGGCCGCCGGGGTGGTGATCCTGGCCCTGGCCCTGGTGATCACCGCGTTCATTATGGTCGTGGTCCCCCGCATGATCGAGCAGGCCCAGCAACTCGTGGCCCGCGCCCCCGAGCTCGTGACCGAGTTCATGAACTCCGAGTTGTTCCAGGGCCTGGACGACCGCTTCGACATCGCCGCGTCCGTGCAACACACCACCGGGGCCTTCCAGGAACGCCTCGCCACGGACGAGAACCTGCTGGGCGGGATGTTCGGTTCGGTCGTGAGCGTGAGCGGCGTGGTGATCAATGCAGTGACCGGGACGCTCATCGTCATGGCGCTGAGCCTGTACTTCCTCTTCTCGCTGCCCATGATCAAGGCCTGGTGCTATCGCCTGGCCCCCGCGAGCAAGCGCGCCCGGGTAAAGCACCTGGGCGACCAGATGACCAAGGGCGTGGGCAACTACGTCATGGGTCAGGCGTGCGTGGCACTGCTCAACGCGCTCGTCGCGTTCATCCTCATGAACGTCACGGGGGTCCCCTACGCCACACTGCTGGTCCTGTTCGTCGCGCTGCTCGCGTTCATCCCCCTGGTGGGTGGCGTGCTCGCCGGCATCCTCGTGACGCTCATGGCCACGCTCGGCGGGTGGGACACCGCGATCCCGTACGCCCTGTGCTACTTCGCGTACCTCCAGCTCGAGGCCTACGTGGTCTCGCCCAGGATCATGGCCCGCGCGGTGGCCGTTCCCGGCGCGGTCGCGGTGATCGCGGTGGCCGCCGGCGGTGCGCTGTGGGGCATCCTCGGTGCACTCATCGCCATCCCCACCGCGGCCGCGGGACTGCTGCTGGTGCGCGAGGTCTTCGTCCCGCGCCAGGACGCGCGCTGACGGCGGCGACGCCGCTGCACCCCGCCGCGCCGCGTCGTCGCCCGTGCAGGTGGGGGCGCGTCGTCGTCCGAGCAGGCAGGTGCGGGCCGTCGTCCGCGGCGGCAGCTCCGTGCCGTTGCCGCCCATGCCGACGCGCGGCGTCGTCGCCGGTGCATAAGAGCGCGTGAGCCGGGGGCAACCGGACCGCTAGGCTGTCCTGGTGCGTTTAGTGATTGCAGACTGCTCGGTACGGTACGAAGGGCGCTTGAACGCGCACCTGCCCCTGGCTCGTCGGCTCATCATGCTCAAGGCGGACGGCTCGGTGCTGATCCACTCCGACGGCGGATCCTACAAACCGCTGAACTGGATGAGTCCGCCCGCCACGATGCACGTGCGCGAACCCTCCGACGAGCTTTCCGCGGACGGTGTGAGCGAGGTGTGGGAGGTCCAGGCGGGCAAGTCCGACGACCGGCTGATCATCCACATCATGACCGTCCACTCCCAGCTCACCCACGACCTCGGCACGGACCCCGGATTGGTCAAGGACGGTGTGGAGGCCGATCTGCAGCGGTTGCTCGCGGAGCAGATCACCCTGCTCGGGGACGGGTTCTCCCTGGTGCGTCGCGAGTACCCCACGAGCATCGGCCCCGTGGACATCCTCGCGCGGGACGCCGGCGGGGCCACGGTGGCCGTGGAACTCAAGCGCCGCGGTGACATCGACGGCGTGGAGCAGCTGACCCGCTACCTCGAACTGCTCAACCGCGATCCCCTGTTGAGCCCCGTGCGAGGTGTCTACGCGGCCCAGCAGATCAAACCGCAGGCCCGTGTCCTCGCGCGCGACCGCGGCATCGAGTGCCTGACCCTGGACTACGACGAGATGCGCGGCAACGTGGACACCCAGTCCCGCCTCTTCTGATCAGCCCCCTATGCCGGAACCCGTCTGCGGATCGCGTGGGAGGAAACCGGTCATATTCTCGGACCTCGTAGTAAATCACCTGATGCCGATTGACCCTGGGGCGGCAGTGTGTGATGCTTGAGCTGTTCTCGCATCATGTTTGACATGCTCGCAGGAATGGTAGCGAGCGTGAAGTTCTGACTGGCGCTGTGGCACAACATCTTGTGAGCCGCATCCACAGCCTTCTCGCGGTACCGGTTCAGGTGCACAATCGTGTGCACGCACTACATACTCCAGAAGGAGATGCCCCATTATGGCTCAGGGCACCGTTAAGTGGTTCAACGCAGAGAAGGGCTTCGGCTTCATCACGCCGGACGACGCTGATGGCGACGTCTTCGTGCACTACAGCGAAATCCAGTCGGGCGGCTTCCGCACCCTTGAAGAGAACCAGCGCGTCGAGTTCGAGATCGGTCAGGGCCAGAAGGGCCCGCAGGCCACCGGCGTGAACGTCATCTGACATTCCCCGGACGAAACCCCCGTCGCCTTTCGAGGTGGCGGGGGTTTTCTCGTGCCCGCTGTGACGCGAGCGAGTCGCGGGGCCGGGTGAGCTGAGGGGCAGATGCCGGGACGCACGGGACGTTCGCACGCCGCGGCAATCCCACTCCACAGAATGTTAAGTGGAGCAGAAGCAGCTCAGCGCGCCAAAATCTGCTTTTGCTGAGTAGGAGCAGGGGTGGGGGGTTCCAACTGCGAGCCATGCGGCGCTGCACCTTGGCTCCCGCTCCGGCCAGATGGTCCACGAAGTGCTCGTAGCCGCGGTCGATGTGCCCCACCCCGGAGACCTCTGTGACCCCGTGGGCCGCCATCCCCGCGATCACGAGAGCCGCGCCGGCCCGGATGTCCATGGCTTCCACGGGAGCACCCGACAGCTTGTTCGACGGGACGCCGTCCACCCGGGCGTGATGCCCGTCCAGGCGCACACGCGCACCGAGCCGCTCAAGCTCCGCAGTGAATCCCCACCGGGCCTCGAACACGTTCTCCGTGATGATCCCACTACCCTCGGCCACCGCGTTGAGCGCCACCACGAACGGTTGCAGATCCGTGGGGAACCCCGGATAGGGCAGGGTCGAGACGTTGATGGCCTTGGGCCGCTCGGGACCGCGCACCACGAACCGCCCATCGGCGGTGTTGATCTCGCAACCCGCGCAGCGCAGCTTGGCCAGCACCACGTCCAGGTGTTCCGGTTCCGCACCCGCGATCTCTACGCGACCGCCCGTGACCGCGGCGGCAAAGGCCCACGTCCCGGCCACGATACGGTCCGGGACCGTGCGGTGCGTGACCGGGTGCAGCCGCGGGACCCCCTCGACCATGATCGTGGTGGAACCGAGCCCCTCGATCCGTGCACCCATGGCCTGCAGCATCCGGCCGATGTCCACGATTTCCGGTTCGCGGGCCACGTTGTCCAGCACCGTGACGCCCCGGGCGGTCGTGGCTGCGGTCATCAGGTTCTCGGTGGCCCCCACGGAGGGGTAGCCCAGTCGATAGGTCGCACCCGTCAGACCGTCCGGTGCACTAGCTCGCAGGAACCCGCGTTCGATGGTCAGCCGGGCCCCCATGGCCTCGAGTCCCGCGCGATGCATATCCAGGCCCCGGGTTCCGATCGCGTCCCCGCCTGGCAGGGCGACCTCGGCCTGGAGGCAGCGCGCCATGAGCGGGCCCAGCACGGAGATGGACGCCCGCATGGCCCGCACGAGGTCGTAGTCGGCCTGGTGACCGAGCTCCTCCGGGACGTCGATGGTCACGCTGTGCGCCGAGGGCTCGTACGAGACCTCGCACCCGAGCCGGCGCAACAGCTCCGCCATGATCGTGACGTCCTGGATCTCGGGGACGTTGGTGATCGTGGAACGGCCCGTGGCGAGCAGCGCCGCAGCCATGAGCTTGAGCACACTGTTTTTGGCGCCGTACACGGGCAGCTCACCGTTGACCTTCGTGGGCCCGTGTACTTCGATCTTCTCTTCCATGCATTCTCCTCGATCACGAGTACGGGACAGTCCGCCGTGACACCTGGGCCAGCGCACCACGGTAGGCGAACGACGTCGACCCCCGCACCCGAAGGCACGAGGGTCGACGTCGACCGGTCACGCGATACCGCTCAAGCGGAACGCGCCTCCGAATCCAGGGAGACCTCGTCCGCAACCACCGTGACACGGTTGTTGTCCACGGAGACGAACCCGGAGTCGATGCTGCCCACGAGACGGTCGCCGTCCACACGGTCGATGGCGAACTCCCCCGGCTTGAGCAGCCCCGCCATGGACTCGTGTCCCGGCATGATGCCGATGTCGCCCTCGGTGGTGCGTACCCGCACGAGGCGCGCGGTACCCGTCCAGATCTTGCGATCCAGGGCGACGATTTCCACGATGAGTTCGGCCATGATTACTTCTCGCCCGTCTCGGCCTTGATCTCGTCCCAGCGCCGCATGACGTCGTCCAGGCCGCCGACGTTGTAGAACGCCTGCTCGGGGACGTTGTCCAGCTCGCCGTCGCAGATCTTGCCGAAGGCCTCGACGGTCTCCTCGAGGGGAACCGTGGAGCCCTCCACGCCGGTGAACTGCTTGGCGGTGTAGGTGTTCTGGGACAGGAACTGCTCGATGCGGCGGGCGCGGGAGACCACGACCTTCTGCTCCTCGGAGAGTTCTTCGACACCGAGGATCGCGATGATGTCCTGCAGTTCCTTGTTCTCCTGCAGGATCCCCTTGACACGGGTGGCCACGTCGTAGTGGGTCTGGCCCACGTACTGCGGGTCCAGGATGCGGGAGGTCGAGGACAGCGGGTCGATCGCGGGGTACAGACCACGCGAGGCGATCTCACGCGAGAGCTCGGTGGTCGCGTCCAGGTGCGCGAACGTGGTCGCGGGAGCCGGGTCGGTGTAGTCGTCAGCGGGCACGTAGATGGCCTGCATGGACGTGATGGAGTGACCACGGGTCGAGGTGATGCGCTCCTGGAGCACACCCATCTCGTCCGCGAGGGTGGGCTGGTAGCCCACGGCGGAGGGGATGCGGCCCAGCAGCGTGGAGACCTCGGAACCGGCCTGCGTGAACCGGAAGATGTTGTCGATGAACAACAGCACGTCCTGGTTCTGCACGTCGCGGAAGTACTCCGCCATGGTCAGACCGGTCAGGGCCACGCGCAGACGCGTTCCGGGCGGCTCGTCCATCTGGCCGAACACGAGGGCGGTGTCCTTGAGAACGCCTGCCTCCTCCATCTCGACCCACAGGTCGTTGCCCTCACGGGTACGCTCACCAACGCCGGCGAACACGGAGGTACCGCCGAAGTTGCGGGCCACACGCGTGATCATCTCCTGGATCAGCACGGTCTTGCCCACGCCCGCGCCGCCGAAGAGGCCGATCTTACCGCCCTTGATGTAGGGGGTCAGCAGGTCGATGGACTTGATGCCCGTTTCCATCATCTCGGTGCTGCCCTCGAGCTCCGCGAAGGACGGGGCCTTGCGGTGGATGGGCCAGCGCTCCTGGATGTCCAGCTCGGAGGTGGGCAGGTCCAGCGCGTCACCTAGTACGTTGAAGATGTGGCCCTTGACCACGTCACCCACGGGCACGGAGATGGGGGCGCCCGTGTCCTGCACGGGGGTCCCGCGCACCAGACCGTCGGTCTGCTGCAGGGAGATCGCGCGCACCACGTTGGTGCCCAGGTGCTGTGCCGTCTCGAAGGTGATCCGGCGGGGCTGGCCGTTGAACTCGTAGTCCGCGGTCAGCGCATTGTAGAGGTCGGGGACCTGGTTCTCGGGGAACTCGACGTCGACCACGGGCCCGATCACCCGGGCGATGCGGCCGGTGGCACCTTCCGAGACCGGCTGGGTGGCCTGGTCGTTGATTGTGGCAGTCATTTCTCTCACTTCGTTTCGGCTGGCAAGGGCGGGCAGCGCGGGCTACAGTGCCTCGGCGCCACTGACGATTTCGGTCAACTCGGTGGTGATCTCGGCCTGGCGGGCGTTGTTCATCAAGCGCGTGTACTTCTTGATGAGCTCGGTCGCGTTGTCCCCGGCGGCCTTCATGGCGCGCTGGCGGGATGCGAGCTCGCTCGACGCCGCGTGGCACAGGGCGGAGTAGATCCGCGCCTTCACGTACCGGGGCAGGATCTGGTTGAAGAGCTCCTCCGCGTTCGGCTCGAACTCGAAGTTGTTCTGCGTCTCTTCGAGGGCCTCGTAACGCTCGGAGATCTCGTCCCCGAGGTCGTTCGCGTCCACGACCTCCAGGGGCAGCAGGCGCAACACCCGGGGCTCCTGGTTCACCATGGAGTTGAACTGCGTGTACACGAGCAGCACCTCGTCCACGCCACCGTCCTCGTACGGGGCGTTGATGTCGCGCATCAATTTGTCCGTGAGTTCCTCGGCGCGCTCGGTCGTGGCGTTGTCCGTGTTGCCCGTCCAGAATTCGTCGTAGTCACGGTGCCGGAAGTCGAAGTACGCCTTGGCCTTGCGGCCCACGAGGTACACGCGCGCTTCCTTGCCCTGCGAACGCAACAGCTCGAGCAACTCCTCCGTGCGCTTGAGCACGTTGGAGGAGTAGGACCCCGCGAGCCCGCGGTCCGACGTGAACACCAGGACGGCCGAACGCCGCACATCGTCGGGGACGGTGGTCAGGGGGTGGGAGATGTTGTGCTGAGTGGCGATCTGGGAGACCGCGCGGGTCAGCGCATTGGCGTACGGGTACGCGGCTTCGAGACTCTGACGGGACTTGTTGATGCGCGAGGTCGCGATCATCTCCATCGCCTTGAAGATCTTCTTCATCGACGACGTGGACGCGATCTTCTGTCGGTAGACCCGAATCTGCGCTCCCATGAAATTTCCTTTCGGCACCGCCGTGGTGCGCCGGATTCCGGCGCACCACGAGAACGGTTACTTCTTGACGATCGTTTCCTGGTTCACAGCGGTCGCGCCCAGGGACTCGTGCTCCTCGACCCCGGCCTCGATCCCGTGCTTGGAACCGTGGAAGTCCCGTTTGACCTCGGCCACGGCCGTCTTGAGCGCCTCGACTGCGTCGTCCTCGAGCTTGCCCGTGGAGTTGATCGAGTCCATCACGTTGGTCGTGCGCCGGACCTGGTCCAGCAGCGCGCGCTCGAAGTCCGCGACGTTGGCGACGTCGACGTCGTCGAGCTGGCCCGTGGTACCGGCCCAGATGGACACGACCTGGTCCGCGACGGGGTACGGCGTGTACTGGGGCTGCTTGAGCAGCTCCATGAGCCGCTCACCGCGGATCAGCTGCTGACGGGACGCGGCGTCCAGGTCCGAGGCGAACATGGCGAACGCCTGCATGGATCGGTAGGACGCGAGGTCCAGTTTCAGCGTGCCGGAGACCTTCTTCATGGCCTTGACCTGCGCGGCACCGCCCACGCGGGACACCGAGATGCCCACGTCCACGGCGGGACGCTGGTTGGCGTTGAACAGGTCCGACTGCAGGAAGATCTGACCGTCGGTGATGGAGATGACGTTGGTCGGGATGAACGCCGAGACGTCGTTCGCCTTGGTCTCGATAATGGGCAGCCCGGTCATGGAGCCCGCGCCCAGCTCGTCGGAGAGCTTGGCGCAACGCTCGAGCAGGCGCGAGTGCAGGTAGAAGACGTCACCCGGGTACGCTTCACGTCCCGGCGGGCGGCGCAGCAAGAGCGACACCGCACGGTAGGCCTCGGCCTGCTTGGAGAGGTCGTCGAACACGATGAGCACGTGCTTGCCGCCGTACATCCAGTGCTGACCGATCGCGGAACCCGAGTAGGGGGCCAGGTACTTCAGACCGGCGGACTCGGACGCGGGAGCGGCCACGATCGTGGTGTACTCCAGGGCGCCGTTGTCCTCGAGGGTCTGGCGCACCGCGGCGATCGTGGAGGCCTTCTGACCGATGGCCACGTAGATGCAGCGCACCTGCTTGTCCACGTCACCGGACTCCCAGTTGGAGCGCTGGTTCAGGATGGCGTCCACCGCGATCGCGGTCTTACCGGTCTGGCGGTCACCGATGATCAGCTGACGCTGGCCACGCCCGATCGGGATCATGGCGTCGATGGCCTTCATGCCGGTCTGCAGCGGCTCGTGCACCGACTTACGCATGGTCACGCCCGGAGCCTGCAGCTCCAGTTCGCGGCGACCCTCGGTGGCGATGGGTCCGAGATCGTCCAGGGGCTCGCCCAGGGGGTCCACGACGCGGCCGAGGTAGCCCTCGCCCACGGGCACCGACAACACCTCGCCGGTGCGGTGCACCTCCTGGCCTTCCTCGATGCCCTGGAAGTCACCGAGCACCACGACGCCGATGTCGCGGGTGTCGAGGTTCAGGGCCAGGCCCAGCACCCCGTTCTCGAACTTGAGCAACTCGTTCGCCATGACGGAGGGCAGGCCCTCCACATGCGCGATACCGTCCGCGGCGGACGACACGCGTCCGACTTCTACTCGTTCCACATTGCCGGGATCGTAGGACGCCGCGAACTCATTCAGCGCACTACGGACCTCATCGGCATTGATGGTCACATCGGCCATCTACTGTCCCTGCTCTCTACGTCTTGTGATCATCGCTCGAGCCATGACCACGGTTGTACTTGTCGCGATGCGTTGCCCCATCGCCGTGCGGCCGCCCCAGCGGTCGGGGGGCAACGTGACGAGATGCCGGCATCGACCGACTCCCCGCGATCCCCGCTGCGCGCGGGGATCAGGCTGCGATCCGCTGCTGCAACTGTTCCAGCCGGTGGGTCACCGATCCGTCGATGACCTCCTCGCCCACCTGCACCCGCAGGCCACCCACCAACGACGGGTCCACCTCCGTGGTGAGCTTCAGGTCCCGTCCGTACAGCCGGTTCAGACCCTGGCGCAGTTTCTCCGTCTGGTCCTCCCGGAGGGGACGAGCCGTGGTGATCCGCGCGATCCAGCGCTGCTGACGGTCCGCGACCCACTCGGCAAAGTGCCCGAGCAGGCGACCGGGTAGTGCGCCCCGGGGTTCGCTCGCCGCGCGTTCGATCAGCAAGGACACCTCCTCCGAGCTCGTCGTCATGAGACGACGGGCCAGGGTGACCTTGGCCTGCGCGCTCGCGCGCGAGTCCGAGAACGCGTTCTGCACCTCGGTGGAGTGATCCAGTACGGACTTGAACCGGATCAGTTCGTCCACGAGGGTCTCGAGCGCGTTCACGCCGCCGCGGTTCTCGGCGGACGCGGCCGCGAACAACACGGCCGTGCGTTCGATCCCGTCACCCAGCTGGCGCTCGGTGGCGCTGCGCTGGGATGCGAGTTCGGCGACGACGTCCACGGCCACCTCGTGCGCGCGGCCGTCGAGCAGCGTGTGCACGAACCGGGCGCGGTCCTCTGCGGGCCGGGAGGGATCCGTGAGAGCGCGGCGCAGTGCGCCGTTCTCGTCCACGATGTCCAGGATCTCGAACAACTGGTGTGCGATCTCGGGACTCGCGGCAGATGCCCAGCGGTCAACGTCCACGGAGAGCGGACGATAGGGTTCGTTCGATGCTTCTGCCATTACCGTGCAGCTCCCGTGCGACCTTGCTCGGCCTCGAGATCAGCCAGGAAACGATCGACCACGCGGTTGGCGCGATCGTCGTCGTTCAAGGACTCCCCGACGATCTTGGACGCGAGCTGTGTTGCCAAAGTGCCCACCTCGTCACGCAGTGAGACCACAGCGGCCGCACGCTCGGCCTCAATGGCCTTGTGCGCGTTCTCGGTGATCCGCGCGGATTCGAGGTTGGCGCGATCCTTGAAGTCCGCCAGGATCTTCTCGCCCTCGGAGCGAGCTTCCTCACGAATCTTCTGGGCCTCGAGCCGGGCACTTTCGAGCTGCTGGTTGTACTCGTCGCGAGCGGCCTTGGCCTCGGCCTGAGCAGCCTTGGCCTTGGCCAGTCCACCCTCGATGGCGTCAGCGCGGTCCCTGAAGACCTTTTCGAACGCCGGGACGATGAACTTGTACGCGATGAAGAGCAGAATTGCGAACCCCACAAAGGTAATCAGCATTTCCCAGCCGTTGGGGAGCAGAGGGCTCTGCCCCTCTTCAGCTGCCAACACCATTGCGTTCATGAGCGCGATTCCTGTTCTCTAGTTAGGGCGAGTGCGAAAGGGAGAGCCCTTAGAGCAGCGCCAGGACGAAGCCCAGAATGGCGAGCGCCTCGACCACGGCGAAGCCCATGAACAGCATGGGCTGGATCACGCGCTGGGACTCGGGCTGACGGGCCACGGACTGCATGTAAGCCGCGAAGATGAGACCCACACCGATGCCACCGCCGATGGCAGCGAGACCGTAGCCAATAACGCTGAGCGAACCTTCCATTATGGATATTTCCTTTCTGGGTGCCCGCTGGAGCGGGCCGTGGTGCCATTACGGGAAACCGTGAATGGTCGATGGTCACGTGAGCGGCCCGGAGGTCGCGCTCCTTCGTGGGGCTAGTGCCCCTCCTGCAGTGCGCCCTGTACGTACACGGCGAACAGCAGGGTGAAGATGTAGGCCTGCAGGATCTGGATCAGAACCTCCAGGAAGTAGATGAACAGTCCGAGGACCAGACCGAAGATCGAGCCGCCGATGCCCAGGGCGCCGCCCACCTCGGTGGCGAGGTACGCCATGAAGGCCGCCGCGACCATGATGGCCATGTGGCCGGCGAACATGGTGGCGAACACACGCAGTGCGTGGGTCACGGGGCGGATGATCATGTTCGAGAGGAACTCGAGCGGGATCAGGATGAGGTACAGGACCTTGGGGACGTTCGGCGGCATGGTCATCTTGGCCATGAAGTGGCCCAGACCGTGGCGCTTGATGCCGACCCCGACCCACACGACGTAGGCGATGGCCGCGAAGACGTACGCGGTGCCGGGGTGCGAGAACGTGGGCAGCTGCAGGACGGGGATGGACCCGAAGAGGTTGTTCACCAGGATGAAGAAGAAGAAGGTGAACAGCAGGGGCACGAACGGGCGGAAGTCCTTCTCGCCGATGATGTCGCGACCCAGGTGGTTACGCACGAGCCCGTAGCCCATCTCACCCAGGTACTGGCCCTTGGTGGGGACCAGCGCTCGCCGCCGCACCACGTACATGAAGAACGCGGCGATCAGAACCACCGACAACAGGATCAGCAACGAGTGCTTACCGAGGGCGAAGGAACCCACTTCGAAGAACGGGGGCAGATGCGCATCTTCCGTGGACGGGGCCACGAATTCGGCCGGAATCCTCAGGGCGGGGTTCAATACAGGTCCTTTCTGCGGTATCCAGACCGGTCACACTCTGGGCTCGGGGCCCATGCCGGATGACTTCTTCGTCTCCGACGGGGTCTTTTGCGGGGCGGTACTGCGGTTCAAGGCGTCCCTCATATGAAGATAACCGAGGTACACCCCGGCGGCCGCCCCGAAGACAGCTCCCGCGATCACAATCCACCGAGTTCCCAGTAGGTGATCCAGGAACCAGCCTACCAAACTCCAAAACACCGCACCGACCACGATGTACAGCAGGACCGCGATCCCACCACCCAGACCGCCACGCTCCACGAGCTCCCCCGCGGTGTGGAGGGTTTCCTTGCGCGCGTTGTCCCGCATGCGCGTTGACATCCCCCGCAGGTCCCTGGGGCGCCGGTCTCCCGGCTCGTTCGGTGCGGAACTCATGGCCTTCGCCTTTCGTGAGTGGGTCGGTCGTGCCCCGCCCGGCCGCCACTCGAGTCACGGGCGGGAGG
>NZ_JABFAW010000002.1:186342-224889 GCF_017168375.1 Kocuria sp. KRD140
GCGTGGGGTGCGGGCTCGGGCGCGTCCTGCCGGGTGACACCGCGGGTCAGCACGGTGAAACTGGCCAGGGCGAGTACGAGACACACCAGGACGGTCACGGCGAACACGCGCGGGGCGAGCCACGGCGGGGCCCCCAGGAACAGCAGGAACCAGCCCAGCACGAGCACCTTGAGGAGGTACAGCGCGGCGAGCGCGGGAGCCGTGGCCGCCGGTGCCACGCGGTACATCTGAGCCGCCACGAGGGCGGTGGCTGCGGAGCTGACCGCGATGATCCCCGCCCCGAGCAGCGCCGAGCGCGGTGCCGAGAGCATGTCCACGACGGCTGAAAGTGTAAGCAGAATCACACCCAGGATCAGGAACATGACGGCCCCGGCCCGCACACCCCGGGCGTAGGAAGGGGGGCGGGAGCGGGCGGCGTCGTGCGCGGCGGATTCCTCCGACGAACGCGGAGCGCGGTCAGGGGTCACGGGCGCAAACTCCGTGCGGTGCTCCGGGCGCGGGCGAGCAGCACCGGGGACACGAGGTACAGCACGATCACGAGCACCACAGCCACACCGGCGAGCACGGAACCCGTGCCCGCGGCCCGTAGACCGTAGAGGGAGATCAGACTGACGCACGCCGTGGCGGTCGTGACCACCGCGGCGGACTGCACGTGGGACAGGCCCACGTCCGTGAGGCGCTGGTAGACGTGCTGCCGGTGCGGTGTGTACCAGACCTCCCCGCGGCGGATCCGCAGCACGAGCGTCACGGCGGTGTCCGCGAGGTAGACCAGCAGCGGGGACAGCAGGTACTCCACGTAGACGCCCGAGAGGAACGCGCCGATCGCGATCGCGGCGATGGCACCGCCCAGGACGTAGGAGCCGACGTCGCCCAGGAAGACCGTGCCGCGCCCCAGGTTCCACGGTAGGAAGCCCAGGAACGCACCGGCGAGCGCGAGGCCCGCGCACACCATCCACGGCATCCCGTTTGCCGCACCGGCCCACGCGTAGAACAGCCCCACCACGCCGCCGTGCAGCCCGGAGATCCCGTTGATACCGTCCATGAAGTTGGCGATGTTGACGTAGGCCACGGTCGCGAGCACACCCACGGGCCACCACCACGCGGGGATGCCCAGGGCCACGATCATGGCGGCGGTCCCGAGCGCGCCCACGAGGGCCTGCATGCCCAACCGGACTCCGATGGACACGCCGCGGTAGTCCTCGGCCCAGCCCAGGGCCGCGCTGGCCGCGGTCATGGCGAGCACGGACAGGGCGAGCGAGCGGTCCACGGGGATCAGACCGAACCCCAGGGACAGCCCGTACGTGAGGATCAGGGCGATGGCCACCGCGAGTCCCATCCCGCGCAGTACGGGCCGCGAGTGCGAGGACCGGTCGGACGGGATGTCGATCACGCCCCACCGGCGTAGCAACGGCTTGACCGCGAACGGCAAGAGCACTGAGAGCACGAAGGCAGCGGCGAGTGTCCACGGGGCGAGGGCCAACAACAGGTTCAGCGCCTGGCCGTCCGTGAAAGTGGCGGGGCCGGTGTCGACCGCGGGGGCCGTGGGTACGCCGTGGGCGGGCAGGAACGCGGTGGACACGAGGACGGTGCTCATGCGTGGCGCCTCCAGCCCGTGTGTCCCTCGGCGGCGTCGCCGTCCGCACCGTCAGCGTCCGCGTCTTCGGCGCGGGGTCCGGTGGCCGGTGCGCACTCGGCGGCGCGCGGCACGGAGAAGTCCGTGACCTTGGGCTGGGTGCTCACCACGACCTGCGGGATGGACCCTGTGAACATCATCCCGCCGCGCACCTTCCACACGTGACGGTCCAGGTTCGCGGGATCCAGGCGCTCGGCCTTGGCGTGGGAGATCTTGGGGTGGAAGGGCCGCTCGTCGGTCTCACCCGTGCCGATGAGGTCCTCATGCAGCTTCTCACCGTGGCGCAGCCCGGTGATCTCGATGCTGATGTCCTCGCGCCCGGACATCGACCGCAACCGGCGGGCGATGTCCAGGATCCGCACGGGCTCCCCCATGTCCAGGATGAGCACCTCTCCCCCGTGCGCGATCGCACCGGCCTGGATCACGAGCTGACACGCCTCGGGGATGGTCATGAAGTACCGGGTGGCATCCGGGTGGGTCACGGTGATCGGCCCGCCCTGGCGGATCTGTTCCGCGAACAGCGGCAGCATGGACCCGCGCGAACCGAAGACGTTGCCGAAGCGCACGGACGCGTAGCGCTTGCCCGTGCGGTCCCCCATCCACGCGGTGAGTTTCTCCGCCACGCGCTTGGAGTGACCGAGCGCCGTGGTGGGGTTGGCGGCCTTGTCCGTGGAGATGTTCACGAACACGTCCACGCCCACGGCGGACGCGGCGCTCAACACGTGCAGCGAGCCCATGACGTTGGTCTTCCACGCCTCGTCCGGGTACTGCTCGAGCAGGGACACGTGCTTCAGCGCCGCAGCGTGGAAGACCACCTGGGGCCGGCGGTCCTGGAACACCCGGGTGAGCGCGTCCGGATCGCGGATGTCACAGAGCACGGTGTCGTTGCCGTCCAGCAGGCCACGCCCGGTGATGGAGATCTGGGTGGCCTGCAATCCGGATTCATCACGGTCCAGCATGATCAGCTCCGCGGGTTCGAAACCCACGAGTTGGCGGCACAGTTCCGAACCGATCGACCCACCCGCGCCCGTGACGAGCACGCGCTTGCCGGTCACGTACCCCGCGATGGCCTCCACGTGGATGTCCACGGGCCGCCGTCCGATGAGGTCCTCCATGGAGATGTCACGAAGGTCCACGCTCTGGTTTGCGCCGGTAAGCATCTCGGTCAGGGGCGGGACGGTCATCACGCGAGTCCCGGTGCCCTCCACGACTTCCGAGACGCGTTGCATGGTGCGGGGGTCCACGTCCGCGACGGCCACGATCAGCACGCCGGCGCGCGTGTGCTCCAGGACGGACGCGGCGTCGTGCAGCGTGCCCATGACCGGGACGGAGGAGATGCGCAGGTGCTTCTTGGCGGGGTCGTCGTCGAGCAGGGCCACGGGCAGGAAACCGGAGGCGGGGTCCTGCATCATGCGGTGTACCAGGAACGTGCCCAGCGCGCCCGCACCGAAGATCACCACGTTCTGCGCCTGCTCACCCGGCTTGGCCGTGGATTCCTGGTACATGCGTTTGAGGTAGCGGAACGCGGCCATCAGCAGGCACGCGAACGGGAACGCGATGAACCCCAGCGAGCGCGGGATCCACAGGGCCACACCGAAGACCAGCAGGACGGCCTCGAGCAGTGCCGTGACGATCACGGTCACGACCACGAGCAGCTTGGCCTCCTCGAAACTGCCGAACGAGTACCGGCCCTTGTAGAGGGCGAACGAGAAGCCCACGAGCAGTTGCAGCACGACCGCCACCACGCACGTGATGATCACGCCCCCCACGGAGATGAGCTCCACGTTCATCTCGAACCGGAGGAACGCCGCGACCCACAGCGCCACGATCCACGCGATGGAATCCAAGATCATCTGGATCCACAGCCACGCGACCGGTTTGTCCGCTCGGGGGGTGGGGCTTGCGGGGGTGACCATGCAGTCGTAGTCCTTTCGGGTGCGGGTCAGTCGCGGTGACCCACCATGAGCCGGTACGCCGTTTCCCGTACCCTCAGGGGGACGAATCGGTAGCCGCCGCGCACCATGACGTTCACGGCCCATTGTAGGAACCCCACGTGGCCCAGGGTGCGCAACCGGTGCTGCAACGTCAGTTCGGCCCGCAGCACGCGGTACCCGCCGCGGCGTTCGTAGGAGCCCGCGGAGACGCGATAACCCACGAGCGGTTCCGCCACGTTGCGCACGTCCGCGCCGGCATGGAGCATGCGCGTCCACAACCAGTAGTCCTCGGCCATGGGGACGTCCTCGTAACCACCCACGGCGAGCGCGGCACTGCGGCGCAGCACGACCGTGGGATGGGAGATGGGGTTGCGGTATCGGCTCACCGCGGCGATCCGCGCGGCCCCCACGGGGGCTGTGCGCAGCGCGACGGGCCGAGTCTCGTCGTCGCCGATCTCGTGCATGGACGCACCCACGAGGTCCGCGCCGTCCTCGATCAGGGGCAGTTGCCTCTCGAACCGGCGGGGGTAGGAGACGTCGTCCGCGTCCGCGCGCGCGACGACGTCGTACGCGCACCGCGGCAACGCAACGGTCAGCGCCTGGGCGAGGCCACCGTTCTCCGGGATCCGCAGCACACGGACGGGGATCGGGGATTCTTTCGCGAGCCGCTCGAGCTCCGCCGTGACGGACGCCGACACCGGACCGTCCTGGACGAGCAGCACCTCCGCGGGCGGGCGGGTCTGCTCCACCGAATTAGACTCCACCGCGCGCCGGATCCGCTCGGCGGTGTCCGCGGCGTACACGGGGATCAGCACCGAGAACCGGGCCGGCAGTTGCGCGGGGGTCAGCGGGTCAGCGAGGGCCACCGAAACCACGTCCGCGCATGCCGTTGCCGTAGAGCCGCGCCCACCGGACCAGTCCGGGCAGATCACGGTGGCGCGCGTAGTGGGCGGGGTAGCCGATCGCGTCCGCGACCAGTTGCACCACGCGCTTGTAACGCCACGAGACGTACCCGCGGTTACGGAAGAAGTGGCGCTGCTTGAACTCCCCCGGCGGGATCAACACCTGCAGCTTGCCGGGGATCACCACGTGTTCCTCGGCCCAGCCCGGCGGGTGGGACACGGCCGTGGTCGTGACCGTGCCGAACGGCAGCCGACTCTTGCGCAGGCGCACGAGGAAGTCGACCTCATCCCCGCGCAGGAACAGTTTCAGGTCCGGCAACCCCACCCGGAAGAACACGGACTCGTCCATGAGCGCACCGTTGAAGAAATTGGCGTAGGAATCGATGAAGCCCAGCGGTTCCAGGTCCGCGCGACGGTGGGTGATCCCACCGTCCAAGCGGAACGGGAACGCGAGGGCGTCGTGGTCCTGGGGCGCCACGATGAGCGGTGACACCACGGCGAGCCCCCGCTCGCGCGCTGTTTCGCGCAGGGTGTGTAGGCACTCGGGGTCCTCGGGATGGGCGTCGTCGTCCATGAGCCACACCTGGTCCGCGCCGCTCGCGAGCGCCGTGAGGATGGCGAGCGCGAATCCGCCCGCCCCGCCCAGATTGGCCACGGAGCGGCGGTAGTGCAGCGTGAAGGCTCCCCCGATCCGCTCCCCCAGCGCGGCCTGGTCCAGGGCAGTGCGCCCGGCGTCCACGAGACACAGACTCGCGATCGGGTCGGTCTGGACGCGCAGCGCGTCGATCAGCGCCGCGACGTCCTCGGGGCGGTCCTGCGTGACGCACGCGACGCTCACGTTCGCGTCCGGACGGTCGCTCGCCCGCGCGGTGGATTCGGTCATGGCGCCCCCGGGACGACTCGTGATGTGCAAGGAAGATGTGCTCGACCGCGGCGCACGCGCAGCCGCTCGCGCGGGCGCCCGGCACGCCGGTGAACTCCGGGAGTCTATCAACGCGTACCTTGACGCCACCTCGACGTCACCCGCACGGGTGATGTGCCGCGCTGACGACCACGGGCTGACCACCAAGAACGGGTCCGGGGCGCTACCGTACGATGAAGACACCATCACAGGAGGAGACACAACAGTGACGGCTCACAGCTGGCGCGTTCTCGGCGCCACGGGGTTCATCGGTTCCGCCATCACCACTGCCCTGCAGACCCGGAACATCCCGGTCACCCCGGTGGCCACCCCCCGACTGGCCTCGCCCGCGACCACGGTGCACCACCTCATTGAGCACGCGCACCGCCTCGAGTCCGTGATCGACTACCTGGCCGATTCCTTCGCCGGCGCGGACGTGGTGGTCAACGCCGCCGGTCTGGCCGCCCCCGATCAGACGCACCAACAGTCCCTGACCGGGGCTAACGCGCTGCTTCCCGTCCTCGTGGCGCTCGCCGCCCACCGCACGGGCGTGCGCCGGGTGATCCACATGAGCTCCGCGTCCGTGCAGGCCGACGCACCCGTGCTGGACGAGTCCATACGCACCGCACCATTCTCCCCCTACTCCTTCTCCAAGGCCCTGGGCGAGTCCGCGCTCTACCGGTTGCGCTCCCAATGGCGCGAGGAATCCGGCGCTCCGCAGTTGAGCGTCATCCGCGCGACGTCCGTGATGGGCAGCGGGCGGCGCACCACGCGCATGCTCGCACGGTTCGCGTCCTCGCCCCTGAGCTCGGTCGCCGGGGATGGCTCCGCCCCCACCCCCGTGACCTCCGTGACCGCCCTCGCGCAGTTCACGGTGGCCGTGGGCGAGTTCCCTGAGGTCCTGCCCCCCGTGATCCTGCAACCGTGGGAGGGCGCCACGACCGGTTCCGTGCTGCGCGACGCCGGACGCCGCCACCCCCTGCAGCTGCCGTCCTGGGTGTGCCGGGCGGTGATCGCGACCGCGCGCACGGCCTCGGCCGCTGCCGGTTACCGCTACGGCGGGCTCATCCGCCGCCTGGAGGTCACGTGGTTCGGCCAGCGCCAGGTCCCCGGGTGGGCCCACGAGAACGGTGTGCTCCCCGAGCCCCACGTGCAGGAGGTGCTGCGCCAGGCGCACCTCGCGCTGGGTCGCTGAGCCGCGCGTTGGGTTCTTCGCAGCGCGTCCGCGCCCGGTCCGGAGCACTCCCGCGCTGACAGAACGATCCCCGCACCGTACCCGTCATGGGATGGTGCGGGGATCGTCTCGTCAAGGCACCTGTTGTTCAGGCCCCGTGGTTCTCGGGTTCCCCGGCGACGAGCCGCTGCGCCTCCTCCATGCTCAGTGCCCCGGTCCCGTCCCAGCGCGGCTCGGTGTCCGGTGTGCGTTCCCGTCCCTGGTCCACGAACGGACGGGCCTCCGCGGGGGAACTTCGGACCAGGTCGGCCACGAGGTCCTCGTCCGCGGGAGTCGAGCCGGCCGAGAGGGCCGCGCCCTCGCCGAACGATTCCGGTGCATTCGCTTCGGGGTTCTGACGCGCGGAGTGTGTCGACGCCGCGGCGTCGTCGTCCGAGACCGCCGCGCCGGCACCGCCGGCTGCAGCGGCCGCCTCCGGGCTCTCACCGGTCGCCGGAGCTGCCGGTTCGGTGCCGCCGTCCACGTTCGGGACGACCTCGCGCAGCCGCGCCAGCGTGATCACGCCGTGGCGCAGCACCACGGGCGTCTCCCCCGTGCAGTCCACGATGGTCGAGGCCACGTCCTGCGCACCGGCGGGGACCTCACCCGCGGGCCGCGGACCGTCGTCGAGGTAGAGCGCCACGCGGTCCTGCAGCATCTCGCGGGCCTGCTCGGCGGTGCGCGCGGCGGGCATCCCCGTCCGGTTGGCGGAGGACACGGCCATGGGACCCACGCGTTCGAGGACCGCGCGGGTCACGGCGTCGTCGGGAACGCGTAGCGCCACTGTCCCATGGGTCTCCCCCAGGTCCCAGCCCAGGGTGGGCTGGGCCCAGCAGATGATCGTGAGGGCGCCGGGCCAGAACGCCTGCGCGAGCGCGCGGGCGTCGTCGGAGATCTGGTCCGCGAGGCCGTCGATCACCTCGGGGCGGGCGATCAGCACGGGCGGGGGCATTTCCCGCGTGCGGCCCTTGGCGCCCAGCAGTCCCTGGACACCGGGCGCCGAGAACGCATCGCAGCCGATGCCGTAGACGGTGTCCGTGGGCAGCACGAGGCATTCGCCGTCCGCGACGACGCCCGCGGCCTCGGTCACGGCCGCTTCGAGTTCCTGCGGGGTCCCGCAGGATCGGATCTCACTCAAGAGCAACTCCTCTGCTGACGTGTTTCGTGTTCTTCCCGTGCTCCACGCACCCGGCCGTCCCGTTCACGGTACGTCTCCCGGCACGACGGCGCTGCGGCGCCCCGGTCTCTCAGCCCCCCGGCCCCGGCAGCGTGGCGGTCGTGGCCCGCGGGCGGTCGGTCAGGTCGTGGTGCGTGCGGATGTCCCGGAACCCCCGGTCCTCGAGGGCGCGGGCGACGGCCGCGACCTGGGACTCGGCGTGTTCCATGACGAACGAACCGCCCGGACGCAGGATCCGCACGGCGGTGTCCATCGCGGCGCACGGGAACGTCATCCCGGTCTCGTCCCCGCCGTACAGCGCCGTGGGTGGATCGTAATCGCGTACCTCGGGATCCTCCGGGATCTCACCGTCCGGGACGTAGGGTGGGTTGGTCACGACCACGCAGAACCGCCCCGCCGACTCGACCGTGACATCGCGGTAGTCGGATTCGAGCAAGCGCACGCGGGAGCCCGCCAGATTGCGCCGGGTCCATTCCAGTGCGGCTGGTTCGCGTTCCACGGCGGTGACCCTACTCGCGGGATCCTCGCTCGCCACGGCCAGGGCTATCGCGCCACTGCCCGTCCCGAGGTCGATGACCCCCGGGTGGGTCTCGCCGGCCCCGCGCCATACGCGCACCAGATCCAGGGTCAATTGGACGAGCAGTTCGGTCTCCGGGCGGGGGACGAAGACCCCGGGACCCACCGCGAGCTCGAGCTTACGGAACGGGGCCGTGCCCGTGATGTGTTGCAGGGGCTCACGCCGTGCGCGGCGTTCTACGAGGTCGCGGTACCCGTGCGGTTCCGGCGCGCCCAGGATGGCCCGCGCTTCGGTGTCCCCGCGGCCCAGGCCCAGCGTGTGGGCGGCGAGCAACACGGCGTCGACGTCCGGGGAGGCCACACCCGCGCGAAGCAACCGGGACCGGCCCCACGCGATCGCCTGGGCGAGAGTCGTGGCCACGGGAAGTTACTTCCCGCCCACGGACCCGTGCTGTGCGGAGTCCTGACCCAGTTGTTCCAACCGGTGCTTCTCGTCCAGTTCCACGGCGGAGGCGATCACGGGTTCCAATGCGCCGTCCAGGACGTGGTCCAGGTTGTAGGCCTTGTACCCGGTGCGGTGGTCCGCGATGCGGTTCTCGGGGAAGTTGTAGGTGCGGATGCGTTCCGAACGGTCCACGGTGCGCACCTGCGACTTGCGGGCCGCGGCGTTCTCGGCGTCGATCTGTTCCTGCTGGTGCGCGAGCAACCGGGCGCGCAACACACGCATGGCCGCCTCACGGTTCTGCAGCTGGGACTTCTCGTTTTGCATGGACACCACGATGCCCGTAGGGACGTGCGTGATCCGCACCGCGGAGTCCGTGGTGTTCACCGACTGCCCACCCGGACCCGAGGACCGGTAGACGTCGATCTTGAGGTCGTTCTGGTTGATGTCGATCTCGTCCGGCTCGTCCACCTCGGGGAAGACCAGCACCCCCGCAGCGGACGTGTGCACGCGTCCCTGGGACTCGGTCACGGGCACCCGCTGCACGCGATGCACCCCGCCCTCGTACTTGAACCGGGCCCACGCGCCCTCGGCCGGATCGGAGGAGGACCCCTTGACCGCGAGCTGGACGTCCTTGTAGCCGCCCAGTTCGGTGGGGGTTGACGAGAGGATCTCGGTCTTGAGCCCGGACTGTTCCGCGAAACGCATGTACATGCGCAGTAGGTCCCCGGCGAACAGGGCGGATTCGTCTCCGCCCTCACCCGCCTTGACCTCGAGGATCACGTTGCGGCCGTCGTCCGGGTCCCGCGGGATGAGCTTGCGGCGCAGTTCCTCGCGCGCCACGACGAGCTCGTCCTCAAGGGGCTTGACCTCCGCGGCGAGTTCGGGATCCACGCTCCCGAGCTCGCGCGCGGCGCCCAGGTCCTCGGAGATGCGTTCCACCCGGCGATGCGCCTCGACGATGCCGTTGAGTTCGGAGTAGCGCCGACCCAGTTTCCTGGCCTTGCTCGCGTCCGCGTGGACGGCGGGATCCGCCAGGGCGCGCTGGAGCTCGGCGTGTTCATCCAGCAGCGGCTGAACGGGGTCGGACATACGGTGCTCTCCTGGGATCGACGGGTGGAACGCGGTGCTCGCGGGTTCCTAGTGACCGGCCAGCGTGGTCTTTTGGACCTGCAGCAGGAACTCGGTGTTGGACTGGGTATCCCGCAGCTTGCTCGTGAGCAGTTCCAGGGCCTGCTGCTGTTCCAGACCGGAGAGCACGCGGCGCAGCCGCCACATGATCTTGATCTCGTCCGCGGACAGCAGGTTCTCCTCGCGGCGGGTACCGGAGGAATTGACGTCCACGGCCGGGAAGATCCGCCGGTCCGCGAGCTGACGGGACAGGCGCAGTTCCATGTTGCCCGTGCCCTTGAACTCCTCGAAGATGACCTCGTCCATCTTGGACCCGGTCTCCACGAGCGCGGTCGCGAGGATGGTCAGCGAGCCACCGTTCTCGATGTTGCGCGCGGCGCCGAAGAACTTCTTGGGCGGGTACAGCGCGGCGGAGTCCACACCACCGGAGAGGATGCGGCCGGACGCCGGTGCCGAGAGGTTGTACGCGCGGCCCAGGCGGGTCATGGAGTCCAGCAGGACCACCACGTCCATGCCCATCTCCACCAGGCGCTTGGCCCGCTCGATCGCGAGCTCCGCGACCGTGGTGTGGTCGTCCGCAGGCCGGTCGAAGGTCGAGGCGATGACCTCACCCTTGACCGTGCGCTGCATGTCCGTGACCTCTTCGGGGCGCTCGTCCACGAGCACCATCATGAGGTGGACCTCGGGGTTGTTGGTCGTGATCGCGTTGGCGATCGACTGCAGCATGAGCGTCTTACCGGCCTTGGGCGGGGAAACGATCAGACCGCGCTGGCCCTTGCCGATCGGGGCCACGAGATCCACCACGCGGGGACCGATCTTCTTGGGCTCGGTCTCCAGGCGCAGCCGCTCCTGGGGGTACAGCGGGACGAGCTTGTTGAACTCGACCCGGTCCTTGTTCTCCTCGGGCTTGCGGCCGTTGACCGTGGTCAGCTGCACGAGCGCGGAGAACTTCTGGCGCGAGTTGTTGTGTTGTTCGCCCTCGCGGGGAGCACGGATGGCACCCACGATCGCGTCGCCCTTGCGCAGGTTGTTCTTCTTGACCTGGGACAGGCTCACGTACACGTCCGACGGGCCGGGCAGGTAGCCCGAGGTGCGCACGAACGCGTAGTTGTCGAGCACGTCCAGGATGCCCGCCACGGGCAGCAGGACGTCGTCCTCGGTGATCTCGACGTCGTCCACGTCCGGACCGTTGTGCCGGTTGCGACGGTTGCGCCGCTCGTTGCGGTCGTTGCGATCGTTGCGATCGTTGCGATTGCGGTTGCGCCGGTTGCGGCGGGAGTTGCCCTCACCGTCGTTGTTGCGATCGTTGTTGTTGCGGTTGCGCCGGTCGTTGCGGTTCTGGTTGTCCTGACCGCCGTCCTTGGGGTCACCGGAATCGTTGGAACCGCCTTGGCCCTTGGAGTCACGGCGGTTGTCCCGGTCCTGACCGTTGTCCTTGGAATCCTTCTGGTTCTTGGCGTGGCGGGAACCGTCCAACTGACCCTGCTTGTTCTCGCGCCGGTTCTCGTCCTGGGACGAGCCGTTCTGCTCGGACTTCTCGTTGCGGCGACCGCGCTGGTTGCGCTGACCGCGCCCGGACTCGTTGCCGGAGTCGTCAGAGCCCTGGGCGGAGTCCTGCCCGGACTCGTCCCGGCCCTTCTCCGCCTGGTCCTTGTCCTGCTGGTTCTGGGCGGAACGGTCCTGGCCGGAGCGCCCGTGCTCACCGGTGCCGCTGGCCGTGGCGCGCCGGGAACGGCGCGAACCGCTCTGCGGCGGGACGTTCTGTTCGCCGTTCTCGCTCTCCGAGCCCTCCTGGGGCTTCGAGGAGGAGTCCGCCGACGCCGCGTCCGCGGACGTGGCGGCCGGAGTATCGTCGGAGGAGTGGCGCTGGGAGGCCTTGCGAGCGGTCTGCTCGATCTTGGCCTCCACGGCTTTGTCGCGCTCGGCGACGGCGCCCCCGCGCTGGTGGGCCTCGATGGCCTCGACCAGCAAGGACTTGCGCATGCGACGCGCGCCGGTAATGCCCAACTGGGCCGCGAGGGCCTGCAGCTGCGCGAGTTTGAGCCCGGACAGACCGGTGCTCTGGGCGTTCGAGGTGTCCGTTCCCTGTTCGGGGGCGGTGGTTTCTGTCACGAAGCTTCCTTCTGACTCGATGGGGGTTGCGGCACTCAGATCGCCAGCAACCCGACGATGATGGTGTGGGCCACCCGCGGCGGGCCACGAAAGTGCGCGCCGGAGGCGCGCGTCATCAGCAATGAAGTCCCCCGAATCTCCCGCGGAGCCGGGACGCCACATTACAGAGGTGGCTGGTCTACGCGGAAGAGGATCGCAGAGAGGCGACGCGGTCGAACACCTGCGTTGAGGAACTGCGCACGAGGCTCGGCTGCGGGGCTGCACTGTCCGGCACGGACGCGAACCCGGGGCCTATTGCGTGGATACGCTCACTTTAGCACCCTCTTCGGGCACCCGCAGGACATGAACACGCCACGTCACCGTTCGCCCCTGGTACTCGTGCGCCGACGACGCCGCGTCCGCCGCGATCTCCTCGATCGCCGCAGCCACGCGCCCAGCGTGCTCCGCGCCGTTCGCGAGCGTGAGCACGGTGGGGCCCGCACCCGAGATCAGGGCGGCGTGACCGAGGTCGCGCAATCGGGTCATGAGCTCGCAGCTCGGTGCCATGGCCTGTGCACGGTAGGGCTGGTGCAGCAGGTCGAACGTCGCAGGCACGAGCAGCTCGGGCCGTTCGCCCAGGGCCGCAACCAGAAGCGCCGCGCGGCCGGCGTTCACGGCCGCCGTGCGATGCGCGACCATCTCCGGCAGCAGCCCGCGGGCCACCGACGTGGCGACTTCGAAGTCGGGCACCGCGACCACGGGAACCACGTCCGGATGCACGCGCACGGGCACGCTGTGGAAACGGCCTTCGTCCTCGTACGAGATCGTCAGACCACCCAGCAGGGTGGGGGCCACGTTGTCCGGGTGTCCCTCCATGTGGGAGCACACCTGCAGCACCGCATCCGGTGAGAGCCGGTGGGATGCGGGGAGCAGCGCGTTGGCCGCGAGGACACCGGCGACCACCGCGGAGGCCGAGGAGCCCATGCCCCGGCCGTGCGGGATCGCGTTGTGGGCGCGCAAGCGCAGCGGGGGCAGCTCACCGGCCCCGGCGGCGTCGAACGCGGCCTGCATGGCACGGATCACCAGGTGCTCGGGACCGCGCGGCACGCCCGCCGCGCCCTCCCCCGAGAGGTCGAACTCGAGTCCGCGCTCGATGCGCGTGAGCGTCACGGTGTCGTAGTGACCCAGCGCGAGACCGAGCGAGTCGAAGCCCGGGCCCACGTTGCCCGTGGAGCCGGGGACCCGCACGCTCACGGTGGTACCCACGGGCGTGATGGCGCCCGGCACGTTCCCGGTGCGGGGTGCGCTGTCGGTGTCGGGCGCGTCGGAGCGGGTGGCGTGCAACGGTGCGTTATTCACGGCGGAGCCGGTCATTCCAGGCCGAGGGCCGAGGCCACGGAGACCACGTCGAAGGCCACGCGCTTGGGCTCGGCGGCCGTGGGGTCCTCGGCCTCGGCGCCCTTGATCGCCCACTGGGGGTCCTTCAGGCCGTGGCCCGTGACGGTCACCACGATCGTCGCGTCCGTGGGTACCTCCCCGGCCCGGGCCTTCTTGAGCAGACCCGCCACTCCGGACGCGGAGCCCGGTTCCACGAACACGCCCTCGCGGGACGAGAGCCAGCGGTGGGCCTCGAGGATCTCGACGTCGCTCACGGAGTCGATGAGCCCGCCGGACTCGTCACGCGCGGCGATGGCCGTGTCCCAGGACGCGGGGTTGCCGATCCGGATCGCGGTCGCGATGGTCTCCGGTTCCGTCACGGGATGGCCCAGCACGAGGGGTGCGGCACCCTCCGCCTGGAAGCCCCACATGGCGGGCGTGCGGGTGGACACCGCGGGCAGGGTCTCACCTGAGGTGGCCGGGGTCTCCTGCGCGTACTCTCGGTAGCCCTTCCAGTACGCCGTGATGTTCCCGGCGTTGCCCACGGGCAGCACGTGGATGTCCGGGGCGTCGCCCAGTGTGTCCACGACCTCGAAGGCCGCGGTCTTCTGACCCTCGATCCGGTACGGGTTCACGGAGTTGACCAGGAAGACCGGGTAGGACTCGGAGAGCTTGCGCGCGACCTCCAGGCAGTTGTCGAAGTTGCCGTCGATCTGGATGATGTCCGCGCCGTGGGCCACGGCCTGGGACATTTTGCCCATGGAGATCTTGCCCTCCGGCACGAGCACCGCGCTGCGCATCCCGGCCTGCTTGGCGTACGCCGCCGCGGACGCGGACGTGTTGCCGGTGGACGCGCACACCACGGCCTTGGCCCCGGACTCCTTGGCCTTGGTGATGGCCATGGTCATCCCGCGGTCCTTGAACGAACCGGTGGGGTTCATGCCCTCGAACTTGAGCCACACCGTGGAGCCCGTGAGCTCGGACAGCGCCCGCGCCTGGATCAGAGGGGTGCCACCCTCTCCCATGGTGATGACCTCGGTCTGCTTGGTGACCGGCAACCGGTCCTTGTACTCGTTGATGACGCCCTGCCAGACGTGTGCCATGCCGCGTGCTCCTCGGTTCGACTCGTGGCCCCGCGCCGCGTGGTGCGCGGGGCGCTCAAGAATTATTCTCCGGCTTCCACCGGTGTGACGGACACGATGTCCCGCACCACGTCCAGCTCGCGCAGGGCCGCGACCGTGGCCATGAGGGACGCGTGTCGGCCGCTGTGCGTCACGAGCCGCAGCTGGGACATCCCGGGGGCGTCCGGGTCCTCGATCTGCAGCATCGTGGAGATCGAGACCCCGTGGTCCGCGAACACCTGGGCCAGTTGCGCGAGCGCACCCAGTCGGTCCGTGACGGCCACCGTGATGGACAGCCGCGTGGTGGCGTCGTCCATGCTCACGGCGGGCAGCGCCGCGTAGGCGTCGAGCGGGATGCCCTGAGCTCCCAGCGCGATCGCGCGCGCCGCGGAGACGAGGTCGCCCAGCACCGCCGACGCCGTGGGGTGACCACCCGCGCCCTGTCCGTAGAACATGAGGGAACCCGCGTTCGCGGCCTCCACGAACACCGCGTTGTACGCGCCGTGCACACCCGCGAGCACGTGGTCGCGCGGGATCATCACGGGGTTCACGCGCAGATTCACGCCGTCACCGCAGCGCTCGCCCACGGACAGCAGCTTGATCACGTACCCCGCCTCGCGGGCGGCCGCGACGTCCTGCGCCGTGATGCCCGTGATCCCCACGCAGTGCACGTCCGCGATCGTGTAGGTCGAGTGGAACGCGAGGGACGCGAGCACGGCGGCCTTGGCGGCGGCGTCGTGCCCCTCGACGTCCGCGGTGGGGTCCGCCTCGGCGTAGCCGAGCTCCTGAGCCTGCGCGAGGGCGTCGTCGAACGCGGCCCCCGTGGTGTCCATCTGGTCCAGGATGAAGTTGGTGGTCCCGTTCATGATGCCCAGGAAACGGTTGACCCGGTCCCCCGCGAGCGAGTCGCGCATGGGGCGCACGATGGGGATCGCGCCGGCCACCGCGGCCTCGTAGGACAACTGTGCGCCCGAGGCCGCCGCGGCGTCGTGCAGTTCGCGCCCGTGCTCGGCGAGCAGCGCCTTGTTGCCCGTGATCACGGACTTCCCGGCGTTCAGGGCACGCAGCACTCGCGTGCGCGTGGGTTCGATCCCGCCGGTCAGCTCCACCACCACGTCCGCGGCGTCGATCACCGCGTCCGCGTCCGTGGTCAGCAGTTCCGCGGGCAGCTCCGTGTCCCGCGGGGCTTGCGGATTGCGCACGGCCACGCCGCTCAGTTCCAGGCGCACGCCGCTGCGCAGGGCCAGCTCATGGGCGTGGTTGAGCAGCACGCGGGCCACCTGGGAGCCCACGGTGCCAGCACCCAACAGGCCCACTTTCAGCACGGGCGTCTCGCGGTCGGTTGCGGGTGAAGTGTTCATGGCTCCTGGTGTTCTGTCGGGGGCTTGCTGTCGGGGCGTGTCAATGGGTAGGGCCGCGCCCCGCGGGCGGTCGCGGCCCGGTGGGTGCGGCGAGGCGGGCGCGGCGGGGCGGCGTCCGGCGCGGTGGCGGGGCACGATGTGGCTCGCGCCCCTCGACCGCGCCGGCCGGCTCACACCCCGGTGTCGCGGGCGAGCAGGTCGGAGACGGACTCGCGGCGCACGATCTCGCGGGTGTCCCCGTCCGGTGCGACCGCCACGATCCCGGGGCGGGGCAGCCAGTTGTAGTTACTGGACAGGGACCAGCAATACGCGCCGGTCACGGGCACCACGAGCAGGTCACCCGCGGTGACGTCCCCGGGGAGGTAGACGTCCTTGACCACGATGTCACCGGACTCGCAGTGCTTGCCGACCACGCGCGAGAGCACGGGGGTCTCCTCGGACACGCGGTTGGCGAGCACGGCGGTGTAGTCGGCGTCGTAGAGCACGGGACGGGCGTTGTCGCTCATGCCGCCGTCCACGGACACGTACCGGCGCTGCACGCCCGGGCTGACCGTGACGGTCTTGACGGTGCCCACCGTGTAGACCGTGCACCCGGAGGGCCCGGCGATGAACCGGCCCGGTTCGAAGGACAGGTGCGGGGTGGGCAGATCCGAGGACTCGAGCACGGAAGTGAGCAGCGGGGCGAGGTCCGCGGCGATCGCGGCGACCTCGCGCGGGCTGTCCGCGGCGGTGTACGCCACACCGTGGCCGCCACCCAGGTCGATCTCGGGCAGCGTCACGTCCCAGCGCTCGGCCACGGTCTCGCGCAGCGCGAAGACGCGCTCGGCGGCCTGACCGAAGCCCTCCGCCGCGAAAATCTGGGATCCGATGTGGCAGTGCAGCCCGCGCAGGTCCAGTGCATCGGAAGCGTCAACGCATGCAGCCACGGCCACGAGTGCGGGAGAGTCCTCCCCCTCCTGCACGGGGTTCAGCGAGAGTCCGAACTTCTGGTCCTCGTGGGCGGTCGCGATGAACTCGTGCGTGGACGCGTGCACCCCCGGGGTCACGCGGATCATCACGGGCGCGCGGGTGCCGCGGTCGCGGGCCAGCCGTGCCACGAGCTCGATCTCGGCGAGCGAGTCCACGACGATGCGTCCCACGCCCACCTCGAGGGCCCGGTCGAGTTCCTCCGCGGACTTGTTGTTGCCGTGCAACGCGATCCGGCCCGGGGCCACACCCGCGGCGAGCGCCACGGCGAGTTCCCCGCCGGAGGCGGTGTCGATATTGAGGCCCTCCTCCGTGGCCCACCGCGCCACGGCGGTGTTCAGCAGGGCCTTGGAGGCGTAGTAGACCTCGAGTTCCACGCCGAGAGGATTCAGGGCGGCCTCGAACGCCTCGCGGAAACCGCGGGCGCGGTCCCGGAAGGTCCGTTCAGAGACCACGTAGCTCGGGGAACCGTGGCGCGCGGCGATCTCGGTCACGGGCACGGAATCCACGGTGACGCACCCCGTGTCATCCCGGGCGTACTGGGACGTGAAGACCACGGGGTCCAGTGCCGCGGGGTCCGCGGGGACCTGCAGCCAGGCCGGGGCGAGCGGGGTCATGGGATCACATCCTTTCGGGAGCGGAGACGCCCAGCAGGTCCAGCCCGTTGGCGAGGACCTGGCGCACGGCGTCGTTGAGCCACAGGCGGGTGTGGTGGACGGGCGCCACGGGGTCGTCGCCCTGCGGGGTGACCCGGCACGCGTCGTACCAGCGGTGGTACGCCCCGGCCAGGGCCTCGAGGTGGCGCGCCACGCGGTGCGGTTCGCGCAGGGCCGCGGCCTGGGCGACGACGGACGGGTACTGTCCGAGCGCGGCCAACAGGTCCGCTTCACGCGGGTGCTCGAGCAGGGACGCGTCGAACCGGGCGGCGCCGGCCTCGTCCGTGTGCGCGACACCGGCGGCGTGGGCGTTGCGTTCCACAGCGCACGTGCGTGCGTGGGCGTACTGGACGTAGAAGACCGGGTTCTCGTTGGAGCGCTTGGTCAGCACGTCCAAATCGATGTCGATGTTGGAGTCCACGGAATAGCGGGTCAGCGAGTACCGCGCGGCGTCCACGCCCACGGCCTCCACGAGGTCCTCCATGGTCACCACGGTGCCCGCGCGCTTGGACATCCGCACCGCGGTGCCGTCCTTGACCAGGTTGACCATCTGACCGATCAGCACCTCGACGGCGTCCGGGGAGTCCCCGAGCGCGGCCGCGGCGGCCTTGAGCCGGGCCACGTAGCCGTGGTGGTCCGCGCCGAGCATGTAGATGCACAGGTCCGCGCCACGGTCCCGTTTGTTCTTGAAGTAGGCGATGTCCCCCGCGATGTACGCGGCGTGACCGTCCGACTTGATGACCACGCGGTCCTTGTCGTCCCCGTGGTCGGTGGAGCGCAGCCACCACGCTCCGTCCTCGAAGTACAGCGCGTCCGAGGAACGCAGCTGGTCGAGCAGCGTCTCGACCTGGCCGTCCTCGAACAGCGAGTTCTCGTGGAAGAAGACGTCGAAGTCCACGCCGAAATCGTGCAGCGAGGATTTGATCTGGGCGAACATCAGTTCCACGCCCGCGGCGCGGAAGACCTCCTGCGGGTCCTCGGACTCCAGGGCGTCCGGGTGCTGGGCCAGGACCTCGTCCGCGATCTCGGAGATGTACTGCCCGCCGTAGCCGTCCTCCGGGGCGGCCTCCCCGCGGGCGCGGGCCAGCAGGGAACGGGCGAAGCGGTCGATCTGGTTGCCGTGGTCGTTGAAGTAGTACTCCCGCACGACCGAGGCACCCTGCGCATCCAGGATCCGGGCCAGGGAGTCACCCACGGCGGCCCACCGCGTGCCACCCAGGTGGATCGGACCGGTGGGGTTCGCGGAGACGAACTCGAGGTTGATGGTCGTGCCGGACAGGGTGTCCGCGGTCCCGAAGGCGCGTCCCTGTTCCACGATCGACTGCGCGAGCTCACCGGCCGCGGCGGCGTCGAGCGTGACGTTGAGGAAGCCCGGACCGGCGATGTCCACCGTCTTCACACCGGGGACGGCCGACAGGCGCTCGGAGAGGATCTGCGCGACGTCCCGGGGGGAACGGCCCACCTTCTTGGCCACCTGCATGGCCACGGTGGTAGCCCAGTCCCCGTGCTCACGGTTCTTGGGTCGCTCCACCTTCGCGTGCGGGAGTTCGGCGCCGTCCACCGGGGTCAGTTCACCGGCGGCCACGGCGTCTTGCAGGCATGCGGACACGGCGGAGGAAAGTTCTTCAGGAGTCACTGTGCCAGTGTAACGGCGCGGGAGCACCCCGCTCGATCCGCGTCGATTGGTGCGCCCGCGCGACCTGGTAGTATCGTCGAGTTGTCGTCGCGGGCCTCGTTCTCGGGTCCTGTGACACGGCACGCCCGCGTAGCTCAGTGGATAGAGCGTCTGCCTCCGGAGCAGAAGGTCGTAGGTTCGAATCCTGTCGCGGGCACCACGAATGCCCTCCCCTCGGGGAGGGCATTTTCGCATTTCGGGGACCCCCACGCCCTACGGGGCCGGCACCCGGATCGCGGGTGGTTCGAGCTAGCGGGTCAGCGGTGACCGCGGCGCTGCTGGCGGGTCCTCAGGTGGGGGTTCAGCTCGAGTGGGTCGTACTCATTGACCACGGAGTCGCTGCCGTAGTGCTCTTCGAGCAGTTGGTCCTCCTCCACCGGGCGGGGTGGAGCCGTGCGCCGCAGCACGACCCCCACAATCGTGAGCAGGCCACCCACCGCGAGGGTTCCGAAACCCACCGCAATCATGGTCCACCCGCGAGTGTTCAATGGCTCTCCCCCGTGGTCCGCCGCGGCCCGGCTCATGGCCACGAGTGCCTCCGGGAGGGTGAAACAACACACGAACAACAAAAGCAGCCCCACCGCGGTGATGACGGACGTGAAACGTTGTCTGCGGTGGGGCTGCTTCATAAGATCAATGGCCTTCCGGTGACACCCCCGGAGCGGAGGAACCACCCGTTGGGGCGCCGTGGGCGGGGGCACCCCGGGACGGGGCACCGGCCTGTTCGGCGCTGCGAGCTGTCTCCAGAAGCGTAGCGTCATCCAGGGCGGGTTCGCCCGTGGCCGCTTGCAGCTTGCGGAACTCGGCGAGCAGATCCGCCACGGTGGCCTCGGCCTTCTGCTGCGCGTCCAGCTCGAAAAGGATGCGACCCTCGTGCATCATGATGAGCCGGTTGCCCAGCCGCAGGGCCTGGTCCATGTTGTGCGTGACCATGAGCGTGGTCAGGTGACGCTCGTTCACGATCCGCTCGGTGATCTCCGTGACGTGCTGCGCACGCTGGGGATCCAGGGCGGCCGTGTGCTCGTCCAGTAACAAGATCTCGGGTGCGGAGAACGTGGCCATGAGCAGGGACAGCGCCTGGCGTTGCCCGCCGGACAGCAACCCCACCTTGGCCCCCAGCCGGTGCTCCAGACCCAGTTCGAGGGTCTTGAGCTCCTGCTCGAACTCGTGGCGTCGGGCGCGGGTGACGCCGCGCGCGAGACCACGGGAGCGACCGCGGCGCTGCGCGATGGCCATGTTCTGCTCGATGCTCAGGGTGGGCGAGGATCCCTTCATGGGGTCCTGGAACACCCGGGAGATCCACGTGGCCTTGCGGTGTTCGGGAAGCCGCGTGACGTCCCGGTCCCCCACCATGATCCGGCCGCTGTCCGGGATGATCGTCCCGGACACCGTGTTGAGCAGGGTGGACTTGCCCGCACCGTTGGAGCCGATGACCGTGACGAAGTCCCCGGGGTTGACCGTGAGGCTCACCCCGTTCAACGCCACGCGTTCGTTGACCGTCCCGGCGAAGAACGTCTTGCGCACGTCCTGTACGTTCAACATCCGATCACGCTCCCGTTCGTCCGGACACACCGGCGTCCACGGTGCGCCGGGCGCGGGATCGCACGTCCGCCTGCACCGCTTGCGCGGCCCTGAGGGTGCGGTGGCGCTTCCACCGCTTGTACACGCCGAGCTGCGGCAGCACGAGCGCGATCACCACGAGCACCGCGGAGATCAGCTTCATGTCCGAGGGGTTCAGTCCCGCCTGCAGCGCCACGGTGATCACCAGGCGGTACAGCACCGAGCCGAGGATCACCGCGAGCGTGGCGATCACCACGGTGCGCGTGCCGAAGATGCCCTGGCCGAGGATCACGGAGGCGAGGCCCACGACGATCATGCCGATGCCCATGCCGATGTCCGCGAAGCCCTGGTACTGCGCGATCAGGGCACCGGACAAGCCCACGAGGGCGTTGGACAGGCACAGACCGAGGATCTTCTGCCGGTCCGTATTCACCCCGAAGGAACGGATCATCTCCGGGTTGTCACCCGTGGCCTGCATGGCCAGGCCGGCGTCCGTGTACAGGAACCAGTCCAGTGCGAGCTTCACGAGCAGCACACCGGCCAACAACAACAACACTCCCACGACCGTCCCCTGCAGCCCGGCCTCGCGCAGGGGCGTGAAGACGGTCTCCTCGCGCAACAGCGCGAGGTTCGCCTTGCCACCCATAAGCCGCAGGTTCACGGAGTACAGGGCGGTCATGGTCAGGATGCCCGCGAGCAACCCGTTGATCCGCGCCTTGGTGTGCAGCAACGCGGTGATCAGACCGGCGAAGGCGCCGACCACGAAGCCCACGACGGTCGCAAACCACGGGCTGCCGCCGTGCAGGATCACCATGGCCGCGGTGGCCGCCCCGCTCGTGAAGGACTGGTCCACGGTCAGGTCCGGGAAGTTCAACACGCGGAACGTGAGGTACACACCCAGGGCCATGATCGCGTAGATCAGCCCCAGTTCGATTCCAGCGATCACCGGCGTTACTCGATGACCTGGTCGGCCTGGTCCCGCAGGCTCTGCGGGACCTCCACGCCCATGGCCTTGGCGGCCTTGGCGTTAATGATGAGCTTGGTTTCTTTCTGGGACTCCACGGCCATCTCGCCGGGCTTGGCGCCGTCCTTGAGGATGCGCACCGCCATCTCACCGGTCTGCTTGCCCAGGTCCGTGTAGTTGATCCCCTGGGTTGCCAGGGCACCGCGCTCCACGGAGTCGCCCTCACCCGCGATCAACGGGATCTTCTTGGCCTCCGCGGCGGAGATCACGGCCTCGAGCCCGGCTACGACCTTGTTGTCGGTGGGCACGTAGATGGAGTCGGTGTCGAAGGACTCGGCGGCCTGGGCCACCTCAGCCGTGGTGGTCACGGTCTTCTCCTCAACCTTCAGACCCTCGGCCTGCGCGGCCTTCTTGGCCTCGTCCACCTGCACCTGGGAGTTGGTCTCACCGGAGCTGTAGATGATGCCCACGGACTTGGCGCCAGACTTGAGCTTCTTGATGAGCTGGATCTGCTCGGCCACGGGGTTCATGTCCGTGGTGCCGGTGACGTTGGCGCCGGGCGCATCCATGGAATTCACGAGCCCCGCGTCCACGGGATCGGTCACGGCGGTGAACAGGACGGGCTTGTCCGTGACGGCCTGGGCAAGGGACTGGGCGGACGGCGTGGCGATGCCCAGGATCAGATCGTCGTTGGAGGACGTGAAGTTGGAGGCGATGTTGGTCGCGGTGGCCTGGTCGCCGGAGGCGTTCTGCACGTCCAGGGTCAGGTTCTCACCCTCCGTGTAGCCGCCGTCCTTGAGGGCCTGCACGAAACCTTCGCGGGCGGCGTCGAGCGAGGGGTGCTCCACGAACTGCGAGATGCCCACGGTGACCTTCTTGGTCTCACCGGACTGCCCACCGTTGTCGGATCCGCAACCCGTGAGCAGCAACGCCGCGGTGGTGGCCACGGCGGCGACCGGGAGTAAACGCTTCATGACGGGTAATTCCTTTCCCCGAGGATCAATGATGAGTGGATATTATCTAACAATCGGTCGAAAAAGAGACGCAGCTCACATGTGCGGACAATCGGGCGCGTCGTCGGGCTCCCGCAGCGGCCCGTGGGCGCGTGTCCGCCGGGGCCCGTAGACTCTTCCGTTGACATGACTGAGCCCCGCATCCAGCCCCGCATCGTGTACCCGAACGACCTCCCCGTCAGCGCGCGCCGGGAGGACATTATGGCCGCGATCCGCGATCACCAGGTCGTGGTCATCGCGGGTGAGACCGGTTCCGGCAAGACCACCCAGCTGCCCAAGATGTGTCTGGAGCTGGGTCTGGGGGACGGCGGTCTGATCGGTCACACCCAGCCGCGCAGGATTGCGGCGCGTTCGGTGGCCGAGCGCATCGCCCATGAACTCGGGCAGCGCGTGGGCGACACCGTGGGCTACCAGGTGCGCTTCACGTCCGAGGTGGGCAAGGACTCGCGGATCAAGCTCATGACGGACGGCATCCTGCTGGCCGAGATCGGCCACGACCCGCAGCTGTCGCGCTACAACGCGATCATCATCGACGAGGCCCACGAGCGCTCCCTCAACATCGACTTCCTGCTGGGCTACCTCAAGCGACTGCTCCCCCAGCGCCCGGACCTGAAGCTCGTCATCACGTCCGCGACGATCGACCCGCAACGCTTCGCCGAGCACTTCGTGCTGCCGGACCCGCAGCACCCGGACGCCGACCCAGAGCCCGCCCCGATCATCGAGGTCTCCGGGCGCACCTACCCCGTGGAGATCCGCTACCGACCACTGGCCCAGGAGCGCAGCGGGGACGGCGGCGAGGACGAGGACAACACCGGCGACGGGCTCGTGGACGAGGACCGCGACCCGATCGACGCCGTGTGCGACGCCGTCGTGGAACTCTCGCGCGAACCCCGCGGGGACATCCTCGTGTTCTTCGCGGGCGAGCGTGAGATCCGGGACGCCCAGGACGCGCTGCACAAAGTCATCGACTCGCACCGCTCCCTGGCCGGGACCCAGATCCTGCCGCTGTTCGGGCGGCTGTCCATGGCCGAACAGAACCGCGTGTTCGCGCCGTCCTCGCACCGCCGGATCGTGCTCGCGACCAACGTGGCCGAGACCTCGCTCACGGTCCCGGGCATCAAGTACGTGATCGACCCGGGCACCGCCCGGATCTCCCGGTACTCGGCGCGCACCAAGGTCCAGCGCCTGCCCATCGAGCGCATCTCCCAGGCGTCGGCGCGGCAGCGCGCGGGGCGCTCGGGGCGTACGTCCGACGGCGTGTGCATCCGGTTGTACTCCGAGGAGGACTTCGAGTCCCGGCCGGAGTACACGGACCCGGAGATCCTGCGCACGAACCTCGCTGCGGTCATCCTGCAGATGATCTCGGTGGGCGTGGTGGAGCAACCCCACGACATCACCCAGTTCCCGTTCGTGCAGAAACCCGATGCGCGCGCGGTCAAGGACGGCGTGGTGCTGCTGCGCGAACTCGGTGCCCTGCGCTCGGGTGCGGCGGACGCGGGCGACGACGCGGCGTCGTCGTCCGCGCGCGACGGGCACCGGGGGCGGCGCTCGCGGTCCGGGCGCCACCGCGGTCGGCAGAGCGGACCGCGGGGTCCGCTGACCCGCACGGGCGAGGTGCTCGCCGCGCTGCCGGTGGACCCGCGACTGGGCCGGATGATCGTGGAGTCGCAGCGCCGGGGGTGCGTGCGCGAGGTGCTCGTGCTCACGGCCGCACTCACGGTGCAGGACCCGCGGGAACGCCCGCTCGAGAAGCGCCAGGCGGCGGACGAGTTCCACGCACGCTTCCGCGACAAGACCTCCGACTTCCTGTCCTACGGTCTGCTGTGGCAGTACCTGCAGGAGCAGCAGAGCGAGCTGTCCTCGTCCCAATTCCGCAAGCTGTGCCGACGCGAGTACCTGAACTTCCTGCGGATCCGCGAGTGGCAGGACCTCTACGCGCAGTTGCGACAGATCGCACGCCAGGTGGGGATCGATGCCGGGGCGTCCCGGGAGATCGACGTCGCCTCGCACCAGGAGGCCGTGCACAAGAGCCTGCTGTCCGGGCTACTGAGCAACATCGGCGTGCGGGACGAACGCACGCGCGAGTACCGCGGTGCGCGCGGGACCAAGTTCGCGATCTTCCCGGGCTCGGCCCTGTTCAAGACGTCCCCGGACTGGCTCGTGTCCGCGGAGCTCGTGGAGACCTCCCGATTGTGGGCGCGCACCAACGCGGCGATCAAGCCCGAGTGGGCCGAGGAGATCGCGCCGCAGCTCGTCAAGCGCAGCTACTCCGAACCCCATTGGTCCCGTTCCCGCGGGGCCGTGATGGCGTACGAGAAGGTCACGCTCTACGGGCTGCCCGTGGTGTCCGAGCGGCCCGTGTTGTTCTCCCGGATCGATCCCGAACTCTCCCGGGAACTGTTCATCCGCCACGCGCTCGTGGAGGGCGACTGGCAGACCCGCCACACGTTCGTCAAGCGCAATCGCAAGGCCCTGGCCCAGGTCGAGGAGCTCGAGAACCGCATGCGCCGCAAGGACCTGCGCGTGGACGACCAGGTGCTGTTCGACTTCTACGACGCGCGCGTGCCCGCGGACGTGGTCTCCCAGCGGCATTTCGATGCGTGGTGGAAGAAGGCCCGCCAGCGGGACGAGCACCTGCTGGACCTCACTCCCGAGGACCTGATCGCGCCCGAGGTCGCGGAGCTGGACACGGCCTCCTTCCCGCGGTCCTGGACCGTGGCATCCCCGGACGGCGAGCTGAGTCTGGACCTGGACTACGAATTCGCGCCCGGAGCGGAGACCGCGGACGGCGTCACGGTGCGGGTCCCCGTGCTGTTCCTGGACCGCCTGGCCCCCGAGCAGTTCGAATGGCACATCCCCGGGCTGCGTGTGGAGCTCGTGACCGCGCTGATCAAATCGCTGCCCAAGGCCGTGCGGCGCAACTTCGTGCCCGCCCCGGACACCGCCGTCACCGCCGTGAAGCACCTGGACGCCGAGTTCGATCCGGCCCGCGACTCCCTCCTGGAGTCCCTGACCACCGTTCTGCGGCGGTTGCGGGGCCACCCCGTCCAGGCCTCGGACTTCCACCCGGAGGCCCTGCCCGCCCACCTGCGCATGCGCTTCGAGGTGCGCGACGCCCGCAACTCGGTACTGGGCCGGGGCGACGACCTCACGGAGCTCAAACAGCGGTTGCGGCCCAAGGTCCGCGCGGCGCTCGCCGAGTCCCTCGGGGGCGCTGCGGCCCAGCTGTACGACGCCGCTCGGGGCAGCACCGAGGGTTCGGCCTCCTCCGGTGACGACGCCGCCGCGGCCCGTCGCGGTCGCGGCAAGCGGGGCTCGGCGCGACCGGGCCCAGGGACTTCCCCCGGATCCGGCGCACCCCAGGCCGCCTCGCTGGAACGCACCGACCTCACGGCGTGGCCCGAACCCGATCCTCCGCGCCGCGTGGAGACGACCGTGGCGGGTCAGACGGTCACGGGATACCCCACACTCGTGGCGGTGCGGGACACCGATGCTTCGCAGCCACCCCGCGTGGACCTGCGGATCCTGAGCGACGCGGAGGAGCAGCGCGCCGCGCAACGCGACGGCGTGATCGCCCTGCTGCACCGGACCCTGCCGTCCGTGCACCGCTACGTGGTGGACCACCTGAGCCAGAAGGAACGGTTGATCTTCACCCAGAACCCCCACGGTTCGGTCGAGGCGCTCATCGCCGATTGCACGATCGCCGCGATCGACCGGCTGGTACCCGAGGAGCCGCCGTTCACGCGGGACCAGTTCCGGGCGGTCACGGAGCACGTACGCGCCGAGCTGATCGACACGGTCTTCGCCGTCACCGCGCTCGTGACCACCGCGCTCACCGAGTCCAACACCGTGCGCAAACGGTTGAAGAAACCCGGGTCACTCGGGGCGGTCGCCGCGTTCAAGGACATGTCCGAGCAGCTCTCCCGCTTGATTTATCCCGGCTTCGTGGCCCGCACCGGGTGGCGGGCCCTGCAGCACGTGCCGCGCTACCTCGCGGGGATCAACGTGCGCCTGGACAAACTCTCCGGCCACCTGCAGCGGGACGCCGTGGCCATGCAGACCGTGCACGATCTCGAGGCCGAGTACCGCGCCGCGGTGGACGCCGTCCCCTCGACCGTACCCACGCCCGCTGCGCTGCGGGCCGTGCGCTGGGGCCTCGAGGAACTGCGCATCTCGTTCTTCGCGCAGGAACTGGGCACCGCGCACACGGTGTCGGAGAAGCGGATCCGCAAGCGGTTGCGCGAGCTCGGCTGAGTGACACCGGCGGTTGAAGCCCGCCGGCGACGGGTGCAATGCACCTGCCGCCCGTGCCCGTGAGCGAAGCCGTCGGTCGCTACTGCTGCGGGACCTCGTCGTGGTGGCCCTGGGCCTCGAGGGCCTCGCGGATCCGGCGGGCCGACTCGTCCAGGACCGCGGGGTCCGGGTCCTGATCCACCTGGGCGAAGTCGAACTCCTCGATCGAATTGGTGGGCCACACGTGCAGGTGGGTGTGGGGCACCTCGAAGCCCTGGATCATGAGCCCCACCCGTTTGGGCGTGAACGCGGCGTCGATGGCCTTGCCGATGAACTGGCTGACCTTCATGAGGTGCATGGCCAGCTCCACGGGTAGGCCCACCCACGCGTCGATCTCCTGGCGCGGGACCACCAGGACGTGGCCCTGGGACAGGGGCTGGATGGACAGGAAGCCCACGCAGTGCTCGTCCGCCCAGACGAACCGGCCGGGCAGTTCGCCCTCGATGATCCTGGTGAACACTGAACTCACGGTGATGTCCTTTCCGTCTGGTGGAACCGGCTGGTGGCCGGATGGGTCATGCGGTGTGGAGCTCCACGCTCTCGCGAGTGTCCAGGTGCCGGTACTCGGTCCCGTAGACCTGCGAGAAATGCTTGACCTGCTTCTCCACGACACCGAAGCCGGTCTCGGAGAGCAGCGCGTCGTGGATCTGGTACACCCGCTGCGCGCGGGTCGCGATGATGAAGTCGATGACTTCGGACATCTTGGACCACGGGGCGTGCAACGGGACCAGGACCGTGGGAACGGTGAGCCCGTGCGGGACGGTGAAGGAGTCCCCGGGGTGGAACACGGCGTCGTCGATCACGTAGCCCACGTTGGCGATGGTGGGGATGAGGGGGTGGATCAGTGCGTGCTGGCCCCCGTACGTGGCCACGGAGAACGGCCCCGCGGTGAACGTGGTGTCCGCCGACACGGCGTGCAACCGGTCCGTGTCCGTGATGTGCTCCGCGAGCTTCTCGATCACCTGGCCCGGGGCATGCACCGTGAGCTCGGGATCCGCCGAAAGGGCGGCGCCCAGCCGCTCGGCGTCGTAGTGGTCCGGGTGCTCGTGGGTGATGAGGACCGTGTCCGCTCCGCGCAGTGCCTCCTCGACCTCGGAGAACGTGCCCGGGTCGATCACGAGCACCGCGCCGTCCTTCTCGAGGCGCACGCACGAGTGGGTGAACTTGGTCAGCAACATGGCTTCACCCTAGCGGCTCGGTCCGGCCGTGACGACGCCGCCTGTGCATGTCCGCGCCGCACGTTAAGATGTCCCGGACGACCGCTCGCGGAAAGGACACCTGGGTTGAGCACCAAGACCACCGGAACCGCGGAGGTTCGCAACACCAAGCAGCGCCGTGCCGTGACCGGCGCGCTGCAGGGGTTGGAGGACTTCATCTCCACGCAGGACCTGCACCGGCTGTTGCGCGATCGCGGACAGTCGGTGTCCCTGGCCACCACGTACCGGATCCTGCAGTCCATGGCCGAGCTGGGTCAGGTGGATGTGCTGCGCAACGCCGAGGGCGAGGCCATCTACCGCCGGTGCGAGGCCGAGCACCACCACCATCACATCGTGTGCCGCTCGTGCGGCGCGGCCGTGGAACTCGAGGCTCCGGACGTCGAGACATGGGCGGAGGAGACCGCGCGCCGCTACGGCTACGCGGACGTGGACCACACCGTGGAGATCTCCGGGATCTGTGCCGAGTGCGGGGCCCGGGGCCGCGTCGAGTCCTCCGACGCCCGAGAAACCGCGAAACCCGCCCGGTGACCCGGATGTCACGCCGCGAGATCCTGCTCGTCCACAACGGCGCCTCCCTCGTGGGCCGGAATGCGTGCGAGCGCGCCGTGGGCATCCTGCGGGCTGGCGGCTACGATCCCCGACCGCTCAGCGCTGCCACCGCCCAGGCCCTCTCCCGCGATCTCACCGCGACCCTGCGCAACGCGTCCACCTGGATCGCCGCGGTCGTCGCGGTCGGCGGAGACGGCATGGTCCACCTGGTCCTGCAGTCACTGAACCGGCTGCGCGAGCAAGGCGTCGAGTTCCCGTTCGGACTGATCCCGGCCGGTTCCGGCAACGATCTGGCCCGGTTCCACGGTGTACCCGTGGGGGACGTCGAACGCGCGGCGGGCCGGGTGCTGCGCGGACTCGAGTCCCCCGAACGCAGCATGGACCTCGTGCACGTCACGTGCGCAGACGGCAGCCACCACGTGTGCGCGACCGCGGTGTGCCTCGGCCTCGACGCCCGCGTGAACGCGCGCGCCAACCGCTGGTCCAGCGTCACGCACTCGGTCAAGTACGTCGCCGCGCTCGCCGTGGAGGCCGTCTCCATGCGCGCGCGGCGTTACGACCTGAGCTGGACCGGCCCGGACGGCGCGTGCCACGTGAGTGACCGCACGCTGACCTTCCTGGCGCTGACCAACACCTCGTCGATCGGGGGCGGGCTGACCATCGTTCCCCGCGCGGATCCCACGGACGGCTCGGGTGAGCTGTTCATGGTCTCCGACGTGGGCGCGCTGCGGCTCGCGTGGCTATTCCCCCGCTTGTTCCTGGGCACGCACGAATCCCTACGGGAGGTCACCGTGGTGCCCGCCACGACCGCGACCATCGCGGCCCACGGCATCCCTTCCGAGCCGCGGGACGCGGCCTACGGCGACGGCGAACGGTTGGGTCCGCTGCCCGCCTCGCTCAAGGTGCTCCCCGCCGCGGTGCGCGTCCTGCTCTGAACCGCGCGACCGGCGCCGAGCGGCGTCGTCGACCGCGGTGTCGAACGGCGATACGACGACGAGCGCTCACGCGCCGCGCGCACGCACCGCGAGACGAGCCACACGACGAACGAGATGGTCGTGACGTACGGGCTGATCGGGACGTTGCCGCCCAGCGCCAGGAGGATCCCGCCCACCATGGCGAGCTCGGCGAAGACCACGGAGAGCACCACCGTGCGCGCGGGACTCGAGGTGAGGTTCATGGCCGCCGCGGCCGGGGTGATCAGAAGCGCGAGCACGAGCAGCGCGCCCACGATCTGCACGGACATCGCGACCGAGATCCCCAGCACGACCATGAACACGATCGCCAACGAGCGCATCGGCAGCCCCTTGGCCCGGGCCACGAGCGGGTCCGTGCTCGCGAACGTCAGCGGCCGCCACATCACAAGCAGCGTGGCGAGCACCACCACGGACAGCACGATCATCGACGTCAACTGCAGGGAGGACACGGAGACGATCTGGCCCGTGAGCAAGGAGAACTTGTTGGAGGATCTGCCCTCGTAGAGGGACAAGAAGAGGATCCCGAGCCCCAGGCCGAAGGGCATGAGCACGCCCACGAACGAGTTGCCCTCCCGCGCGCGCAGGCCCATGAACCCCATGATGAGCGCGGCGAGCACGGACCCCACGAGGGACCCGGTGACCACATCGGAGCCGACCAACAGGGCCGCGGCGGCACCGGCGAAGGACAGCTCCGCGATCCCGTGCACCGAGAATGCGAGATCGCGCATCATCACGAACGTGCCCACGAGCCCGCCCACCAAGCCAAGCACCGCGCCCGCCCACACGGAGTTGCGCAGCAGGGACAGCAGTTCGCCGTAGTTGTCGAAGACGAACACGGAACCGAACAATGAGTTCCAGTCGATCGCGGCTAGGCTCACAGGATCAGCTCCTCCGGGGAATCGGTGTGGTGGGAGCTGTCCGGGCGCCCGGCCACGAGGATGCGACCGTTGCTGCGCAGCACCTCGACGCGGGTCCCGTACAGCTCGGAGAGCACGTCCGAACGCAGCACCTGGTCCGGCGTGCCGATCCGGAACGAGCCGTTGGCCAGGTAGAGGATCCGGTCCACGTGCTCGATGATCGGGTTCACGTCATGGGTCACGAAGACCACGGCGCACCCGCTGCGTTCACGTTGTTCGTGCACGAGTTCGCTCACCACGTGCTGGTGATGCAGGTCCAGGGACAGCAGGGCCTCGTCGCACAGCACGAGCGTGGGGTCCGCAGCGAGCGCCTGGGCCACGCGCAGGCGCTGTTGCTCACCCCCGGACAGCACGCCCACGGGGGCGTCCGCGTAGTCGGTGGCACCCACGCGTTCGAGCAACTCGTCCACGGTGCGGTGCACGCGGCGTGGATGCAGTCGGATCCCCCAGCGGTGCCCGTCCACGCCCTGCGCCACGAGGTCCCGGGCCCGCAGCGGCGTGCGCGCCGGGAAGCCGCGCTGTTGGGGCACGTACCCCACGCGGGCGGCGGCGGCCCGCGGACGGGTCCCGTTGACGCGTACGGTCCCGCTCGTGAGCGGGAGCAGTCCCAGCAGCACGCGCAGGAAGCTCGTCTTGCCGGTCCCGTTGGAGCCCAGGACCGCGAGGTACTCCCCCGGGGCGACGTCCAGGTCCAGACCGGACCACAGGGTGCGGTCCCCGAAGGCCAGGCGCGCGTCCCTGAGCCGGACGACGGCGTCGTCGGCCCCGGAACGGGCGGCCACCTCGGGTGCGGATTGGGGTGCGTTCATGTCCCTACTTCTGGAGCGCGTGGGCCACGCGGTCCGCGTTCTGCGTCATCCACTGCTGGTAGTTCAGCCCGTCCGGGATGGTTTCGGTGAACTCCACCACGGGCTTGCCGGCATCCCCGGCGGCCGAGCGCAACCGGTCGGTCTGCCCCGTGGAGGTCTGCTTGTTGAGGGCGAGCAGTTTCACGTCGCTTCCCTTGACGAGCCCGAGGGTGTCGTTGAGCACCGCGGGTGCGGCGTCGGAGCCGGCGTCGATGGCCTCGGTGAACGCCTGCGGGGTCTGGTCGTGCAGGCCGGCGTCTTGCAGGAGGTACCCGGGCAGAGGCTCGGTCGCGATGTATCCGCCCGAGGCCTTGATCCCCTCGACCTTCTGTTCGACCGTGCCGAGCTCGTTCTTCACGCGCGCGGCGTTGTCCCGGTAGTACTGGGCGTTCTGCTGGTCCATCTGGCCGAGCTGCTCGGCCATGCGGTCCACGACCATCTGCATGCTCTCGACGTCGTACCACACGTGCTCGTTGAAGTCGCCGTGGTGGTGGTGTCCGGAGCCGTGGTCGTGGTCGTCGTGCGCGTCCTCTTCTCGCTGCAGACCGGAGGCCTCCACGGCGTCCACCACGTGCTGGCCGTCGGAGGCCAAATCGGTCATGAACTGGTCGTACCCACCCCCGTTGCACACCACGACGTCCGCCTTCTCCACCTTCAGCCGGTCCTGGGGGGTGGCCTCGTAGGAGTGGGGGTCCTGGGCGCTCGAGTCGATCACGGGGGTCGCGGAGACCTTGTCGCCACCCACCTGGGACGCGAGGTCCGAGTAGACGTTCGTGGAGGTGACCACGGCGATCTTCCCCGCACCGGGCGAACCTTGCGCGTCCGACGCGGTCCCGCTCGAACATCCGGCGAGCGCGAGACCCACCACCACGCCCGCGCCCAACACGCTCGTCCTACCCTTGCGCACGCTGCGCCCTGCGGTCATCGTCCCTCTCCCTCATCCGACCCCCGGCTCCCGCCAATGAGAATCAATGTCATGTAGCCGTGCGTGAGCATATCATGAACCATTCTCAATAAGGGGCGTGGTGAGAACGGGCCGCTCAGGCCCAGGACTCCGAGCGGGGGCGGCCCTCGTCGTACCCGGACTGGGACTGGATGCCCACCACGGCGCGCGCCGCGAACTGCTCGAGCGTGGCCGCACCGGCGTACGTCATGGAGCTGCGAACCCCGGAGGTGATGTGGTCCAGTAGGTCCTCCACGCCGGGGCGCTGGGGGTCCAAGTACATGGTGGAGTTGGAGATGCCCTCCTCGAACAGGGCCTTGCGGGCCCGCGCGAAGCGGTCCTCCCCGGCAGTGCGGTGGCGCACGGCGCGCGCCGAGGCCATCCCGAAGGACTCCTTGTAGGCGCGCCCGTTGGCGTCAAGGTTGATCTCACCGGGGCTCTCGTGCGTGCCCGCGAACCAGGATCCGACCATCACCTGGCTCGCGCCGGCCGCGAGCGCGAGGGCGACGTCGCGCGGGTGCTTGACCCCGCCGTCGGCCCACACGTGCTTGCCGAGATCGGCCGCGGCCTCCGCGCACTCGACCACGGCGGAGAACTGGGGGCGACCCACGGCGGTCATCATGCGCGTGGTGCACATGGCCCCGGGGCCCACGCCCACCTTGATGATGTCCGCACCCGCGCCCGCGAGGTCTCGCACGCCGTCCGCGGTGACCACGTTGCCGGCCACGATCGGCACCCGGGGGTCCAGGGCCCGCACGGCGGACACGGCCTCCAACGCTTTGATCTGGTGACCGTGGGCGGTGTCCACCACGAGGACGTCCACCCCGGCCTCGAGCAGTTGCTCGGCCTTGCCGGAGACGTCCCCGTTGATTCCGACCGCGGCACCCACGCGCAACCGGCCGTCGTCGTCCAGGGCGGGTGCGTAGATCGTGGAACGCACCAGACCCTGGTGAGTCAGGATGCCCACGACCTCGCGTCCGCGCAGCACCGGGGCCACGTTGACGCGCGCGGCGGACATCGTCTCGTAGGCGGCGCGCAACACGTCCGGGTCGGAGTCCACGGGGAAGTCGCTGTCCTGGAACTCGGGGCCCTCCGAATGGGCCAGGTCCCCCAATTGGGTGAAGCGGTCCACGTCCCGGCAGTCGGAGTCCAGGACCATGCCGGCGTAGTGCTCGTCCGCGTCCACGACGATGACCACGCCGTGGGGGCGTTTGTGCATGATCCCCAGGGCGTCGTGCACGGTGTTGCTGCGGTGCATCACCACGGGGGTCTCGTAGCGCGGCGAGCGCTGCTTGACCCACGAGGTCACCTCCGCGATCACGTCCAGCGGGATATCCTGGGGCAGGATGCCCAGACCGCCGCGCCGGGCCATGGTCTCGACCATGCGCCGCCCGGTCACCGCGGTCATGTTCGCGGCCACGAGCGGGATGGTGGAACCGGTGCCGTCCGCGGGGGTCAGATCGACGTCGAACCGGGAGGTCACCCGGGACATCGAGGGCACCAGGAAGACGTCATTGTAGGTCAGGTCCGTGGTGGGTGTCGTCAGGAATCGCACAAGAGGAGAGTCTACGTGCTCGCCGCGGGCCGGCGGGCGGGCCGGCGGGTAGGTGGCAACCGTCCAGATGCCTCACTAGACTGAAAAACCGGTACGGCTTTGCGTGCGCGAAGCCAGTTCGCAAGTCCCGCGGCCGGTAAGCTCCGTGGGAGCCACACGAGGGCCGCAAGGACCAGCTCGCCGCCCGGGACACCCAGCACAGATGGAAGAGGCGTATCACTAGTGCCAGACCAGCCGCGTCACCTTATCCCTGAAGAATTTGCCGGCAACGAATGGCTCGTGGACGAGTTGTTCGACAAGTACCAGGCGGACAAGAACTCGGTGGACAAGAAGTGGTGGCCCATCTTCGAACAGATGGCCGGCGACGACCAGTCCGATACCCAGACGTCCGACACCAAGACCTCAGCAGCCGCCCCGTCCCAGGGGGCGGCTGCGCGGACGTCCGGGGGTGATCGTCCCGCTGTACGGCGCGACGACGCCGCCGCCAAGACGTCCGCGGACAAGGCCGCCTCCGGGACGGCGTCAACCTCGTCCAAGACCGAGCAGAACACCTCCGGTGCCGGCGCGGAGGCGCCCAGGAAGGCGCAGCGGGCCAAGTCCCCGGCGCCGTCGACCACCGGTTCCAAGGCGAAGGGACGACCCGAAGGCGTGGACACCGAGACCGAGACCAGCGAGGGCTCCGGAACCAAGCGCCCCATCCGGGCGCAGCCGGAGGACCGTGCGAAGGACAAGAGCCAGGACAAACCCGCCGAGGACACCGTGGTCAAGCTGCGCGGTCCCGCCAAGGCCGTGGCCGCCAACATGGACGCCTCCCTGACCGTGCCCACCGCCACCACGGTGCGCGCGGTGCCCGCCAAGCTGCTGATCGACAACCGCCTGGTGATCAACTCGCATTTGGCCCGTAACCGCGGTGGCAAGGTGTCCTTCACCCACCTCGTGGGCTACGCCGTGATTCGCGCGCTCGCCAACTTCCCGTCCCAGAACGTGATCTACGACGAGGTGGACGGCAAGCCCGCCGCGGTGCATCCCGCGCACGTGAACTTCGGGATCGCGATCGACATCCCCAACAAGGACGGTTCCCGCAACCTGGTGGTGCCCAACATCAAGGGTGCGGAAGAGATGTCCTTCCAGCAGTTCTGGACCTCGTACGAGGACATCGTCAAGCGCGGGCGCAATGGCGCGCTGACCATGGAGGACTACGCGGGCACCACGGTGTCCCTGACGAACCCCGGTGGCATCGGCACCGTGCACTCGGTGCCGCGACTGTCCAAGGGCCAGGCATGCATCATCGGCGTGGGTGCGCTGGACTACCCCGCTGAGTACAAGGGCGCCTCCCCCCGCACGATCGCGCGCAACGCGGTCTCCAAGGTCATCACCCTGACGTCCACGTACGACCACCGCGTGATCCAGGGCGCCGGTTCGGGGGAGTTCCTCAAGCTCGTGGAGCACTACCTGCTGGGCGGCGAGGACTTCTACGACCACATCTTCGAGGCCCTGCGCATCCCCTACGAGCCCGTCCGCTGGGCCGTGGACAACCAGGTCAACCCCGAGATCCAGATCAACAAGGTCGCCCGGATCCAGCAGCTGATCCACTCCTACCGCGTGCGCGGTCACCTCATGGCGGACACCAACCCGCTCGAGTACGTGATGCGCAAGCACCCGGACCTGGACATCCGCACCTACGGGCTCACCCTGTGGGACCTGGAGCGCGAGTGGCCCACCGGCGGTTTCGGCGGCCAGAGCCTGCTCACGCTGCGCGTGATCCTGGGTCGGCTGCGGGATGCCTACTGCCGCACCGTGGGCGTGGAGTACATGCACATCCAGGAGCCCGAGCAGCGCGAATGGTTCCAGTCCAAGCTCGAGCGTGACTACCAGAAGCCCGCGCGCGAGGAGCAGTTCCACATCCTCGAGCGGCTCAACGCCGCCGAGGCCTTCGAGACCTTCCTGCAGACCAAGTACGTGGGTCAGAAGCGCTTCTCGCTGGAGGGCGGCGAGTCGCTGATCCCGCTGCTGGACGCGATCATCTCCGAGGCCGCGGATGCTTCCCTCGCGGGTGTGGGCATCGCGATGGCCCACCGCGGCCGCCTCAACGTGCTGACCAACATTGCCGGGAAGTCCTACGCCCAGGTGTTCCGCGAGTTCGAGGGCAGCCAGGACCCGCGCGCCGCCGAGGGCTCGGGTGACGTGAAGTACCACCTGGGCACCGAGGGCGTGTTCACCTCCGACAACGGCAACGAGACCCAGGTGTACCTGGCCGCGAACCCCTCCCACCTGGAGGCCGCGGACCCGGTGATCGAGGGCATCGCCCGCGCCAAGACGGACGTGCTGGGCGCCGGGCCGGAGGGTAACGGTGAGTACCCCGTGCTGCCCATCCAGGTCCACGGTGACGCCGCGATGGCCGGACAGGGCATCGTCTACGAGGTCATGCAGATGTCCGGGCTCGAGGCCTACAACGTGGGTGGCACCATCCACGTGGTGGTCAACAACCAGGTGGGCTTCACCACCGCGCCCTCTGCGGGCCGCACGTCCACGTACTCCACGGACGTCGCGCGTACCGTGCAGGCCCCGATCTTCCACGTCAACGCGGACGATCCCGAGGCCGTGGCCCGTGTGGCGCAGCTCGCGTTCGAGTACCGCCAGCGGTTCCAGCGCGACGTTGTGATTGACCTGGTGTGCTACCGCCGCCGCGGGCACAACGAGGGCGACGACCCCTCGATGACCCAGCCGTTGATGTACTCCCTGATCGACGGCAAGCGCTCCACGCGCAAGGTCTACACCGAGAACCTCGTGGGCCGCGGGGACATCACGCAGGAAGAAGCGGACCGCGCTCTGAAGGACTACCAGGAGCGTCTGGAGCGGGTCTTCGCCGAGACCCATGAGGCCCAGACCTCCACGGTCCCGCTCGTGACCGGGGATGCCGCCGCGATCGCCAACATCGAGCGGCCGTCCGCGCAGCAGGCCGATTCCGGGGTGTCCGTGCCCAAGACAACTGCCATCTCCGAGGAAGCGGCTCACCGCATCGGTGACGCCTACGTGGACCTGCCCGAGGGCTTCACGATGCACCGCAAGCTGCACAAGCTTGCGGAGAAGCGCCGCGAGATGACGCGCGAGGGCGGGATCGACTGGGGCATGGGCGAGCTCATGGCCTTCGGTTCGCTGCTCATGGACGGTGTCCCGGTGCGGATGTCCGGTCAGGACGTGCGCCGCGGTACGTTCACGCAGCGCCACGCGGTGTTCTTCGACGCCGAGAACGGTGCCGAATGGACCCCGCTGAACCACCTCTCCGCGGACCAGGCACGGTTCTCGATCTACAACTCCTTGCTCTCCGAGTACGGCGTGCTGGGCTTCGAGTACGGCTACTCCGTCGAACGCCCCGAGGCGCTCACGGTGTGGGAGGCGCAGTTCGGTGACTTCACCAACGGTGCGCAGACCATCGTGGACGAGTTCATCTCCTCCGCGGAACAGAAGTGGGGTCAGCGCTCCAACCTGGTGATGCTGTTGCCGCACGGCTTCGAGGGCCAGGGACCCGACCACTCCTCCGCGCGCATCGAGCGCTTCCTGGTGCTGTGCGCGGAGAAGAACATGATCGTGGCCCAGCCCTCCACCCCGGCCAACCACTTCCACCTGCTGCGCCGCCAGGCGTACTCGCGCCCGCGCCGGCCGCTGATCGTGGCCACGCCCAAGCAGCTGCTGCGCCTGAAGGCCGCGGCGTCCCCGGTGGAGGAGTTCACGCAAGGCGGCTTCCAGACGGTCATCCCGGACACCGCCGGGCTCGACGACGCCAAGGTCACCGACGTCATCCTGGTCTCCGGTCGGTTGTACTACGACCTCGTGACCCAGCGGAAGAAGTCGGACGACCACTCCACCGCGATCGTGCGCGTGGAGCAGCTCTACCCGCTGCCCGTGGACGAGATCAAGGAACAGCTGGCGCGCTACCCGGAGGCCCGGATCCTGTGGGCTCAGGACGAACCCGCCAACCAGGGTGCGTGGCCGTTCATGGCCGTGAACCTCGTGCCGCAGCTGGACCGCCCGGTCACGCTCGCGTCCCGACCCGCCTCGGCCTCCCCCGCCAACGGCTCGGCCAAGCGCCACACGGCGGAGCTGGAGACCCTGGTGCAGCAGGCGTTCGCCCGCGGCGAGTGAGTGCCGCCCGGCGCACGGTCCCGCGAGCTGCGCGGCGTCGTACGCCCCCGCCCGATCACCGGGCATGATCCGCCCGGGGGGCCGTCGCGAGACGGCCCCCCGGGTCCCAGCTAGCGAAGGATGTAAGAAGAGTGGACCAACGCAGGATCCGCATTGTGGCCGTGGGAGACGAATTGTTGGCCGGCGTGGACGACCCCCGCGCGCTCGGCTGGTTCGGACGAGTCATGGCGCGCACCCCCCGAGACGTGGTTCCCGTGGACGCCTACAATCTCGCCGCGCCTGGTCAGGGCAGTGAGACCCTCAACGACCACTGGTTCGCGGAGGCTTCCCGCCGCTTCGATTCCGCGTGCGACAACCGTCTGGTGATCGCACCGTCCGCCCTGGACATCGACCTGGGGATCACCTCCGCCCGGTCCCGGCTGAACATGGCCAACATCGTGGACCAGGCCACCCAGAACAACACCAAGGTGCTCGT
>NZ_JABFAW010000002.1:224989-282185 GCF_017168375.1 Kocuria sp. KRD140
CCGCCCACCCTGGACCCGCAGCGCAACCGCAAGATCGCGGACCTCTCCGCGGCCTACGGGGATGTGACCACGCGGCGCAACCACGTGTACGTGGACACGTTCAACCCCCTGCAGCACCACGAGCAGTGGCGCAAGGACCTCGCCGCCAACCACGGCAACCCCGGTCAGGCCGGCTACGGGCTCATCGCGTGGCTTGTGCTGCACCGCGGGTGGTACGAGTGGCTGCAGCTGCCCGAGCCGCGCTGAGGCTCTCGCCTCTCACCGTGGCGACCGCGGCGACCGCCGCAATGCGGGCGGCGGTTCCGGGTGACACCACCCGCGGCGCTGGCCGCAGGGTCCGGGGGCACCCCTATGGCATGGGCGGCACCGGAGCGGTGGCATGAGCACCGCCCGGAATGTGAGATACTGACAGACGATGTCCCAGCCAATCATCGCAGGAGGTACATCATGAGCAAGCGTGGACGTAAGCGCAAGGATCGTCGCAAGAACTCGGCAAACCGCGGCAAGCGGCCCAATTCCTGAGGTTCGGCGAACGCATCACGAAGCCCCCGTGACCGTCATCGGTCACGGGGGCTTCGCTCTGTCCGAGGGATCCGCGTCATCGGGTACTTCGTTCCCCGGGTCTCTGCGCGGCTGAGCACTCACGCCGCTGGGCGCCGCCGGCGACTCATCCCGCCCGGTACCGGCGCCGCCCGGTCCTCAGGCAGCGGGGTGCTCGTTGCACTGGGCGTCGATGCGCGCGAGGATCGAGCGCTTGAGCTCGTCCGGCGCGGTCTCGCAGCACGAACGCTTCACCACGGAGCGGATCACGCACTCCAGGTTGTACTCGCGCTCGCAGTCGGCGCAGTCCGTGAGGTGCTCGTGGATCTCCGCGAGGTCCTCGGTGGTCAGTGCCCCGTCCAGGTACTCGTAGATCCGCTGGATGCGTTCGTCGGTGCAGCCGTTGTGACACGGTTTCGCGGTCATGCTCTAGCCTCGATCCTTCGCTCGTGCGCCGTCCTTGGTCTTCTTCTGGACCTTGGACGTGTCGAATCCTCGTTCTTGGGCGTAGTCGCCCAGTTTCTCGCGCAGAAGCTTGCGGCCACGGTGCAACCTGGACATCACGGTTCCGATGGGCGTGTCCATGATCTCGGAGATCTCCTTGTACGCGAATCCCTCCACGTCCGAGAAGTACACCGCCAGGCGGAACTCCTCAGGCAACTCCTGCAGGGCTCGCTTGACGTCCGAGTCCGGCAGGTGGTCCAACGCCTCCGCCTCGGCAGAACGCAGTCCCGTGGAGGTGTGCGACTCCGCGCGGTGCAGCTGCCAATCCTCCACGGTGTCCGTGTTGGCCTGGCGCGGTTCGCGTTGCCGCTTGCGGTACAGGTTGATGTACGTGTTGGTCAGGATCCGGTACAACCAGGCCTTGAGATTGGTCCCCGGCTTGTACTGGTGGAACGCGGAGAACGCCTTGGTGTAGGCCTCCTGCACTAGGTCCTCGGCATCGGACGGGTTGCGGGTCATGCGCAATGCCGCGGCGTAGAGCTGGTCCACGTACTGCATGGCGTCGCGTTCGAAACGCTCACGGCGCTGCTGAGTGGTTTCCGCTCCGGAGGGCACCTCTTCGGGGTGTTCCACCGGATGGGAATCGTGAGTTCGCTGATCGTTCATCACGTCCCAGTCTAAGGTGGGGGCCGTCATCCTCCGCCGTCACCCACTTCCCTGGTCGTTGCCGAGTGTTACGTCACATATGTGGCGCTTCTGTACACCGTGGATAACACGCACGCGCCGTGCGAGTATTCCCGGCGGCGGCGCGAACTCGGGCCGATAGGATGGCTACAGTGCGTACCCGGAGATGCCGGGGCCGTAAGGAGGAGAACCATGAGCATTGTTCGTCGTCTCGCCCGCCCGCTGCTCGCCACCGGTTACATCGCCGGGGGCGTCAACGCGTTCCGCAACTCGTCCGCTGCCGCGAAGCAGTTGGACCCGGTCCTCAAGGCCCTCGAGAGCGCCGCCCCGCAGGTGCGCCCCGTGACCGCCAACCGCGCTCAGGTCGCGCAGGGCATCGCCGCCGCCCAGGTCGTCGCGGCGTCGCTGCTCGCCGCGAGCAAGCTCCCGCGCCTGTCGTCCACCGTGCTGCTCGGCACCACCGCGCTCAACGGCTACACCCAATACCGCTCCGCGGACGCGAGCACCACCGAGGGCAAGGCCGCCCGCAGGTCGGACCTGCTCAAGAACGTGTCCCTGCTGGGTGCCGTGATGATCGCGGCCGTGGACACTTCGGGCAACCCGTCCCTCGTGTGGCGCGCGAGCCACCTCGCCGACGACGTCCGCAAGAACGCGGTCAAGGTCGGCAAGGACACCAAGAAGAAGCTGGAGCAGGCCGAGAAGGCCGTCCAGGACGCCGTTTCCAACTAGGAGCACCGCCCCACGTGATGCCGAGCAACGGCGAACCGCAAGCCCTGGATGCCGCTCACTGGCGGGCCCCCTTCCCGGAGGGGGCCGCCGTGAGAGGCACGGTGGCCGTCCCCGGTTCCAAGTCCCTGACCAACAGGTATCTGGTCCTCGCGGCCCTCGCCGACGAACCGTCCGTGCTGCGCAAGCCGTTGCACTCGCGTGACAGCAGGCTCATGATCACCGCGCTCGAGCAGTTGGGCGCGGTGATCGAAGCGCTACCGGACCCGGGGCCGTTCGGTCCGGATCTGCGGATCACCCCCCTGCCCCGCGCGCACACTCTCACCGGGCCCGTGGCCGTGGACTGCGGTCTTGCGGGTACCGTGATGCGCTTCGTCCCGCCCCTGGCGGCGCTATGTTCCGGGGTCGTGGATTTCGACGGCGACGCCGGAGCGCGCGTCCGACCCATGGGTCCCGTGATCGCGGGGTTGCGCGAGCTCGGCGTGTCCGTCGAGGACGACGGCCGGGGCACGCTGCCGTTGCGCGTCGTCGGCACCGGATCGGTGACCGGGGGCACCGTGACGATCGACGCGAGCGGCTCGTCCCAGTTCGTCTCCGCGCTACTGCTCTCCGCGGTGCGCTTCAAATCCCCGCTTGTACTGCACCACGAGGGCGGCTCCGGTGTGCCCTCGCTACCGCACGTGGACATGACCGTGTCCGTGCTGCGCGACGCCGGTGTGGCCGCCGAGCGCATCGGTGACGCCGCGTGGCGGGTCAGCCCGAGCGACGTCGCCGGCCTGGACGTGACCGTGGAACCGGACCTGTCCAACGCCGGACCGTTCCTGGCGGCGGCCGTGGTCACGGGCGGGACCGTGAGCATCCCCGACTGGCCCGCCCACACCACGCAGGGCGGGGACCAGTGGCGGCGGATCCTGCCCCTGTTCGGCGCGGACGTCCGTGTGCAGGGCGGCACGTTCACCGTGACCGGTCCGGACGAGATCGCCGGGGTGGACCTGGACCTGTCGGAAGCCGGCGAGCTCGCGCCCACCGTGGCCGCGATCTGCGCGCTAGCCACCGGCCCCTCCGTGCTGCGCGGTATCGCCCACCTGCGCGGGCACGAGACCGATCGGCTCGCCGCATTGAGCACCGAGCTCAACGCGCTGGGTGGAAACGTGGAGGAGACCGCGGACGGACTTCTGATCGCCCCCGCTGAGCTGCACGCCGGAGTCTTCCACAGCTATCACGACCACCGCATGGCCACCGCGGGAGCCATCCTGGGCCTGCGCGTGCCCGGGATCCGGGTGGAGAACGTCGCCACCACCGCCAAGACGCTTCCCGATTTCCCGGGCATGTGGGACCGCCTCGTGCGGCGGGGTTCCTGACGCAGTGGCCCGCAGGACCTGGGACGAGTCCGACGTCCGGATCCGCGCGAACAAGCGCGGCTCCCGCCCTCGCACCAAGCAGCGACCCACGCACGAGGACGCCGTGATCGTACGTGTGGTGGCCGTGGACCGCGGCCGGTACACGTGCGTGGTGGGAGAGGACGAGGAACAACCGCGCACGGTGACGTGCGTGCGCGCCAAGGAGCTGCGGCGCCGGCCCATCGTGCCCGGGGATCTCGTGGGCGTCGTGGGTGACGTCACCGGTGCCCCGGACACCCTGGCACGCATCGTGCGGATCGAACCGCGCACCACCGTGCTGCGTCGCAGTGCCGATGACACCGATCCCGTGGAACGCGTGATCGTGGCGAACGCGGACCGGCTCGTGCTCGTGCTCGCGGCGGCCTCTCCCACCCCCCGCACGGGATTCGTGGACCGCGGGTTGGTGGCAGCATGGGACGCGGGAATCACCCCCGTGGTGTGCATGACCAAGTCCGATCTGGCCGATCCCACGGAGTTCCTGGACTACCTCCACGACCTGGATGTGATCACCCTCAGCACGCAGCGCGCGACCGACCGCGGTGAACGACCCGAGGCCGGCATCCACGAGGAGTCCCTGGCCGTGTCCCCCGATTCCCTCGAGCGGTTGCGGTCGTTGCTGGACGGTCATGTGAGCGTGTTCCTGGGGCCCTCCGGCGTGGGCAAGTCCACGCTGGTCAACGCCCTCACGGGAGCGCAGCGGGCCACCGGCGGCGTCAACGACGTCACGGGCCGTGGCCGGCATACGTCGTCCTCCGCGCGTGCCCTCACGGTGCCCGGAACCCGCCCCGGGACCTGGGTCGTGGACACCCCCGGGATCCGTTCCCTGGGTCTGGCCCACGTGCCCGAGGAGGAACTGCTCAACGCGTTCACCGACCTGGTCCCCGCCACCGCGGACTGTCCTCGCGGGTGCCTGCACACGGAGGATTCCCCCGGGTGCGCGCTGGACGCGTGGGTGCACCGCCCGGGGGCCTCCCCGGCGGCCCCGCAGCGGCTCGAATCGCTACGCAGATTGCTCGCGGCGTCGCGCGGGCAGACACAGCGGGGGGACAGCGAGAAGCAGCTCGGACAAGCGATAACGTAGACGCATGCGTGCACCCAGCAGTTACACGGACGACCTCCGCCTGGCCCACATCCTCGCGGATTCCGTGGACGGACTGACCATGAAACGGTTCAAGTCCCAGGACCTCACCGTGGAGACCAAACCCGATCTCACACCCGTGACGGACGCGGACCGCGAGGCCGAACAGGTGATCCGCGCGCAACTGGGGCGCGTACGCAACCGGGACGCCGTGATCGGTGAGGAGTTCGGGACCACGGGTTCGGGCGGCCGCCAGTGGGTCATCGACCCGATCGACGGCACCAAGAACTACGTGCGCGGCGTACCCGTGTGGGCCACGCTGATCGGTTTGGTCGAGGACGGTGAGGTGGTGTTGGGCGTGGTGTCCGCGCCGGCGCTCAACCGCCGTTGGTGGGCCGCCGCCGGGTCGGGGGCCTTCACGGGGCGCTCACTCTCGCAGGCCACGCGCTTGTCGGTCTCCTCAGTCAACCAGCTCTCGGACGCATCGCTGTCCTACTCGTCCCTGAGCGGATGGCGGGATCTGGGTGTGCGCCAGCAGTTCATCGAGCTCACCGATTCCGTGTGGCGCACGCGGGCCTACGGGGACTTCTGGTCCTACTGTATGGTCGCCGAGGGCGCGGTGGACCTCGCGTGCGAACCCGAACTCAACCTCTACGACATGGCCGCGCTCGTGCCCATCGTCACCGAGGCCGGCGGGCGTTTCACGTCCCTGGCCGGACAGGACGGTCCCTTCGGGGACAACGCCCTGGCCAGCAACGGTCTCCTGCACGACGCCGCTCTGGACGTCCTCGGTACCGGCGCCCCCCAGGACTGAACGAGCCCGGTGTCACGTGCGTGACACCGGGCTCGTCCGTCTCATCCGAGGGGCGGGATCACCCGCGGGGACCTCAGGAGTTCAAGGAATCGTTGAGGGCGTTCTGCACGCACTCTTGGTACGCGGCGTCGTTTCCGGCCACCGCGAGGTCCATGCAGTCGGCGGCCTGACCGAAGACCCAGGCGAACAGCACGGCCATCAGGATGCCTCCCAGCAGCGCGAGTGCGGAGAGTACGATGCCCACGACCGCGAGTGCCGGGGAACCACGGCGCGACTTACGGATCTTGACCACGCCGATGATGCCGAGGATCAGGCCCACGAGGCCCAGTACACCGCCCAGACCGGCGAGCCAGAACGTGAGGATGCCCAGGATACCGAGCACCAGTGAGGCGATGCCCAGCCCGCGGCCCGGCACCGGAGCGTAGGGGTTGCCGTAGCCGTCCTGGTTGTCGTACCCGCCCTGGTTGTACTCGTTCTGGTAGTGGGTGGGGTAGCCACCCTGGGTGTCCTGGCCCTGGACGCCGTAACCCTGCTGGGGGTAGCCGCCGGCGCCGTAGCCCTGGTTGCCGTAGCCATGATTACCGTAAGCCTGGCCGCCGTAGGACTGCTGACCGGACTGGCCGTACTGGTCGTCACCGCCGTACTGGGTGGAGACACCGTACTGGTTGGACGAGCCGTACTGATCGGACGTGCCGTACTGGCCGGTGGTGCCGTAGCCGCCGGCCTGAGAGGCGTTGTTCCCGTAGCCCTGGCCGCCCTGTTGAGCGGACGGATCGCTGTACTGGCCGTACTCGGGCTGCTGCGTCCCGCCCGCACTCTGAACCCGGTCGTCGGAGTACTGACCGTACTGCGGCTGGTCCCGGTGGGAGGCCGAGGACGAACCCGACTGATCGTTGGACCGCTCACTCATGGAAGCGCCTACCTCTCGGTTTCGATGATGGGTTTCCGGCTCAAGTCTTTCACATCGCGCCGGGAACACCGGGGGACGCCCCAGCCCACCCCGCTCGGGCACGCTCCTTCCGGCCGCCTTGAACCACTGTGCTGCACCACGCACATGTACCGGCCGGTACACGGTTTTATCGCAGCACAGAGGTTCCCGGGGCGCGGGCGTGGGTCCTGGCCCTCGTTCCATGTGCGGACTGCACAGACCCGGGCCCACCGCTGCAAGGTGCGGAAGGCCCCTGCCAGGGACCTCCGCCCCCAGGTAAGGTCGGCTCACCTCACCGCACTTCTCCACGCCTCACTGCACCGCAGAGATCTCCAGGCGGACACAGTCCGGGTCCCGCTCCCCCGATCCCACGAACACGGTGTGGTTGAGCCACGTACACGGCCCGTCCTCGTCCGCGGTGAGCACGGGGCGCATCGGAAGTACACCCGCTGTGGGTCCACCGGGATCCCCTGGGCGATGGCCCGGGAGTCCTCCGCGCTGGTCACCCGCACGGCGCGGTTGTCCACGTAGACCAGGTGACCGTGGGCGAGTTCCAGGACGTACTTGGCCTCGAGCCAGGAGCCTCGGTACCAACCACCTGGTAATCGGCTCCCGCGGGCAGCACACGCCCGGAGCCGTGAGGACCGGTCACTGCGCCGCCGGTGATCGGTACGACCCTGCGTATCCCGGCGGCGGTCCGGCCCACGGTCAGGGGTGCGGCCACTTCCACCCGCACGGTGAACGCGTGCCGAAGGACTGGGGACTGTGGGGTCCGTCCTGCCTCCACCCTAGGTCCAGGGACTCCCGCCGGTCGGGCACGCATGCGGACATGGACCTCGGGTCCGCCGGACTCCCGTGCTCGCCCCTCCGAACGCGGACCCCTGGACACAAATATGTCCCGATAACGCACTCGGAGCCATCGGCCGCGTGCTTTTTTGGGACTCAGATGTTCCCGGGCTCAGGCAAACAAAAAGACCCTGAACCAATGGTTCAGGGTCTTCTCACGTCCTGGGACAGGACGACAGTGGAGATGGGGGGAATTGAACCCCCGTCCGATGCAGCATTGTCAGGGCTTCTCCGGGTGCAGTGTGCTTACAGGTTTCTCAGTTCCGGTCATCTCGCACACGAGTGACCGCCGAACTCAGTTACGTAAGAGTCCCACGAACGCCCGTAACCTGCGTCCGCAGCAGTGACCTTCTAGCTGATGGCAGGATCCAGGTCGAAGGTGAACCTGGGCTGCCAGACTGCTGTCGCTACTTACGCAGCGAGAGCGAAGTCAGTGCGCTTGGATTTGGCACTTATTGTTTTACAGAGAGCGTTTACGAGATAACTCTGCGTCCTCGACCCGCTTCCCCTGTCTCAACTCACATCGTCGAAACCGATCATCCCCGTATTCATTTTTCAATGAGCTTCCACGTGCCAGCGGATCTCAGTGACTCGCCCGCTCATGGATACATCAGATTACGCCCGCCCTAGCCACACCGTCAAATCGGCAGGGGTTGCGGACCGGGCTCCTCGGACTGCGCTGGCTCCACCCGTGCTGCCCTGCCCTGGCCCTCCCCCGCGGGATGCCCTAGGGTGTAACGCGTGTTCCGATGAGCCATTCGACCTCCCCGCGCCCGTGGCCGCTGCCCGGCGGGGATCCCGGCTATCCGAGGACACCCCATGGCTCATCCCCCGCATTCTCCCGCCACCCCTAATACGGCCGCGCACATCCGCGTGTCCGGCGTCTCCGCCTCCTACGGCTCCCACCGGGTGCTCACGGACATCAGCTTCTCCGTGACCGCGGGTGATCCCACGGGTCTGATCGGAGAGAACGGTTCCGGCAAGAGCACCTTGCTGCGCATCATGGCGGGCCTGCACGCGCCCGACACCGGTGAGGTCCGCGCCGTCGGCCCCGACGATTCGCTGCGCGTGGGCCTGCTGCACCAAGAACCCCCCTTCGCGCCGCACGACACCGTGGCCCAGGCCGTGGAGTCGGCGGTGCGGACCGTGCGGGACGCAGCATCCGTCGTCGACCGCGCAGCTGACGCCCTCGCCCGCGCCCCGGAGGACGAGGGCGCAGCCACCGCGTACGCCGCCGCCCTGGACACTGCCGAACGGATCGGCGCGTGGGACGTGGACACCCGCATCGACGTCACTCTGGGCGGGCTCGGCCTGGGAGGCGTGGGTCGTGACCGGCCCACGGGTGCCCTGTCCGGCGGACAGCGCTCACGGCTGTCTCTGGCCTGGCTGTTGCTCTCCACCCCGGACGTGTTGCTGCTCGACGAACCCACGAACCACCTGGACGACGCCGCCACGGAATTCCTGCGCGCGACCCTGCGGTCGTGGCACGGACCGGTGCTGCTGGCGAGCCATGACCGCGCATTCCTGGACACCGCCGTGACCTCGCTCGTGGACCTGGACCCCACACCCCGACCGCATGCCGTCACCTCCGATCTCGTGGGTGACGGCACCGGGACGGGCATCGGCGTGACCCGCTTCGGCGGTACCTATTCCCAGTACGTGCTCGCCCGCATGGATACCCGCGAGCGCTGGGAACGCACGTATCGGGACGAACAGGCGCAACTGAAGAAGCTCCGCGCGGCCGTGCGGGAACAGCAGACCGTGGGCCACAGCGACCGGTCCCCCAAGACGGAGGGTCGTGCGGCGAAGAAGTTCTACGCGGACCGCAACGCCACGGTGGTCTCCCGACGGGTCAACGACGCGCGGACCCGCCTGGCCACCGTCGAAAACGAGCAGATCCGCAAGCCACCCCGCGAGCTGTACTTCCAGGGACTCACCGCGGGTTTGACTGGATCGGAGGCCGCACTGCACCGCACGGGTCCGGTACTGACCGCCTCCGCGGCCGAGGTCGCGGGACGGATGGCACCCGCGTCCCTGACCGTGAGCGCGGGTGAGTCGTGGCTCATCACGGGTTCCAATGGCGTGGGCAAATCCACCCTGCTGAGCCTGTTCGCCCGGCGACTGGAACCCACGCGCGGTTCCGTGCACGTCGCACCCGGCGTACGCGTGGGGTTACTGGATCAGGACGCCACACTGCCCGGCGCCGACCCGGAGCGCACGGCGGCTTACATCTACCATGAGCTCGTGGGAGAGAGTCGCGCGGAGACCGTTCCCCTCGGGACGTTCGGCCTGCTGGCCGGGCGGGACGAGAACCGGCGGGTCGGTGAGCTCAGCGTGGGGCAGCGGCGTCGGCTCGCCCTGGCGGTGCTGCTCGCGGACCCGCCGCACGTGTTGTTGCTGGACGAGCCCACCAACCACTTCTCACTCGTGCTCGCCACGCAGCTCGAGGCGGCGGTGCCCGACTACCCGGGGACCGTGCTCGTGGCCTCCCACGACCGCTGGTTGCGCAGGAACTGGACCGGCCGGCACCTCGCACTGGAGGTACCGGCCGGGACGCCGTGAGTCGAAGGGCTCAACCGCGCATGTTGCGGTAGCGCATGGCGCGCTGGGCCTCGCGGTTGTCCTGCTTCTCGCGCAGGGTCTGACGCTTGTCGTACTCGCGCTTGCCGCGGGCCACCGCGATCTCCACCTTCACGCGCTTGCCGTGTACGAAGTACAGGGACAGCGGAATGATGGTGTAACCGGCCTCGCGCGTCTTGCCCGCGATCTTATCCAGCTCGGAGCGGTGCAACAGCAGCTTGCGCCGCCGCCGCGCGGAATGGTTGGTCCACGAGCCCTGCAGATACTCCGGGATGTGGGCGTGTTCGAGCCACAGCTCGCCGCGGTTGTCGAACTGGCAGAACGCGTCCACCAAGGACGCCCGCCCCATGCGCAGCGACTTCACCTCGGTCCCCATGAGCGCCAGTCCGGCCTCGTAGGTGTCGTAGATGTTGTAGTCGTGGCGCGCCTTCTTGTTGTTGGCCACGATCTGGCGGCCGTCATCAGCGTTCTTCTTGGCCATCGGCCTGTTCTTCCTTCACCGGGTCCCGCCGGGGACGACGCCGCTGTCCCGGCCCGGGGTGCGCGGGGCACCTGCCGGGCGGGGCGGCGTCGTCGTGCGGCGTGGAATCCTTAGTCCTCGTCGTGCTGGCGGGCGTCCGCGCGCCAGCGAATGCCTTCGTCGATGAACGAGTCGATCCCGCCGTCGAACACGGAACTGGGATTGCCCTCTTCGTAGTTGGTGCGCAGATCCTTGACCATCTGGTAGGGGTTGAGCACGTACGAGCGCATTTGGTCACCCCAGGATGCCTTCACGTCCCCCGCCATCTCCTTCTTCTTGGCGTCCGCTTCCTGCTGGCGCAACAGCAGCAAGCGGGACTGCAGCACGCGCAGCGCGGCCGCGCGGTTCTGGATCTGCGACTTCTCGTTCTGCATGGACACCACGATGCCCGTGGGGATGTGGGTCATGCGCACCGCGGAGTCGGTCGTGTTCACGGACTGACCACCGGGACCCGAGGAGCGGAACACGTCCACCTTCAGCTCGGACTCCGGGATCTCGATCGTGTCGTCGGACTCGATGAGCGGGATGACCTCCACCGCGGCGAAGGACGTCTGGCGCCGCCCCTGGTTGTCGAACGGAGAGATCCGCACGAGCCGGTGCGTACCCGCCTCCACGGACAGGGTCCCGAACGCGTAGGGCGCCTTGACCTCGAACGTGGCCGACTTCAGACCCGCCTCTTCCGCGTAGGAGGTGTCCAGGACCTTGGTGGGGTACCCGTGGCGCTCCGCCCAGCGTAGGTACATGCGCATGAGGATCTCCGCGAAGTCCGCGGCGTCCACACCACCGGCGCCCGAGCGGATGGTGACCACGGCCTCGCGTTCGTCGTACTCGCCGGCCAGCAGGGTCTGGATCTCCAGTTCGGACAGCGCCTTGCGGATGGACTCGAGTTCCTCCGCGGCGGCGTCCCGGGTGTCCTGATCGTCCTCTTCCTCCGCGAGTTCCACCATGACCTCGAGGTCGTCGATGCGCCCGGAGATCTTCCTAAGCCGGTCCAGCTTGCTCTGCTGGTGCGAGAGCTGCGAGGTGACCTTCTGGGCCTCGTCCGGGTTGTCCCACAGGTCCGGGGCCGCGGCCTGCTCGGATAGGACGGCGATCTGCTTCTTCATGGACTCGACGTCGCTGACCGCCGCCACGGAGTCGTAGGTGGCTCGGAGGGCACGGATTTCTGCAGCGTAGTCAATGGAGGCCATGACACATCACTTTACGTCATGGCCCCCGGGTCCGTGAGTCGGTAGGATTCCCTGCGACCCCACTGCTGAGGAGCCCGCCAATGGAACGCCCCACCGAACTCGCACTCATCCTGGCGGGAGGCAAGGGGTCTCGACTGGGCGCCCTGACCGATTACGTGGTCAAGCCCGCGTTGCCCGTGGGCGGCACGTACCGCTTGATCGACGTGTCCCTGTCCAACCTGGCGCACTCGCACATCCCGGACGTGTGGATGGTGCAGCAGTACCTGCCCCACGACCTCAACGCCTACATGGCCGGCGGTCGCCCGTGGGACCTGGACCGCTCCCACGGCGGGCTGCAGATCCTGCCGCCTTACGAGGGGTCCCACGGCGAGGGTTTCGCGAGCGGCAACTCGGACTCCATCTACCGCCAGAGCACGATCATCCGTGAGGCGGACCCGGATCTGGTCCTCGTGCTCTCCGCGGACCACCTCTACACGATCGATTTCCGGTCCGTGGTGGACACCCACCTGACCAAGCGCGCTGATCTGACCATGGTCACCACCGAGGTCCCCGAGGATCCCTCCCGCTACAGCGTGGTGCGCACCAACGAAGCCGGCCAGGTCACCGAGTTCGCGTACAAGCCCGAGGAGCCCAAGGGCAACCTTGTGGCCGGTGAGATGTTCCTCTTCTCCACGGACGTGCTGCTGTCGGCGCTGGACACCCTGCAGTCCAAACTGGGCGAGCTGGGCGACTACGGCGAGGACCTCATCCCCTACGTCCTGGAACACCACCGGGTGGTCGAGCACCGGCACCTGGGGTACTGGATGGATCTCGGGACCGTCCAGTCCTACTGGACCGCGCAGATGCAACTGATCGACGGCGACGGCGCGACCCTCGACGATCCCGCATGGCCCATCTGGAGCGGCCAGGTTGCTCCCCCGCCCGCGTTCATCACCGACGACGCCGCGGTCTCCCGCTCGTACGTGGCCCCCGGGGCGCGTGTGGCCGGCACCGTGGAACACTCGATCATCGGCCAGAACTGCGTGATCGAGGCCGGGGCCGTGGTGCGCAACTCCGTGCTGCTCGACGACGTGCACGTGGGTCCCACGGTGGAGCTCATCAACGTGGTCGCCGATTCGGGTGCGGACATCACCGGCGGTTCGCAGCGCGGTTCCGCGCAGCACGTCACGGTGATCGACCGCACCGGTACCGTGAGCCAGCGAGAAGCGTTCGACACCTCCGCGGTCCTGCCACGGAACCACGAACAGTACTGATCTCCTCCTTCGAAAGGTCGTCTTGTCATGAGCCGTTCCCGATCCACCCTGGGCCCCGTGCTGCGCCAGGTGCTGCGCTCCACCGTGCGTCGCCAGGCCACCCGCCGCCTCATCGGCGTGGTGCCTCCCGTGGCCGCATACCGCCGGGTGGCCACCGCCCGTCGCTTGCTGCGTATGCTGCGCCGCTGAGTCATGCCTACTGCGATGTGACGAAGGCACGGCCGGGAATCTCCCGGCCGTGTCTTCGTCATATCGGTGCTTCGTTCAGTGCGGTGCATCACGCGTAGCGTGGCCGTGCTCCTAGCGGTGCGTGGTTCATAGCGACACCTCGCTTGTAGCGGGGCCTCGCTAATGGCGGAGCGTCACTCGTCACGGCACCCGTCATCGGGCCGTTTGGAGCATCAGGCCCAGGCGCAGGATCAGGAGGCCCACGGACACCGAGGGAGCGCCGTCGTGCTGGACGACGGCCCAGGAGGTTGCGCGTGCGGTGTCGGTCGTGGTGGTCGGAGCTTCGGTCATGGCAGTCCTACTTATCGCGGAAAGTCACTCCGCCAGTGACGCGTCAACGGTACACAACACGTCACCTGTAAAACCTCTGGTCAGACGGCAAACCGGGTGAGGTGAATCACCGCTGCATGACGGCTCGCGCGTCCCCCGTGGCGCTGATCGGGACACCCGCCGGGATGAACACGTTGACCACCGGCGGATGCACCACGGCCGAGAGCGTGACCTGGGCGGTCGTCCCGTCCGCCGATCCCGTGGGCGCCGCGAGGGACAGCCCGCTGACATCGTGGAAAGCCCCCACGGTCCCCAGGTAACTCGTGGCCGAGGCGGCCACCGCCCCGTTCGTGAGGATGGGTGTGGGTGGACCCGAACCGGAGCGGTCCACGTTCGTGAACGTGTCCGCGGCGGCCCCCGCCGCCCGATCGGCGAGCGATTGAAGTTGCCGCTCCCCCACGTACACGCTGGTGATCGCCATGACTGTGACCACCAGGAGCAGAGTCACCAGGGCGAAACCGATCATCACGATCGTGGTCTGTCCGGAGTCAGGATCCTCGGGGTTCGCACGATGCGGTTCATCGCGGTCCCGGCTTGTCCCCTGCGCCGGGCATTCGTGTGGCCGCGGCCCGTCGAGGTCGTCGATCTGCGCAGTCGCGATACCGATGATGGGCCGCATCACGTCGCGGCCGGATAGCATCGCGCGCATCATGAGTACCGCCCCGCGATCACGGTGACGTCCGAGGACAGCGTGGCGATCCTGGCTGTGACGAACCCCGGTATCAAGGGGAGTTCCACAGTGACGGTGGCGTGAACCCGGGCCACCGAACCGGGTGTCTCACATGTCCCGTCCGAACAGCTCACCGTCACAGCGAGGTCCCGCGGGTCGAAACCGTGATCCTGGGCCGCGACCGCGGCGACGTCGTGCACCCTTACGCGGTTGAGGTCTTTGGCCTCGAGAACGGACACGGCCTGAGCCGCCTGGTCCGCCGCCGCGACCACGGCGAGCGAGCCCGCCTGGACCCGGGCCACCGTGACCACCAGGTACATCACGGGCACGAGCAATAGCAGGCCCAGTCCGATGAACTCCACGATCGCGCTCCCCCGGTCCGGATCGTCCCCGGAACCGCGCCGCGCGAGGACCTCACGAATCCATGTCGACCGCATGCCCACTCACCTCCAGCGCGCGCGGCGGGCCCAGCGTGGCCACGACCGGTAGGGGCGAGACCACACGGATCTCGACCGCCGGCAGTGACCCCACGCTGGTACGGGACACGGAGATGTCCCGCGCATAATTCGCGCCCACGGTGTCGGTGATGATCCCGCGCGTGCGGGCGATGCCGTCCTCGTCGGTGCGGTCCGCGAGGCTCGCGTACCGGGCCCCGGCCGCGGCGGCGTCGATCAGGGTGTTGCGCACGTGCAGCGCGAATCCGACCTGCAGAATGAGGCCGAACAGCACGATCGCGAGCGCGAGGACCATGACGTATTCGGCCACCGCGTTGCCGGCGTCCAGGTCGAGCGCGGGGTCAGAGGCCCGAGACGCGGTTGATGGCATCCTGGAACAGCCCCTCCAAGGCGGGCCGGGCGATCAGCAACAACCCCGCCACCAGCACCGCGGACATGAGCGTAAGCATGACCCAGCCGGGTACGTCCCCCCGATCCGGGTGGTCATCACTCGGTGCGAGCCGGGCGGGCAGGGAGACGGTCAGCAGCCACACGGTGGCCGCATGACAGCGCATCAGGTGTTTCATGATTTTCTCCTTGTGTAGTCAGTGGGTTCGGGAGCCGATCCGTCAGAACCCCAGGTCCAGCACCGCGAGTCCGGGGAACACCGCGAACATCACGCTCAACGGCAGGATGAAGAACACGACCGGGACGAGCATCGCGATCTCCTTCTTGCCGGCGATCTCCATCAGGACCCGTTTGTCGTGGTCCCGCACGTCCTGAGCTTGGGCTCGCAGCACGTCAGCGAGCGGGGTGCCCCGTTCGATGGCGACGACGATGCCGTCCACGAACCTGCCCAGCGCCACGACGTCGGTGCGCGCCGAGAAGTCCTGCAGCGCCGTCGTCAATCCGGACCCGGCGTGCGTCTGGGCGAGCACCGCTCGGAATTCCCCGACCAACTCGCCCTCCGCGACCCGGCACACCCGTTCGAGCGCGCCTACGGTGCTTTCCCCGGCGCCTACCGCGAGCGCCATGAGCTCTGCCACGGCGGGGAACTCGGCGAGCATGCGCTTCTCCCGGCGCTGGATACTGCGGCTCAAGAGGTAGTTACGCAGCCATACACCGGTCCCCGCGCCGAGGACGGCACCCACGGCGAGGATCGCGATGTTCACGTCCGCCCGCAGCACCAGGGCCGTTCCGATCACGCTGCCCACGACCGCTCCGGCCACACCGAAGAGCACCTGTTCGGCGCGGTAGTCCATGACATCCTTACGGGAACCGTCCCGCACGAGTCGTCGGGCGAGGACGTCCGCGTTGGAGAACAGGGGCGCTGCGCGCTGAAGGATCCAGTGCATGAGGGCGTTGCCCGCCGCACCCGTCAGGGACTGGCCGCGGGAGCGCCGTGAGCGCCAGGGGTTGTCCCCGAGTCCGGCGGAGAGCTCCGCGGCACGCAGTTGCGGGGCGATCCGGTCCGCGAAGCTGGGCGCTCCCACGGCCTTGGCCGCGGCAAGGATGAGCCACAGTCCCAGCGAGAGGACAAGTCCGAGCACCCCGGACAGCACGGTGAGGTTCATCGCAGCACTCTCCGCTCGGTGGGTAAGGCGCCCAGGCGCAGCATGAGCTGGTACGCCAGCACCGAGATCGCGAGCCCACCCAGGAGCACGGCGGCGCCGGTGGCCGTGTTGTAGGCGCGGACCGCTGCGGGTTGGGTGGCCATGAGCGCGAGGATGAGCCACGGTGCCGCCACGGACAGCCGAGCGGCGTTCACGGTCCAGGACTGCCGGGCTTCCAGTTCACTGCGGGTTCGTTCGTTCTCCCGCAGGAACTCGGACAGGGTGCCCAGCAACTTCCCCAGATCGGTGCCGCCCACCTCGCGGGTCACGCGCAGCGCCTCCACGATGTTGTCCGCCACGGGATCGGCGAGCCGCTGCTTGAGCATGGTCAGCGACCCGTGGAGCTGACCGCTAGCACGGTAGTCGGCCGCGAACTGGGCGAACGCGGGTCGCAGGGGTTCCGGTCCCCGGTACTGCAGTTGCATCAGGGCTTCGGGCAGGCCCATCCCCGCGCGGATCGCGGAGCGCAAATGGTCCACGACGTCGGGCCAGACCTCGCGCAGGACGGCCGTGCGGCGTCGTGCGCGCCGTTTGACGAGCCACAGCGGGAGGCACAGTGTCACGAGGAAGACGCACAGGCCGAACACCGCGGCGGACGTCAGCGCCAGGATCAACACCCCCGCCACCAGAGCGAGGAGCAGGCTCAGCCCGATGAACGCCGCGGGTGACAGGCCCGGGAGATCCGCCCGTAACAACAGGGTGCGGAGGTAGCCTGCCCGCGCGTGTTTGGTCCGCGCGGCGGGTGGCCGGGTCCAGCACGACCACCACACGAGGAACACCCCGGTTCCCAGCAGTACTCCGAACAACGCACTCATGGGTCTCGCCGCCCCGTTCGCGACGCGTTGTCCGCGGGCGTGGCGATGCGGCCGGCGTCGTCGGACGCGGTACTCGCCGGAGCGTCGTCGTGAATCAGCGACGCCGGAGAATAGCCCGCGCGCGTGAACTTGTGGGCCGAGGGCAGCTCCGAGGCCACCGCGCGCAGGGCACCGTCCTGTAAGCGGAAGATCGGGTACGTCTCGATGACGCCGTTCTCCACCCGGTTACCGATGCCCAGGATCTCGGCGACGTACCGGTGACCCGAGGGCGCGCGGTGGCAATGGACGACCAGGTCGAAGCACGAGGCGACGGTGGGTACCACGAACGCGTTACTGATGTTCTCTCCCGCGAGCAGCGGCAGGGTGCAGATCTTGGTCACGGCATCACGAGCCGAATTGGCGTGCAGCGAGCACATCCCCGGCAGCCCGGCATTCAGCGCGATGAGCATGTCCAGGCTCTCGGCCTCGCGCACCTCCCCCACGACCAACCGGTCCGGGCGCATGCGCAGCGCCTCCTTCACGAGCCGGCGCAGCGGGATCTCGCCCGTGCCCTCGAGGTTCGCTTGGCGGCACTGCATGCCGACGACGTCGCGCAGCGCCACCTTCAGCTCGAAGACCTCCTCGACCGTGATCACCCTCTCCCGCGGGCCGATCGCCGCGCACAAGCAGTTGAGCAGGGTGGTCTTCCCGGCCTGGGTGGCCCCCGACACCAGGATGTTCAACCCGGCATCCACCGCCGCATGCAGGAACTGCGCGGCCTGGGTGGTGAGCGAGCCCAACCCCACCAGATCCTCCAGGCGGCGGGCCCGTGCCACGAACTTGCGGATGTTCACCGCCCAATGCGCCCGGGTGACGTCCGGGATCACCACGTGCAATCGGGAACCGTCCGGCAGGGAGGCGTCCACGAACGGGGAACTCAGATCCAGGCGGCGCCCCGAGGACTTGAGCATGCGCTCCACGAGGGTGCGCACGTGTGACTCGCTCAGCACGAGACTCGTCAGCTCGGATTCGCCGTCGCGGGCGATGTAGATCTCGGTCGGGCCGTTGATCCAGATCTCCTCGACCTCGGGATCATCCAGGAACGGCTGCAACGGACCGTACCCGGCCACCAGGTCCAGCACCGTCTTACGGGCAGCCTCAAGGTCCTGCACCCGCGGCAACCCCGCACGCGCCGAACGCACGTCGTACTCCGCCACCACAGCGGCCACGATCTGACGGGTGGGCTCCACCTCATGCAACGGATCCAACCCGCTGCGCCGGATCTGCTCACGCACATCCGCCTCGATCAACCCGATCGCGTCCTCGGCGACCCCTACGGCCATGACTCCCCCTGGGATTCCCCCGAACCCGTTACCGGCTGGTCAACTCTGCAGGGAACGCTAGGGGAAATCGCAGCTGATCGACACGACACGGCACTCGGTCTGTGGATAATCCCGCTGACGTGCACCGATGAACCCGGCCATGGGCGTCATGTTTCGACCCACTATGCAACTGCATCGAGTGTGATCGGCATCACGACCAATGGGGCAGGACTCGCTAGTCCGGCCGAGCTGGTCGCCGTGACGTGACTGAGAGACTTGGTCCTTTGCAGCACGAGCTCCGTGCGGGGCCAACGGCGCAAGTTGAGAATGAGCGTGCGATCCGCCCGCCTTAAGGTGACGCCACCGATGGAAGGAGGGAAGAGTGGCCAAGCACCTGTTTCTGCCTAGAGCCCATCCCCTCTCTCGCTTTTCTCGACGAAACAGGCTCGATCTCTCGAGACAGATTCTTCGCTGTCAGCCTTCTCCTTCACCCCGAGCCTCCCCGGGTTCTGCGCAGCATGCAGAAGTACCGAGACCGAACCCATGACTACGGCAAGTTCCACCTCACGGGTCTCACCCAGGGCGCCCTCAATACTTACAAGGGCTTCGTGGACACCGTCTTGGCCGACAGAGACTTCCGTTTCTTCTGTTGCGTCGCTGCTCGAGATCCTGCCGACCCGGTGGCACGGTTCGCAGATCCGTGGACGGCCTACCTGAAGTTGTTCGAACGGTTACTCATAGGGGCGATCCGACCGGGATAAATAACGTCTCACAGCGGGACTCGCCGGTTCCCGGTCGCCCAAGGCCCTGCTCGCAGACCATGTCGCCAAACGATGTGTGTGCCCGATTTCCTGACCGAGAGGAAGACTGCGTGCCTCGGCTTGAGGATGTATGACCATGCCTCCCAGCCCGGCATCGCTGGGCCCGATGTCGGGGAGTAAAATGACTATGTACCGGGTGTGGGCCTCTGGCCTATAGCCCGGTATTTTCTTGCTGTGCGGAACCCGGCCCAGCGGCGTTGTGCCCGGACGAGTACCCCGACGATGGCGCCTCCACCGGCCGACCCAGCGGCGAGGTGCGGCGGAAGGCGCGCACCGAGCGGCGCTCGCCGTGGGCGGCGTCGGGCTCCCAGGGCTTTTCGGTCTCCGAGATGGCGATGTGCCGGGCGATGCGGGTGAGCTTGACCTCCTCCGCACGGCGGTGCTGCGCTGTGGTGTACTGCGTGACCATGAACAGCACCACGAGCGCGTAGAGCACCAGGTCCGTACCACGGCCGATGCCTAGGAACCGCGCGACGTTCGTGACGAGGTCCGGGACCAGGATCGAGATGGCCGCGAAGACGAAGAACGCGACGGCCGCGAGCCGGCGGATCGCCTGGTGCTTGGCGTTGGCCCCGCCGCGCACGAGCGTGAGCGCACCGTACGCCACGGCGAGGATGAGGACGATCTGGACCACGATGGTCATGTGGGGGCTCCCGCTACTTCACGAACAGTTCGGTCAGGATGTTCACACCGTTGAGCAGAGACTGGCCCTTGCCCTTGGAGTACTCCGTGTAGATGATCTCCACCGGGTGCTCGACCCACCGGGGCTGGATCTGCGCGAACTGGTTGACGATCTCGGAGGCGTGGGCCATGCGGTTCTGTTTGAGGTGGATCTTGCCCAGGGTCCCCCGGTCGATGGCCCGCAACCCGTTGTGGGCGTCGGAGAGGTCCATCCCGCTCGTGAACTTGGACACGAACGCCGCGGTGCGCAATACGAGGCGTTTTAGCGGTGAGACCTGCGTGCGGTCGTCCAGGAACCGGGAGCCCAGGACCACCTCGGCCTCACCGGAGCGGATGCGCTGAACCATGTCGTACGCGTCGATCACCCGGTGCTGGCCGTCGGAGTCGAACGTGACCACGCAGTCCATCTCCGGGTCTTGCAAGGCGTACTCGAAACCCGTCTGCAGGGCGGCACCCTGACCGAGGTTGATGGGGTGCTGGACCACCACGGCGCCGGCCTCGCGGCAGATCCGTGCGGAGTCGTCACGGGAGCCGTCGTCCACGCACACCACGTGCGGGAACGTCCGGCGGAGGTTCTCCAGGACCTCCCCCACCACCTGGGCCTCGTTGTACACGGGCATCACAATCCACGCTCGACTCACCCGACCATTGTTCCATAGCGCGCGGCACCCCCCAGTCCCGGGTTGGGCATCCCCGGGTCTCCCTCCGGCCCGTCCCCGCACCGAGGGGACCCAGGGCAAGCAGCCGGTGGGGGCACCTCCCGGGGCGGCGTCCACTAAACTTCGCACGTACCCAACCCCCTGCCGTTTGGAGTCACCGGTCCCGTGAGCTGGACAGAAGCCCTTCCCCCCTACGCCCTCGCAGGGCTGCTCATGGTCCTGCCGGGTATCCTGCTCAGTGTCGCTCTGGGTCTGCGCGGGCTCGCCCGCTGCGCGGCCATCATTCCCCTGTCGGTCGCGGGGTTCAGCGCCTCGGCCGTGATCTACGGCCTCGTGGGGGTGCCGTGGAACCCGCTCACCGTGGCGGCGGCCTTCGTGGTTGTCGCCCTCGTGCTGTGGGTCGCGCTGATCCCCGCACGACGTCACCTGGCGGGGCCGCGGGTGGGCACCGCCTTCGGGCGGGAACGCGTCACTGCCACCACGGTGGGGCTGTGGTGCGGTGCGCTGCTGGGCATCGGGATCGTGGTGCAGCGGCTGCATCTGATCATCCAGGTTCCGGACGCCTACTCGCAGACCTATGACGCGAATTTCCACTACAACGCTGTGCGCTACATTCACGACACCGGACAGGCATCCTCCCTCACCCTGGGTGGTCTGGGCGTCGGCACGCCCTCCTTCTACCCTGCCGCGTGGCACGACACCGCAGCGTTCGTCACGCAGGTGGGCCACCTCCCGGTGGTTCTCACAGCCAACGCCATGACCATGATGGTGTGCGGCGTGGCATGGGTGCTGGGGTGCCTCTACTTCACCACCCGGCTGCTCGGATCCAGGCCGGCGATCGCGGTGGCGGCGGGACTCCTGGCCTCGTCCTTTCCCGCGTTCCCCTTTTTGCTCAGCTTCTACGGCAATCTCTTCCCGAACGCGATGTCCATCGCATTCCTCCCCACCTGGCTGGGCCTCCTCGCAGAAGCTCTCAGCCTCTCCCGGGAGCCGCATGCGGGCTCACGAAGTGCGCTGTGGCTGACCGTCCTCGCAGTCACTGGCGCCATGGGGCTGGCACACCCCTCCACCGTGGTGGTGGGCCTGGCGCTGCTGTGGATCATGCTTCTGACGGTCTGGTGGCGCGGTGTGCGCCGTTCCCGTCCCTGGTGGCTCACGCTCCTCGGCGCGGTAGGTCTCGTGGCGTGGCCCGCGGTGCTGCAGCAGATCTGGTTCGCGGCGCGCGCTTCCCAGACCGCCTCCACGTGGGCACCCCACGCCACGGAGCCCCAGGCCCTCGGGGAGGCCCTGGCCACGGTCCATCCCGATGCCCCCCATCTACCGTGGGCGCTGGTGATCGTAGTGCTCGTGGGAGCGGGCAGTCTGCTGCGCCACACCTCCCGGTGGGTCGTCGGCGCCTGGGCATTTCTCGTGTGGCTCTACGTGCTCGTGGCCTCGTCCCGGGACGTGGAGCTGCGCTACGACTGGGGGGGTGTCTGGTACAACGACGTCCATCGCATCCTCGCGCTGATCCCCGTCCTGGCAGTGCCCCTCGCCACCGCCGGGGCCGTGGCTATCCTCCGCTGGTTGCTCTCGCACGCGCGCCGCGCGGTAACCCGCGCGATCCGGAGCCCCCGCGCCTCGGGGCGGCTACGGCTGGCGGGGGATCGCGCATCGACTGCCCTGCGTTCCCCCGCCGTCAGGGCGCTCGGGGGCCTGCTGGCGGTGTTCGTGGGTTGGCAGCTGCTGCAGACCCAGCCCATGACGGACACGGTGAACTATGGCAAGCACCAGTACGCGGGCTACGGGGACTACCCGTATGCCCTGGTCTCCCCCGAGGAGCAGGCGCTGTTGGAAGAGCTGCCCCGGTACGTTCCCCAGGACGCGGTGGTGTTCGGCAACCCGCTCACCGGCACCTCCCAGGCGTACGCCGTCTCGGGCACCCGCGTGCTCTTCCCCCACAACGGCCTGGTTGCGGACAAAGAGGCCTCCACCATCGCCCACCACCTGGACGAGCTGACCACGAACCCCGCGGTCTGCCCCGCCCTCAAGAAGCACGACGTCCAGTTCGTCCTGGACTTCGGCACCCGCCAGGTCAACCCGTACGGCTACTTCGACACGAAGGGCTACGACCAGCTCACACCGCAGAACGGCTTCGAGCTCGTAGCCCAGACCGGCCCCGAGGCGAAGCTCTACAAGATCACCGGATGCGGCGACTGAGCCCGGCAGTACCACGGGGAACGACGGCGCCGCGAGAGCAGGACCTTCGCGGCGCCGTCGTTCTCTGGTCCGGGCACGGACCCTGCCCGGTCAGCCAGCCAGGGGCCCGTCCAGGTCCGGGTCGTACTGGGGTACGAATTCCTCGCCGCGTTCGGCGGCCTCGCGGGCTTGCCACTCGCGTTTGCGACGCTTGTCCTCGAGGGCGCGCGCGAGGCCTTCCGCGTGCTCGCGGCGCACCTCCTCCTCGGGCTGGTTGCGCATGTGGGCGACGGCGCCGTAGACGTTGCCGTCGAAGACCTTGTTGCCGTGGTCCATCACGATCCCGCGTTCGCAGATGTCCATCACGAGGTTGAGGTCGTGGCTGACCACCACGAGGGTCTTGCCCCGGCGCACGAGGTCCTTGATCCGACCGATGCATTTCTTCTGGAACGGCTCGTCCCCCACGGAGAGGATCTCGTCCACCAGGAAGACCTCGGGGTCGGTGTGGATGGCCACGGAGAACGCGAGGCGCAAGTACATGCCGGAGCTGTAGAACTTGACCTCGGTGTCGATGAACTCGGCGATCTCGGAAAAGGCCACGATGTCGTCGAACTTGGCGTCGATCTCCGCCTTGTCCATCCCCAGGATGGCGCCGTTGAGGTAGACGTTGTCGCGGCCCGTGAGATCCGGGTGGAACCCCGCGCCCACCTCGATGAGCCCCGCCACGCGCTCCCGCGTGAGCACCTCCCCCGAGTCCGGGTTCATGACCCCGGAGATCATCTTCAGGGTCGTGGACTTGCCCGAACCGTTGAAGCCCAGCAGGGCCACGGTCTCACCGTCGTAGACATCGAACGAGACGTCGTTGAGTGCCGTGAACTTGGCCGTGAGGTCCCCCTTACGGCCCTTCACGAGCCACACGAAGGCCTCCTTCATGGAGCGGGTGTGGCGCAGCACGAACTCCTTGGTCATGTGCCTGACCCGGATGGCGACGTCCGCCTCGGTGCGCCCGGGGGTGTGCGGGGTGACTGAACTAGACATGATTCACAGCTCCTGCGCGAAGTTGCCCTCTTGGGACCGGAAGAGCCGGTCCGCGATCACGAAGAGGATCAGGCTGGTGACGATGGCCAACGGGGTCCAGCCCGTCATCAGGTGGGGCGGGACGTGCCAGATCTGCGGGTTATCCGTGGTGGGGAACCAGAACCCGTAGTGGAACAGTTCCACGGCCACCGTGAGGGGGTTGACCATGTAGACGTAATACACCCAGTCCCACAGCTTCTCCCGCACCATGGTCCACATGTAGAGCACGGGCGAGGCCCACGTGGAGACCATGACGATCAGGTCCACGATGTTCTCCGCGTCCCGGAAGAACACGTTGAACGTGGTGAACAACATGCCCAGGGACAGGGAGAACAGGGCGATGATCAGCGTCCCCACGACCACGGCCAGCAATTGTTTGAGGTCCGGGCGCCACCCGGTCACGAGACACGCGAGCAGCAGGATGGCCAATTGCGGGACGAAGTGGATGAACGCGACCAGCAGGTTGGACACCGGGAACAACTGCCGTGGCAGGTAGATCTTCTTGAGCAGACCGCCGTTGGCCACCACCGAACGCGATGCGTTGCCGAAGACCTCACCGAACAGGTTCATCACCACGATCCCGGAGAACAAGTAGACCGCGAAGTTCTCGATCCCCCGGTTCAGGTCCAGGAACACGCCCATGGCGATGTAGAACACCAGGAACTGCACGCCCGGCTTGAGGTAGGACCATAACAGACCCAGCACCGTGCCGCGGTACCTGATCTGGATCTCCTTGTCCACGATCAGCTTGAGCAGGAACCTGTTGGCGAACACGTCCCGCAGGCCGCGGTCCTGCCCCGGAGGCCGCAACTGCGTCGCGGGGGCTTGCATTTCCATCTGCCGTCCTTTCCTCGCACGGGCCGTTGTGCGCCGTGACCGGATACACGCCGACGCCGCACGCGGAAGTCTGCGTGCGGCGTCGTGCAGGGGCCAAATTACTGCGCGGGGCCGTTCTCCGCAAAAGTCCGCGCCCACGCGTCCACCGAGGTGATCTCCGGGAGGGCGGCGCGGTACTGCTCGCTCAGCGCGTCCCAACGGGAGAGCAACTCGGCGTGGAGCTTGACGCTCTCCATCATGAGCTCACGGACCTGAGCGGGATCCCGGCGGTACCAGGACGCCCCGGTGCCGTCCGCGTTGGAGACGATCGCCGAGTCCAGGGACGCCAGGTAGGACCAGTGGCTGTCCATGTGCGCCACGCTGGCCTCCGGGTACTCCTTGGCCATGTCCCGCACGGGGCGCAGCGTCTGCTTGAGCACGGTGCGCAGCGCCCACGGGATCAGCTGCGCCTTGGTCGGGGACTTGGGAGCCCCCATGGTGCGCGGGGGCTTCTTGCGCCGGACCGGCGGCAGAGTGGCCGGGTCCTTGACCACGCGCGCGTCCGAGTACTCGTCCTTCATGGCGCGGATCTCGGGCATGCGGGTGGGCAGCATGGCGTGCAGCCCGTCCGGGCCGTCCAGGACGTCCTGGATCGCGAGCAACACGGACTTGGCCGGGTAGTACTGCATGGACACCACGTGTTTGGTATCCGTGGTCAGGGACTCGCGCAGCATCCGCCCGCCCTTGGCGAACGGCGAGTGCAGCAGGGCCGCGATCAGGCGGTTGCGCTCGTGGAAGTACGCCTGCCAGTCCACGGCGTCGTCCTTGTCCGCCCACGACACGTGCCACACGGCCGCACCCGGCAGGGAGATGGTCGGGTAGCCGGCGGCCTTGGCGCGCAGCGAGTACTCGGAGTCGTCCCACTTGATGAACACCGGCAGGGACAGCCCGATGTCCTCGAGGACCACGCGCGGGATCAAACACATCCACCAGCCGTTGTAGTCGGCGTCCCAGCGCCGGTGCAGCTGGGGACGCGAACGCAGACCGCGCTCGGCGAAGTCCACGCCGCCCAGGCCGTCGATGGGACCCCACAAGAACCGATAGGGGTTCACGACCTCCGCGTACGCGTTGAGCAGGGGCTTGTTGTACATGTCGAACATGTGCCCGCCCACGATGGACGGGGTGTGGCACATGTCCGCGAACGCAGTAGCCCGCAGCACGCCCTCGGACTCGAGCAGGATGTCGTCGTCCAGGATCAGGACGTAGTCGGACTTCTCCACGCCGTTCGGGGTGTCCCGGCCGCGCACGACCTCGTACATGTTCCGGGCGAAACCACCGGAACCTCCCATGTTCCCCTGCCGGATCATCCGCAGCTTCCCGCGCATGGCCTTCTCGGCCTGCGAGAAATCGGGTTCGTCCTGGACCAGCTTGTTACCCTGGTCCACGATGATCAGCTCGTCGAGGACCTCGTCCAGGCCGTCCGCCTCGGCAATGGTCTTGATCGTGTTGACGCAGTAGTCCGGGCGGTTGAACGTCGTCACACCCAGGGTCACGCGACCCACCGGGCGGCCATGGGACGGCACGAGCCAGGACGCCGCGTCCAGGACCATGCCCTCCTCGTCCGCGATCAGGTCGAACCAGTACCAGCCGCCGTCACCGAACGGGGCCAGCGTGAGCTCGAACTCGCACGTGGCGCTCCCGCTGACCCGGCGGTCCTCGACGCGCTGCGCGACCCCGCGAGCATTCGTGCGGTACACGATGAGCGATCCGGCACCCGTAGTGCGCACACGCAGCACCACGGACTCGGCCACGGTCCAGCGGCGCCAGTAGGACGCCGGGAACGCGTTGAAGTAGGAGCCGAACGAGACGCGTCGCCCGGCCCGGATCCGCACCGAACGGCGCGAGAGGATGTCGTCCGGGTGCTGGTTGGCGGTGTCGGCGCCGGCCGAGGACGGGCCGTCCCGGTTGATGGGACCGTCGATGTACAGCGGCAGGGCGTCCAAGTCCTTGTTCGCGGGGAACACGACCCGGGCCACCTCCCGCAGGTCCTCCGCCGTGCTGGGCTCCGTGTTGATCTTGGCCAGGTACTCCTGGTCATCCGTGGTCTGCGGTTCGGGCTGGCTGGCCTGTTCCACGCGTTCGCTGCTCACTCGTCCACTCCTCCGCTGCTCAGGGGCGCACCGGAGGTGAAATGCGGTGCGATCTTGTTGTCCACCATGGACAATGCCGAGCCGATGGCCATGTGCATGTCCAGGTACTTGTAGGTGCCTAGGCGGCCGCCGAACAATACCGACGACTCCTCCTTGGCCAGATCCCGGTACGCGAGCAGCTTCTCGCGGTCCGCCTGCGTGTTCACGGGGTAGTAGGGCTCGTCACCCTTCTCGGCGAAACGCGAGAACTCTCGCATGATCACGGTCGCGTCCTTGGTGTAATCACGCTCCGGGTGGAAGTGGCGGAACTCGTGGATGCGCGTGAACGGGACGTCCTCGTCCGGGTAGTTCATCACCGAGGTGCCCTGGAAGTCCTCGATGTCCAGGACCTCCTCCTCCAGATCGATCGTGCGCCACGAGAGGTCGCCCTGGGCGTAGTCGAAGTACCGGTCCACCGGGCCCGTGTAGACCACGGGGACCTGGCCCACCACGTTCGACTTGGAGAACTCCTGGGAGTCGTCGAAGAAGTCGGTGTCCAGGCGCACGTCGATGTTCGGATGGTCCGCCATGCGCTCGAGCCACGCGGTGTACCCGTCCACGGGCAGGCCCTCGTGGGTGTCGTTGAAGTAGCGGTTGTCGTACGTGTAGCGCACGGGCAGCCGGGAGATGATGGACGCGGGCAGGTCCTTCGGATCGGTCTGCCACTGCTTGCCGGTGTAGTGCTTGATGAACGCCTCGTACAGCGGGCGCCCGATCAGCTGGATGCCCTTGTCGTTGAGGTTCTGCGGATCCGTGCCCGCCAGTTCACCGGCCTGCTCGCGGATCAGATCGCGCGCCTCCCCCGGGGAGTACGCCGCGCGGAAGAACTGGTTGATCGTGCCCAGGTTGATGGGCATGGGGAACACCTCCCCCTTGTGCCGGGTGTACACCCGGTGCACGTAGTTCGTGAACGCGGTGAAGCGGTTCACGTACTCCCACACGCGCTCGTTCGAGGTGTGGAACAGGTGGGCCCCGTAGCGGTGCACCTCGATCCCGGTCCGCTCCTCGTTCTCGCTGTAGGCGTTGCCGCCCAGGTGGGAACGCCGGTCGATCATGGTGACCTTCAGACCCATTTCTCGCGCCGCTCGTTCCGCCACGGTCAAACCGAACAGACCCGAGCCCACGACCACCAGATCAGTGTTCATGTGTTTCTCCTAGCATCTTCCGCGATTCATGCACGGACATCGTCTGGCCTAAAAATACCGGACACCACCCCGTGCGCCCTGTGTGACCCGCACAGCGCCGCGCCTCATGAGCGCCGTCACACGGCGGCGTCGTGCGCGGGGTGCGACGCCGCTCGGCCGCTTCGGCGACGGCGCCGCAGCTCGGAGGACGGCGGGGTCCACGTACCGCGGCGCCGGGATGACAGCGCGGCGCGCGCTCCGCGTTCAGCGGGCGTCCCGGGTGAAGCCGCTGAGCACCCACGCGGCGGCGGCTCGCCCCGACGCCGCGAGCGACGCGTTCTCGCGGGCCCACGTCCGACGGCGCTCACGCGCGCCCTCGCGCTCACCCGAGCGGGCGTCGTCGAGCGCGCGTTCCATGGCGTCCGCGACCGCCTCGGGGGTGAACTCCACGGGCGTTCCCAACCGGTTCTCGGACACGAGGCGGGCACCCGCGCCCACCCCGGCGTAGATGGACGGTATGCCGCACGCGGCGGCCGCATAGAGCTTGGTGGGCTTGGAGAAGTCGTACCCGGTGTGCGGGATGACGGAGGCGAGGGCGGCCACGGCACCCCGCAGGAACGCCGCGGTGCGCGCCGGGGGCTGCACGCCGTGGAACACGACGTTGTCCGGGGCCAGCCGCGCGGCGACCTCCTGGACGCGGGTGAGGTCCGACCCGCGCCCCAGGACGTGCAGGGTCACCCCGGGGTGGCGCGGCAGGATCCGGGCGAGCGCCTCGATGAAGATGTCCATACCCTGCCATTCGGACACGGACCCCGCGTACACGAAATACGGTCCGTCCCACGGTTCGGCGGGGCCGTCCGCGGTGAAGGTGTCGGTGTCGATCCCGTTCTCGGCGAGGAACATCTTGTCCCGCCCGACCCCGGTCACGCGGCGCAGTTCCTCGCCCATCGACTCGGACACCGTGATCACACCGCCGGCGCGCCGGGCGGACACGGTCTCCGCGACGCGCATCAGCTGCGTCACCACCGAGGGGACGTCCATGTTCAGGGTCGCGGAGGTCCACACGTCCGGGTTGTACCAGATGTACGGACGACGCCGCAGTGCACTCGACAGCCATACCGCGAGTCCCGTGGTGGGGGGTGGTTCGCTCACCACAATGTCCGCGTCCATGGTGAGGAGGCGGGCGAAGGCCTGGACGTCGAAACTCAGGTACTGGGCGACGCCGCGGACGTAATCCTCGCTGTCCCGCAGAACGGGGACCCGCACGATGCGGTACGGCTCGTCCACGGTGGCCGCAGCCATGGCGCGGGGCGGGTTCGTGGTCAGGACCGTGACGTCGGCCCCCTCGGCGGCGAAGCCCCTGGCCAGGGCGGCCAGACGGAAGGACGCGGCCGCCGGTTCGGGGAGGAAGATTCGGCTGACGATGACAACCTTGCGGGGTCTCATGGCCTTTACTGTCTCATGATTCACGCCCCACTCCGGACCGCGTCCACGGCGCGTGCATGGGCGTTCGGTGGGAAGATCGGCCCGCGGTAAGCCCACTGCACGAGCGAGCCCTTGTACTCCCCCGCGCCGCGCGGATCCACACGGCGGGACGTGTCCTCGCCGCGGGCGGTCACCGGCGGGTGAAGTGCTGTCATGCAGTTGAGTCTCCGGATCACGTGGGCCGGTTCCGGCGTGGTCCACACTGCGCACCTCACCGCCGCATCGGGTGCGCGCGGGGCGGACCTGCACGCCGAACTCGCCCGACTCCTGGGGACGCCGTGCACCGCCGTGGTCTCGGGCGTCGATCTCGCGGCCGCGCGCGTGGGCACCCCGCCCCTGACGGATGGTGCCACGGTGGTCCTGACCCCGGAGGCACGGACCCTCGACGACGCGGACGTGCCGGCCGGGCCCGCTCGGGCCTCGACGCCGGGTCCCCCATCCCCGGTCGTGCCGCTCGCGGATTCACAGGAGACCGCGTATCTCGTGGCCGTGGAGGGCGTCGGGGTGGGAACGCGCTTCCCGCTGGCCCGCGGAACGCATCAACTCGGCCTCACGCCCCACGAGCCACGATTGCTCCCCGCGTCGCAGCTAGGGAAAGACCCCGCCCAACCGACCCTGATCATGGATGACGTGGGCCTGCGGGTGCTCCCGGGAGGCGCAGCACTGCGGCACGGCGACCGGGTCCGCGTGCGGGCGGACGGTCGCGCGTGCACCCTGCGGGTCTCGTTCCCCCCGGCGCACACCGAGGACCTGGCCTGGCCGGATCCGGCGGTGCCCCCGGCAGGATTCACCGCCCAGGAGGCGGATCCGGCCCACCCCTTGCGTGTGGATTCCCCCGCGGTCGGGAAGTCCCGGATCGCCCTGATCACGGGTCTGCTCCCCCTCCTGGCCGGGATCGGTATCGCGGTGGTCACCCACTGGTGGTTCTTCCTGGTCTTCAGTGCCCTTGGTGCGGTCACGTCCGCGGTGGGTTGGTTCGGCGAGCGCGGCGCGCGGCGCGATCATCGACGTCGCCTGGCCGCGGCACTCCAACGGGACCTGCGCCGCTGTGAGAAGGCGGCGCCGTCGGCCGCGGAGATCGTGGCGCGCGGCCGGGCGGTGCGCAGCCCGTCCCGGAGTGACGGCGGCGGACCCCGCCCGGCCACCGCACTGTCCCATGACGCCACAATGCCCGGACGGATCGGCGCCCCTGCTGAGCGGACACGTCGGTGGGTCCGGCTGGGTCACGCGGCACGGTCCGCGCACATCGTCGGTGACCGTGCGACGGCGCCTCGCGCGGCATTCCACTCCCACGCTCCTGTGTTACTGGATCTGGCGGGGATCGGCAGCCTGACCCTGGTTCTCGACCGGGAACGCGCGGAGGGTGTTCTCCATGCCCTGGCCGTGCAGTTGTTCACGGGGCACGCGGCGCTCGCCGCATTGCGCGTGTCCCCGGGCATCACATGGCGCCCGCCCGTGGCCCACGATCTGCTCGCAGCACCCCGCGAGAATCCCACGGCCTCTTCACCGGACCGGGACGTCGCGTTGGAGGTCGTGACACCGGCGTGGGCCGCCACCGCGCCGGCCACGCCCGGGACGCTTCGCATCATCGTGACGGCAGACCCGGAGGGTGCCCCCGGGGACACCGTCGTCACCGCGGGACCGGACGGCCTGCGGCTCAGCAGCCGAGTGGTCCATGCCGTTCCGGGGCTTGCGGAGACCGGGCTCGGGACGCACCTCGCGTTCACGCCGGACACCGTGACCTTCGACACCGCAGAGGCGGCGATCCGCGCGTGGCGACGAGCCGCGGGAGGCGCTCACGGTGGGCCACTGCCTCGCCGCGTGGGCTCGCACGAGCTGGTGGCCGCGCACCTCGGTCCGACCTCCACCTCGCTCGTCGGCACGTGCCGTGGCGGGTCCGCCGCTCGTCCCCAGCCCGCGACGTCGAACGCAGCGCTGGCCGCGGTGTTCGGCGTGTCATCCGCGGGGCCGGAGGACGTCCGGCTCGACGACGAGAACCCGCACCTGCTCGTCGCGGGCACCACGGGATGCGGGAAGTCGGAAGTGCTGCGCACCCTCGTCACGGGGCTCGCACACGCATTCCCACCCGAGCGCCTGGAATTCGTGTTCATCGACTTCAAGGGCGGGGCGGCCCTGGCCCCGCTGACGGGGCTACCGCACGTCACGACCCTGCTCACGGACCTGGGACCCGACGAGGTCCGCCGCGCCCTGGCCTTCCTACGCTCCGAGGTGCAGCGCCGCGAGCGGGTCCTGTGCTCCCTCGGGCTCAATGATATGGCGCAGCTGCTGTGCGCCGCGAGCGGTGCACTTCCCCTACGGGAGCTCGTGGTCGTGGTGGACGAGGCCAGGATGCTCACGGATGCCTTCCCGGATGCAGGGCAACAGCTCGCGGTGATTGCCGCGGTGGGCCGTTCCCTCGGTGTGCACCTCGTGCTCGCGACCCAGCGTCCCCAGGGTGCATTGAGCGCGGACGTGCGCGCCAACATCACCCAGGCACTGTGTCTGCGCGTGCGCAGTGATCAGGAGTCGATGGACGTACTCGGAACCGCCGCGGCGGCCCGCATCGCCCCGGGCATCCCGGGCCGCGGGTTCCTGGACCGCGGGGACGGGCGGCCCGTGGAGGTGCAGGCGGCGGTCCTGACCCGTATGATCCCACCGCGGCCCGAGCCCCTGGTGCTTCGTTTCGATCCCGGACCCCTTCCGAGCCCGCCCGCCGCGGGAACCGGGCACGTCCGCCTCACCGCGTCCTCGGAGCGGGAAGCCGGGGTCACCGCCGCGGTGCGCGACGTCTCCCGCGCCTGGCACGGGTATCCGCCGCCCACCTCCACTGATATGGCATCGTCTCGCGTTCCCGCCGACGCCGCTGTCCCACCGCCCCTGCCCCGCCACGTGCCCGCGGTGCGCACCGACGGTGACGAGGTGGATCTGGGTGCCGCGGAGAATCCGGCGGCCCACTGGTGCGGGCGGGTCTCGTGGCACCCGTGGCAGGACGGGCCGCTGTTGCTGATCGGACGTCCCGAGGCCACGCGCAAGGGACTGCGCGATGTGCTGCGGCGCTGCGCCCACATCCGAATCCCGACCGCCACGGACGAGGCACACACGGGGGTGGCGGTGTACGTCCTCACCGCCTCGGGCCAGCCCGTGGAGGGGCTCACCACGGCGGGCGGTCGGCCCCTGCACCCCGCTGTCCGCGGCTGTGCCCGTGCGGACCAGCCCGGGGACGTGGCCCACCTGGTGCGACAACTCCATGAGGGGCTCGAGCACGCGTCCACCGTTCCCAGGGATCCCCCGTCACGCGCCGTCCTCGCCGTGGACGACTGGGATCGCTGTTGCCAGGTCCTGCGTGCGAGCACGTGGGCGCATCTGGAGGACGAGCTGGTGTCTCTCATGGCCACGGGTGCGTCCGGCGGGCTGTCCTGCGTGGTCGCGGGGGATCGCGCGCTGGTTGCGGGACGCGCTTCCCACCTCGGCTCCAACCGCTTGTACTTCCCACAAGGACAGAGCAACGATGCCCTCGTGCAGTGGCCCCGCCTGCCCCCGTTCACGCCGCATCCCGAGCGAGCCGCCCTCGCGGGCCCGATGGCCGCCCGCTGCACGCCGTGGGGCGTGGAGGATTCTTCGGGGCACCTCGCGGTCGTCCAGCTCGCCAGGTGGCTCGGACCCAACGCGCCCGCGGTCGCCCACAGTGCCCCGCCCGGACCCACCGTGCCCACGGGCCTCCGGGATGCCCGGCTCGTTCCGCCACGGCCCGATGAACCTGCGGGTGCACTCGCCGCCGCGTCCCAGGATTCCCCGGACGCACGGCGCACCGACGGCCCGACGCACCAGCCGGCGAACCCGTGGCCCACGTCGTTCCCCTTGCCCACCGTGTGGCATGTCCCCGATCGGTCCGTGGCCGGCTTGGTGCTGGGTGTCACGCGGGACGGGCAATGCGCCGTTCACCCGTGGGGTCCCGGTTCGACCCTGATCGTCGCCGGCCCGGCGCGGTCGGGGCGATCCACGTTCCTTGACGCCGCCCGTTCCGGGTTGGCTGCACGCGCATCCGGAGACGGCGGGCCTGGACATCTCGTATTCGCCGGCTCCCCCAGCACCGCAGCCGAGGCCGAGGAGCTCCTGCACGCCGCCAGGTCAGCTGATCGGTCGGCCACGATCGTGATCGACGACGCCGACCACCTCACCTCCGATGTCCTTCGGGCACTGGCCACCGCGTGGTCCGCGCATGCTTCCCCGGTCGAGTCCCACCAGGCGGCGGACAGCTCAGCCACCGCCTCGGCCCAGCCCGGGGCACGAATGATCGTGGGCGTGCGCCTCACGGATGCGCTCGCGGGGACCTTTCCCCCGCTACTCGCGTGGCGACAGCACGCGGACACGCTCCTGGTGCGTCCACGGCGGGTGTTCGACGGTGACGTGTTCGGCGTGTCCCTCACGGGCCTTGCGCTGGGCGGGCCGCCCGGCCGCGCGGTCTGGGTGCACCGCGGCCTCGCGGAACCGGTGCAGCTGCCCGCGCCCGCGCAGGCGGTCACAGGGTGAGAGGTACGACGACGCTCGGCCCCGTTCGGCGGGCCACGCCCCGCAACCGTCCGGTCACCCGGGGGCCGTTGCGGTGGACGCCATCACTGCCGGCTCGCGCGAGCATCGGTGCCTGAGGTCCCGGCGTGCTCCGCGGGAGGTCCCACGAGGTCAGCGAGCGACGTCGTCGTGGGTGCGATGCATCCAGGCGACGGTGCGCGGTGCGAACAAGCACAGGACGGTGACCACCGCGATCGCCGCGACCACGATCCCCCAGAAGCCCACGGTGAGCTGCAGGAAGGACAGTCCGACGATCAACAAGAACGCCTGAGACACCAGGACCGCGGCGCGCGGCCAGCGTAAACCTCGCCAGGTCCCGCGGGCCGCCGCGCCGAGCCACAACGCACCCGCGGCGAGCACCACGGTCGCGAAGATGATCCCCGCGATGGGTAGGACATGCACGGAGAACAGGGAGACGACCAGGCCCACGGCAACCGCGAGCAATGCCGCACCCTCCAACGCCACCAGCACGGTGATCACGGATGCGGTCCAGGGCCGGGAGCTCGCGGCTCCGGGGGCGGTACGACGATCCGGGGCGGCCATGCGGAAAACCTTTCGGCGGGAACGGGAGCACTCCCACTGTAGTGACCGCATCGGCCCGCGGCCGGTGACGGATGCCGGGAACCTGTCCCGTCCGCTGATGCCGGAGGCCGATGCCACCAGTCGGTGCCGCGGCTCATTCGGGAGACCGGTCCTAACACTCGGTCCCGGCCACCGATGCCGGCCGTCGGCCGCGCGGGCAGCGGCCCGAGCAACCGGCCCCACGGGTCCGTCTCATCGGTGGGTCCCAGCCGCCGGTACAGGGGCCGGCCTCGCGCACGGACATCCGGCGGCAATCGTTGCGAGGGGCGCCTTGGGATGTGATATAGCGCTCACACCCTTGTTTACTGTGTGTTTACGTGGGAAAATAGTGGGCAGAATCCCCAAGGCCCGACATTCACGGGCCTTTTCTGTGTGTCATTCCCCCCGGAAATCCGCGACGCGGCCCGCTGCCGCATTGCGTGGGATGCGCACGGGCCCGCACCCACGAACCCGAAAGGAGCCGTGCCGTCATGGATTGGCGTAGTCGCGCAGCTTGCCTCGAAAAGGATCCCGAACTGTTCTTCCCGGTGGGCAACACCGGCCCCGCCCTGTTGCAGATCGAGGAAGCCAAGGCCGTGTGCCGCACGTGCGAGGTCATGGACACGTGCCTGCAGTGGGCCCTCGAATCCGGTCAGGACGCCGGTGTGTGGGGCGGTATGAGTGAGGACGAACGGCGTGCGTTGAAGCGCCGCGCCGCCCGCGCCCGCCGCGCCTCCTGAGTCCGTTCCCCACGGCGGCCCGTGACCTGTTCCCACGAGCAGGTCACGGGCCGCCGTCGTCCGCGGCCGGCTGGGCGTGTCAGGAGCGCCCGGACGTCGCCCGCGGGAACCGGGCGGTGATGATCACGCTCGTCCCACCCCCGTCAGCGGGTTGCCACCGAATGCCGCCCTGCAGCTCACCGGCCACGAGCGTGCGCACGATCTGCATCCCGAGTCCCTCGCCCTCCGCGGGTGGGCGGTAGGCGTCCACACCGGATTCCTCGATCACGGCGTCCCCCATGCCGCGCCCGTCGTCGTTGATCGCGATCTCGACGACGCGGTACCTCTCTCCCGCGTCCGTGACCTCGTCCTGCCGGTGCGTCACCGCGAGCTCCACGGTGCCGTCCCGGTCCTTGAGCCCATGCTCCACGGCGTTGGCCACGATCTCGTTGACCACGAGGGCCACGGACGTCGCGCTCTTGGACGGCAACCGCCCGAACCGGCCGCTGACCCGGGTGCGCACGTGCTGGCCCGCGGAGGCGGTCTCCACCGCGAGTTTGACCTGGTGGCGGATGAGGTCGTCGAAGTCCACGTCCTCCGAGATCTCGTGGGACAGGGACTCGTGCACGCGCGCGATCGCACTCACGCGCCGCATGGCCTGCTGCAGGCCGTTGCGTCCCTCGTCGGAATGCATGCGCCGGGACTGCAGGCGCAGGAGGGCGGAGACCGTCTGCAGGTTGTTCTTGACCCGGTGGTGGATCTCCCGGATCGTCGCGTCCTTGGACACGAGCTGCAGGTCGCGGCGCCGCAGTTCCGTGACGTCCCGGCACAGCAACAGCGCCCCGGTGCGTTCCGGGCCCTCCCGCAGCGGGATCGCACGCAGCGTGGCGGAGGCCTTGCCGGTGGCCAGTTCCGCGCGCCACGGCATGGTCCCCGCGAGCACGGGCGCCAGGGTCTCGTCCACGCCGGGGGCGGTCAGGGGCAACTGGCGTGCCACGTGCAACAGGTTCTGCCCCGTGATGTCCCCCGCCAGACCCAGCCGCCGGAACGTGGACAGACCGTTGGGGGAACAGAACTCGACGCTCCCCTCGGCGTTGAGCCGCATCATGCCGTCGCCCACGCGCGGGGCGCCCCGGCGGGAATCGGTGCGCACCGCGAAATCCGGCCACGTCCCCTGGTTCGCCATGCGCAGCAGGGCCGAAGCCAGCTCGTGGTACACGAGTTCCATGCGGGACGGCAAGCGGTCGTGCTGGGGGTCCGCGGTGAGACTGAGGACGGCGATCGTGCGGTTGTTGCGCACGAGCGGCACGAGGGTGACCGACCGCGACGCGAGGCTCGACCACTCGGACGGACCGGCCCATTCGATCCGCCGGTCCACCCACGCCCTGCGCAGTGTGAACGCAGCCTCGCCACCCACGACCTCCCCCACCATGTCTTTCTGGTAAGCGGTGGGTCCCGTGGTGGGCCGGGCGTGCGCCAACACGAGGAACTCGCTGCCCTCACCCGGGATCGGATCCCCCGTGGGGCTCTCGGCGGCGGGGATCGCGTCCGCGGGGAAGCACAACAGCAGGTCCCCGAAGCCCAGGTCCGCGACCATCTGCCAGTCCCCCACGAGCAGGTGCAGCCACTCGGCGTCCCCGGCGTCGAAGTCCGGGACAGATCGCAACGGATCCGTGAAGGCCATGGAACGCTCGCTTTCCGATGCTCAACCGCGGCGCAACCACGCGCCCATCCGACGCCCCAGCCTAGTCCCCGCCGGACCCGCTCCCGCGCCCACGGGTTCTGCCGCGCCCTCGTGTGCATCGGGCTCACGCATCCGCCGCACGAGCTCCGCGAGCCCACTCATCTCGTGACGTAGCGTGCTGCGTGGCGCTGTCTCCGAGAGCACAGCACCGGCGAGCAGGGCGTCGTCGCACGCCTTGGCGTCCCACGAGAGGGTGTGGGCCACGGGGTGCCCGGGCGAGAAGCGCTCCCAGGCCTCCCGCACGGACTCGGCCGCGGAGCGACCGGTGGCGGCGGCGCGCAGTTTGTTCATGACGACGACGATCCGCGCGTCCGGTGCCGCGTCCAACAGGTCCGGCAGAGCCTTGACGAGCCGCGGTACGCCGAGGGTGTCCGCTGCGCCGAGTGCTATCACCACGTCCGCGGCCGCGACCGCGGTCAGCGTCCCGGCATTGCGCCGCGGGGCCATGAAGTCGGAACTGATCTCCTCGTCGGACTCGAGGCCGGAGGCGGTGTCCACGACCACGGCGTCGTAGTCCTTCCGGGCACGGTCGAGCACGAGGTCCAGGGCGGAACCCCGGATCTCGGGCCAGCGGTCGTAGCGGGTGATCCCGGTCAGGACGTCCAGCGAGGCGCCCGCGACGGACACCGTGCTCGCGCAGCGTCGCAATCCCTCCCGGTCCAGCCGCGCCTGATCGGCGAGCCGGCACGCCTGCGCCAGCCCCGCGGCTTCGTCCAGCATCCCGAGGCTCGCCGCGACCGAGGCGGCGTAGGTGTCCGCGTCTACGAGCAGCACACGCCGCCCGAGCAGGGCAAGTTCGGCGGCGAGATTGAGCGAGGTGACCGTGCGGCCGGGGGCCCCCATCGGTCCCCACACGGCGATCACCCGGCAGGCTTCGGCATGGTCGAGGGCGTCTGAGTCATCGAGGTCGTGCGCCGTCGCGGGATCGCCGGATGACCCACCGGGTACGGCAGCCCCCGAGCCGAGTCCGGCGGCGTCGGGGCCGATGTGACCTTCCCCATGGGTGCTGTCCGGGGAGGATGCGGACTTTGCGACTGCTCGGCCCGCGGCTCGCCCGGCTGCTCCTTCGCGCGACGCCGGCCCGTCCGCGGGTGCATCAGTCGCCGCCGCGCCGTTCGATACCGCTGCCTTCGATGCCATTCCCTTTGACGACGTTCCTCTCGACGCCGCTTTACGCTCGGGTGCCGGGCGTTCGCCCGGCGCCGCAGCGCCGTCGTCCCGCACCGACGACGGCGAGCGTGCGGGACCGAGCATCGCGCGGGTGATGATCCGGGCCAGCTCCTCCCCGGTGGCGTCCGGGGGTACGCTGCCGACACCCAGACGCTGCACGCGGGACTCGTCGTGTCCCTCGACCACCAGGACCCGCAGGTCGTCGGTCTCGAGTTGATCGAGCAGGCTCGCGGTGAGCTCCTCGGCGCCCTCCGCGACGAGCGCCACGTGGGCCATGCGGGTGTGGGCGCACGCGAGCAGCTCGGCGAGGTCCAGACAGCGCCGCACCACCGTGACGTCCCCGTGCAAGCGTTCGAGCCGGTCCACGAGCGGCCACGTGCTCGTCCCGAGCGTCACCACTGAGATACTCACGAGCCGGAACCCGCCGTGTTGAGCACCAGGGTCACCTTGGCGTCGTTGCCGAGCGCGTCCACGAGCGGACCCACCTGGGCCTGCGTGACGAGCACGTAGACCGTGGCCGAGGCGTTACCGCCAAGCGCCGTGTCCTTGGTGTCCACGCGCGCGATTTCCGCGCCCGTGACGAGTTTCTCGGGCGCCCCGTACCCGCGCCCCGTGGGTTTGGGCTCGGCCACCCACACGTCCACGCGGGACCCCGCCTCCGCCTGGGCCGGCATGGGGGTGGTCAGGGCGACCCCCACAGGTGTGCGGTCGAGCTCGTCCGCGGTGCCCACCGCCGCAGCCGGCACGAGTTGCCCGCGCGCCACGCGCTGGGTCACCACCGCGTTCTCCCGCAGTTGCCCGTCCGGGACGTACTGCGCGGAGGAATCCTGCAGGTGTGCGTCCACCGTGCCCAGGTCCTCCCGCGTGATCCGTTGCCCCACGGAGAGGTCGTTGGCCGCGACGTAGTACGGCTGGGTACGGTTGGCCGTGGCGACCAGCAGGGTCACCCCCAGCACGGAGAGCAGGACCAGCAGCAGCCCCACGAGCAGCCGCGGATCCCGCCAGGACGGTTTGCGGAATCGTGCGGCCGTGGACCGTCCCGAGCGCTCGAGCGCCGCGGTGCTCCCCATGCTGACATCCTTTCGTGATGCGCCGGCCCCCGCCGGCTGCACCCGAGTGTGCCGCGTCGCACACCGCGCTGGGAAGTGTGACGAACAACCTGTGGACGGAGGTGGCCACGTGTTCATTCCGCCCAGGACCTGTTGATAACCCGCCGCCTACCCCCTCACGTGGGACAATGACGAGCGAACCCCAATGAAACAGCATGCAACGGCACCTAAGAAAGTGATGGACCGGAATGTCCCAGCAGCGATTCCTCACACTCGCGGACGTCGCCGAGATCCTCTCGATCTCCGTCCCGCAAGCGCGTGCCATGGTGCGTTCGGGGGAGCTTCCCGCGATCCAGGTGGGCGGCCGGGGGCAGTGGCGCGTGGAGACGGTCAAGCTGGAGGAGTACATCCAACAGGGCTACGAGCGCACCGAGCAAGCGGTGCGTGAGGGCACCCTGCACTGACACACCCTTGGGACGCCGGGCGACTCACCCCGCATCGAGGGACGAGACCAGCGCCACGGCATGGAACCCCACCGTGCGCACCGCGGTGACCGAGCTACGTCGGCGGAACTGGTCCTGCGGGTGCACCGCGACGTCGAAGAAGTCCTGACCCACGGCGTCCACCGTGCCCTCGATCTCCCCGTGACGGGATTCGTCCTGCAGCACGACCCGCACGTGCACGCGCGCGGTGCTGAGGGCGCGCAGGACGTGGCCCATGCCGAGCCTGCGGATGGTCGAACGTTCCGGGAGCACTTCGAAGCGACGCGGTAGTCCCTCCCACCACACCACGCTGTGCAGTGGGACCAGGTGCTGGAGGTGCCGCTCGCGCACCACGACCCAGCCGGAGCCCACGTCCGCGAGCTCTCCCTCCAGGGTGTCACCGCGCGCTGGGCGCAACCGCACGGGACCGCCGCGGTGTGCCGCGAGCCGCTCGAGCAGCGTGAGCCGTGACAGCTCCGCCCGCGCGGTCTCCACGGCCTCCTGCTCCACGAGCCGCACCCTGGCCTGCTCGAGTTGGGCCTCCATGTCCTCGAAGAGGTCGTCCCAGCGCATCCGCCACCGTCCTTGGGTCTCGTGGTCCTGAGGTCACGCTACGGCGTGCAGGGGCCGGCTCCGCGTCGGATGTCATGCCGACATGAATGCAATTGCAACGATGATTGACAGCCGAGTGAGACCGCTGAATGATCTAAAAATGTCAAACGACATCAAACAGCACTATTCGGAGGCAAAGATGTCTGCGATCCATCGATCGGCACCTTCCACCGGCACCCGCTTGGCCGTCGCGTGGCTCGGCGTCCCCGTGCTGGCCGGGGCGCTGGGGGTTCTGGGCCTCGGATATGCGCAGACTCTGCGCGCCACAGGATCCGGTCAAGACCCCGACCTGTTGGTCGCGGTGATCGCGGCGGGTGCGTGCCTCGCCGTGGCCGGGTGGTGGGTCGGTGGACTGGTGATGCTCGCCCTCGCCCGGGCGGCCCGGCGACTGCGCTGGCACGGCCTGGAGCGGTGGGCCACGCGCCTCACGCCCGCCCTGGTTGCGCGCACCGCGGTCGCCCTCGTGGGCGTGCAGCTCGTGGTCGTGGCGCCCGCCCACGCCGACGACGCCGCCCTCGACCCCTTCTGGGCCCCGGCCACCGCCGGTACCGAGCAGCTCGCGGAGCCCTCCGCCCCCGCGCCGGAATCCGTTCAGGAAGCTGTTCCCGACACCGCACCCGGAGCGCAGACGAGCGGCCCGGAAGCGACCCCCGAATCCACGGCCGCTCCTGTACGGGCCCCGGAGGCCTCGACCCCGATGCTCGAGCCGGCCAACCCGCCCGCTGGGCAGCGCGTCTCCAATGGCGTCCTCACCGTGATGGCCGGGGACACCCTGTGGGGCCTCACCGAACAATTGCTGGGGCCGGGGGCCACGGACGCCACCGTGTGCCACAACCTCCCGGCGTGGCTCGAGCTGAACGCCGTGGCGCACCAGGGGGATCTGATCCGCCCCGGGGACCAGTTACGCGTTCCGCCCCACCTGCTCGATCCGGCGGGCACACCGCACGAGGAGCGCTGCACCGGATAGGTCTACCCCAGGCAGGTCCGCCCTGGGATCCATGACTCCAAACACGGCCACTTCAGGACCCGCCCGCGACCCACGCGGGCCCCGGAACACCGTCGGGAACTCGCCTCGCGGCGGGGCCACAACCTCTCTCCATCGTCCCCGGGCCGTCCGGCCCACCCTTCGTCACCGAGGAGCACACCATGAGCATCGCCGTCCCCGAATCAGCACCCCGCACTCCCGCGGGCGGTTACACGTGGCGCCAGGACCGCACGGTGGCGGCCCTCACGGGCAAGAACGAGATGGAGCGGGTCGGCGCGATCGCCCGCAGCATCGGGCAAGCCGCGGTGGAGATCCTCGCGGGCACCCGCCCGGCGAACCAACTGTCCCGGTGGACGGAGCCTGAGGTCGTGGAACGCTTCACCCAGCGCGCGGCCATGCTCAAGCTCGTGCAGGAACAGTGCCCGGACCGGCGCGCCGTGTTCGAGGTGCACCGCGCCGCCCGGATCCGGCGGATCCGGGTGTGCAGCCCAGCCCCCGGGTGCTACGAGGCATCCCTCGTGGTGGAGGAATCCACCCGGGCGCGCGCCGTGGCGTTACGGATCGAGCGGATCGCGCGGCAGTGGCGGGTCACCCATCTGGAGGTCGGGTGATCTCGCCGGGTCCAGCCGGGCCTCAGCGCCGCTTGCCCCGCTTCGCCTTGCCGCTGGCCTTGGCGGACTTCCCCCGACGCTGGGCGCGGTTGGCCCCCTCGCCAGCGGAGGTGACACCGTCGGCATCCGAGGCCCCGTTCGTCGTCGCCGGCTCGGTCTCCGCCGCAGGCTCGTCGTCGGAGGACACCCGGGGCTCGGGCTCCACGGCCGCGCTCGGCGTGCCGTCCTCGTCCGGGGCGGTGTACTGCAGGAACGCGGGACGCTGGGGCGTCGTGAGCTCCACGGCACCACCGTCCGCGCCGGTGCGCTGCTTGCGGACCTCCAGGTTGAACAGCGTCACCACGGTCTGCTCGCGGATGGCGGCCATCATCTCCTGGAACATGGCGTGGCCCTCGCGCTGGTACTCCACGAGCGGATCGCGCTGGGCCATGGCGCGCAGCCCGATCCCCTCCTTGAGGTAGTCCATCTCGTAGAGGTGCTCGGGCCAGCGCTGCCCGATCACCGAGAGCAGGACCCGGCGCTCGAGGTTGCGCATGGCCTTGGAACCGAGTTCGTCCTCGCGTTCCTTATAGGTGACCGCGGCGTCCGAGAGGATCTGCTCCTGGAGGAAGTCCGAGGTCAACCGCGGGCGGCCGCCCGCTTCCTCGAGGACCTCGTCGCGGGTCAGGGAGACGGGGTAGATGGCCCGCAGCGCGGTCCACAGCGCGTCCAGGTCCCAGTCCTCGGGGTGACCCGTCCCGGTGTGCTCCGTGATCACCGACGTGATGACCTCGTCCGTGAACTGCCGGATCTGATCTTCGATGTCGTCGCCCATGAGGATCCGCTTGCGATCCCGGTAGATCACGGCGCGCTGGCGGTTCAGGACGTCGTCGTACTTGAGCACGTTCTTGCGCTGCTCGGCGTTGCGCCCCTCCACCTGGTTCTGCGCGTTGGCGATACCGGAGGTGATCAAACGACCCGTCACGGGGACGTCGTCCGGGGCGATCGCCATGAGGCGCTGCGCCGCACCGGGGTTGAACAGGCGCATGAGGTCGTCCGACAGGGACAGGTAGAACCGGGATTCCCCCGGGTCCCCCTGACGACCGGACCGCCCGCGCAACTGGTTGTCGATCCGGCGGGACTCGTGGCGCTCCGTGCCCAGGACGTAGAGCCCCCCGGATTCGAGGACCTCCTCGTGTTCCGTCTTGGTCGAGGCCTCGCATTCCGCGAGGACGTCGGGCCACCGCGCCTCGTACTTCTCGGCATCGCGTTCGGGGTCCAGGCCGAGTTCGGCCATTTTCTCCACGGCGTTGAACTCGGCGTTACCGCCCAGCATGATGTCGGTGCCTCGACCGGCCATGTTGGTGGCCACGGTGACCGCGCCCTTACGGCCGGCCTGTGCCACGATCGCGGCCTCACGCGCGTGGTTCTTGGCGTTGAGCACCTCGTGGCGCACACCGCGCTTGGCCAGCAGACGGGAGAGGTACTCCGACTTCTCCACGGACGCAGTGCCCACGAGGACTGGCTGGCCCTTCTCGTGGCGATCCTCGATATCCCGCACCACGGCGGCGTACTTGGTGGCCTCGTTCTTGTAGACCACGTCCCGCTTGTCCTCGCGGGCGATGCCGCGGTGCGGCGGGATGGCCACGACGCCAATCTCGTACGTGTTCATGAACTCGGCCGCCTCGGTCTGGGCCGTACCCGTCATGCCCGAGAGCTTGTCGTACAGACGGAAGTAGTTCTGCAGTGTGATGGTGGCCATTGTCTGGTTCTCGGGCTTGATCTCCACGCCCTCTTTGGCCTCGATGGCCTGGTGGACGCCCTCGTTGTAGCGCCGCCCGGACAGCACTCGGCCGGTGTGCTCGTCCACGATTTTCACCTCGCCACCCGCGACGATGTAGTCCTTGTTCGCGCGGAACAGTTCCTTGGCCTTGATCGCGTTGTTGAGGAACCCGATCAGCGGGGTGTTCTGCGACTCGTAGAGGTTGTCGATGCCGAGCCAGTCCTCGATCTTCTCGATCCCCGGTTCGAGCACGCCCACGGTGCGTTTCTTCTCGTCGACCTCGTAGTCGGTCTCCGGGTCGAGCTTCTGCACGATGGTCGCGAACTCGCGGTACCACCGGTTGGCTTCCCCGGAGGCCGGTCCGGAGATGATGAGCGGGGTCCGCGCCTCGTCGATGAGGATGGAGTCCACTTCGTCCACGATCGCGAAGTTGTGCCCACGCTGGACGAGCTCCTCCTTGGACCAGGCCATGTTGTCCCGGAGGTAGTCGAAGCCGAACTCGTTGTTCGTGCCGTAGGTGATGTCCGCGGCGTACTGCTCACGCCGGGTCGCAGGGTCCTGACCGCTCAGGATCACGCCGGTCTCCAACCCCAGGAAACGGTAGACACGGCCCATGAGGTTGGCTTGGTACTCGGCGAGGTAGTCGTTGACCGTGACCACGTGCACGCCCTTGCCCGCGAGCGCGTTGAGGTAGGCCGGCGCCGTGGCCACCAGGGTCTTGCCCTCACCGGTCTTCATCTCCGCGATGTAACCCAGGTGCAGAGCGGCACCGCCCATGATCTGGACGTCGAAGTGACGCTGACCTAGGGTGCGGGACGCCGCTTCCCGCACGGCCGCGAACGCCTCGGGAAGAAGCCGGTCCAGGGATTCGCCGCCCTCGATGCGCTCCCGGAACGAGTCGGTCTCGGCGCGCAGCTCGGCGTCGGAGAGTTCCTTGAAACTGTCCTCGAGGCTGTTGACGGCGTCGGCGTAAGTCCTCAGCCGCTTCAGGACCCGCTTGTCCCCAGTGCGAAGAACCTTTTCCAGGAATGACGCCACGTGTGTTCGCTCCTCCGAGATCAATGGTGGGCACCGGCAGGACATTGGGTGCACCGCCGAACAGTGTACGTGAGCCAGGCTGGACGCCGGCCGCGTGCCATCGCGCCGGGCACCGGGTGGCCCCCGGACGGGTAGCCACCGAATCCCCGATGCCCACTCGGCAGGCGCGGGACGGGCAACGACCAGGTTCCCGCTACCCGCTCGCCGGGCACGGGACGGGCCCGCGACGCGGTCGCGGGCCCGTCCTCGGTGCGGTGCTGTGAATACTCAGGAGGCCTCTGAGTTCGCGGTGTCTGGCTGGTAGGCCCGCGCCTTCTCCTCCCCGGAGCGTCCGTCATTGCTGAGACTGATCACCCCGTACTCCCACCCCTTACGGCGGTACACGGCGGAGGGTTCCTGGGTCTCCTTGTCCACGAACAGGAAGAAGTCGTGACCCACGAGCTCCATCCGGTCCACGGCCTCGTCCACGGTGATCTCGTGGGCGGGGAAGCGCTTGCGCCGGATCTCCACGGGGGTAGGGGGGTCGCTCAGGGGGTACTCGGTGCTGAAGGCCTCGTCCTCGGCCGCCGCGAGTTCTTCCTGGCTGGCATACGTGGGAGTCGGTCCCGAAGGGTCCACGGGCAGCGATCCCGTGGCCTCGTGCACGGCGATGGGCCTCTGGTGCCCGGTGCGGTGGACCTTACGGCGGTCACGCGCCCGACGCAACCGCTCCACGAGCTTGGCGTAGGCCTCGTCGAACGCCGCGAACTTGTCGTCGTTGCGCGATTCGGCGCGCACCAGGGGCCCGCGCCCCACAACGGTGATCTCCACCCGCATGCCCTGGTGGCCGGAGGCGGCGTGTTCCTTGGTGACCTTGACCTCGATGGATTGGACCTTGTCGCCGAGCTGTTGGAAGCGCTCGCTCTTCTCCTCGACGTATTCCTTGAATCGGTCCGGCAGGGTGACGTTGCGGCCTAGGATGTTCAGTTCCATGAGACCCTCCACATCTTGGGGATGACGCGGGATGTGCTGCTCTCCCACACGGGACACCTTCAATGCTTCCCGTGATCTAACGCTAGAGGAAACAACGGGGAAATTCATGGATGACGACATCCGATGATCCTGCGTTCTCCCCCGGTGAACGCCCTACGCGCACCCCCGCGAGGGTCACGACCGCGGGTACCCTGGCCCCGGCCGCGGTCAGGGCGCGGACGGCCTCGGCGGCCGTGGCGCCCGTGGTGAGCACGTCGTCCACGACCACGCACGTGAGTCCCGACATGTCCCGGGCGCGCAGGCTCCCGCGTAGCGCCCGGGTGCGCTGGATCCTCCCGCGGCCCTTCTGGGTGCCGCTCCCGGCCACCGCGCGGTGCGTGAGGGCGGGTGCGATGTGCGACCGCGGGGGCAGGGCCGCGCCGCGCAGCAGGGTGGCGACCGGATCGAACCATCGACGCCGCCGCGCGCGGGCGCTCGTGGGCACCGGCACCAAGTACAGGGTGGGCCTGTCGTCGCCGAGCTCGCGCGCCACGGTCGCCAGGGCTGCCGAGAGCACGGCGGAGAGTACGGGAGCGAGGTCGGTACGGCCGCCGTTCTTGAAGGACAGCACGCACGAGGCGAGTTCGTGCTCGTACTCCCCCGCGACGACGACCCGCACACCGGACGCGGCGAGCGCCGCCGGGGGTGTCACCAGGTGCGGCCGGGCCGTGGCGCGGCGCAGCACGATCCGACACGCACGGCACAGTATGGCGCCCGGGGCGGCACACACCGCGCACGACACCGGTAACACCAGGTCCAGGGCCTGCGTGCACCACCCGCTGACGACCGCGGCCCGACGGTCCCACCGCGCGAGAACCGACGGGCGACGCCACGGTGCGCCGACGGTGCCACTGCCCGGAGCGGCGTCGTACAGCGCGGAACGAGGCACCGCCGAGGAGCGGTACGGAACGACGGGGCGGGAGCGGGTCATGGCACCAGTTCACGGTGCGCGGACGGTGTCCGTCCCCGGTACGGCAGACATGTGCAGCGCGCAGCGCACGGCGCACCCACTCAGGAACGGGTGCTCACCCCGCGAATGCGGTGTCCGTGACCTCTTCACTCTGCAGCGCCCAGGAACTGCCCGTGAGCATGTAGAGCCGCCCGTCCGAGGCGCCGTACACCGCGGCGGACCCGTTGCCCCCGGCCAGGGAGGTCACCCCGGTCAGGGCAGGCAGCTCGTCCACCTTGCCCGCGATCGTGTACCGGCGGGGCTGCGCGTTGGTGTCCTGGTCCAGGGCACTGGACACGAACTCGTCCGGGCCGATCCACTGGGCGGTGTCCACGTCCACGCCCGTGGCCACGGCATTGCCCTTCGCGAGTTCGGTGGGTCTGCCGGAGGCGTCCCGCACCACGCCCGCGATCCACACGGTGGAACGCGTCGCGGCGGCGTCGGTCGTGACCACGAGCGCCCGGCTGCCCTCGCGGGAGATCCGCAGGGACGCCACGTGCTGGTCGTCGAGCCACGAGGCGGACACGGTGTCACCCTGCCCCTCCGACGACGCCCGCACGACCCGGACGGTCCCGGAGCGGTCCGCGCCCCACACCCACCCCAGGTTGTCGAAACTCGGCCGGGTGGGCTTGTACCCGGACCACCGCTGCCGGGGTTGCTGTCCGGGGGACACGGTGTAGACCGTGGAACCGGCGCTGTCCACAAACCCGAAGGCCCCGGCCTCCACGCCCATTCCCGGTTTGCTGAGCGTGACGCCCTCTGGCACCGTGAGGTCCGGGATCAGTTCGGTCTGGCCGCCCTGGTAGAACGCGAGCTTGTTGTCGGAGACCCCGATTTGCCGGTTGGGGACGGTCACGGTCTGGATCGGGTCGTTGTCGCTGCCGCCGGAGGTGTCCACCGGGGCGTCGTTGATCCGCAGTTCGACGTCGTCCACGTTCGGGATGGTGCGCAGGGTGGCCCGCAGCTGTTGTTCCATCCGGCGTGCCTGGTTCACCTCCGCGGGGTCGAAGCTCGCGAGCGTGAGGTCCACCGCCGCGGTCCCCCCGGACACCGGCACGGCCGAACGGGACAGCGCGGTACCCTGCGGGATCGCACTGGTCACGGCATTGCCCAGATACGCGGCGGGCCCGCGCATGAGCGCGCGCACCGCCGCCGTGGAGGTCGTGGAGCGGGTCGCGAACCACCGCGGATCCGGAACGAGGTACTTGCTGTCCTGAGCCGAGTAGAAGTAGAGGTTGGTGGGCGAAAAGATCTTCTCGAAGTCCGCTTGCGGGACCACCACGCCGTCGGGCGCCCGGGAGATCCGCCACTGCCCGTCCACCGAGGTGAGCACGAAATCCAGGACGCGCGTGCTGCCCGAGGGCTGCTTGGCGAGCACGCCGCTGGCACTGAGCTCCCCGCTGACCTCCATGCTCGTGCGGAATTCGCCGTCGTTGAGCCGCGGCACCGTGGTGGGCTCCCCCGAGTGGATGAGCACGCGGGTATCCGGCTTCCAGGTCGCGGCGAGCTGCGGTGTGAGGTACTGGCGGGCCACGGAGTAGTCGTCCTGCGCGCCCACCCCGGCGGCCAGGAACCCCTCCACAATCTCCTGGGCCGTGGCCCCCACCCGGGGCCCCTGGGGATTGAAGGGCATCGCGGACTGCTGGGTCTGCTCCGTAGGCTCGATCACCTTGTGCACGGGCCCGGAGCGCGGCATGGCCCCGCACGCGGAGAGGGTCAGGCCCAGAACCATCGCGCACGCCAGGCCCGTGTACCGCGCCCGACGCCGCGTGGTCCCGAACACGACGTCGCTCACCCGGCGCGTGTCCCCGACGGCCCGGATGGCATCCGCCCGATCACGGGTCCGATCGTGGTCTGCGGGATTCATGATTCCTCCGTCCGATCACGGTGTCGCGAGGCGCTCGAGCCCGTGCGCTCTTGTGCCGAAACGTTCGCATCCGTCGTCGCGGCTGGCTCCCCGGCGGCCACGTCGGCGTCCGAAAAGTCCATGAGCAGCTGGCCCGTGTCCCGGTCCTCGCTCGGGCGCACGGCCGGGGCAGTGAGCTGCAACGAACCGGTGTCGGTGACCCGAGCGGTGGATTCGTTGTGCTGTTCCACGGGTGGCATGGGCAGCGGATTGGGCTGCTCTGGATCCAGCACCTGGTTCCGCAGCAGGGGCAGGGTGAGCCGGAAGCACGCGCCATTGTCGGGTTCGGCCCACACCGTGAGCGCGCCCCCGTGCAACCGCGTGTCCTCCGTGGCGATCGCGAGCCCCAGGCCCGTACCGCCCACCGTGCGAGCGCGCGCGGGATCCCCGCGCCAGAACCGGTTGAAGACCTTGGTCGTCTGCTCCTCGGTCATCCCGATGCCGTGGTCGCGCACCGCCACGGACACACAGTTCTCGTTGGCGCCCACGTAGATGTCCACGGGCTTGCTCTCCCCGTGCTCGAGCGCATTGGTCACGAGATTGCGCAGGATCCGGTCGATCCGCCGCTGGTCCATCTGCACCACGCAGCGGGTCAGGGTGGACCGCACCGTGAGCTCCGAACCTGATTCGAGCACGAGCGGCGCGCACGCCTCCACGACGTCGTAGATGACGGTGAAGATGTCCGTGGACGCCATGTCCAGGCGGGCCGCGCCGGCGTCGAACCGTGAAATCTCGAGCAGGTCCGAGAGCAACGAGTCGAAGCGGTCCACCTGGTTGTGCAGCAGCTCGGCGGAGCGCCGGTTGACGGGATCGAAGTCCTCGCGTGCATTGTAGAGCACCTCCGCGGCCATCTTCACAGTGGTCAAGGGTGTGCGCAGCTCGTGGGAGACGTCCGAGACGAAGGTCTGCTGCATGGACGAGAGGTGTTCGAGCTGGGTGATCTGCCCCTGGATGGAATCCGCCATGCGGTTGAACGAACGGCTCAACCGGGCGGCCTCGTTGCTGCCGTGGACCTCCATGCGCACGTCCAGATCACCCTCGGACAACCGCTGCGACACGCGCGCCGTACTCGAGACCGGGCGCACCACTTCCCGGGTCACGTACCACACGATGGTTCCCACGAGCAGCAACAGCGCGACCATGGACAGCAACAGCACCGCGTGGATCGAGTCCAGGGTGGCCTGCGGGTCCGAGAAATCGTAGACGAAGTACAACCCGTAGCGAGAGTTCTGGTTGAGCTGGACTACGTCCCCGATCACGATGACCGGTTTCTCCGGCTCGTTCTCCGCCATGCGGACCGAGGCCGGTTGCCAGTACGTGCCGTCCCCATTGGCCACGCGCCGTTGCAGTTGTTGGGGCACGGTGGCGGAGGTCATCCACGCGCTCTCGGTCTGCACGCCCACGAACAACTGCCCCGCGCCCTGGTCCAGGGGGATCAGGATCCAGCGGTGGTCGGTGGTGCTCGTGTCCTGGCTCAGCCCGCCCAGCGTGGAGTTGATCAGCGCCTGGACCTCGGTGCGGTCGGAGGCGTCCGAGGCGTCGAAGCTCGCCTGGGCGGTGCGGATGTCGCTGCGGGCCTCCTCGAGCACCTGGTCCAGGCGGTCGGTGAACAACCGGTCCGCGATCTGGTGGGACAGAAAGCTACCCGTGGCGAGGAACGCCACGGACGTGAGCGTGAGCGCCACGGCGATCGCGCGAAACTGCAGGGACTGCCGCCAGCGGCGGATGAGCATGCGCCGACCCAGCCGGATCCTGCGGAAGCGTTTGGGTCGACGCCGCTCGGCGGGGCTGTGCGCCACGGGTCGCGCCGGGGCGGACGTCATTTATGCGCGTGTCCCCCGGCTTTGTAGCCGATCCCGCGCACCGTGAGGACCACCTCCGGGTTCTCCGGATCGCGTTCCACCTTGGAGCGCAACCGCTGCACGTGCACGTTGACCAGGCGGTTGTCCGCGGCGTGGGGGTAGCCCCACACGTCACGCAGCAGCTCGTCCCGGCTGAACACCTGGTGCGGCGAGCGCGCCAGGGTCGCGAGCAGGTCGAACTCCAGCGGGGTCAGGAAAATCTCCTGCCCGGCCCGGGTCACGCTGTGCCCGGTCACGTCGATCACGATGTCCCCGAGCGTGATCTCCTGGGTGGCCCCGCGGTCCATAGGGCGCAGACGCGCCTTGACGCGGGCCACGAGCTCGGCGGGTTTGAAGGGCTTGGGGACGTAGTCGTCCGCGCCGGCCTCGAGCCCGCGCACCACGTCCGCGGTGTCGGACTTGGCGGTGAGCATCACGATCGGGATGTCCGACTCGGCGCGGATCTGCTGGCACACCTGGATCCCGTCCATGCCGGGGAGCATGAGGTCCAGGAGGATGAGGTCCGGTTCGGAGGCGCGGAACACGTCCCGGGCGCCGGCGCCGTCGTAGCAGTAGACGGGCTCGAAGTCCTCGGACGCGAGGATGATGCCGATCATTTCGGACAACGCGGCGTCGTCGTCCACCACCAGGATTCTTGCTTTCATGGCCCGCTTTCGCGCTCGTCCCTGACACCCGGAGCGGCCGGGATCGGCGTCCGTGTACGCCCTCGATTCTACGGCCTGGCCGGGCTCAACCCTCGTTGCACGCCTCGGTGAGCGCGCCGCCCAGGTGCGTCACCCGCCGCAGGGCGTCCGGCAGGTGCGGCGGGGTGAGCTCGCTGATCCGCGCCGACGGCGCCAGCACGGTTCCCAGCAACGCCGCCGGATCCATGCCCAGCTCACGCCACGGGCCCAGCACGCGCCGCACGAGCTCGGACACGGGCGTGCGCCCGGCCACAGGGACGGTGTCGAAACACAACCGCACCCCCGCCTCGTGCAGGGCCGCGAGGGGCTCCCACTGCTCGGTGGGCCCGTCCGGCAGACCAAGCACGGCGGCGTCCGCGCCGACCCGCGGGGTCCAGTCGATCCCGACGGCGCCCGCGTCCAGGACCACGGTCTCCGCCCCCGCCGCACGGCACGCGGCCACGGCGTCCGAGAGCGTGGCGCGCAGTTCCTGGCGCGGCAGCGCACGCAGGGTGCGGTAGCCGCTCGCGGTCGGGATGCGCCCGGTCACCACGCGTTCCAGCTCTGGTTCCTCAAGCACCAGCACGACACCGCGCCCGTCCGTGTTGCGCCGCAGCACGGCCACGAGGTCCGCGACGCCCAAGCACCACGACTGCGCGAGATCACGGCGAGCGCCGGGATCCGACTGCAGCTTCTCCCCGTTGTGCACGTGGACGGTCGCCGCGAGGGAGACCGGGCCGAGCAGCGAGAAGGCGATCGGTCCGGTGTCCGCGCCGGATTCGGCGCCCAGGACGTCCGCGACCACGTTGAGGTCGCTCTCCAGTTGCCGGCGTGCACGGCGGGAGTCGTCGCCGGGGACACCGCTGATCCGCCACCCGTGGGGCTGCCGGTCCGCGTAGAGGGAATCGAGCACGGCGCACGTGCGGGCCGCGAGCTCGGCGTGCGGACCCCGTTCCGGCAGCAGCGGCACGGTGGCCAGGTGCGGTGCGCCCAGCTCGCCGCGCAGCACGGTGAACGTCTCGAGGGGGTCCGTGCCACGCAGGGAACGGGTGAGGGTCGCGGTGACTGCTTCGCTCATGCGTCGGTGCTGCGCTGGTGGTTTTCGGAAATGGCCTCGTGGTGGCGGATGACCTCGCTGATGATGAAGTTCAGGAACTTCTCCGCGAATTCGGGATCCAGGTGTGCGGCCTCCGCAAGTCGGCGCAACCGGTGGATTTGCGTCTTCTCGCGTTCGGGGTCCGAGGGCGGGAGGTCGTTCTCCGCCTTGAGCTTGCCCACCTGTTGGGTCGCCTTGAAGCGTTCGGCGAGCAGGTGCACGAGTGCGGCGTCGATGTTGTCGATCGTGCCGCGAATGGCTTCCAAGCGCGTCAACGCGCTGTCCGCGGGACGGTCGGTGCCCGGTGAATCGGCTCCCGATGAGTCGACGGGCGCGTGGTCGGCGGGGTCGGTGACTGCACTCATGCGTCCACTGTAATAGTGGCGCGCCCGGCGCCCGGTCGTGTGGCGGTCATGCCGCCCCACGTGGGGCTCAGGACGCGGCCGCGGCCGCGCGATCGGCGAAGGCGGCGTCGATGGTGGCCTGGCCCAGCACACGGGTGCCCTGGTAGAGCACCATGGTCTGCCCGGGGGCCACACCGCGCTGGGGCTCGTCGAGGCGCACGGACAACCGCTGCTGCCCGTCCTGCCGGGTGAGCCACGCGCGCGCCGGCGCGGGATCGCCGTGGGCGCGCACCTGGACCGTCACGGGGAACTCATCGGAGCGACCGTCCACGTCCTCGGCCATCGCCGCGACCTCGCGGGGCGGGAGCCCAGCCCACGACGGGCGGATGCCCTCCATGACGTCGATCGACAGCAGGGCCTCCGGCCCCACGACCACCTCGTTGGTCTTGGGCCGGATCTCCAGGACGAAGCGGGGCTTGCCGTCCGGGGCGGGCCGGCCGATGTGCAGACCCCGGCGCTGACCCACCGTGTAGGCGTGCGCGCCGCGGTGCTCACCGAGTTCGGTGCCTTGGGTGTCCACGATCCTCCCGGGGGCGAGCTCCATGTGGTCCTCGAGCCACCCGCGGGTGTCCCCGTCCGGGATGAAGCAGATGTCGTGCGAATCGGGCTTCTTGGCCACGGACAGCCCGCGCTCCTCAGCCTCGGCGCGCACCTGCGCCTTGGACGGGGTCTCGGCCAGGGGGAAGATCGCGTGCTCAAGCTGCTCGGCGGTGAGCACGCCCAGCACGTAGGACTGGTCCTTGGCCCAATCGGCCGCGCGGTGCAGTTCCTTGTGCCCGTCCGCATCCGTCACGACCTTGGCGTAGTGGCCCGTGCACACGGCGTCGAACCCCAGGGCGAGCGCTTTCTCGAGCAGGGCCGCGAACTTGATCTTCTCGTTGCAGCGCATGCACGGGTTGGGGGTACGCCCCGCAGCGTACTCGGCCACGAAGTCGTCCACGACGTCCGCCTGGAACCGTTCGGAGAAGTCCCACACGTAGTACGGGATCCCGAGCTTCTCAGCCGCGCGCCATGCATCCCGGGAGTCCTCGATCGTGCAACACCCCCGCGCGCCCGTGCGCAGCGTGCCCGGGGTGCGGGACAGCGCCAGGTGCACGCCCGTGACGTCGTGCCCCGCGTCCACGGCGCGCGCCGCGGCCACCGCCGAGTCCACACCGCCGCTCATCGCTGCCAGAACACGCACGTCAATTCCTCCAGGTCCGTCGAGGGTCAAAAAAATTGTTGGTCGAACCGGTTTAACAACCAGCGCGCCGCCGGGGCTATTCCCGACGGCGCCGCAGTTCCCGACCCCGCCGTTCCCGGCCACTCCGCGGTTCCTGACGGCACTGCTCAGGACGCGAAGCCCGGGACGTGCCCGGACAGCCCCGCGGTGTGGGCGCGGTCGTAGACCTCCGCCACGGCGGCCAACACCGCGGCGACGTCGTCCGGCGTGCTCGAGTGTCCCAGGGAGAAGCGCTGGGCACCGCGCGCGGTCTCCTCGGGAACCCCCATGGCCAGCAACACGTGGGATGCGCGCGGGACGCCCGCGTTGCACGCCGAGCCCGTGGACAGCGCGACCCCCGCGGCGTCGAAGAGGAAGAGCATGGAATCGCCCTCGCACCCGGGGAACGTGAAGTGTGCGTTGCCCGGCAGCCGCGTGGGGCGCGCCCACTCGTCCTCGGGTGCGCCGGGCTCGGGCCCGCGCAGCACGGCCTGCGGGACCCGTTCGCGGATCCCCGCCACGAGGGTGTCGCGCAATCGTGCGCGACGCACGAACTCGGCGTGCGCATCACGCTGGGCGGCGTGCACTGCGGCACCGAACGCGGCCGCCCCCGCGGCGTTGACCGTGCCGGAACGCACGCTGCGCTCCTGGCCCCCGCCGAAACTCGTGGCGGCCAACGTCACCGTGCGGGGGGCGTACAGCGCGCCCACACCCATCGGACCGCCGAGCTTGTGTGCGGACACCGCAAGAGTGCTGATCCCGGGCAAGTGCGCGTCCACGGGCACCGCGCAGAACGCCTGCACGGCGTCCACGTGGAAGGACACCCCCACCCGGTCGCACAGGGCCGCGAGCTCCGCGATCGGTTGCACCGTGCCGACCTCGTTGTTGGCCCACATCACAGTCACCAGGGCCAGCTCGTCGCCGCGGCGGGCGAGCAGCTCCCGCAGATCGTCGGGGTCCACCCGGCCGTCGGCATCGACCTCGAGCCACGCGAGCTCGGCGCCCTCGTGCGCGGCGAGCCACTCGGCGGCCTCGGATACCGCGTGGTGTTCCACGGTGGACAGCGCGATCACGGTGCGACGCGAATCCGCGTCCCGGGCCGCCCGGAACAGCCCGAGCACGGCCATGTTGTCCGCTTCCGTCCCGCCGGACGTGAGGATGATCTCCACCGGTTCCGCGTTCAACGCCGCGGCCACGCTGTCCCGTCCGGTCTCCAGGGCCATGCGCGCGGAGCGCCCACCCGAGTGCAGGGACGCGGGGTTGCCGCCGCGTTGGGCCTGCGCCACGTAGGCCTCGACGGCCTCGGGCAGCATGTCGGTCGTGGCGGCGTGATCCATGTAGACGCGTGGTGTGGGCATGGGTCCAATTCTAGGCGCGCCCACCGCGGCCCTCCCTCGGCCGCGCACCTCCGGTGCGACCTCCCCAGCGCACCGCCGGTGAGACCCCCGGCTGCGTCGATACAACGCCCCGCGCCCCGCCGGTGCCGTGCCGCACGGACGCGCCTACACTCGCAGCCATGCTGCATTTCGTCTTCCACACCCCCGAGATCCCCGGCAACACGGGAAACGCCATCCGCCTCGCGGCGTGTACGGGCGCGCGCCTGCACCTCGTGGAGCCCCTGGGCTTCACGTTCGGGGACGCCCACCTGCGCCGGGCAGGGTTGGACTACCACGATCTCGCGGTCATGGACGTGCACCCCAGCGTGGAAGCACTGTGGGACGCGCTCGGGGACGCCCGGGTCCTCGCGTTCACGTCCCACTCGAGCACCCGCCACACGGACGTGACCTACCAGGACGGGGACGTCCTGCTCTTCGGCCGCGAGTCCACGGGGCTGCCCACCGATGTCCTCGAGGACGAGCACGTCACCGAACACGTCCGGATCCCCATGCTGCCCGGGCGCCGCTCCCTCAACCTCGCCAACTCCGCGTCCATCGCACTCTACGAGGCCTGGCGGCAGTTGGGCTTCCCCGACGGCGTGTGATCCCGCCACGACGACGGCGCTCGCCGGGTACCGTGCATATGCACACCCTGCGAGCGCCGTCGTGAACGCCGTCGGCGCGGCCGGAGCCGCGGGCGCCTACTTGCCCGATTGCTCGGCGGCGTCGCCCACCCTGACCTTGGCCGTGTGCTCGTCCCCGCCGCGCCGGTAGGTGACCTCCGCCTCCGTCCCGGCCGCGAGTTCGCGCACGCCGGCGGTGAGAGCGTCCGCGTCCGTGATGCGCTTGCCGTTGAACTGCGTGATCACGTCGTTCGCGCGCAACCCGGTGTCCGCGGCCGGGGAGCCGTCCTGCACGCTGCGCACGAGGGCACCCGAGGAGAACTGCTCCGAGTTGCTCCCGGACGGCGTGTAGGCGGAGACGGACGCGCCCAGGTAGCCGTGCGTGGCCTTGCCGTCCTTGATGATCTCGTCCGCGACCCGCTTGGCCGTGTTGGACGGGATCGAGAATCCCACACCGATGTTCCCCGAACTGGAGGAGTCGTTCGAGGAGGACCCCGCCGCCGAGGCGATCGCCACGTTGATGCCGATCACCTGACCGCTCGAGTTCACGAGCGCGCCGCCCGAGTTGCCGGGGTTGATCGCCGCGTCCGTCTGCAGGACGTTGAGGTAGACGCTCGACTTCGCGGACTGCGAGCTCGACTGCCCGTTGTCCGGGAAGTTGAAGAAGAAGTCCTGCCCGCCGCCGCCCTGCTGGGAGTCCTCTGGGGTCTCCTGCGCCGCTGAGGAGGCGACGGCGATCGTCCGGTTGAGCGTGGAGACGATGCCGTCCGTGACGGTCCCGCTCAGTCCGAGCGGTGAGCCGATCGCGATCGCGGTGTCCCCCACGTTGAGCTTGCTCGAATCCCCGAATTCCGCGGGCGTAAGACCGCTCGGGTCCACCTTGATCACCGCGAGGTCCGATTCGGGGTCCGTGCCCACGAGGCTGGCCTTGCGCACGGAACCGTCCGAGGTCTGGACCTCCAGGTTGGCATCCGAGCTCGCGCCGTCCAGCGTGACCACGTGGGTGTTGGTGAGGATGTGTCCTTGATCGTCCAAGATCACACCGGACCCCGTCCCCGCGCGGCCCCCGGCGGACGCGGAAATCGTCACCACGGACGGGGAGGCCTTGTGGGTGGCCCCCGTGATCTGGTTGACCGATTCCGTGTTGTTCACGATCACCGGGGAGCTGTTGCCCGCCGCGGACACGCCGTTGTTCTCGGCGAGGGCGCCGGTCCCCACCGCGGTCCCCGCACCGATCAGCCCTGCGAGCACCATCCCGGCGACCAGGGCACCCGCCGAGAACTTGCGCTTGGGCGTCGTGGCGGTCGCAGCACCACCGACCGGTTGCGACGCCGCGGTATAGCCGCCCTGACCACCGGAATAGGTGCCGTACTGGTAACC
>NZ_JABFAW010000002.1:282285-378529 GCF_017168375.1 Kocuria sp. KRD140
GGTTGGGTGTCCTGCGCGTGCCACGGCGAACCCTGGCCGGTGCCCTCCGTCCCGGAGCCGTACTGGCCGTACCGGGGCACGGGACGCTGGGGATCGCCGCCCGCACGGGGGTCATAGGAATCGGCCATGTTCTCTCCTTCAGGACTGTGACAGGACGTCGAGGGATCGTGTGTCTGGACGCGGATACCGGGACCCGTCCGGCGGCTTCCGGTGGCCCAGTATGCCCGGGCGTACTGAGCCGCGGCTGTGAGAACTGGCCGATTCCTGCACGTTGTCTGGTGATCTCCGGGACGCTCGCTGATCTCGTGACCGCATTGTCCGTTCAGCGTAGTCTGTGACTCGGACGACCATCATGTCCCGGGGACGATTCCCGGGCGGGCGTCCGCCGGGCTGAGATCGATCGGAACGAGGGTCATGAATTCACACACCGTTTGGCGCCGCGCTGTCTCCGCGATCGTACTCTCGGGAGTGTGCTTGTTCGCGGCGCCCGCCGCCCTGGCCGAGCCCCCTCAGCAGGTGGACCCCGGCACACGGATCGTGGATTCGGCCAACGTCCTGGGCAACACGTCGCAATTGCAGGACGAGATCAACAGGGTCGCCAGCGAACACAACATCACGCTCTACGTGGTGTACGTGGACCGGTTCACGAACCCCACCGATCCCGGTCAGTGGGTCCAGGACTTCGCCCGGAACAATGGTTTCGGGACCAACGACGCCGTGCTCACCGTGGCCACCGAGACCCGCCAGGCGCGGTTCGTGGCCAACTCGGCGGGTCCCCTGTCCCGCTCGGACACCCAGGAGATCTACAACGAGAACATCGTCCCGGCCCTGCGCAACGGCAACTGGGACGCCGCCGCCCAGGGGGCCGTGAAGGGGATCGACTCGAAACTCGGCGGGGTGAGCCTGAACGGGGCCGGCGGTGTGGTCGGCGGGGTCGTGGTGCTCGGCGGGCTCGCGGCCGCGGGCGTGGGCGTCGCGTCGCTCATGCGCGGGCGGCGTCGTCGCGCGAATGCACCCCAGGCCCCGGAACCGCACAACGGCAGCAGCGCGCCGCAGCGACCGCTCGTGCCCCTGCCCGAGCTGCACAAGCGCGCGGGTTCGGCGCTCGTGGAGGCGGACAACGCGATCCAGCACTCCGAGCAGGAACTCACCTTCGCGCAGCTGCAGTACGGCCGCGAGCAGACCCAGCCGTTCGAGCACGCACTCGCGCGGGCCAAGGAGCATATGCGCGCGTCCTTCGAGCTGCAGCAGAAGCTCGAGGACCACATCCCAGACACCGAGGCGGACCAGCGCGCGTGGCTCGGGGAAATCATCGAGCGCTCCAACCAGGCGCGCGGCTCCCTTGCGGAACAGGAACAGAACTTCTCGCAGTTGCGTCAACTCGAGACCCGCGCCCCCGAGGCGCTCGAGGACGTGCGCCACGCCGTGGCCGGTGTCCAGCCGCGCCTGCAGGACGCCGAGTCCTTGCTCGTCTCGCTGCACGCAACGTACGACGACGCCGCTCTGGCCCCCGTGCGGGACAACGGCGAGCAGGCACGCGAACGCCTCGAGTTCGCCGAATCCGCGATCGCCCAGGCCCAACAGCACCTGGACGCGGGACAGGTTTCCCAGGCCGTGCTCAACATCCGAGCCGCCGAGGAAGCGCAGGGCCAGGCGGAGGGTCTGATCACCTCGGTGGAGAACGCCCGCCGGGAACTGGCCAAGGCCGAGGAGTCCCTCAAGGACGCCGTGAGCATCGCCCAACGGGACGTCGCCGAGGCCGAGGGACTGGTCCAGCAGGGCTCCCGTCCCGAGCTCGCGGGTGCCGCCGCCGGGGTGCGCTCCGTGCTGCAGACCGTGACCCAGAACATGCGTTCCGGGCGCTACGACCCCATGGGCTCCGCCCGCCGGCTCGCGCAGGCCAAGGCCGAGCTCGACAAGGGCCTGGACGACGTCCGTAGCGCGAACGACCGCGCCCGCTCCGCGCGCGAGACCCTGTCCCACGCGCTCGTGAGCGCGCAGGCGAGCCTGACCACCGCGTCCGACTACGTGTGGGCGCGCCGCGGCGGTGTGGGCGCCCGCGCGCGCACGGAACTCGCGGAGGCCGAACGCCACCTGGAGATCGCGCAGCAACTGCAGAACTCTGATCCCGAGCGGGCACTCAACGAGGCCAACCAATCCATCCGCCTCGCGGACTCCGCACAGCGCTCCGCACAGACGGACGTGGACGAGTTCTACAACTCCCCCATGGGCTACGGCGGCATGGGTTACGGCCGGCGCAGCAACGGCCTCGGTGGTGCCATGCTCGGCGGGATCCTGCTGGGCGGGATCCTCAACGGCGGCATCGGCGGGGGCCACTACGGCGGCGGAGGCGGTGACTTCGGCGGCGGTTTCGGCGGCGGAGGCGGCGATTTCGGTGGCTTCGACGGCGGTGTGGGCGGGAACTTCTGACCCCCTCCGGGTGAGCGACGCACCCGCCGCCCCGTGACAGATTTCAGTTTTGTCCGAGATACGAGAAGAGGAGAACACCATGTCCAAACAGTCCATTTTCGGGCGGATCGCTCAGCTGGCCAAGGCGAACATCAACGCGATGATCGATTCCGCGGAGGACCCCCAGAAGATGCTGGACCAGATGGTCCGCGACTACACCGAGAACATCCGCGAGGCGGAGTCCGCCGTGGCCCAGACCATCGGTAACCTCCGCTTGCTCGAGAAGGACCACGCCGAGGACGTCCAGGAGGCCGCCCAGTGGGGTAGCAAGGCACTGGCCGCGTCCAACAAGGCGGAGGAGTTCCGTTCGTCCGGCAAGGAGAGCGAGGCCCAGAAGTTCGACAACCTCGCCAAGGTCGCGCTGCAACGTCAGATCCAGTCCGAGAGCGAGGCCCGCGGGGTCGAACCCCAGATCGCGTCCCAGACCGAGGTCGTGGAGAAGCTCAAGGACGGGCTCAACACCATGCGTGGCAAGCTCCAGGAGCTCTCCGCCAAGCGTGACGAGCTGGCCGCTCGCCAGAAGACCGTCCAGGCCCAGGCCCAGGTGCAGGACTCCCTCAAGGCGTTCGACGTCATGGACCCCACGAGCGAGGTCTCCCGGTTCGAGGACAAGATCCGCCGCGAGGAGGCTCGCGTGGCCGGCCAGCAGGAGCTCGCCGATTCCTCCCTGGACCGCCAGTTCGAGGCGCTCGAGGACATGGGTCAGCAAACCGAGATCGAGGCGCGGCTCGCGGCGCTCAAGGCCGGCAACGCCACCAAGGACGGCGAGAAGATTGTGTCCTCCGAGGAAGTCTGAGTCACTTCCGGGACTGCCGGTGCGGTGGCCGCAGCATTCAGGGCCTCATCCCGCGGCTGAGCAGACACCCCCGGCGTGAGCCGACGTGGAGCAAACGCGGCATCGCCTGCTGCGTTTGCTCCACTGCTTGTCGCGACGTAGCCCCGGACACGTGTCCGGACATGCCAGAAGCCCGGTTTCCTGGGAAACCGGGCTTCTTCGTGGTTGCGGGGGCAAGATTTGAACTTGCGACCTCTGGGTTATGAGCCCAGCGAGCTACCGAACTGCTCCACCCCGCGGCGACGTCCTCAACTATACGGAGGGTGAACGGATCGTGCAAATCGGGTGTCCCCCGGCGCGGATCCGCACGGGACAGCACCCCGATGGCGAGGGGCGGTGAGGACAGGGGGGTGAGGACAGGGGCGGCGACAAGGGGGGGGGACGGTGATGGCGAAGGGCGGTGACCGGGAGAACCCGACCACCGCCCTTCGGGCGTCTCCCCTGGATTACGGGGTGGCACCGTCCTGACGCATGGCCTCGTCGATGGCCTGCTTCAGCCGGTCCTGGGCCTCGCCGTACTGCGTCCAGTCACCGTCCCGGCGTGCCCGATCCGCTTCCTGCATGGCCTGGTTGGCGTTGTCCAGAGCCTGCTGCAGGGACGTGGAGCGCGGCGACGGGGTCCCGGAGGGCTGCGGCGAGGGGCTGGCCGACGCGCCGTCGTCCACCGCGCCGGTGCGCCCGTCGCCGCCCTGGGCGGCCTCCGCGGCCTGGTCGTTCACGCCGGCCCCGGTGTCCGTGGTGGCACCGGAGTTACCGCTGAAAACCTCATCCAGAGCGCCGTCGAGCGTGGGGGCGAATCCGACCTTCTCACCGAAGCCCACGAGGACGCGGCGCAGGGTGGGGTAGGCGGCATCGCCGGAGGACTGCACGTACACGGGCTGGACGTAGAGCATGCCCCCGCCCGCGGGCAGTGTCAGCAGGTTGCCGTTGATGACCTCGGACGCACCCTGACGCAGCAGGTTCAGCTCCTGGGACACATCCGTGTCCGAGTTGAACAGGTTCTGCGCCTGGCCCGGACCGGGCACCACAGAGGAGCGCGGCAGTTCGAGCAGCCTCAGCTTGCCGTAGTCCTCGCTCTTGACGCCGTCCTCACCCGTCCCGGCGTCCGCGTTGGCGGAGAGGTACCCGTACATCACGTTACGGGTGTTGCCGGACTCGCTCTGCTGCGGGATGAAGGACGAGGTGAGCGAGAAGTTCGCCTTGTCCTCACCCGGCATGCGCATGGAGAGGTAGTACGGCGGCTGCGGGACGTCCTGGTTCTGCTGGGTGGGGTCGTTGGGCACGGACCACACGTCGTCGCTCGCGTAGAAGCTGTTCGCGTCCGTGACGTGGTAGCGGTTGAGCAGCTCACGCTGGACCTTGAACATGTCTTCGGGGTAGCGCACATGGGCCATGAGGTCCGCGGACATCTCCGAGTACGGCTTGAGCGTATTCGGGAAGACCTTCTGCCACGACTTCAGGACGGGGTCCTGGTCGTCCCACGCGTAGAGATCCACGGAACCGTCGTAGGCGTTGACCGTGGCCTTGACCGAGTTACGGATGTAATTCACACGCTCGGGCGGCAACGCAGCGGCGGTGCCCTGCGCGGTCTGGGTGTCCTGGGTGGCCTCCTGGAGCACGGACGGCGTGGAGTACGGGTAGGACGCCGCCGTGGTGTAGGCGTCCACGATCCACACGACCTTGTTGTCCACGATCGCCGGGTACGGGTTGCCGTCCACCGTGAGGTAGGGGGCCACCTTCTCCACCCGCTCACGCGGGTTGCGGTCGTAGAGGATCTGGGACTCCGGGCGCACCGCGTCCGAGAGCAGCATGTCCGTGGACTGGAACTTGATGGAGTAGGACAGTTTGCTAAACCAGTTGCCCACGGTGGGGCCGCCGTTTCCGGCGAACGTGGTCTTGGCGTCCTGGGCGTCCCCGTCATTGGTCTGGGGGCGGTCCAGCTCGAGCGGCGGGTCCTCAGGGGAGCCACCCACGATCGAGTACTCGGGCGAGTTCTTCCCGAAGTAGATCCGCGGCTCGTAGTCGTTGGAGATCTCACCGCGGGACGGGATCCCGGCCTGCATGAATTGGGGCTTGCCGTCCGACTGCACGCGGGAGCCGTACGCGGCCACCACGCCGTAGCCGTGGGTATAGACCACCGACTGGTTGTACCAGCCCTGGATCTGGTCCGGGTTCAGTTCACGGGTCGCAATGACCGTGTCCTGGGTCTGGCCGTCGATCGTGTAGCGGTCCACGTTGAGCATGTCGGAGAACTGGTAGTACGGCCGGAACTGCTGCAGCTGGGCGAACGCGGAGGAGACCACGTTGGGGTCCAGCAGACGGATGTTGGAGGTGGTCTCGGTGTCCTGGCGCAGCGCACCCTGTTCGGTCTGGGTCGTGGCATCGTACGGGGTGACCTCGGTGTTGTCCAGACCGTAGGCCTGTCGGGTCATGGTGATGTTGCGCTGGATGTACTCGTTCTCGAGCGCCTGCTCCGTGGGGGTCACCTGGAAGCGCTGGATGGCCCACGGGTAGAGCCCACCGGCCACCACGGCCACGACCACGAGCATCGCGGCACCGATCAGGGGCAGCTTCCAACGGCCGATGAACCCGGCCACCACGAACAGGATGGCTACCAGGACGGCGGCGATCGCCAGGATGCCCTTGGTGGGGATCACGGCGTTGACGTCGGTGTACAGCGCACCGGTCCACTTGCCCGAGTTGGAGGTCAGGGTCGCGTAGCGGTCCAGCCAGAAGTTCACGGCCTGCAGCGCGAGGAACGCGGCCACGATGGAGCCCAGGTGCACGCGGGAGGAACGGGTCGTGGCGATCCCGCGTTCATGGATGCGGATCCCGCCGTAGACGTAGTGCATGAGCAGCCCGGCCACACCGGCGAGTAGCAGCGCGGTGACCAGGAAGCCGATTAGCAGCCGCAGGAACGGGAGGGTGAACACGTAGAAGCCCAGGTCCAGGTCGAACTGGGGGTCGGTCTGTCCGAAGGGTTCCTGGTTGAGGAACAGCAGCACGGTCTGCCACTGGGACGCGATCGTGGAGGCGGCGAACAGCCCGAAGATCACCGGGACGGCCACCATGACGATCTTGCGCACGGGGTCCAGCGCCTGCTGGTACTTCTGCATGTTGTCGCTGACCTGGCCGGTGTCCCGGGGGCGGTTGCGGTACGCGAGCCACAGGCTCAGGAACATGAGCGTGGCCACGATCACGGCGGAGATGATGAACAGACCGATCATCGCGAGGTTACGGGTGACGAACACCCGCAGGTAGCCGAGCTGCTCGAACCAGAGGATGTTCGTGTAGACCTGGGTGAACCCCACGAACAGGGCGATGAGGACCACCACCGCGATCACTGTGGGCAACAGGGCCCCGTGTTTCTTGCGGCCCGCTGCGGACCCGCTGGATGGACGTGGGGATGTGGATCCGGCGGTCACTGAATACCTCTGAATTCCCTGGGCACGGATGATGATCTGTCAATGATCAGTGTCCACCCTATTGTGCTGGCCCCCGTCGCGGCATGCAATTTCACCACCTCGGGATGTCACCGGGTGCCGCAGGAAGGCAGCTCCACGACCGATCCGGACGCCGCTTTTTCGACCCCTTCCACAGCATCTCCCAGTGTCTTCACCTCGATCACCGTGAGACCATCCGGGACGTGCCCGGCCACCTCACCGCAATTGTCCGAGGGGGCCAGGAAGTACGTGGCACCGGACTCCGCTGCGCCCTGCAATTTCTGTCGGATCCCGCCGATGGGACCGACCTTCCCGTCCGCCGAGATCGTTCCGGTACCCGCGATGTGTTCGTCGCCCGCCATCGATCCGGGGGTCAGTTCCTCGACGATCCCCAGCGCGAACATCATCCCGGCGCTGGGCCCACCCACCTGGTCCAGTTGGAAGTCCACGTCCACGGGGAACTCGTATTTCGGTACGAGGTACACGCCGAGCTGCCACCGCTGCAAGTCCTCGTCCCGGGTCAGCTTCACGTGTTCGGTGACCGTCCTGCCGTCCCGGCGCACGACGACGTCCGCTCCCCGCTCCCCCGCGGCGTCGAGTTGCTCGCGCAACAGCTCGAGCGAGGTGACCTGCGTGCCGTTCACGGAGAGGATCCGGTCCCCGGCCCGCAGGACACCGTCCGCGGCGCCGCCGGGGATCACGGCGTGCACGGTCAAGGTGGTTGTGAACGGCTTGCCCAGGTGGTTCAGCGCGGCCGCCACGGAGTCCTCCTGGGAGGTGACCATGGCCGCGGCGTTGGACTCGTCCACCTGCTGGCCCGTGGTGTCCGGCGGGTAAAGGGTGTCCTCCGGGATCACGGCATCGGAGGGATCCAACCAGCCCAGCAGCGCGTTGATGGAGTTGAGCCGCCCGGAGGGTCCGCCCGTGACGTACACGGTGGTCAGGTCCAACCGGCCGTCGCTCGGGTAGGTCGGGGCGCCCGTGATCTTGACGAGCTGCTTGTCGTCGTGACTGCCCACGGTGTTGAACGTGGGTCCGGCGGATTCCACGACGTACGGCGCGGGCAGCACCACGCCCGCGAGCAGCAGCACCGTGGTCCCCGCGAGCGCGACCGACGGCAACGACCGGCGGCGGAGGAATCCGCGCCGCGCCCCCTTCTGCTCACCCGTCACGTCGCTTCCTCTCCACGGCCTCCAGGACCGTCCCAGCGTACTCGGCCCACCCTGGGAAGGTCCCGCGCACACCGTCTGGGGCGTACGTCGCACGCCCTCGTGGAAGGTTCGAAGACGCCGCACGGCCGGGGACGGCGGCGTCGCCCGCTCCCGGTGAACGGGCGCCCGGAGGGTACCTGAGCCATCAGCGAACTGGGCGCGCACGCGGTGGTTCGGGCCCGGGGCGGACGGCTAGGGTTTGAGCAGTCCTAGATCCTCCACGACGATTGGCGGTCCCATGCCTTCGAACCCTCCGTACGACGAGAACGGCGAGAACCCCAAGGACCCGTTCCAGGAGATGTTCGAGCGTCTGCTGGGCTCCGGGAACATGAAGCCCGGTGACATGCCGGCCGGTATGCCCATGGACCCGCAGGCCATGTCCATGATGTTCCAGCAGATCCAGTCCATGATGAGTTCGACCTCCTCGGGGGAGCCCATCAACTGGGAGCTCGCCAACCAGCACGCCCGTCAGGTGGCCGCGCAGAAGGGCGACGCGTCCGTCTCGGCGAAGCAGAAGGGCGCCGTGAACGACGCCATGAAGCTCGCGGACCTGTGGCTCACGGACAACACCGCGTTCGGCGAAGCCCCCGTGCTGCCGTCCGCGTGGGCGCGCGCCGAGTGGATCGAGGCCACGTGGGAGACCTGGAAGGAGATGACCACCCCGGTAGCCACCTCCGTGTCCAAGGCCATGTCCGACGCCCTCACCCAGCAGTTGCCCCCCGAGCTCTCCCAGGCCATGGGCGGGGCGGACCTGTCCGGGATGCTCTCCGGCGCGGGCTCCATGATGTTCGGGATGCAGCTGGGACAGGCCGTGGGTGCGCTCTCGTGCGAGGTGCTGTCCTCCACGGACGTGGGCATCCCCCTGGCCAAGGACCGCTGCGCGCTCGTGCCGTCCAACGTGGCCGAGTTCAGCGAGGGGCTGGACCTGCCGGCCTCGGACGTGATGCTGTACCTGGCCATCCGCGAGGCCGCCCACACGCGTTTGTTCCACGGTGTGCCGTGGTTGCGCCAGTACGTGCTGGACCTGATCACGGCGTTCGCGTCCGAGATCCACATCGACATGGACCGGATCGAGTCCATCGCCCAGGAACTCGACCCCTCCGACCCCTCGGGCATCCAGGACGCGCTGGCCTCCGGCGTGTTCAGCCCCGAGATGACCCCGCGCCAGGAGGCCACACTCGCCAAGCTCGAGACGGTCCTCGCGCTCGTGGAGGGTTGGGTCAACCGCGTCACCGTGGCCTCCACTGCCAACATCCCCTCCGCCGCCGCCCTCACCGAGATGATGGCCCGACGCCGCGCCGAGGGCGGGCCCGCCGAGCGCACCTTCGGTTCCCTCGTGGGTCTCGAACTGCGCCCCCGCCGATTGCGTGAGGCAGCGACCTTCTGGGGCTACGTGGAGGAACAGCGCGGGATCACCGAGCGCGACAGCCTCTGGGAGTCCCCCGAGCTGCTGCCCACCAACGAGGACCTCGACGATCCCCAGGGCTTCGAGGAGCGCCGCGGGCTGCTCACGGCCAGCGACGAGGAGATGGACGCCGCCCTGGAGAAGCTGCTGGCCGGCGGGTACGAGGACGGTCGGCAGGCCCCGGGGGGCGCGAGTTCCACCGGCCAGGCCTCCGCGGACGCGAAGCAGGGTGCGTCCGGGGAGACGTCGCCTGAACGCGAGCCGGGTGAGAGCACGGGCACTGCCGGCGACGACGACCAGGACGATCCCGACACCACGCGGGACGAGGACTGATCGTGAGCGGCTGGGCCTCCGTGTAGTAGGCCCGTCGTACGGACTTCAGGGTTCGCGGCCGGGCCCGTGCGAACGGCCCGGGGCCACTCGCACCGAGACTCGTGCGGACCTCGTACCGGCCCCTCGCCGACCCGGCTCGCCGGGCTGGCCCCTCGGGTGCCTCACTCCCGGCCCGTGACCTGCGCGGGGTTCCGCTCCGCCCACGCGACGCCGTCCAGGAACTGGGCGGCGTCGTGCGCCCTGGGGTGGCGCCGTGCCATCTCCCAGAACCGCTCGTTGTGGTGAGCCTCGAGCAGGTGCACGAGCTCGTGCAGCACCACGGTCTCCAGAACCCACTCGGGCGCGTCCGCGAGTCGCCGTGAGATCCGAATGGCACCCGTGGCGGGGGTCGCCGAGCCCCACCGTGTGTGCTGGCGGGCGGACCACGTGATGCTCGTGGGCCGGGCACGACCCTCCAGGTAGGTCCGGGACAGCCGCTGCGCCATCTCCTCCAGCGCCGTGTCGGAGTGCCGCGTGCGCGAGGCCGCCTCCGCCGCGCGCCGCTTGGCCACGACCCTGGGAACGAGAGTTGCACTCCAATGCGCGATCTGGGCACGGGTGGCCCGTTGCGGCACCGAGAGCACCACGGCGTCCCCGCTGAAGTGGGCGTTGACGGTCTTGGTGCGGCGGGCACTGCGTTTGACGACGATCTCCGGCATCTCCTCCGGTGGTTCGACGATTCTGGCTCGTGGTTGGGGCATGCCCCCAGTTCACCATCCCGCCCGGGCGGGGCACGAACCGGGACGCAGAAGGGGAGCACGGTGCCCGCGGCACCCGTCCTGTGGATTGCCCCGCTCCGGCCGCGGGAGCACCCCGCTTCGGCAACCCTGGTGCCATGACCCACCGTTGCCCAACCGCCCCCGAGGAACCCTGCGCTCCCCCGGCGCTCGACGAGCTGCGCGTTCTCGCGCTCGGGCTCGACCCCCTCACCGCCGCCGTGTGCCTCGCGCTCGCGGAGGCCGGGGTCTGCCTGCTCAACGTCCGGGATCCTGCACCCGTCGGGACCGCGGACGTCCGCCACGGCCCGTATCCCGCGGAGTTCCAGGGCCAGCCGCGTGAACTGGTGCTGAGGACCCTGCTGCGGCGCAGATCCCCGCGCTGCGCCCCGCTCAGCGCACCCGAGCTCTTCCCGTCGGCGGCGGTGCCCACCGCCGTGGTGCTCCACACGTGGTCCGTGCCCGGTGATCTCGTGGCGGACCTCGCCACGGCTTCCTCCCCGGACCTGGACCCGGCGCTGCCCACCCTGAGCGTGGTCCGCGACGGCGGGTCCGTGGTTGTCTGGCCCCTCACCGACTGGGCGCACCGCCCGTGCCGGGCCTGTGTGGCGAGTGCGGTCCGTGAAGCGCGACGCGCGTTCCGTGGGTCCCCAACCACGCCCGGCGAGCCTCTGCTTCCGCGTCAGGACGGGACGGTGGCCGTGCTGACGCGCACGGTGGCCACCGGGGAGATCGCGGGTCGCCTGCTGTCCCACGCGCTGCGGGACGACGCCGCTCCGCGGGCGGCACCGTCCGACCCGCCACACGACGCTCCCCCGGACGTGCCACCTGCCGGCACCGAAACGGCACCGTCCGGCCCACCGCCGGCCCGGCCCACCGCCGGAACGCAGTCACCTGACGGTCCGGAAGCGTGCCTCGTGCTGCGCCGGGGGCTGACGGTTCTGCCTTTGGCCCCGGATCCGAGGTGCCTGTGCTCCCTCGCGTTCACCGGGCTGTGAACCGTGTGTGCGGAGTGCGCCGTACCACCCGTGCCCGCTCAGACGGAGTCGCGGTCCACCGTGAAGGCCCCCGCCGTGTCCGGGGGCGAGGGTGCGGGCTCGTCCCGCACCAGGGCGTTGATCACGGCCACGATGTGCCGGGCCGTGACCTCCGGGTCCAGCGCCACCATGGTCAGCGGAGGGTCGGCCAGCGCCGCCGCCGGGGAGTCGTTGACCCCCACGATCGCGAGGTCCGCGGGCGCTTTCCAGCCGAGCCGCCGCATCCCGCAGAGCACGGCGAGCGCGGCGGTGGTGTCGTGGGCGCACACCCCGGACGCCCCCGGGTGCCGTTCGCGCCACTGCAGCAGCACATCGGCCGCCCCGCGGGGATCCGCAGGAAGGGGAAGAGCGCTCGGGCGAGGCAGGCCACGGGCCGCGCACTCGCGCTGCAGCACCTCGAAGCGCCACTGGGAGACGCCGTGCATGTGCTCCCCGCCCGTGATCGCATAGCCCAGGTGCGTATGGCCCGCGGCCACGAGCCGCTGCACCTGCACCCTGGCGATGTCCCGCTCACGGAGACCCGTGATCCACCGCCCCATGTCGTCCGAACCGGTCCAGGAGAGGACGCCGCGCACGCCACTTCGACGCATGCGCTCGGCGTCGTCCTCCGCGAGGTCCCACGCGAGCACGGCGGCCGGCGTCACGGAGGACCAGACCTGGGCGGCGGGGCGGCGGGTCCACGCATGGATCACCATGGACAGCCCCACCTCGGAGAACAGCACCGAGAGCCGCTCCACGATCACCCCGATGTCCTCGGTGAGGGACCCCGCTGGCGGGAGGTATAGCAGCACGGAGGTGGAGCGGCCCCGGCCGAGCGCCCGCGCCTCCGCCGAGGGCGCGTAGGAGAGCTCCCGGGCGGCGTCGAGCACGCGGCGTCGGGTGCCCGCGGAGATGGACTGTGAGGGGGTGTCGTTGAGCACGAAGCTCACGGTGGTGCGGGAGACCCCGGCCAGCCGTGCCACGTCGGCGCTCGTGGTCCGCCGTGCGGGGGTGCGGTGCCGGTGCATGCTCGTGAGTTCTCCCTGGAGGTCGGTGGCCACATGGTAGCGAGTGGCCCACCGCCGCCGGGCCCTGATGCCCCACGAATGTGAGCTGTTACACTCGACAACCATCAAGCTAACACGCGTTAGTGTGCACCGGCACGGACCGCTACCGACCCGGGCCCCTCCCGGCGCACGGCCTGCCTGCAGGGAACTGGAAGCGGCCACGTCGCCGCGAGGTTTCGGAGCCGGTACCCGTCGGGAACGCCGTCGGGCACCGGCTGCACCACCCGGATCCGACCGGGGCGCGCGACCGCAAGGAAGTTGGAGAACCACATGGACACTCAGGACGTCGACGTGATCATCATCGGTGCCGGGATCTCCGGCATCGGCGCCGCTCGGGAGCTCGCCGGCACCGGCCGCACCGTCCGCATCCTCGAGGCGCGCGAGAACATGGGCGGCACGTGGGACCTCTTCCGGTACCCGGGTATCCGCTCGGACTCGGACATGGCCACCTTCGGCTACCGCAGCCACCCCTGGACAGGAGAGCGCAGCCTGGCCACTGGGGACACCATCCTCGACTACGTCCACTCGGCGGCCGAGGAGGCCGACGTCACGAAGGACATCCGGTTCGGGCGGCGGGCCGAGCAGGCACGGTGGTCCTCCGAAACCCACACGTGGACCGTCACGCACCGCGACGTCCACACGGGCGGGGCCGAGCAGCTCACCGGCCGGTGGCTGTTCATGGCCACGGGCTACTACCGCTACGACGAGGGCTTCACCCCCGACTGGCCCACGCTGTCCGAGTTCGAGGGGACCGTGGTCCACCCGCAGCACTGGCCGGAGGACCTGGACGTGGCGGGCCGTCGCGTGGTCGTGATCGGCAGCGGCGCCACCGCCGTGACCCTCGTGCCCGCGCTCACGGACCGCGGCGCTCACGTGAGCATGCTGCAGCGCTCCCCGTCCTACGTGGCCTCCGTGCCCGGCAGGGACGAGACTGGCATCAAGCTGCGCAAGTGGCTGCCGCCGCGCGTGGCCGGGGAGGCCAACCGCTGGCGCAACATCGTGCGCTCCATGGCCATCTACGAGTTCAGCCGCCGCCGACCGCAGGCCATGCGGGACCTGCTGCACCGCGGGGCTGTGAAGCACCTGGGCCCCACCTTCCCGGTGGACGAGCACTTCACCCCCGAGTACGACCCGTGGGACCAGCGGCTGTGCGCGGCACCGGACGGCGACTTCTTCAAGGCTGTGCGCGGGGACCACGCCGAGGTGGTCACGGACACCATCGAACGCTTCACCGCGGACGGCATCCAGCTGCGCTCGGGCCGTCACCTCCAGGCGGACGTGATCGTCACCGCCACGGGGCTCAACGTGCAGTTTCTTGGGAACATGGATCTCGTGGTGGACGGGGAGACCGTGGATCCGGCCGCGCGCGTGAGCTACCGCGGCATGATGCTCGACGGCGTCCCCAACATGGCCTTCGCCATCGGGTACACGAACTCCTCGTGGACCCTGCGCGTGGACCTGATCACAGAGTACTTCCGGCGGCTGCTGGACCGCATGGACCGCGAGGGTGCCGTGGCCGTCACGCCCCGGTACTCCGGCCCCCGCACCGGGCTGCGCCCGCTCATCGACCTGGCCTCCGGCTACATCCAGCGTGGCGCGCACCTGCTGCCCCGCCAGGGCCGCGACGGGGCATGGAACGTGCGGCAGAACTACCTGCGGGACCGGGTGCTGTTCCGTCCGGGTGCCGAGAAGGACGAGCAACTGGAGTTCACGGTGCCCGCCCGCACCGCCTCGGGGGTGGGCGCGTGAGCACGCAGATGTGGAACGGGCTGAGCTGGCGCGAGACCGGTGAGGGCACCCCGGTGCTGCTGATCCACGGGATCGGACGCAGCCTGGCCGACTGGGACGAGCAGCACGAGCGTCTGGCCGCGCGGCACCGTGTGATCAGCGTGGACCTCCCCGGCTTCGGTGGCTCCGAGGTCCCCACCGAGGGCATGAGCCTCTCGAATCTCGCCTCCCGCGTGGCGGAGTTCGTGCGCGCCCAGGGCATTGCGCCGGCCCACGTGGCCGGCAACTCCCTGGGCGGGGCCGTGGCCATGCAGCTCACCGCCGACCACCCGGAACTCGTGCGCAGCCTGCTGCTCGTGGACTCCGCAGGATTCGGACGGGGCGTGAGCCCGGCCCTGCGTCTCGCGGCGCTGCCCGGGGTGGGCGAGCGCGCACTGGCACCGAGCCGCAAGGGTGCGCTGCGCTCCGAGCGGGCCATGTACCACGACCCCGCCCTGGCCACGCCCGAGCGCGTGGAACGCGGCTACGAGCTCGCGCAGCGCCCCGGCGGCTCCGAGGCCATGCTGCAGATGCTGCGCTCGATCGGCTCGATCGCGGGTGTGAAGCGGCCCTGGCGGCGCCGGCTGCTCCCCCGCGTGCGGGCCACCGGTGTTCCCGTGTTCATCATGTGGGGCGACAAGGACACGGTGCTGCCCTTCCGTCACCTCGCCCGCGGGGCGAAGGCCCTGGGGGCTCGCAGCCACCGGTTTCCCGACACCGGCCACGGGCCCATGATCGAGCGGCCCGACGAGTTCGCCCGCCTGGCCACCGAGTTCTGGGCGAGCGCGGAGCGCAGCTGACGACGCCGCACGGGCCGGTCCCGGCCGGGCCTCGGCCGCACCCGCTTAGCGGCCGCCGCGGCGTCGTGCCGGGGTGCGCGGCGCGGGGGGCAGCACAGCATCGAGGAAACGGGACCGGACCCGGTTGGGCCGACCGCCCGGGGTCCGGGACAGCGACCACGAGAGCACGAGGTGCTCCCGCGCGCGGGTGATCCCCACGTAGAGCAGCCGGCGCTCCTCGTCCATGGCATCCGGGGTGTCGGCGAAGCTGATGGGCATGAGTCCCTCGGAGAGCCCCACGAGGAACACGGCATCCCACTCCAGGCCCTTAGCCGAGTGCAGGGACGCGAGCGTGACCCCGTCCACCACCGGGGCCTCCTGGGTGGTCGCACGGCGTTCGATCTCCTGCGCGAAACCGGCGAGCGACAGCGTCTCGCCGTCCGCCACGGCGCGGCGGGCCATGGTGTCCGCGAGCGAGACGAGTGCACGCAGGGACTCCCACTTGGCGCGCGTGGCGCTGTCGGAGCGCGGGGCCCGCTCCGTGTAGCCGAGCGAACCGAGCATGTCCCGCACCTGCTGGGGGACGTCCGCGCGGTCCGCGCCCGCCGTGCGTGCGGCGGAACGGATCTGCACGATGGCCTGCCGGATCTCGGGCCGGTTGAAGAACCGTTCGGAGCCGCGCAGCTGGAAACCGATGTTCGCATCCGCGAGTGCGGCTTCGAATGCCTGCGACTGGCCGTTGGTGCGAAACAGGACGGCGATCTCGTGCGGGGCCACGCCGTCGTCGATCAGGTCCTGGATCCGCACGGCCACGCCCGCGGCCTCGGCCTCGTCGTCCGGGTACTCGTTCCACGCGGGCTCGGGGCCCGCGGGGCGCTGGGAGACCAGGCGCAGCGGTGTGGCCCACGTGTCCGGGGTGGACGTGAGGGACGGGCGGCGCGCGGCCAGCAGCCGGTTGGCGGTGTTGACCACCTGAGGGGTGGAGCGGTAGTCGCGGATCAGCTCCACCACAGACGCCCCGGGGTACCGGGACGGGAACTCCAGCAGGTGCCGGGACGTGGCGCCCGTGAAGGAGTAGATGGTCTGGGAGGCGTCCCCCACCACGCAGAGATCGTCCCGGGAGCCGAGCCACGCGTCCAGCAGCCGCTGCTGCAGGGGCGAGACGTCCTGGTACTCGTCCACCACGAACTGGCGGTACTGCGCGTGCACCGCCGCGGCGATCCGCTCGTCCTCCTCCAGGATCCCCACCGTGATCAGCAGGACGTCCTCGAAGTCGATCAGGTGTCGGTCCGCCTTGAGGTCCTCGTAGGACTGGTAGAGCCGCTGCATGGTGCGGACGTCGTAGCCCGCGGGCATGTCCCGCTGGCCCGCCGCCTGCGGATAGGTGTCCGGGGTGTGCATGGAGACCTTGGCCCACTCGATCTCGGCCGCGACGTCCCGGACGGTCGCCCGGTCCGTGGTCAGGCGCATGGCCTGGGCGGCCTCGGTGATCAGTCTCGCCTTGTGGTTCACGAGCCCCGGCGGGGGCCCACCCACGGCCTGCGGCCAGAAGTACTGCAGCTGGCGCAGGGCGGCAGAGTGGAAGGTCCGGGCCTGCACACCGGGAGCCCCGAGGGCCCGCAGCCGCTGGCGCATCTCATTGGCGGCGCGCGCGGTGAAGGTCAGGGCCAGGGTCTTCTGGGGGGTATAGACCCCCGAGGCGATGCCCCACGCGATGCGGTGGGTGATGGCCCGCGTCTTGCCGGTGCCCGCTCCAGCGCGCACGCACACCGGACCGTTCAGTGTGGTCGCGACCACGCGCTGCTCCGGGTCCAGGCCTCCGAGGATCCGCTCCTCGGCGCTCTGCTCCACGCTCACCAATCGGTCCCCGGGAGGTCCTCGCCCAGCCAGCTGACGATCAGCGCGTGCGCGATCGACACCCTCCCCGGCAGCGTGACCTCACCGGTGCGGGTGCTCGTGAGCAGCTGCTCGCGCGTGAACCACCGGACGTCCAGGATCTCCTCGCCGTCCGCCTCGGCCACCGATGTGTGGGCCACGGCGCGGAATCCCAGCATCAGGGAGCGGGGGAACGGCCACGGCTGAGAGCCCTGGTACTGCACGGTGTCCACCGTGATCCCGGCCTCCTCGCGCACCTCGCGCACGACCGCTTGCTCGGCGGACTCCCCCGGCTCGACGAAGCCTGCGAACGTGGAGTACATGTTGCCGGCCCATGCCGCAGAGCGGCCCAGCAGGATGCGCTGCGAGGCCGGGTCCGGGCCGTCCTCGACCACCGCCACGATGACCGCTGGATCCGTGCGGGGGAAGTGCAGCGAGTCGTCCTCGAGGCAGCGCCGGGCCCACCCGGAGCGGATGCTCTGCGTGAGCGCCCCGCAGCGAGGACACCGCGGGTGGTCGCGGTGCCACAAGGCCACCGCCTGCGCCGTGACGAGCAACGACGTCTGCTCGGGATCCACCACGGTGGCCAGCGTGCGCAGCCCCTCCCACCGGGCACCGTCGAGACCGGACAGCTGGGTGTCCTCGGGGAAGGTGCGCAGGATCACCTGGGTGCCGTCCGCCAGGCGGCCCAGGTACACGTCCGGGCGGCCGGCATCGTCCGTGGGTCCCGGGACCTCCGCCACGAGCGGGAGGACCAGGGCGCCGTCGCGCGTGGGGGCCTGGGAGCCCCGCAGCACGAGCACCCGCGCGGTGGGCGAGGCGAGCGCCTCAGCCACGAGATCGCTGTGCTCCCGGGCGACCGCGTCCCGGTCGAAGGGGCGCCCGGCGAAGGGCAGCTGGGCGTCGTCGAGCAGGGGCGCGACGGCGCCGGGACGGTCCTGGCATGAGATCATCCGACCACTGTAGACCGGGGTCCGGACATCCTCACGGGCCGCGGTGGACAGCCCGCCCCGGGCCGAGGCCGGTAGGGTGGGTGAGGTGAGAACGACCCCCGAATTGCTGGCCGCCGTCGCGGCCGCGGCCGTGCCCGGGGTGGCCCCTGTGGCCACCGGTCCTTCTCCCGACGACGCCGCGGATTTCCGCTCGTGCGTGGTCCAGGACTCCGAGGGCCGCCGCTGGCGCGTCCGCAGTCCCCTGAACACCGAAGCGAGCATGCGCCTGGAGACCGAGCACCTGGTGTTGCAGGCGTTCACCCCGTCCGTGCGCTCGCGGTTGCCGTTCCACCTGCCCACGGTCGCGGGGTCCGTGGCGCAGGACGGGTTGCGCACTTTTGTCTACTCGCACCTGCCGGGTCACACGCTTAGCCTGCGGGAGTTCCAGCGGCAGAACGAACATCCCGAACCTCCCGTGCACACGCCCTCCCCGAGTGCGACGCCGCGCGCCCCCCTGGCCGTGCAACTGGGCCGTTCGCTCGGGTGCCTTCATTCTCTGCCCCGTGCGCTCGTGATGGACGCGGACCTGCCCGCCTACAGCGCCGAACAGTGCCGCAAGCGCATGCTCCACGATCTCGATCAGGCCGCGACCACGGGGCTGATCCCCGGGGACCTATTGCGCCGGTGGGAGGAGGCCCTCGAGGACACCACGCTGTGGCAGTTCTCCACGCGCGTGGTGCACGGGGACCTACACGAGGACAACATCACCGTGGACCACGGTTCACTCGCGTCCTTCACGGGGTGGAGCGATCTGCACGTGGGCGATCCCGCCGTGGACTTCTCATGGCTCGTGGGCATGTCCGACCCTGCGTTCGCGGACACCGTGATAGAGGCCTACTCCGTGGCGGCCGTCCAACCCCCGGACCGCCATCTGTTGCGCCGCGCGCACCTCAAGGCCGAGTTCGCGCTCGCGGAATGGCTCGTGCGCGGTGTGGACCGGGGCATCACGTCCATGGTGGACAACGCCCAGCGGATGCTCACGACCCTCGCGGCGGACGTGCGGGCCAGCGCGTCGCCGTCCCCGGGGGTGGCCGGTCCGCCGCCCGCCTCGACCGCGTCGGCCGCCGCGTCCGGTGCGGATCGGGCCGGCGACTCCGACGTCGACTCGGTGGACCGCACTGACTCCGACGGCCGCGCCCTCGACGGCGACTCCGCCCCGGACGGTCACCCCAGCGACTACGGCTTGTCCCCCGACCATCACTCCGGCGAGGGCGGCTCCTCCACCGGCGGTTCCTCCGCGGCGTCCGGATCCGTCACGCCCACCTCGTAGAGCGAGCTCACCACGGCCTCGAGTTCCGTCTCGTCCGCGAGGTCGTGGGGACGCACCACCAGGTCCGCGGCCACGTAGTAGAACGCCGCCGACACAAGCTCCACCGGGACCTCGTGCAACCGCGCGAACGCCAACCGGTACAGCGCGAGCTGCCCGGACTTGCGCTTGAGCTCCCGACCGTGCGGGATTCGCCCTGTTTTCCAGTCCACGAGTTCCCAGCCGTCCGCGGTGCGGAACACGGCATCGATCCGACCGCGCACCGTGAGCGACCCCACCGGGGTCTCCACGGGCAGTTCGATCGCGTAGGGCTCCAGAGACGCCCACGGGCTGTTCCGGAAGGTCTCGGCGAGCCGGGGCAGGTCCAGGTCCTCGTCCACGTAGTCGTCGGAACCGGGCAGTTCGTCCGCGTCGAAAATCGCGGAGTCCCCGAAGAAATTCTCAACCCACGTGTGGAACGCCGTGCCCGCCCGGGCCGCGGAGCCCGGTTTGCGTGGCATGGGTCGGCGCAGATTGCTGATGAACCCCTCGGGATCGGTGTCCATGGCCACGAGCGCGGACGCCGAGACGTGGGAGGGCATGTGCACGCTGCGGTCCTCCTCGGACGCCGCGCGGCGACCCAGCAACAGTTCGGCCTCGCGCCGCCACCGCGTGACCACGTCACCGGAGGGCCCCTGTGCCAACTCCTCGTCCGTGAGCTCGCGGGTGTCCGGGAAACCGCGCTCGGCCACGGCGCGGGCAGCGCGTTCCATGACCTCTCGGCGGCCCCGGTGTGCCGGAGCGATCACGGTTTCCATGTGCTCACCGTCGGCGGAGCGTTCGGTGCGCACGAGTTCCGGTCCCTCCACGGGGTCGTACGGCCACAGCGCGCTGACCCGGGTGTCCCGCTGCGGGTTGGTGGCATCCGGTCCCGGCTCGACCCACGGACCCGCCTCGAAACCGGGGCTCGATCCCTCGACCAACTCCCGCGCTTCGAGCAAAAACGGTGAGGCCTCCTTGACCTCCTGGGCGGTGCCCCGGAACACGCTGCCGGAGAGTTCGAGCAGGGACTTGGCGCGCGTGAACGCGACATAGGCCAACCGACGTTCCTCGGCGAGGTCGTACTGTTCGACGTCCTCCGCGAACTCCTCGTAAGAACTCTCGAGTTCGCGCACGTCCGAGACGCGCGCATCCCACTGGGGCAACTGAGCGGCGTCGCCCCGTAACGGCCACGGCAGCTTGGCCGCTTCCAGGGTCCACGCGGAGGACTTCTTGGAGGGGAAGTCGTTCTTGTTGAGCCCGGGGACGTAGACGTGGTCCCACTCGAGGCCCTTGGAGGCGTGGACCGTGAGCAGTTGTACGGCGTCCCGGCGCGTGTGCGCGGGCGGAAGTTCCAGGCCGTTCTCTTCGTGGGACGCGGCCTCGAGCCAGTCCAGGAACGCGGCGACGTCGTGCGTGCGGGTCGTGGCCGCGAACTGGACCGCCTGGTCGTGGAAGCCGTCCAGGTTGCGCCGCGCGTGCACGGGATCCTCCCCGGGCAGCGCGGCGAGTTCGATATCGAGGCCCAGCACGGTCTCGACCTCGTGGATCACGGTGGTCAGCTCGTCCCCGAGCACACTGCGCAGGTCTCGCACGTCCCGGCGCAATGCGCGCAACCGGCGCACGCCCTCGGCACTGATCCCGCGACCGCGCGAGGAGACCCAGCCCTCGGGGGGCAGTGTCTCGAGCGCCTCGATCAGGCTCGCGCGGTCCACGATGTCCGCCATGACCACGGGCTCCTCGGCATTCTCGCCGGTGGTGGCCGCGTCGTCGGCGGGCTCCGGATCCTCGCCGCGCGCGGCCCGCTCGTGGCCGCGCTCGAGGGTCGCGGCCCAGTCGCCGAGTGCCGCGAGGTCGCGTGCACCCAGCCGCCACCTGGCACCGGCGAGCAATCGGGCGAGGGCATCCGAGCGGCCCGGATCGGTGAGGACGTGGAGCATCGCGACGACGTCGGCGACCTCCGGGGTGTGCAACAGCCCACCCAGCCCGACCACTTCGTAGGGGATGTCCCGGGCTTCGAGTTCCAGGCGCAGGGGTTCGAACTGCGCGCGTTTGCGGCACAGCACGGCCATGGTGGGCATCTCGTCCGGGGCCTGGCCCTGATGCGCGGCCCGCTGGTCGTGGATCGACGCGGCCACGGCCTGGGCCTCCTCGGTGTCCGTGAAGTAGCGGCTCACCCGCACACGACCGCGCACCGCACCCGGCGCCGGGTCCAGCGGCGGGACCTCGACCGTGGCCGCGGAACGGCTCCACGCGGGCGGGGTGCGCAGCGGCTCGGCCACGGCGTTCGCCACCTCGAGGACCGCGAGGCTGTTGCGCCACGCCGTGGTGAGGAAACTCGTGTCCGCGAACCGGGACGGCTCCACGTCCGAGGACCCCCGGACCGGGAAGTTCTCCACGAAACTGAACAGCTGGCCGGAGGACGCCCCCCGGAAGCCGTAGATGGACTGCTGGGGATCGCCCACGGCCATGACGCAGTGCCCCTCCCCGAACAATCCCGAGAACAGGGCCAACTGGGCGTGGGACGTGTCCTGGAACTCGTCCAGCAGGACCACCGAGAAGCGTTCCCGCTCGACCGTGCGCGCGTGGGGGTCCATCCGCACGATCCGTGCCGCGAGTGCCAGCAGATCACCGTAGTCGAGCGCCGAGTCCACGCGCTTGGCCGCGCGGAAGCGCTCCACGAGCTGCGCGAGGACCTCGGTCTGCTCCATCCGGCGCACGGCGTCCTGCACCTTGCGCCCCGGGGACTTCTTCCGCCCGTCCGGAGGGGTGTCCAGGCACATCGCACGCAGCCGGCCCACGAACTCGTGGATCCGGCGCGGTTCCACGAGGTGCTCCGAGGCCTCGGACGCCAACTGCATGAGACCCGTGGTGAGCGTGGATGCGGCGGGCACGGTCGCGGGCAACGGACCGTCCCAGCTCTGCACGAGGTCGTGTGCGAGTTGCCAGGCCTGGGCCTGACCGAGCAGGACGGTGTCCGCTTCCACGCCCAGCCGAAGCCCGTAACTGCGTACGAGCGAGTTCGCGTAGGAGTGGTACGTGCTGACCGTGGGCTCCTGCGCCGCGGCCGGGGCGTTGTCGTCCTCGGGTTCGTCGATGAGTCCCGCGCGGCGCAGGTTCCGCAGCTTCTGGTTGATCCGCTGGGACAGTTCGCCCGCGGCCTTGCGCGTGAAGGTGACCCCGAGGATCTCGTCCGGGCGGGCCAGCCCGTTGGCCACAAGCCACGCGACGCGATCGGACATGGTGGTCGTCTTACCCGAGCCCGCGCCCGCCACGACCAGTCGTGGGGTCAACGGGGACGCGATCACCGCGGCCTGTTGCTCGGTGGGCGGGAAGTCCCCGAGCGCCTCCGCGATCTCGTACGGGGAGTACCGGACGTCCTGCGGTGAGCGGGGCTGGGGGGCGGAATCCTGCTGGGTCATTTCTCTGTGACCTGCCTTCCCTGGGCGCACAGCGGACACAGCCACGGGACGGAGCACCGGATCCCGAATCCGGCCTCCTGATCCGCGGTGTGCCGCGCTTCGAATCGCGTGCCCGCCACGAGGAGGGCCGCTTGCGTGATGAGGTCCCGCGCCCAGCGGTGTTCCTCGTCCAGGGGGTCCTGGACTTGCACACCGGGCGACGCCGCGGGGCTGCCGAGCTGGACGAGCAGCGCTCCCCCTGGTTGGGCGGACACGGCGCCCTCGGGCAGCTCGATGCGCTCCGGACGTCGGGTTTCATGCAGATCCTCGGTGCGGGAGGCCTCCTGCATGGCCCGCCCGGCGCCGGCCTGCAAGGCCACCTGATACGCGCCCAGCTGCGGGTGCTCGGGGATGTCCTTCTTGGTCGGCTGGTGTTTGCCGGTCTTGAGATCCACGACGACGTGGCGCCCGTGGGCGTCCACCTCCAGCCGGTCCACGCGCCCGGTCAGCAGGGCGTCCCGGGCCTCGCTGCGCACCAGGACCTCGAAACTGCCCTCCACCGAGACGAGCTCGCGCCCGTGCTCGGAGCGCATCTCCCGCGAGTACTGCGCGAACTTACGCAACATCTTCTCCGCGCGTTCGAGCTCCTGCTCCCCCGTCCAGCCGTGGGGCATGCCCAGGGAGGGCCAGCGGCGGCGCAGGTGCGCGATCAACTCGACGCTGTCGGCGTCCGGGAGTCGCTCGGCGATGTCGTGCACGAGCGTTCCCAGGCTGCGCCGCAGATCGGTCACCTCGGTGGCATGGGCCTCGCTCACGAACCAGTCGAGCGGGCTGCGGTGGATCGTCTCGATCGTGGACGGGGAGACGCGTACCGCCTCGTCCGGTGCGAACAGCGCGTCCTCGGTGGACAAAGCGTTGCGGCCCCACCACTGCTCGGGCGCGGCACCCGGCACGGGCTCTGCGAGGTCGGCGAAATCATGCAGCAGACGCGCGGCGGCCTCTCGTTCGTGGGCGGCCGCGTCCGGTTGCTGCACGGTGCGGCGCAGCGCACCCGTGAGCTGGCGCAACGTGAGGGGTTCGGGTGCGCTCAGTTCCTCGACGGAGATGCCGGGATCGTCGCGGCTCCCACCGGCCACGAGGTCCACGAACTCGGACGGTTGCTCGTCCTGGCTGGCCACCGCGGTGACCGTGAGGCCGGCCGTGGCGCGGGAGACGGCCGTGGCGAACTGCCGCAGTTCGTCGAAGCGCACCTGCCGCAACCGGTCCACCGCGCTCAACCGTGTGGCCTGTTCCGGCCCGTGGTCCAGGGCGTCGGTGAGCACGTCCGTTCCCAGCAACTGACCGCGCAGGGCGGTGTTGGGCCACACCCCCTGTTGCACCCCGGCGACGACCACGTGCGCCCACTGCCGACCCGCCGACCCCGCGGGGGTCATCACCGAGACGTTGTCCTCCGCCGGTGCTCGGGCCGCCAGGGTGTCCATGGGCAACTCCTGGTGGTCCATGTAGTCCATGAACGCCCGTGCCGTGGCGCCCGGGACCTGGTCCACGAACCGCTCGGCGGCCTCGAACAGTCCGACGACGGCGTCCAGGTCCCGGTCCGCCCGCACGGCCTCCGCTCCCCCGGCCAGGGCACGACGCCGCCAGCGCGGTGCGACCCCGGACGCGTCCCACAGGGCCCACAACACGGATTCAGCGGTGGCGCCGGGCTCGTCCAGCGCCTCCTGACCGGCCTGGAGCATGTCAGCGACGCGCGCCGCGGAATCCGAGTGCACCTCCGCGAGCTCGAGCAACACACCGTCCGCGAGCGCCTGGACGAGGAGGTCGTCGCTCGTGCGTCCACCCCCGGTACGCAGCTCGTAACCGCGCAGTTTCTGGCGGATCCGGCGCACCTCCATGGGGGACGCCCCGCCGATCCGCGACGTCAACAGGGCCACCGCGGCACTGGCCGTGAGCATGGATCGGTGGGCGGCCCGCTCACGGTCTGCGTCCTCGGCCTCCGAGCCTTCCATCGACGTTCCGGAAGCGGAATCGGGATCGTCGCCCGGTTGCCCACCCCGGCCCGGGCCGGCCTCCTGTGCTTCCTGATCAAGTGCTCCGTCCGGTTCCGCGACCGCATCCTGCGCCGCGAGCAACAAGCGCAGGGCATGCAGCAGCGGGATCACCGCGGGTTCCTCCCGCAAGGGGGTCTCGGCGGCGGACGTGGTCGTGGGCACGCCCAGCGCCGACAGCTGCCGGGTCAGCGCCGACAATTGGGAACCGCTGCGCACGATCACCGCCATGTCCCGGTAGGGCACACCGTGCAAAACATGCAAGCGCAAGAAGTGGTCCGCGCACCAGCGCGCCTGGGCCGTGGGCGAATCGAAGAGCGTCGCGCGCACCGAACCCGGCGCTGCGGCGTCGTCGGCAGGGTGGGCGTCGTCGGCGGCATGGAGGTCGTCGGCTGTGTCGGCATCGGTTGCCTGGGAGGCGATGTGCTCGGTCGCACGGGGTTGCTCGGGAGCCCGCTGGACCCGGGCCCCCGGCACGACCGAGATGGCCCGCGCCACGCGCTGCCACGCCTCGTTGACCCGCAGCGGCATGCGGTGACTCGTGCCTAGCTGTAAGCGCTGCAGTGGCCGAGCGGGGGTGCCCACCCGGTCCTCGAGCGTGCGCAACAGGTCCGGGCGGGCGCCGCGGAACCCCTGGACGGTGGTGTCCGGATTGGCGGTGAACACGGCGTCCCGGCCCCGGGTGAGCACCCCGATGAGCCGGTGGGCGGACGGGGTGGCGTCCTGGAGGTCGTCCACGAGCACGACGTCCAACCGGTCCTGTTCCCGGGCGAGGAAATCCGGATTCTCCTCGAGGACGCGGGCCGCGCGGTCCACGAGCTCGGACGGGTCGAAGGCGTTGGGCATGCGCAGGGCGCGGATCTGCTGGTACTCGGCGCGGAACGCCGCCGCGCTGCGCCACTCGGGGCGACCGAGGGGTTGCGCCCAGCGCGCCAGGACGTCGGGCGCCATGCGGTATTCGTTCATGCGGTCGAACAGCTCGCGCAATTCGCCGCGGAAGCCGCGCGTGCCGAGCGCCTGATCGAGTTCCGCGGGCCACACCACGGGGCTGCCGTACCCGGCAGCGTGCCCGCGCATCATCTCCGCGAGGAACGCGTCCTGTTCCGGCCCGGACAACAACACCGGTGTGGTGGTGACCCCGGGCAACAGGTCCTGGGCCTGTGCGCGGCGCAGGACGTCGAACGCGTACGCCTGCCACGCGCGCACGAGCGGCGTGCTGATGGTCGCGCGCGCACGGCGGCTGATCTCGTCCCGCAGCGTGGCCGCCAGTTCACGCGATGGCGCGAGCACGAGCAGGCGCTGCGGATCGGCTCCCTCGACGATCCGTCGCACCGCACCCTCCACGGTCACCGTGCTGCGCCCCGTCCCGGGTGCTCCCAGCACGAGGACCGGCCCGTGGTCGGCCGGTAGCTCCACGACGGTGCGTTGCGCGGGGTCCAGCTCCGGGTCCGCCCCGCCGGATTCGACGCCGCGGGGCGGCAGGACGCGCCAGGACGGTTCACGCTGCGTTCGCATGTGGTGATCACATCACGGTCATCCGACACGCATAACGGCCCGCGCACCGACCGGTACCGTGGTCGCATGGCTTCCCCGCACGACACAGGTGACACCGAACAGCCCGCACTCTTCAACGTGCCGCCCCCGCCACCCGCGGCGGACCCCGAGGAACCCGCCGCGCCGCAGCCCGAGCAGCCCACGCTGTTCGACGCCGCGCTCGAGCCCGCGCCTGAACTCACGCGGGACAACGCTGCCGGCACCCGCTCCGCGCCCTCACGCGACCGCGCGTCCGAAGTAGCACAGAGCGCCGGCGACGACGCCGTCGAGCCCGCGGCGACCGCAGCAACCGTCCCCCACGGGGCGGCTCGCAGGGAGGTCGGCGCCGCGCCGTCGTGGACCGCCGGCGAGCGCGCGGCGTTCGACCTCGAGACCACGGGGCGGGATCCGCAGGAGGCGAGGATCGTGACGGCGTCGGTGGTCCTCGTGGACGCCACTGGGACCGTGACGCGGGAATGGGAGTGGCTCGCCGATCCCGGGATCGAGATCCCCGCGGAGGCCGCCGCGGTCCACGGCGTCACGACCGAGCGGGCCCGCGCCGAGGGCCGCCCCGCAGCGGAGGTCACCGCGCAACTGCACGACGTGCTGAGCGGGCTGTGGCGCGTGGGGATCCCGGTGCTCGCATTCAACGCCGCCTACGACCTCACGGTCCTCGCGAGAGAGAGCGAGCGCCACGGTCTGCCCGCCCCGGCCCCGATGCCCGTGCTGGACCCGTTCGTGCTCAACAAGCAGGTGCACCGCTACCGCCGCGGCAAGCGGACGCTGGGCGCACTGTGCGAGGAGTACGGCGTGGTCCTGGATGCCGCACACACCTCCGCCGCGGACGCATTGGCCACCGAGCGGCTCGCCACCGCCCTGGTCGAACGGTTCGCAGAGCTCGAACGACCCGCGGAAGAGCTGCACGAACTGCAGATCGGCTGGGCAGCCGAGCAAGCGGCGTCGTTGCAGGAGTACTTCCGGCGCCGAGATCCCGAGGCCGTGGTGGACGGCACGTGGCCCGTCCACCCGCACCCCTGACCCCACCCGCACCACTACAGCGACCGTCACGCGCACGACCGCGGCCGTCGCACTGCGCAACGACGACGGCGCGGCACCGCCGGGAACCACCCGGGCGGCGCCGCGCCGTCGTCGTACAGGAAAAGGCGTACAGAAAACGCGAAGCGGATCAGCCTTCGGCGGGTCGAGCCTCCGCTGCCGCACGAGCCGCGGCGGGAAGGGCCGAGAGGATCCGGTCCATGGCCGAATCGTCGTGCGCCGCGGAGAGGAACCACGCCTCGAAGACCGAGGGCGGGAGGTAGACCCCGGCATCCAGCATGGAGTGGAAGAACGGCGTGTACCGGAAGCTCTCCTGAGCCTTGGCGTCCGCGTAGTCGTGTACCCCGCGGGCACCGGTCCCGAAGGCCACCGAGAACAGGTTGCCGGCCACCTGGATCGAGTGATCGACCCCGGCGGCATCGAGGGCCTCGTGCACCCCCGCCTGCAGCTGCTCGGAACGGCGGTCGATGGTCTGATACGCGATCCGGTCCGCGCACTTGAGCGTCGCGATCCCCGCGGCCATAGCCACGGGGTTCCCGGACAGCGTGCCCGCCTGGTACACCGGGCCCATAGGGGCCAGGTACTCCATGATCTCGCGGCGCCCGCCCAGTGCGGCGGTGGGCAGTCCCCCGCCGATGACCTTGCCGAACGTGAACAGGTCCGGGACCCAGTCCTCGCCGTTCTGGTTGCTGAGCCCCCAGTACCCGGCCTCGTGGACGCGGAAGCCCGTGAGCACCTCGTCCAGAATCATCAGGGCGCCGTTGTCCCGGGTGATCCGACGGATGTGCTCGTTGAAGTCGTTCTCCGGGGTGACCACGCCCATGTTGCACGGAGCGGCCTCGGTGATCACCGCGGCGATCTCACCGGGGTGCTCGGCGAAGACGGTCTCGAGCGCCGCGACGTCGTTGTAGGCCACCACGAGCGTCTGGGCGGCGGTGGCCTCGGTGACTCCCGCGGAACCCGGCAGGGCCAGGGTCGCGACACCGGAACCGGCCTCCGACAGGAGCGAATCCACGTGACCGTGGTAGCACCCGGCGAACTTGACCACCAGGTCGCGGCCCGTGAACCCGCGGGCCAGGCGCAGCGCCGTCATGGTGGCCTCGGTGCCCGTGGAGACCATGCGGATCTCCTCGAGCGGGGCCACGCGGTCCACCACGAGCTCGGCGAGTTCGGTCTCACCGCGCGTGGTGGCGCCGAAACCGAGACCGCGCTCCACGGCCTCGTGGACGGCCTCCGTGACCACGGGATGCGCGTGACCGATCAGCGCGGGGCCCCACGAGCACACCAGGTCCACGTACTCGCGCCCGTCCACGTCCGTGAGGTACGGGCCCTTGGCCGCGGCGATGAACGGCGGGGTACCGCCCACGGAGTTGAACGCGCGCACGGGCGAGTTGACGCCCCCGGGCATGACGCGCTGGGCGCGGTCGAACAGTTCTTGCGAAACACTCATGAGATCACTTCATTCCTTTCGCCGGGAGGCTCTCCCGGTGGGACCGTGCCGCGCGACGGCGCGGGCGCGGGGGTTCTGGGGTTACCTGCCGTTCTCCTCATGGAACCAGCGGGCGAGCTCGGTCGCGTAGTAGGTCAGGATCGAGTTGGCCCCGGCGCGCTTGATGGACAGCACGGACTCGCGGATCGCGGCGTCGCGGTTGATCCAGCCGTTCGCCGCGGCGGCCTCGATCATCGCGTACTCACCCGAGATCTGGTACGCCGAGACCGGCACGGGGGACGCGTCCGCGACCTCGCGCAGGATGTCCAGATAGCTCATGGCCGGCTTGACCATGACCATGTCCGCGCCCTCGTCCAGGTCCAGCTGCAGCTCCAGCAGGGCCTCCCGGCGGTTCGCAGGATCCATCTGATAGGTTTTGCGGTCACCCGTGAGCGTGGAGTCCACGGCTTCACGGAACGGGCCGTAGAACGCGGACGAGTACTTGGCGCTGTAGGCGAGGATCGACACGTCCTCGCGGCCCGCAGCGTCCAGTGCCGCGCGGATCACGCCCACCTGGCCGTCCATCATCCCGGAGGGTCCCAGCATGTGGGCGCCGGCCTCGGCCTGGGCCAGGCCCATGCGGCCGTAGATCTCCAGGGTGCGATCGTTGTCCACGCGGCCCTGATCATCCAGCACGCCGCAGTGGCCGTGATCGGTGAACTCGTCCAGGCACAGGTCCGACATGACCACGATGTCGTCCCCCACCTCGTCACGCACGGCACGGATCCCGCGGTTGAGAATGCCGTCCGGGTCCAGCGCGGCGGAGCCCTCTGCGTCGCGGGTCTGCGGGATCCCGAACAACATGAAGCCGCCCAGCCCCAGCTCCACGGCTTCGGCGGCCGCGCGCTTGAGAGAGTCCATGTTGTGCTGCACCACACCGGGCATCGAGGCCAGGGGCTGCGGCTCGTCGAGTCCTTCCTTGACGAACACGGGCAGGATCAGCTCGGACGGCGTCACGCGGGTCTCCGCGGTGAACCGGCGCATGGCCGGGGTACTGCGCAGTCTGCGGGGCCGTGACACGAGGTCGTACGACACGTCATGGTCGGTCATGGTTCACATCTCCTGATCATCGAAATCTTTGAGTCGTCACGGGGCGGGTCGTTGCGGGCTCGGCGTGACCGTCCCGCTCCGGCGCCGAAGTGTCCGGCTCACCCAGCGCCCGCGATACGGCGTCGGCCAGGGCCGCTGGGGTCGGTTGCGCGGAGGTCATCGGGTCGACTCCGCGGGCCCGCAGCGCGCGGGCGGTCGGTTCCCCGATCGCGATCCACGCCGTGGCGGCCGCGGGCGTCATGCCCTCCAGCAGGGCGTCCGCGCGCGACGGCGCCGTGACCACCACCGCGGCCAGCTCACCGGACGCGCACGCGGCCCGAGCGGCGTCGGCGCCCCATTCCTCGGGGGCTTCCGGTGTGGTTGCGGTCCCGGCACCGGGGGCGCGCAGCGGGCGGTCCGCCGGGGCCGGGACGGTGTCGTACGCGGTGATCCGCACGACGTCGTACCCCCGCTCCCGCAGTCCGCTCACGAGGGCGTCGGACGCGAGCGCCGAGACCGGCACGAGGGCCCGCACCGGGGCCCCGGATGCACCCGGGTGCTCCTCGGGCCACTCGGCGAGCATGCCCGCCGCGCTCGAGACGCGCGCGGGGACGAAATCCACGCCCACACCATACTCCCCCAGCGCGCGGACGGTCGCCTCGCCCACCGCGGCGACCCGCAGCGCGGGCTCACCGGCCTCGGTGCGGTGACGAGCGGAGGGCCGCCGAGCGGCGTCGAGCGCGGCACCCCACTGCGGGGTGGGGGCGACCGCGGCAAGCGCCGCCACCGTGGTCGCGGACGTCACGCACAACCACGTGGGACCGCTCGGGCCGGTGGCCTCGGCCAGCAGCTCCCGCAGTGATTCCACGTCCGACGGCAACTGGGCCTCGAGCAGGGGCGAGGCGCACGGCTCGTACCCGCGTTCCCGCAGCAGCACCGCCAGGGCGCTCGCGGAAGCGGGGTCGCGGGTGATGAGCACGCGCGCCGCGGTCACAGGCTCAACCGTGCCAACCGGTCCGCGCCGTGGGCCAACAGGTCCTCCGCGACCCGCTGACCGAGAGCCCGCGCGGCCTCGACCGAGGGTTCCGGCGCGGACTCCGTGCGGCGCATGACCTCGGAGCCGTCCGGATTCGCCACGACGACGTCCAGTTCGAGATCACCGTCCACGAGGCGTGCGAAGGTTCCCACAGGTGCGGCGCAGCCCGCCTCGAGACGAGCCAGCACCGAGCGCTCCGCGGTGACCGCGAGCCGCGTGGGCAGGTGGTCCACCGCGGCCAGACCGGTCGCGAGACCCGAGTCCGCCGCGAGTTCCGCCGAGACCTCGAGCGCGAGCGCACCCTGGCCCGGGGCCGGCAGCATCCGGTGCGGATCCAGGTACTCGGTGATCCGCCCCTCGAGGCCCAGGCGCTTGAGGCCCGACGCCGCGAGCACCACCGCGTCGAGGTCCCCCGGGTCCCCGGGAGCCACGCGGTTGAGCCGCGTGCCCACGTTGCCGCGGATGTCCACGATGCGCAGGTCGGGGCGCAGCGCGCGCAACTGCGCGACGCGCCGCGGCGAGCCCGTGCCCACGGCCGCGCCCTCCGGCAGTTCGTCGAGGGTCAGACCGTCACGGGCGCACAGGGCGTCCCGCGGGTCCTCACGCTGCGGCAGCGCGGCAATGGTGAGCCCCGTGACCGCCGCGGTGGGCAGGTCCTTGAGGGAGTGCACGGCCAGGTCCACGGCGCCATCGAGCACCTGGGACCGCAACGCCGTGGCGAAGACCCCTGTACCGCCCAACTGGGACAGCGGCCCGGTGAGCACGTCGCCCTCGGTGCGCACGGTGACCAGCTCGTGGTCGATGCCCCCGGCACGGGAGACGGCCTCGGCCGCCCACCGGCTCTGGGTCATGGCCAGCTGCGAGCCTCGGGTGCCCACCCTGAACACGGGTCCACTCACCGGTGGATCACCTCGCCGTTCTCGTCGAGCCCCACGGGGATCGGCTCGCCGACGGGCCGCTGGGCGATCGTGGGGCGGGGTTCGCTCTGGCCGCGCAGCACCTTCACGCAGCAGTCCGGGGCGCACGTGTCGAACCACGTGCCCTGGGCGCACGCGGATACCCGCGGGGGCGCGGTGGGCGTGCCCAGCCGCTGCTCCACGAGGTCCGCGAGCGCGGCCACGAACTCGGGATCGGTGCCGGCGGTGGGGATGCGCTCGAACTCCAGGCCGGCCTCGGCCGCGGCGTCACGGGCCTCGGTGTCGAGGTCCCAGAGCACCTCCATGTGGTCCGAGACGAAGCCCAGGGGCACCACGGCCACGCCGGTGACGCCCTTGCCAGGCAGCTCCTCGATGACGTCGCAGATGTCCGGTTCGAGCCACGGGACCTGCGGGGGCCCGGAGCGGGACTGGTACACGAGCTCCCACTCCACCCCGTTCATGGGCTCGCCCACCTGCTCCACGATCCAGCGCGCGGCCGCAAGGTGCTGCGCCACGTAGGCGGAGTCCCCCTCGAAGCTCATCCGCTGGGAGCCGGCCGCGTTGGCGTCCGTCATGGGCACGGAGTGGGTGGTGAACAGCACGCGCACGGGTCCGTCAGTACGCTCGCGCAGGGCGAGCAGCGAGTCCCGCAGCTTGGTGGCGTACGGGCGCAGGAAGCCCTCGGAGTCGTAGTACTGCCGGATCTTCTCCACGTGCAGCTCGTCCTGCAGCCCCGTCTCCTCCAGGCCCACGCCGTAGTCCTCCCGGTACTGGCGGCAGCTGGAGTACCCGGAGTACGCGCTCGTGGCGAGCACCAGGAGGTCCCGGTACCCGCGCTCGTGGCTCTCGCGCAGAACGTCCGCCACGTACGGGTCCCAGTTGCGGTTGGCGAGCAGCACGGGCAGCTCCACACCACGACGCCGCAGCTCGGCCTCGAGCGCATCGCGCAGCGCCCGGTTCTGGGCGTTGATGGGGCTCACGCCGCCGTTCGCACGGTAGTGGGTGGCCACCTCCTCGAGCCGCTCGTCCGGGATGCCGCGGCCGCGCGTGACGTTGCGCAGGAACGGGATCACGTCCTCCTGACCCTCCGGCCCGCCGAAGGAGGAGAGGATCAGGGCGTCGAAGCTGTGCGGCGCGTTGGCGCGCTCGGCACTCAGGGCATTGGTCTCTCGGGTGTCAGTCATCTCAGTCAAGCACCTCGGCAATCTCGTGGGTGGTGATCCGGCGCCCCGTGTAGAACGGGGTCTCCTCGCGCACGTGCAGGCGTGCCTCGGTGTTGCGGAAGTGGCGCATGATGTCCACCAGGTCCACGAGCTCGGGGGCCTCGAGCGCGAGCAACCACTCGAAGTCGTTGAGCCCGAAGCACGCGATCGTGTTGGCGAGCACCTGCGGGTACTCACGGGCCTTCATGCCGTGGTTCTTGAGCATCTCACCGCGGCGCTGCGGGTTCATGTAGTACCACTCGTAGGAGCGCACGAACGGGTACACACACACCCAGTCCTTGGCTTCCGCACCGCGCGCGAACGCCGGCGAGTGGTTGGACGTGAACTCCGCCTCGCGGTGCACACCCATGGCGTTCCAGGATTGCCGGGTGCCCGCGAGCAGCGGCTGACGGCGCAGTTGCCGGATCGCGGCCTGCAGGGCGTCCGGTTCCTTGCCCGTGAGCCACAGCATCAGATCGGCGCTCTCGCGCATCCCGGAGACGTCGTACACGCCGCGCACGGTGACGCCCCGACCCTCGAGGTCCTTCACGAGCTCGTCGAACGCGCTGCGGTTGGCCTGCGAGTCCGCGTCCCGCGGGCGCTCACCCGTCCGCTCGAACACCGTGTAACCGGCCCAGTACAGCGTGTCCCCGCCGGCCTGTGCCGCGTCCTGGCGTGCCTCGGTTGCGTGCTCACTCATCGTGTGTGCTCCCTTTCGACTTCTCGTTCTGTTCACGTTCGATGGTTCTCGTCCCGCGCAGCACTGCCCGGGCTGCGCGGACGACGTCGCACGGCTCGGTCCCGCGCGCGGCGGTCCCTCAGTTCGGGGTCACGTCGAACCCGTGGTGCTTGAGCAGGGTCCTGACCTGGTGGCGGGTGTCGGCGACGACCGCCGCGAGTCCCGTGCCGGACAGCCACGCCCCCACGGCCGCGGCGTCCGGGACGTCCTTGAGCGCCCGGCGGAACCCCGTGACGCGGGCGCTGTGACCCGCGTCCGTGCGCGGCAGGGCGGTGTGCCACCGCACGACGTCCGCGCCCACGAGCTGTTCCGGTTCGATCGGTACGCCCAGCAGCGTGCTCGCGTCCCCGAGGGCGAGCGAGATGAGGTGCTTGTCCTCGAGCGTGACCTCCGGGGAGGGGCCCGATCCACGCGGGGTGGCCCGGCCGTAGGATAACCGCACCACGTGGCGGTGCTCCCCGGCCTCGCGAGCCACCCACTTCCACTTGGCCGTGGCGTGGGTCAGGGCCTTGGCGCGCACCTCGCGCACGTCGTCGCTCACGAGCAGACCGGTACCGCGGGGTGCACTGTCCAGGGCGGGGCAATCCAGCACGAGGGTGGCGAGCGCGATCCGGGGCCCCGAGCGAGGCGTGAAGTTCTGGACGTCGCTGACCTGCGTGCCGAGCAAGCGCACCGTGGTGGGTCCGTCCGTGGCCATCACGAGCAGTTCCCCGCGGGCCACGGCCGTCTTGTCCCCGTTCACGGGTTGGCGCTGGATCACCATCCACCCGGGCCTGCGCGGGTCGCGGTCCAGGGCGATGACGTCGTAGCGGGTCACGAGCTTGACGCCCAACCGCTCCGCGTCCCGCACGAGCCGTTCGCTGAGCAGGTTCATCCCGCCGTCGAGACCGGCCACGTTCGCACCCGCGGGGCTCGCTGTGCGCAGTGCACCCGCGGCCGCGCCCAGGCTGCCGAGTTCGCGCAAGCGGGCGCGCAAACCGGGGGCCACGGCGTCGACGTCGAGTTCGTCCGGGTGGGTCGAGTAGACCCCGGAGACGAACGGGGTGACCAACCGGTCCAGCACGCGCTGGCCCATGCGGGCACGCACGAGACCGCCGATGGAACGCTCCCCCGCGCCCACGCGGGCCGGCAACGCCCTGTCCATGCGCGCACGGGCCACGCCCGCCCGGCCCAGGGGCTTGCGCAGCTCCGGTGCGGTGGGGTCCGCGGGGATCCCGAGCACCCCGGACTTGGGTGCGGGCACCGCACCCTCAGGGAGTTGCAACCAGGAGCCCGCGGGATGGGGGGTGACCACGCGGTCGGAGAGCCCGAGTTCCTCGAGCAGATCGGGTACGGCGTCCGAGCGTGTGGCGAAGGATTCCGCGCCGGAGTCCAGGACGAGTCCCGCCACCTCGTGGGCACCCACGGCGCCGCCGAAGTGGTCCGAGGCCTCGACCAGGGTCACGCGCAGACCGGCGCGCGCCAGGTCACGGGCGGCCGTCAACCCGGCGACGCCGCCGCCCACCACGAGAGCCGTGCGAGGACGCCGTGGCGCGGTGCGCCGCTGGGCACCGGGGGAAGTTGTCACCGAGTCTCCTTGTGGATGAAGGTCACCAGTTCGCTCAGCACGTCCGGGTCCGTCTCCGGCGGCACGCCGTGGCCCAGGTTGACCACGTGACCGGGGGCGCTGCGACCGCGGCGCAGAACGTCGCGGGCGTGCTCGTGTAGCACCTCCCGCGGGGCGGCGAGCAGCGCGGGATCGATGTTGCCCTGCACCACGGTGCGCCCACCCAGACGCTGCGATGCGACGTCCAACGGGATGCGGTAATCCACACCCACGGCGTCCGCTCCCGCGTCCCGCATGGCGGCCAACAGCTCGCCCGTACCCGTGCCGAAATGGATCCGCGGTACCCCCAGGTCCGCCACGGCGGCGAGCGCGTCCGCGGAGTGGCGCTGGACGTGCGCCTCGTAGTCGGCGAGCGATAGGGAGCCCGCCCACGAGTCGAACAACTGCACGGCCGAGGCCCCCGCTTCCACTTGGGCGCGCAGGAACGCTCCGGAGGTGCGCGCGGCCCACTCGGCCAGAGCGGTCCAGGACGCGGGATCCGCGTGCATCATGGTGCGCGGGCGCAAGTGGTCGCGCGAGGGCCCGCCCTCCACGGCGTATGCGGCGATCGTGAACGGCGCGCCCGCGAAACCGATCAGCGGGGTGTCCCCGAGCTCGGCGACCGTGCGCGCCACGGCCTCGCGGATCGGGTCCAACGCCGAGTCCGGCAGTTCGGGCAGCGCGGTGACGTCCGCGGCGGTGCGCACGGGGTGGTCGAGCACCGGGCCGCGCCCGGCCACGATGTCCACGGCCACCGAGGCGAGCTTCATGGGCACCACGATGTCGGAGAAGAAGATGGCCGCGTCCACGCCGTGCCGGCGCACCGGCTGCAGGGTGATCTCCGCGGCGAGGTCCGGGGTCAGGCACGCCTCGAGCATCCCCGTGCCCTCCCGGGCGGCGCGGTACTCGGGCAGCGAGCGACCCGCCTGACGCATGAACCACACGGGCGTGTGCGCGGCGGGGAGCCCCCGCAGGGTACTGATCAGGGGGGAGTCGGCCACACCCGCCGAGCGCAGCGGGTGCTCGGTGGGCAGCGCGGCGATGCGCTGCTCCCACGCGTGATCGCCGCCCGGCTCCGTGGCCGCGGCGGGATCATGGGGGGACTCGGCGCGGCGGGATTCTACGGTGCGATCATTCTGGGAAGCCATAATGGCCCCATTGTGCCAAAGGAGCCCGCCGGTTTTGATGACGTAGTGTCCGCCGGGAACACAATCTCTGCGCCGGGTGCGCCCAGTGGTTATGCTGAGCGAGCCAGGATGAATTCGTCTAGGATGGCCGGATTGTGGTTCTTTTCTGTCTTGTCGCATCGCACCGTTCCGTCGACCTCAACACCGTCGCACGGTTGAGCACGGGGGCTCTCGGGGTGGCCGAGGAGGCCGTGTCCCAGGGCGCGCTCTCGGGGGCCATCACGCTATCCACGTGCAACCGGCTCGAACTCTACGCTGAGCTGCCCGAGGACGGGACCCGCGACGTCGCCCTGGCCCAGCAGCAGCTCGCCGAACGCGTGGCTGAGCGCGCGGGGCTGGACGAACGCTTCGTCCTGGAGACCATGGACACCTACCACGGCACCGAGGTCCCGCAACACCTGTTCACCGTGGTCTCCGGTCTGGAGTCCGCCGTGGTGGGCGAGCGTGAGATCACCGGACAGGTCCGCCGCGCGCTGAACCAGGCCCGCCAGTCCGGCACCGCTTCGGGACACCTCGTGCAGTTATTCGAGGCCGCCGCCCGCACCGCACGTGAGGTCGGGGCCCGCACCGGCCTCGGTGAGCGGGGACGCTCCATCGTGTCCGTGGCCCTGGACCTCGCCGACGACATCACCCGCGGCAGCTGGCCCAACCGGCACGCCCTGATCTTCGGCACCGGCGCGTACGCCGGCGCCACCATGGCCGCGCTGCGCGACCGCGGCTGCGCGGACATCGAGGTCTACTCCGGTTCCGGACGCGCCCAGCAGTTCACGGACCAACGCGGCGGCTCCCCCGTCACGGAGGTCGAGCTGCCGGCGGCACTGCGCCGCGCGGACGTCGTGATCGGCTGCTCGGGCGGCTCCGCCCCCATACCGGCGTCCGCCTTCCCGAGCGGACCGCGCACCGTGATCGACCTCGCGCTGGCGCGGGACTTCGACCCCGCCGTCGCGGACCTGCCGGACGTGGAGCTGATCACCCTGGAATCGGTGCGCGTGGCCGCACCCGAGGAGACCCGCGAGTCCGTGAGCGCGGCGCGCGAGATCGTGGACGAGGCCGCCCAGGGCTTCGCGGCAGCCCAGAACGCCCGCACCATGGACCAGGCCATCGTGGCGCTGCGCAAGCACACCATGGCCGTGCTGGACACCGAACTCGAGAAGGTCCGTGCCCACCACGGCTGCACCGGCGCGGAGGAACAGATCGAGATGGCCATGCGCCGCATGGTCCGCTCACTGCTGCACATCCCCACCGTCCGTGCCCGTCAGCTCGCCGCGGAGGGCCGCGCGGACGAATACATTTCCGGATTGGAAGCGCTGTTCGGTCTGGAGGTCGCACCACCGCAGACCCTCCCCGCGGATCAGGATCCCCTCGCTGAACGATCCCCCTCAGACACCCCGCGTCCCCGCGCGGCCGGTTGAAGCCACGACGGGCGAGGGCCCGTCACAGAGGAGGACCCCATGAACGCTCCCGATGCACGCGACGCGCCCGCGCCCACCGGCCACACGCGGGCCCCTCGCATGACCCGGGACCAGCGGCGGGAGCAGCTATTGAGCACGGCACTGCGGGTGTTCTCCGAAGGCGGCTACCACTCGACCTCCATGGACGAGATCGCCGCCGCGGCCGGGGTCTCCAAACCGGTGCTCTACCAGCACTTCCCGGGTAAGCGGGACCTGTTCCTGGCGCTCGTGCAGTTCACGCTCGCGGAACTGTCCGAGAAGCTCGAGCGGTCCCTGGCCAGCGCCGAGACCAACAAGGCGCGGGTGCAGAACGTGATCGACACCCACTTCGAGTTCGTGAACAGCCGGCCGGAGGCCCATCGGCTCGTGTTCAGCGCGGACCTCATGTCCTTCCCCGAGGTCGCGGCGCAACTGGACGAGTTCTACCAGGGGATTGCCGTGGCCGTGGCCGCGGTGCTCGGACCCAAAGCGGGCATGCCACCGGCCCAGGCCATCATGCTGTCCCGGGGCCTCGTGCACCTGGTCCAGACCTCCGCTGTGTTCTGGACCCGCCACCCGGAAGCGGGCACACGCGAAGAGGTCCAGGACCGGATTTTCCGTTTAGCCTGGGGCGGAATCAGGACGCTCGACGAGGAGCGCCGGGAACCTGCTCCTAAACTGATCGGCAACGACCGAGGCTGACGCGCCCGCCCCTCACCGGGGTGCGCGGCACCTGGAAGACATGGTCCGGCCCGTGATCACCGTGGGCCGGTGACGCCGCAGGAGGTACTCATGGAAATCAAGATCGGGATTCAGAACGTGGCCCGCGAGCTCGTGGTCAACGCCGACCTCTCCGCGGACGAGGTGCAGACCAAGGTCACGGAGGCGCTGAGCTCCGGCGCACCGCTCGTGCTGCAGGACACCAAGGGTTCCACCACCGTGGTCCCCTCCGCGAGCATCGGCTACGTGGAGACCGGCCAGGAGACCAAGCGAAAGGTGGGTTTCACCCCCCTGCCCCTCGGCTGAACCGCCCACGCCGTGAGGCCCCCGGACCACCGCGTCCGGGGGCCTCACCGTTTTGCGGGTACACTGGAGGTGTTTATCAGGATGACCGGTCGTCCCATGAGACCGTCACGTTCACTTGTTACCCGGCTTCGGCCCGCGCCCGGAAGGTCCCGCGCCTTCCGCTGAGCGCCCGGGCGGGGTGCGTTTCACGATCGGCTTCCTCTCACAGCGCGGCGGCCCCCGCTTCGTGCCGCTCCGTCCTCCGGGACGGCCCGGCCGATGATCCGGTGTGGTGCCCCGCGCCGACCCGTGAAGGACATTCGTGACCGATATCACTGCAACACCCGAACACGACATCATCGAGCCGGACGAGGCCGGGACCCAGGCGGTCGACACCGCCGAACCCGTGACCGAGTCCTCGTTCGCGGACTTCGGCGTCCGCCAGGACATCGTGGACGCGCTCGCCGAGCACGGCATCACCTCCCCGTTCCCCATCCAGGCCATGACGCTGCCCATCGCACTGTCCGGCCAGGACATCATCGGTCAGGCCAAGACCGGTACCGGCAAGACCCTCGGTTTCGGCATCCCCGCACTGCAGCGTGCCGTAGGCCGTGACGACGACGGCTGGGCCCAGTTGAAGAAGCCCGGCGCCCCCCAGGCATTGATCGTGGTCCCCACGCGTGAGCTCGCGGTCCAGGTGGGCAGCGACCTCGCGATCGCCGCCAAGACCCGCAACGCCCGCGTGGCCACGATCTACGGTGGCCGCCCCTACGAGTCGCAGATCGCCGAGCTCGAAAAGGGCGTGGAGGTCGTCGTGGGCACCCCCGGGCGCCTGATCGACCTCAACCGCCAGCACTTCCTGGACCTGAGCCACGTGCGCATGGTCGTGCTGGACGAGGCGGACGAGATGCTGGACCTGGGCTTCCTCCCGGACGTGGAGAAGCTGCTGGCCACGGTTCCGCAGGTGCGCCAAACCATGCTGTTCTCCGCGACCATGCCCGGCCCCGTGGTGGCCATGGCACGGCGGTACATGACCCGGCCCATGCACATCCGTGCGGCCGCCCCGGACGAGGGCAGCACCAAGAAGGACATCCGTCAGGTCATCTACCGTGCCCACCACCTGGACAAGGACGAGGTCGTCGCGCGCATCCTGCAGGCCGAGGGCCGGGGACGGACCATCATCTTCACGCGTACCAAACGCGCGGCCGCCAAGCTCGCGGACGAGCTCATCCACCGCGGTTTCGCCGCCGCTCCCCTGCACGGCGACCTGGGCCAGGGCGCCCGCGAGCAGGCGCTGCGCGCGTTCCGTCACGGCAAGGTGGACGTGCTTGTGGCCACGGACGTCGCCGCGCGAGGGATCGACGTTGAGGACGTCACCCACGTGATCAACTTCCAGTGCCCCGAGGACGAGAAGACCTACCTGCACCGCACCGGGCGCACCGGGCGCGCGGGCAACAAGGGCACGGCCATCACGTTCGTGGACTGGGACGACGTCCCCCGCTGGCGCCTGATCGACAATGCCCTGGAGCTGGGCGTGCCCGAACCCGTGGAGACCTACTCGTCCTCCGATCACCTCTACACGGACCTGAACATCCCGCGCGGCGTCAAGGGCAAGCTGCCCAAGTCGCAGCGCACGCTCGAGGGCCTCGACGCCGAGGAGCTCGAGGACCTCGGTGACGGCAGGCCGCAGCACTCCGAGAAGCGTTCGGGCCGCGGCGGTCGCGGTGGTTCCGGTGGCCGCAACGGCTCCGGCGCACGACGCCGCTCGGGCGGTTCCGACCCCCGCAGCGGCTCCGCGGGGCGCTCCCAGGCGGAGAACCAGCGGCCCCGCTCCGAGCAGGGCGAGCGTTCCCGGGAGACCTCCGTGGAGGACACGGGCGAGGGCACCAAGCGGCGCCGACGGCGTCGTCGTTCCTCGGGGCAGAACAAGGCTGCCCAGGGCGGTCAGCAGGCGCAGCAGTCCTCTGCAGCGGGAGAGTAGATGGCGCAGTGGGAGCCCTTCGCATTCGATGCGGAGGGCACCAGCGCGATCGTGCACGGTGAGAACCTCAACGTGCTGGAGGGGCTGCCGGACGAGGCGTTCTCCCTGGTGTACCTGGACCCCCCGTTCAACACGGGCAGGGACCAGGTGCGCCGCACCACTCGCTCCGTCCCCGCGGCCGCGGGCGAGGGCGATCGCGTGGGCTTCGCGGGGCGTTCCTACGAAACGATCATGGGCTCGTTGCTGCGCTACGAGGACTCGTTCGCGGACTACCTGGGCTTCCTGGAACCCCGGCTGATGCATGCCCGGCGCGTGCTGGCCACGCACGGGACGCTGTACGTGCACCTGGACTACCGCGAGGTGCACTACGTCAAGGTGCTGCTGGACGCGCTGTTCGGCCGCCGGTGCTTCCTCAACGAGATCATCTGGGCCTACGACTTCGGCGGACGCACCGCCAAGCGATGGCCGGCCAAGCACGACACGATCCTGGTCTACGTCAAGGATCCGACCGCCTACCACTTCAACTCCGCGGACGTGGACCGGGAGCCGTACATGGCCCCGGGGCTCGTGGGTCCCGTCAAAGCCGCGCGCGGCAAGCTGCCCACGGACGTGTGGTGGCACACGATCGTCTCCCCCACGGGCAAGGAAAAGACCGGTTATCCCACGCAGAAACCCGCCGGGGTGTTGCGCCGGATCGTCACGGCGTCCTCGCGTCCCGGGGACTGGGTGCTGGACTTCTTCGCAGGCTCGGGGACCACGGGCGCGGTCAGCGAGCAACTGGGCCGGAAGTTCGTGTGCGTGGACTCCAACCCCGAGGCCGTGGACGTCATGCGTCGGCGCCTGCCGGATACGGCGGTGTTCAGCGCGTCCTGATCCGGTTCACGAGCCGCTGCATCCCGACTGTTCTTCGAAACGTCGTCAGGACCGTGCCGTGCGCCCCGGCCTCACGGCCAGCGGACCTCCACCCCGGAGGTGGCCTGTTCGCAAATCCTCGTGAGCGAACGCACTGACGTGGAGTTCTCCCCCAACCGATTGGGCTTGCCCGCGCCGTGGTAGTCGCTGGATCCCGTGACGATGAGATCGTGGTCCGCGGCGAGCTTCATGAGCACCGCGCGGGACTCGTCCGGGTTGTCCCGGTGGGCGACTTCCACGCCGGCCAGACCGGCGTCGATCATCGCGTTGAAATCGGCCGGGGTGGCCACGCGACCGCGCAACGGGGCCATGGGGTGGGCGCACACCGGGACCCCGCCCGCCGCGCGCACGAGTTTGATGGCCTGCACCGGGTCCAGGGCCATGTGCCGCACGTAGTACTTAGATCGCCCGGAGAGCATGTCCGAGAACGCGGCAGAGCGGTTTGGGACGACGCCCAGCTCCACCAGGGCGTCCGCGATGTGTGGGCGGCCCACCGTGGCCTCGGGACTCACGTGGGCCATGACGTCGTCCCAGCTGATCGGGTAGTCCTGCGCGAGCAGGTCCACCATCTTGTGCGCGCGGGAGAGTCGGCTGCGCCGGGACTCCTCGATCGCGTCCAGCAGCGGTGCGTGGTCCGGGCCGTGCAGATAGCTGAGCATGTGCACCGAGATACCGTCCGCGGTGGTGCACGTGATCTCCATGCCGGGTACGAACGCGACCCCCAGGGACACGGCGGTGTCCCCCGCCTCCTGCCACCCCGCGGTGGTGTCGTGATCGGTGAGCGCGAAGACGTTGAGCCCGGCCCGGTGTGCCGCGCGGGCCACGTCCGCCGGGGACTCCGTGCCGTCCGACGCGTTGGAGTGGGTGTGCAGGTCGATTCTCATCACCTCCACGATACCCGCGGACCGCGGTGGGTCGGCCCGCGATACGCGCCGATCGGACGAGGCCGAGCCATCGCTACCGATCGCCCGGTCGTCGCTGCCCACGGGCCAGGGTTGACCGGCGTGGCACCATGGACGAGAACATTCCGCCAGCATCGCGACCCGCGCGGGAGCCCGCGCCCCGAAGGAGATGACCGCGTCCATGAGCCAAGGCTCAGCACACCCCACCGCTTCCCATCACGCGAGCGAGGACGCCGCGCAGCCCATGGACGAGCGGGTGGACAACCGCTCGCAGCGCCCCGACAACGCGGAGTTCCGCGAGTTCATGGCCTCGGGTTGGGCCGCTCCGGAGCACACGACGACGCCGCGCGCCGAGGTCGCGGAGTTCGCCGCTCAGCGCCGTGCCCGGCTCTCCCGGATGTTCCCCGGCGAGCGCCTCGTGATCCCCGCGGGCGCCCCCAAGGTGCGCTCGAACGACACCGACTATCGCTTCCGCCCGCACTCCGCGTTCGCGCACCTCACGGGCATGGGAGTGGACCACGAGCCCGAGGCCGTGCTGGTCATGGAACCCACCGAGCAGGGTCAGGGGGACGACGGCAGCGACCACACCTCCACCCTGTACTTCCACCCCATGGCCGGGCGGGACTCCGCGGAGTTCTACGCGGATGCCAAGAACGGTGAGTTCTGGGTGGGGCCCCGCCCCACGCTGGCGCAATTGCGTGACGAGTTCGCGCTGCCCACCGAGGACCTCTCCGCTCTGGAGACCGCGGTCACCAAGGACGCAGGCAACACCGCCCTGGGTGGTCTCAGCATTCGTTTGGTGCGGGACGTGGACCTGAACATGGACGCGCTCGTTGACACATCCCGGATCAACACGGGCGTGGACCTCGAGCAGTCGGACACCAAGGACGCGACCCTGGCCGAGGCCCTGAGCGAGCTGCGGCTCATCAAGGACGAGTACGAGATCGGGCAGTTGCGCGAGGCCGTGGCGGCCACGATCCGCGGTTTCGAGGACATCGTCTCCGTGCTGCCGCGCGCGATCGGCGGTGAACGCGGCGAGCGCGTAGTCGAGGGCGCGTTCTTCTCCCGCGCCCGCCTCGAGGGCAACGACCTCGGCTACGACACCATCGCGGCGTCCGGGAACAACGCGACCGTGCTGCACTGGATCCGCAACAACGGCTCGGTCAAGCCGGGCGAGTTGATCCTCGTGGACGCGGGTGTGGAGGCCGAGTCGCTCTACACCGCGGACCTCACCCGCACCCTGCCCGTGACCGGCAGCTACACGGACGTGCAGCGCCGGATCTACCAGGCCGTGCTCGACGCCGCGGACGCCGCGTTCGACGTCGCCGTTCCCGGTAACAAGTTCCGGGACCTCCACGCCGCGGCCATGAAGGTGCTCGCCCAGCGGCTTGAGGAATGGGGGCTGTTGCCGGTGTCCGCGGAGGTCTCCCTGTCCGAGGCCGGTCAGCACCACCGCCGCTGGATGCCGCACGGCACGAGCCACCACCTGGGACTGGACGTGCACGACTGCGCCCAGGCCAAGCGTGAGCTCTACCTGGACGCTGTGATCGAGCCGGGGATGGTGTTCACGATCGAGCCCGGGTTGTACTTCAAGAACGAGGACCTCGCGATCCCCGAGGAGTACCGCGGCATCGGTGTGCGCATCGAGGACGACGTGCTGATCACCGAGCAGGGCAACGAGAACCTCTCCGAGGCCCTCCCCCGCAACCCCGACGACGTGGAGTCGTGGATCCAGGGCATCTGGAACCGGGACGAGAACGTGGGCCCCAGCGCTGGCCCCGCGGCGTAACCCCCGGAACACCTAGAGAGTGATCCCCGGGCCCGCATGTCGGGACCCGGGGATCACTCTCTGTGCGTGACGTCGCCGAACTCCCAGTCACTCCCGCGCCACCTTCGGGCACCATCTGTGGCTCTGGCGTGCCCGAAATTTTGTTGCGCGTGTGCCGTGGGTCAGCGCTGGTCCTCGCCGTGCGGCCGCTGGGTCGTGTCCTGTCCGTTGTGCGGGGTGGACCCGCCCTCGCGCGGTGCCTCGGGGGTACCCGGCTGTGTCCACGGCGCCGCGCGGTCGGCCGACTGAGCCGGGTTCGCGGGGATCGTGCCCGATGACGCCCCGTCTGTGGAGGGAGCGGGAGCGTCGGCCGCGGGGTGGGACGGAGCGGCGGCGTTCGCGGGGGCCTGCGGTGCGGGCTGTCCACCGGCCGGGGCGGTGTCGGAGGGTTCGAGCCGGATACCGTACTGCGGGCGTCCGTCCGGGAGGTCCGGGAACTTCGCGGAGCGGTTGGTGTCTTCCTGCTGCTGATCCGCACCCGGGAGAAACACACCGTAGCGCGGCTCGGAACCGCCGGGAGCGTTCTGTCCCCCGGGATCACCCTGCACCGGAGCACCGTGAACCGGGGCGCCCGGCCGCCCGCCCTGGACGGGACCGCCCTGGGCCGGTCCACCGTGCTGCGGGCCACCGGGGTACTGGTTGCCCTGCGGACCGGCGGGACCGCGGTACCCCTGACCCGGGTTCTGCCCGCGCTGCCCCACCACGTGGCCGCCCTCCATGCCGTTGAGCACCTGGCGGGCCTGACCCGCGACCTCCGGGGCGGCGAGGACCTCGTAGCTGCCCGCCACGATCCTGCTGGTCGAGGTGAAGTCCCGCTTGCCGCGGGACATGGCGTACGTGATGGTGGCCATGAGCATCCAGAACGCGCCACCGAGGATCATGGTGAGCAACAGGGACGAAGCCATGTTGGCCCCGCCCAGCAGGGACATCAAAAGGCCGAAGAACGCGCCGAAGACCAGACCGTTGAGCGCACCCTGCAGGGCGACCTTGGGGTAGGAGAGCCGACCGGTGACCTGCTCCACGGACTTGAGGTCGCTGCCGATGATCGAGACCATGGCCACGGGGAAGTGTTCGTCCGCCATGTAGTCAACGGCTTTCTGCGCCAGGGCGTAGGTCCGGTAACGGCCCACCACCTCACCGCGGGGCATTTCCGGGGCGATGGACAGTTGGGCGGGGCCTCGTTTCGAGTTGCTCATGCCATCCATTGTCCCGTAGTCACCCACGAGCCCGCCGGGAAAACCCTGGATCATCGCAGCGGGTGAACACGGCGGCCGGTGAACCCACCCCGGATCGGGTGCCCAGCAACCGGTATCGCCCGGGTTCTGATCCCCCACTCCAGGAATGGGACCGCACAGCACGGTTCACTAGGCTGGGCGGGTGAGCACAAACCTTTCCAAGATCTTCGTCGCGAGACTCATCGGCCTGGACGTCTTCGACCCGTTGGGCGACCGCCTGGGGCGATTGCGCGACGTCGTGGTGCTCTTGCGCCCGGGTAGCAAACCGTCGGTGCGCACCCGCCCGCTCGTCGTGGGTCTCGTGGTGGAGGTGCTCGGGAAGAAGCGTGTGTTCGTGCCCATGACGCGTGTTACGAGCATCGACGCGGAGCAGATCATCTCCACCGGGCTCGTGAACCTGCGCCGCTTCGAGCAGCGCGGTGCCGAGACGCTGGCCGTGGGTGAGCTCTTCGACCGCACCGTGGTGCTGTTGGACGGTTCCGGGACCGCCACGATCGAGGACGTGGCCATGGAGAAGAGCAACAACCGGGGTGACTGGGTCATCTCGCAGTTGTTCGTGCGCAGGTCGCAGGCCACGGGAGGCTTGATCCGGCGTCGAAATCAGACGCTCGTGGTGGACTGGGAGGACGCGGACGACCCGTCCAACGCGGGGCCGCAACCGGCCACGCAGTGGATCGCGCAGCACGAGGAGGACCAGGCCGCGGACATCGCGGACGAGCTGCGGGACATGCCGGACAAGCGCAAGCTCGAGATCGCGGCGGAACTGCAGGACGAGCGGCTCGCGGACGTGCTCGAGGAGCTGCCGGAGGACGACCAGGTCTTCATTCTGACCCACCTGGACAACGAGCGCGCCGTCACGCTGCTCGCCGAGATGGACCCCGACGACGCGACCGACCTGCTCAACGAACTGCCGGAAGCGGAGGCCGAGCGGTTCATCACCATGATGGAACCCGAGGACGCGGAGGACGTCCGGCGCCTGCGCGAGTACGAGGAGGGCACGGCCGGTTCGCTCATGACGCCCGTCCCCATCGTGCTGCCCCCGGAGGCCACCGTGGCGGAAGCGCTCGCGCACATCCGCCAGGAGGAGGTCATCCCGGCCGCGGCATCCGCGGTGCTCGTGTGCCGCCCGCCGCTCGAGACCCCCACGGGTAAGTACCTGGGTCTCGTGCACACGCAGCGACTGCTGCGTTACCCGCCGCCCGAGGCGATTGGTAACCTAATCGATCGGTCCATCGAGCCCGTCTCGGACCAGGCGTCCTTAGCCGACGTCGCTCGCGAACTGGCCACGTACGACCTCACGATCCTGCCGGTCGTCAACGACCAGGACCGGCTCGTGGGTGCGGTCACGATCGACGACGTCCTGGACGCCCTGCTGCCCGAGGACTGGCGCACGTACGACGACGGAACCCCGGTCCGGAAGGTGGGTAAGCGGTATGAGTAATCCCCGGCGCAGCGCGTCCTCGCAGTATTCGCCCGGCCCCCTGGACCAACCGCGCGAGAAACGCCCGGGGTACCTGACCCGCTTCCGCCCCAACCCGGACGCCTTCGGGCGGCTCACGGAGTCCTTCGCCCGCTGGATGGGCACGCCCCAGTTCTTGCTGTGGATGACCGTGTTCGTCACGGTGTGGTTGGCGTGGAACACCCTGGCGCCCGAGAGCATGCAGTTCGATCCGCGCGCGTTGAACTTCACGCTGCTGACACTGATGCTCTCGTTGCAGGCCTCCTACGCCGCTCCCTTGTTGCTGCTCGCGCAGAACCGGCAGGACGACCGTGACCGCGTGGTCGCCGAGGAGGACCGTAAACGCGGACAACAGAACCTCGCGGACACCGAGTACCTCACCCGGGAGATCGCGTCCCTGCGCATCGCGTTGCGCGAGGTCGCGACCCGCGACTACGTCCGCTCCGAGTTGCGCGGGCTGCTCGAGGAGATCCTCGAGGACCAGGACCGCCGCGCCGCCGGTCAGGCCGCCGCGCAGTCCCAGGCCACCAAGTCCAAGACCAAGAAGTCCGAGGGCAAGAAGTCCGACGGCTCCACCAGGGCCCCGCGTGCGAAGAAGATCGAGCTCGAGGACCCCGAGCAGGAAGGACCGCATCAGTGAACGGGAGCGCCATCGACCCCCGACTGCGCGCAGCCCTGGACGGCGTGATCGACCCCGAGCTGCGCCGCCCGGTGACCGAGCTCGGGATGATCCCCGAGGCCGTCCTCGAAGGCGGGACGGCACGCGTGACCGTGCTGCTCACGGTCTCCGGGTGCCCCATGCGCACCACGATCGAAGCGGATCTCCGTGCCGCCCTGAACGAGCTCCCAGACGTCCGCGACGTCGCCGTGGACGTGGGTGTGATGACCCCGGCGCAGCGCCAGGAACTGCAGGAGAAGCTCGGGCACCACCGCACCAACCCGTTCGCGGACCCGCATTCACTCACCCGCGTGCACGCGATCACGAGCGGCAAGGGCGGGGTGGGAAAGTCCAGCGTGACGGTGAACATCGCCGCCGCGCTGGCCGCGATGGGACGCACCGTGGGCATCGTGGACGCGGACATCCACGGCTTCTCAGTACCCGGTCTTCTGGGGATCGCGCAACCACCCACGCGCGTGGGGGACATGATCCTGCCGCCCGTCGTGGAGGTCCCGGAGGGTGCGGACCGCCGGCCCGAGGACAGCGCGGCTGGGGCCGGTCACCGCTCGCGCGGGGTGCTCAAGGTGATCTCGATCGGGATGTTCGTGGATCCCGCCCAGCCCGTGGCGTGGCGCGGCCCCATGCTGCACCGCGCGGTGGAGCAGTTCCTCACGGACGTGCACTTCGGGGACCTGGACCACCTGCTCCTGGACCTGCCCCCGGGCACGGGGGACATCGCGATCTCGGTGGGTCAGCTGCTGCCCCGCTCGGGCGTGGTCGTGGTCTCCACGCCCCAGCACGCCGCCGTGAGCGTGGCCCAGCGTTCGGGGACGCTCGCCGAGCAGACCGAGCAGAAGGTCACGGGCGTCGTCGAGAACATGTCCGCGATGGTCATGCCGGACGGCACGCGCATGGAAGTCTTCGGAGCGGGCGGTGGCGAGACGATCGCGAGCTCGCTGTCCGAGCGCCTGGGCTACCCCGTCCCCCTGCTCGGCAGCGTCCCCCTGGACGTCACCGTGCGGGAGGCCTCGGACCGCGGCGTGCCCGCGGTATGGGATCGGCCGAACTCCCCCGCCGCCGAGCAGCTGTGGGCCGTCGCGCGCGCCCTGGATCAGCAGGGCCGCGGGCTGGCCGGTAAGAATCTGGGCATCACGCCGCGCGGTTGAGCGATCTCCCTCGGGACGCCGCCGCCGCACGGCCCGGTTCCCGCTCGCCCGGCACCTACCCGTCTGTTCACGCGGCGTCGACCTCCGCGCGGCGTCGGTCTGATGACGGGACGGTTGTCAGCTCACGCGGCGCGCGGCCGATAGCGCGGCGGCCGGTTGCTCACGCCGCGCTCGACGGCTCACGTGGCCTCGGTGTCGAACGGGGCGCGTTCGCCTCGCGCGAGCCGTCGCACCGTGGGTGCGGCCACGGTGGAGGCCTCGTACTGGTGGCGGTTCTGTTCCTCGTCGTCCTCGAGCAGCGCTTCACGCACGATCACGCGCGGGTCGTACTGCCGGGGGTCGAGCTTGCGCCAGTCGAGGTCCGAGAATTCCGGGCCGAGAGTCGCCTTGAGATCGTCCGTGGCACCCGTGGCGTAGCGCCGGATGGACTTGACCATGTCCTTGAACTTCTCGGCGTACTCGGGCAACCGCTCGGGCCCGATGATCACCAGGGCCACGATGAGAATGATGATGGCTTCCCCGCCTGAAATCCCGAACACCCGCTGAGCCTATCAACGTCGTGGAACGCCCCGGTGGGGGCGGTCCTTAACCGAAAATTTCCTTGAGTCCGTCCGCGACCGTGGCCCCGAAACTCTCGTCCTTCTGCGAGGGCAGGCTGACCCGTCCCCGGTCCTCCGCCACGACTGCGCTCACGGTCTGGGCCAGGGTGGCCGGTGCGGTGTCCGATGTGAGGGTGTACACGGCGTCCGGGCGCACCATCACCGCGCGCCACGGTTGGGAGCGGTCCACCCACAACCGCGCGCCGTCGAGCACCGACCGGTGCATGCCCTCGGCGCCCACGGGGAGCCCGGTGATGCCGTCCATGGGGTTGTCGGGATTGATGTCACCGCGCTGCTCCACGATGGTCACCGAGCCGTGATCATTGTGCAGGGCCACCGCCACGACGGGCTGGCCCCCCACCTGCGACTGTTGGATGTCCGCGACCGAGTACCCCTTCGCGGCCAGACCCGGAACGGCCCACCCCCGGGCGCGCAGGCTCTGGATGTCGGCCTCCGAGGTGGTATCTACCATTCCCCGGGGACCGGGTGACCACGTGGCCTCCGACCGAGCGTCCGCGCTCTGGCGCTGCTGCACCTGCTTGCCCACGCTCCACACGGCGGTGGTCAGCAGGGCTACGCACACGCAGGCCGCGAAGGCGGTCATAAGACCCACGGTCCGCCGACTCGGCCAACGCCAGGGCCGGCGCACCCTGCTGCGACCCGCGACCCGTGTGGACACTCCGTCCCCCTCCCTGTTCGTCCCCTGCTGCGACCGCCCTGCGGCGGCCGCGTTCGACGCCCCAATTGTGCGGCAGGATTCTGACAGCGATCTGGACACCGACCGGGCGTTCCCGGCGGTGCCCTCAGACCGCGATAAGCTGAAGCACCGTGAGCCCGGACATGACGCCGGGCCCGCCACGTCGAAGCGCTGGGTCCGCGGGGATCCGGGCACACACAGCAGTGAAGGGCACGCCGCGTCCATGAGCACGGATAAAACCACGAGCTGGGCCTATTGCGAGGCCTACGCCACGGAGGACGAAACCGCTTTCCGTGCGCGCGAGCGCTCCCTGGCCCTGCGCTTGGACCCCGTGACCCCGGCCACCGCGGCGCTGCTGACCGTCCTGGCGTCGTCGTCCCGCCCCGCGACCGTGGTGGAAGTGGGCACCGGTGCGGGCGTCTCGGGGCTCGCGCTGCTGCGCGGGATGCCGTCCGAGTCCGTCCTCACGACCATCGACACCGACATCCGGGCCCTGCGCGCCGCGCGGGACACGTTCCGCGAGGCCGGTTTCGAAACCAAACGCACCCGCACGATCTCCGGTGCGGCCTCCCTGGTGCTGCCGCGGCTCACCGAGAACGCGTACGACATGGTGTTCATCGACGCGGACGTGGTCAACACCGCCGAGTACGTCATCGAGGGTGCCCGGTTGCTGCGTCACGGCGGGATGCTCGTGGTCAACGACGCCCTGCACCAGGACCTAGTCCCCCAGCCCGCGCAGCGCCAGGAGGAGACCGTGATCATGCGCGACGTCGTGCGCACCCTGCGGGACGAACCGCGGTTGTCCACGGCCGTCGTGCCCACGGGAACGGGTGTACTGCTGGCCGTCCGGCTGTGAGCGGCTCCCTGTTCAAGGACGCCGGACTCGTGGCCCTCGGCGGCGCCGCGGGGAGTCTGGCCCGCTGGTGGGTGTCCCTCGTGCTTCCGGCAGGATCCGGGTGGTCGTGGGCCACGTTCGCGGTCAATGCCTCCGGCGCCTTCCTGCTCGGGTTGCTGCTCGAAGCGCTCACCCGCCCCGGCCGCGAGCGCCGTGGTGCCCACACCGCGCGCATGCTGCTCGGCACCGGGCTTCTCGGCGGGTTCACCACCTACTCGACCTTCGCACTGGAGCTGTGGGAGCGCGTGCGCTCCGGGGCGAGCGCGGCCGCGTTCGGTGACGCGGTGCTGATGCTCGTCGCGGGGCTGGCCGCCGCGGCCGCGGGTCTCGCGGTGGGCGCCTGGCTCCGGGGACGACGCCGCGGCACGCCCACCGCGGGAGCGGCGCGGTGATCGCGGTACCCGCCGTGGCCCTGGGCGGCGCCGTGGGAGCGGTCCTGCGTTTCCTCCTGGACCGCGGGATCACCGCCCGGTGGGCTCCCACCTTCCCCGCGGCCACACTGCTGATCAACGTGACGGGGTCGTTCGTGCTCGGTGTGGTCACCGGACTGAGCGCGGTTCTGGGACCCGTGTGGACGCTCGCCCTGGGCACCGGGCTGTGCGGTGGCTACACCACGTTCTCCACGGCCATGGTGGACGCCGTACGGCTCGCGCGAGAACAACGTGCCGGGGCCGCGGTGGTGTCGGTGCTCGGAACCGTCCTGTGGAGCCTGCTCGCCGTGGCCGCGGGGCTCACCCTCGGGAGCCACTGGGCGTTCTGAGCCCCGAACGCCGCGAGGGCCCCTCACTCGATGTGAGGGGCCCTCGCGACACGGGCGTGGGGGGTGTCGGTGCTACTGCGTCACCGAAGCCAAGCACTCGCGCAATTCCGCGGCCTCGTCCGACTTGAGTTCCACCACCAGACGCCCTCCGCCTTCCAGGGGGACCCGCATGATCAGACTGCGTCCTTCTTTGGTGACCTCCATGGGTCCGTCACCCGTCCTCGGCTTCATGGCCGCCATTTATGAGCTCCTCTTCGTGAGTACTTACGCTCGCTATCTTATCGAACGCTCAGCCAGTACCGTGACCCGGCACACGACGCGGGAGCGCTCGGAACCATCTGTGCCATAGCGCGCAGCGCGTGTGTGGACAGCGCCTGCGGCAAGGGCCGCCGCGCGGGGTCACGGCGGGTAGTCGCCACCGCCGGGTAGTTGCTTCCAGTGCCACAGCCACCCGACCCACACGATCTGCAGCACTGCCCCGAAGATCACGAGCAGCACCCGATAGGCGCGCGAGTCGCTCACGTGCACCAGGGCGGCGGCGAGCGGCGCCCACGGCAACAGCAACCGGAACGTGGAGCTCTGCGGGTTGAGCACGAGCAGCAGATAGCACCCGTAGGCCGCGATCCACACACGGACAAAGAACGGCAGGGCCCGCTTGACCGTGTCCGAACGCAACAGCATCACGACCGCCGCCACGAGCACCACGGGAGCGACGAGTCCGGCGATCGGGCCCAGCAGATCGGTGGCCTCGTGGAACCACGGCAACACGGGGATCACGTGCTGGCTCCCGCGCCAGGCGGCCTCCGTCTCGGTGTAGGCCATGGGCTCCCGCGTGACGACCCACGCGATGGCCGGCCACGCGAGGGCGGCAGCGCACGCGATCAGCGCCACCACGAGCCAGCGGTCCAGGCACCGGTACCACGCCCGACGTCGCGCGAGCACGTCCCCCACGCTGCGCCACAACCACCACACCCCCAGCGCCGCGGCCAGGGCCACGCCGGTGGGTCGGGTCAGTGCCTGCGCCACCACGAACACGGTGACCCACACGGGCCGGTCCCGCACGACGCACAACATGGCGCTCAGCAAGAACAGCATGCTCAGCGCCTCGGCGTACGGGGTCTGCAGCACGGGTGCCACGGGGTTGAACGCGAACACCGCCACGGCCCACAGTGCCGGGCGTGAGACGCCCCCGGGAGTGCGGGGCCCGGCCATCACGGGTGCTTGGCACCCCAGTCGGTAGAACACCAGGGCCGCACCGAAACCGGCCACGAGGGACACCGTGGCGGCCGTGACGGCCCACCCGGTCCCGGTCAGTGCGTCGATGCCGCGCACGAGCAGCGGGAACACGGGGTAGAACGCCCACGCGTTCTCGGACACCGTGCCCAGCGAGTCCCGGGGCACCTGGAACGGATACCCCTCCCGGAAGATGGTGTGGTACCAGTCGGCGTCCCACGTGTTCACGAAATCCAGGTACCCCAGGGCGCCGTTGCCCCACGGCCCGGGACCCTGTTGGGCACCCACGACCGTGAACACCGCCCAGCCCCAGACCCGCGACACCCCGTAGACCACGAGCACGGCGAGCCACCACGGAGCCGCCGCCCACAGTCGACGCATCCTCCCCGCACGGGAGTCGTGCGCGCTGCGCGCGGGGTCCGCCACCGCCGTGGAACTCACGCGCTGGAACCGGGGGCGCGAGCGTCGTCGTCCCTGGAACGGGGTATTGCGGTGCCAGGGTCGGTGTCGCCGCGCACGGAACCACGCGCGCCATCCGCGGGAGCGGCGTCGTCGCCCCCGGAACCGGGCGCCGCGGCGTCGACCGCTGCCTTCCCCGGGACGGGAGAGGCACCCGGGGCGGGGCCGGAGACCGGGATGCCGTCGTCGTCGGCGTGGACCGCGGTGAGGATCTCCACGACCTCGGCCACGCTGTCCGTGACCCGGAACAGTTCGAGGTCCGCGGTGGAGACCTTGCCGTCGGCCACCAGCGTGGTGGTGATCCATTCCAGCAACGGGCCCCAGTAGTCCGTGCCCACCAGGATCACCGGGAAACGCGTGATCTTGCCCGTCTGCACGAGGGTCAGTGCCTCGAAGAGTTCGTCGAGCGTACCGAAGCCGCCCGGCAGCGCCACGAAGCCCTGGCTGTACTTCACGAACATGGTCTTGCGCGCGAAGAAGTAGCGGAAGTTGATGCCCAGGTCCACCCAGTCATTGAGGCGCTGTTCGTGGGGCAGCTCGATGCCGATCCCTACCGAGTGCGCGCCCACGTCCACCGCTCCCCTGTTCGCGGCCTCCATCACGCCGGGGCCGCCGCCCGTGACCACGGCGTAGCCGGCCTTGCCGATTTCCCGTCCCAGCTCGCGCGCGAGCTCGTACTCCGGGTGCCCCGGCGCGGTGCGCGCCGACCCGAAGACCGAGACGGCGGGGCCCAGGTTCGCGAGTGCGTCGAAGCCTTCAACGAACTCCGCCTGGATCCGCAGGACGCGCCACGGGTCGGTGCGGGTGAAGTCGTCCGGTTCGGCGGGGCGCTGGTCCAGGAAACGCTGGTCGGACGTGCGCCGATGCAGCTGTTTGCGGCGCAGCACCACCGGCCCCTTGTGACGCTCGGGGGGTAGGGAACGTTCGTGCGGTGTCTCAGGGGTGTGCATGCCCACCAGGCTACGTTCTCGTGCTGCACGACGCCGCAGAACTCCCCTGCGGCATGCAACGCGGTGAGTACTCGAGCCAACCTCCCCCGCCTCGGATCGGATACCCGATCACCCCGCGCTCAGGACAACCAGGACGCGAGCGCACGGTGGCAGGCCCGGACGGCGTCGTCGAACACGTGCTCGTCGTCGGTGTGGGCGAGCAGGGCGTCCCCGGGGCCGAAGTTCACGGCAGGCACCCCGGCCTCCGAGAAGCGGGCGACGTCGGTCCAGCCGTACTTGGGCATGGGCTCCCGCCCCACGGCGGCCACGAACTGCGCGGCGGAGGGCCGGTCCAGCCCGGGACGGGCCGCCGGCGAGAGGTCCTGCCACTCGAGCTCGTACCCGGTGAAGACCTCGCGCATGTGGTCCTGTGCCTGCTCGAGGGACTTGTCCGGGGCGAAGCGGTAGTTGACCTCGACCCACGCGGTGTCCGGGATCACGTTGCCCGCGACTCCCCCGCCGATCCGGATCGCATTGAGCCCTTCACGGTAGTCGAGGCCCTCCACAGTCACGGTGCGCGCCTCGTACGCGCTCAACCGGGCCAGGACGTCCGCCTGCTTGTGGATCGCGTTCTCCCCGATCCACGAGCGCCCGGAGTGGGCGGCCTTGCCGTGGGTCGTGATCCGGAAACGCATGGTGCCGTTGCACCCGCCCTCCACGGTCCCGTTGGTCGGTTCGAGCAGCACCGCGAAGTCCGCCTCGAGCAGTTCGGGGCTGTTGCGCATCACGCGGCCCAGCCCGCTCGCATCGCTCGAGACCTCTTCGTGGTCGTAGAACACGTAGGTGACGTCCCGGTTGGGCTCGGTGAGTTCGTGCGCGAGCACCAGTTGGACGGCCACACCGCCCTTCATGTCGGTGGTGCCGCGGCCGTAGATCACGTCCCCGTCCGCTTCCCGACGCCGCGTGGCCGGGACCCCGCCCAGCGATCCCTCCACGGTGGGCAGGGGCACGGTGTCCAGGTGGCCGGCGAGGATCACGCGTTCGTCTCGGCCGCGGTCCGTGCGGGCGATCACGGTGTCCCCGTCCCGGTGGACACTGAGATGGGGCAGAGCGCGCAGGGCTGTTTCGACGGCGTCGGCCAGGGGGCCCTCGTGATCGGACACGGACTCCACGTCCACGAGCGCGGCGGTCAGATCCGCGGGATCCATGGTGAGGTCGAGGGTCACGGAAGCGTCTGAACTCATGCGTGCCAGCCTACAGTTTGCCCCTGCGCCCCGCAGTGGGCGTCGCGGTCGGCTGCCGCGGGGCCTCATTGACGAGCCGCGCGGGTCGGGTCATCTACCACCGGGTCACGGGGCATCTTTTAGGATGGGCCCATGACTTCAACGAGCGAGAGCACCGAGAATTCCCGTATCGCCTCCGGAGTGGGGCTGGCCACCGTGGTGGACTCCGGCGAGCGGGAGGGGACCGTGCTGGACGTCTTCTACCCTGCGCCGAGCCTGAGCGCCAACCCGGATACGAGCTACGAGGCGGATCTGCGCGTGGCCGCCACCACGGACCCGGATCGCAACGTGCGCTCCGAGATCGTGACCACCGTGATCAACCTGGACGAGGCACCCCAGGACGCCGCGGACGCCTACCTGCGCCTGCACCTGCTGTCCCACCGCTTGGTGCGGCCCAACACCCTCAACCTGGACGGCGTCTTCGGCAAGCTCGCGAACGTGGCGTGGACCAGCCGCGGTCCCGTGCTCGCGGAGGAACTGACCCGCTCCCTGCTGCGCCTGCGCGCCAGCGGGACCGTGACCGTGCTTGGCGTGGACAAGTTCCCGCGCATGGTCGATTACGTGGTGCCCTCCGGTGTGCGCATCGGTGACGCGGACCGCGTGCGCCTCGGTGCCTACCTGGGCGAGGGCACCACCGTGATGCACGAGGGGTTCGTGAACTTCAACGCCGGCACGCTCGGCGAGGCCATGGTTGAGGGCCGGATCTCCGCCGGCGTCGTGGTCCACGACCACACGGACGTGGGCGGCGGCGCATCCATCATGGGCACGCTGTCCGGCGGCGGCAAGCAGCGGATCACGCTGGGCCAGCGCTGCCTGCTGGGCGCCAACGCGGGCGTGGGCATCTCCCTGGGTGACGACTGCGTCGTCGAGGCCGGCCTGTATGTCACCGCCGGTACCCGCGTGAGCCTCATCGAGGGCGGCGCCGAACCCCGCGTGGTCAAGGCGTCCGAGCTCTCCGGCGTGAACAACCTGCTGTTCCGCCGCAACTCCACCAACGGCGCCGTGGAGGCGCTGCCCCGCCAGGGCAGCACGGTGGAGCTCAACGCCGCACTGCACGCCAATTGATCCCCGCCGTCGCGCGTCCACGGATCGCGACGACGACGCCGCTCGGCCGGGTCCCGCAGCTCGCGGGCCCGGCCGCGCGTTTTCGTGAGGTCCACTGGATAGGGTGGGGACCATGAAGATTCTTGTCACCGGGGGAACCGGGTACATCGGCTCGCACACGGTTCTGGCGCTGCTCGAGGCGGGGCACGACGTCGTCGTCCTGGACAACCTGTCCAATTCGACCAAGACGTCGCTCGAGCGGGTGGCGGAACTCGCCGGACGCGACGTCGCGGCGTTCGAAGAGGTGGACCTGCTGGACCGCGAGGGTCTGGACCGCGTGTTCGCGCAGCACCGCCCGGACGCCGTGATCCACTTCGCGGGGCTCAAGGCCGTGGGGGAATCGGCGCAGAAGCCGCTGTGGTACTACACGAACAACGTCAGCGGGACCGTGAACCTGTTGTGGGCCATGGAGGAGAACGGGTGCCGCAGCATCGTGTTCTCGTCCTCGGCCACCGTGTACGGCGCCCCGGAGACCATGCCGCTGACCGAGAAGCTGTCCATGGACGCGCAGAACCCGTACGGCCGTACCAAGGAACACATCGAGGACATGCTCGCGGACCTCGCGGCCTCCGATGACCGCTGGTCCGTGGCCCTGCTGCGCTACTTCAACCCCGTGGGCGCGCACGAGTCCGGGCGGATCGGTGAGGACCCCTCGGGGATCCCCAACAACCTCATGCCGTTCGTCGCGCAGGTGGCCGTGGGCCGGCGCGAGAAGCTCATGGTCTTCGGCGACGACTACCCCACCCCGGACGGCACCGGCGTGCGCGACTACATCCACGTGGTGGACCTCGCGGACGGACACCTACGTGCCCTGGACCGGATCAGCCGGGACCACGGCGTGCACGTGTGGAACCTGGGCACCGGCCGCGGCTACTCCGTGCTGGAGGTCCGCGAGGCATTCCAGAAGGCCTCGGGCCGGGAGATCCCCTACGAGATCGCCCCGCGCCGCCCCGGCGACGCCGCTGTGTCCTACGCCGATCCCTCCTCCGCCCTCGCCGAGCTGGGCTGGTCCGCGGACCGGGACATCGACACCATGTGCCGGGACCACTGGAACTGGCAGAAGAACAACCCGAACGGTTACGACGGCTGAGCCGAGCGGCGGCGTCGTGCCCGCACCGACGAACGAGCCCCGATCACCGAACGGTGATCGGGGCTCGTCGGTTTGACCGGGGAACTCAGTTGGCGGTCGGGTAGTGGCGCTCACCCTCGCCCACGTAGAGCTGGCGGGGGCGGCCGATCTTGGTCTCGGGGTCCTCGATCATCTCGCGCCACTGCGCGATCCAGCCGGGCAGGCGGCCGATCGCGAAGAGCACGGTGAACATCTTCTCCGGGAAGCCCATGGCCTTGTAGATCAAACCCGTGTAGAAGTCCACGTTCGGGTAGAGCTTGCGCTCCACGAAGTAGTCGTCCGCGAGCGCCTTCTCCTCCAGGCCGATGGCCAGGTCCAGCAGCTCGTTGTTGCCGCCCATCTTGGCCAGGACGTCGTGCGCGTAGCCCTTGATGATGCGGGCACGGGGATCGTAGTTCTTGTAGACACGGTGCCCGAACCCCATGAGGCGGACGCCGTCCTCCTTGTTCTTGACCTTCTCCATGAACTCGTCCGCGGAGAGCCCACGGTTCTGGATCTGGTCCAGCATGGCCAGCACGGCCTCATTGGCACCGCCGTGCAGCGGGCCGTAGAGGGCGTTGATGCCCGCGGAGACGGACGCGAACATGTTGGCGTGGGAGGAACCCACCAGGCGCACCGTGGAGGTGGAGCAGTTCTGCTCGTGGTCCGCGTGCAGCATGAACAGGATGTCCAGGGTCTTGGCGACCACCGGGTCCACCTCGTAGTCCTCGGCGGGCACACCGAAGCACATGCGCAGGAAGTTCTCCGCGTAGTTGAGGTTGTTGTGGGGGTACAGCTGCGGCTCGCCCACGGACTTCTTGTACGCGTACGCGGCCAGAGTGGGGACCTTTGCGAGCAGGCGGATGGTGGAGATCTCCACCTGCTCCTTGTTGAACGGGTCCAGGGAGTCCGAGTAGAAGGTGGACAGCGCGGACACGGCCGAGGACAGCACGGGCATGGGGTGCGCGGAGCGGGGGAAGCCGTTGAAGAACATCTTGATGTCCTCGTGCACCATGGTGTGCGTGGTGATGCGGTGCTGGAAGTCCTCGTACTGCTCACGCGTGGGAAGCTCGCCGTAGATCAGCAGGTAGGCGGTCTCCAGGAAGTTGGAGTGCTCCGCAAGCTCCTCGATGGGGTAGCCGCGATAGCGCAGGATGCCCTGGGCGCCATCGATGTAGGTCACCGTGGAGCGCGTGTTCGCGGTGTTCACGAACCCGGGGTCGAAGCTGACGTTGCCGGTCTCCTTGAGCAGGGAGCCCACGCCGTAGCCCTTGTTGCCCTCGGTCACCTCCAGAACGGGGAGCTCGAGGGACTTGCCCTTCTCGTAGTTCAGCTCCACCTTGTCGGTGGACTTCTTGGCCTCTGCCATGATGTGTCCTTCACGGTTCGCTAGGTGTTCCACGACGGGTTCGCGGTGCGGTTCACCCCCACGCCGTCGTGGCGGTTCGGGTCGGTGCGCACCGGGCGGGAACACGGTGTCATTCCCCACCAACCTACCCGTTGGTGTGATCGGGATTCCACTTGCCCACCCGTGTGCGGCGGGCTCAGACGGCGCCTGAGAGCCGTTGCACGGCGGCCGCCATGCGCTCGTCGCTCGCGGTCAGGGACAGCCGCACGTAGCCGTGCCCGGCGTCCCCGTAGAAGGTCCCGGGGCCCACCACGATGCCCAGGCGGGCGAAGCGTTCCACGGTGTCCCACGTGTCCTCACCGGCGGTGGCCCACAGGTACAAGCCGGCCTCGGAATGCTCGATCGTGAGCCCGAAGGCCTCCACGGCGGGCTTGAGTGCCTCGCGCCGCTGCCGGTAGAGGTTCTTCTGCGCCGTCACGTGCGCGGTGTCCCCCAGGGCCACGCGCATGGCTTCCTGCACGGGATAGGGCACGATCATCCCGGCGTGCTTGCGCGAGTTGATGAGCGAGGGCATCAGCGCGGGGTCACCCGTGAGGAACGCGGCGCGGTAGCCCGCGAGGTTCGACTGCTTGGACAGCGAGTACGCGCTGAACAGCAGGGACGTGTCCCCGCCGCTCACGCGCGGGTCCAGGACGGACGGCACGGGTTCGCCACCGCGTGCGGGATCCCACTGACCCCAGCCGAGCTCGGCGTAGCACTCGTCGGAGACCACCACGGCCCCCTGCGAGCGGGCCTGGTCCACGAGCCGCTTGAGACTCTGCGCGTCCCGCACGATGCCCGTGGGATTGCCCGGCGAGTTGACCCACACCATGCGCACGCGCTCGCGCACCGAGGGCTCGAGCTCGTCCAGCGAGTCCGCGGCCACGGCCTCGGCGCCGGCGATCTGCGCCCCGATGTCGTACGTGGGGTAGGCGACCACGGGACGCACTACGACGTCGCCCGGGCCCAGACCCAGCAACAGCGGCAGCCACGCGACGAGTTCCTTGGAACCCACCGTGGGCATCACGGCGTCCGGGTCCAGATCGGGCACACCGCGACGATCGGCGAACCACGCGGCCACGGCCTCCCGCAGCGCGGGGGTCCCGTGCGTCGTGGGATACCCGGGGGCGTCCGCGGCGGCGGCGAGCGCATCCTGGATCACGAGCGGCGTGGGGTCCACCGGGGTCCCGATGGACAGGTCCACCACACCATCCGGGTGCTCCTGCGCGGTCCGGCGGTACGGCGCGAGGGAGTTCCAGGGGTAGTCGGGCAGGTTCAGACCGAATCCGCGGGCCACGCTCACCGGATCAGTCCTGGTTCTGCGGGGGCAGTTCCGCGATCATGGGGTGGTCCTTGTGGGTGTTGCCGAGCTTGGCGGCCCCACCCGGAGAGCCCAGATCGTCGAAGAACTCCACGTTCGCCTTGTAGTACTCGGCCCATTCCTCGGGGGTGTCGTCCTCGTAGTAGATGGCCTCCACGGGGCACACCGGTTCGCACGCACCGCAGTCCACGCACTCGTCCGGGTGGATGTACAGGGATCGCTCGCCCTCGTAGATGCAGTCCACGGGACATTCCTCCACGCAGGCCTTGTCCTTGACATCCACGCACGGCTGCGCAATTACGTAAGTCACGGTTGACGAACCTCTCCTTCTGTTCCCAAGTCCTCGACCATTTTAGCGGCGGGCATTCGAGGCTACCGCGCCCGCGAGCGCACCAGCCAATGTCCCGTAACAATCACGGAGGCCATGACCGCCACGAAGATCACGGCGAACCACAGCAACCCCACGATCCCCACGGGCTCGGCCCACGTGGTGACCACGAGCGCCGAGCCCTCTCGCAGGTACGCGGTGGCCCAGGCGATCACGTACGTCACGAGCCCTGGGACGGCAGCCGCCCACACGCGCCGGGTCGCAGTACCGCACCACACGCTCGCGCACAGCAGCAGCGCCCCGGAGAATACGAGCCCCCACGGGAGCCACCAACCGTCCAGGTACCAGATGTTGGCGTGCATGGCCGTGGCCACCGCTCCCGCCACGAGTCCCGTGAGCAGTGCCGTCACCAACGACGACGCCGCTCCCGGCCGTTGCTTCTCGGCTCCCCCGGGCGCGTGGTCGCCGGCGGTCTGCACGGCCGGGGCGCTCTCCCACGGGGCGGTGCGGCGCAGTCCGGACGCGCTCATCGTCCGCCCCGGCGTAACAGGCGAAACGTCTCGGTGGCGCTGAGGGTCTGCGGCACGCCGTTGGATAGCTCGTACGTGGTGCCCTGCGGGTCCTCGCCCAGGGTGATCTGTGTGGCGTGCGCCGCCATTGCGGCGCGCTTCACCGCCAGATCACCGTGGATCGCCGCTTGCGGCCGTTCGTCCGAGGGGTTCACGTCGCTCTCGATCCCCCACGTCAGGGGGACATCCCACGCGCCGTGGGCGGTGTCCGGTGCTGACGCTGCGAGGTCCACGGCGCGCAGCGTGACCCCGTGCGTGGCCACGTGGTCCGGGTGACCGTACCCGCCGTCGTCGTCGTAGGTGATCACGGCGTGGGGACGCACCGCACGGATAGCTGCGGCCACGTGGGCGGCGGCCTCCTGCGGATCCGCCGCCGTGAGCGCTGCGGGTGAGACGTCCTCGGCGGGCTGCGGGCGACCGTCGGGCCCCCAGCTCATCCCGGAATCCACGTACTTGTCCGCGCCGTTGGCGAAACCCTCGGCGGGATCGTGGGCGGGGGGCTCCCCCGCGAAGAACCGGTCCGCAAGCCCCATGGCGGCCGCGGCGGCGTCGAGCTCACCCACGCGGTAGAGCCCCAGCGCGGTGCCGTCGGTGTCCGGGCACCCGGGTTGGCCCACCTCGAGATGACGCAGGGCGGGCGGGATAACCTCACCGCGTTCGCCGCGCGTCATGGTCAGCAACACCGTGGTGGCGCCCAGCGCGCCGTAGTACCCGATGGATACGCCCGTGACGATGGCTTCGTCGTCCGGGTGGGCGTGCACCCACAACACACGAGCCCGGGCGGGGTTCACGCCCCCGGGGAGCAGTGTCTCCACCGCCCCCTCGGTCGCGTGTCCCCCGCCCGGGTATCGAGGATCGGCCACGATCAGGCGCGCGCCCGCTGCCGGGCGACCTTGAGGCGCTCGTTGGCGTCCAGGACCACCTTGCGGATGCGGACGGCCTCCGGGGTGACCTCCACGCACTCGTCCTCGCGCGCGAACTCGAGGGACTCCTCGAGCGTGAGCTTGCGCGGGGGCGTGAGGTTCTCGAAGCTGTCCGCCGTGGACGAGCGCATGTTGGTGAGCTTCTTCTCCTTGGTGATGTTCACGTCCATGTCGTCCGCGCGGGAGTTCTCACCCACGATCATGCCCTCGTAGACCTCGGAGGTGGGCTCCACGAAGAACGAGCCGCGCTCCTGCAGGTTGATCATGGCGTACGGGGTGACCACACCGGCGCGGTCCGCGATCATGGAACCGTTGGTGCGGTACTCGATCTCCCCGGCCCACGGCTCGTAGCCGTCCGCGTAGGAGGACGCGATGCCCGCGCCTCGGGTCTCCGTGAGGAACTTGGTGCGGAAGCCGATCAGACCGCGCGAGGGGACCTTGAACTCCATGCGCACCCACCCGGTGCCGTGGTTGCTCATGCCCTCCATGCGGCCCTTGCGCGCGGCCATGAGCTGGGTGATCGCACCCAGGAACTCGTCCGGAGCATCGATCGTCATGTGCTCGTAGGGCTCGTGCACCTTGCCGTCCACGGTCCTGGTGACCACCTGTGGTTTGCCCGCGGTGATCTCGAAGCCCTCGCGGCGCATCTGCTCCACGAGGATGGCCAGGGCCAGCTCACCGCGGCCCTGCACCTCCCACGCGTCCGGGCGCTGGGTGGGCAGCACGCGCAGCGAGACGTTACCGATGAGCTCCTTGTCCAGGCGGTCCTTGACCTGGCGCGCGGTGACCTTGGCCCCCTTGACGCGTCCGGCCAAGGGCGAAGTGTTGATCCCGATGGTCATGGAGATCGCGGGATCGTCCACCGTGATCAGCGGCAGCGGCTCGGGGTTCTCGAGGTCCGTGAGGGTCTCACCGATGGTGATGTCCTCGATCCCGGCCACGGCCACGATCTCACCGGGCCCGGCGCTCTCCGCGGGCACCCGGTCCAGGCCCTTGGTGGCCAGCAGTTCGGAGATGCGCACGCTCTTGAGGGTTCCGTCGTGACGCGCCCACGCCACGGTCTGGCCCTTCTTCAGCGTCCCGTTGAAGATGCGCAGCAGGGCCAGGCGACCCAGGAACGGGGAGGCGTCCAGGTTGGTCACGTGCGCCTGCAGCACGCCGTCCGGGTTGTAGGACGGCGCGGGGATGTGCTCGATGATGGTGCGGAACAGCGGCTCGAGGTCCTCATTGTCCGGCAGTTCGCCGTTGCCGGGCTGGTCGGTGGAGGCACGGCCGGCCTTGCCGGAGGCGTAGACCACGGGCACGTCCAGGACGGCGTCCAGGTCCAGGTCCGGGTGATCCTCGGCGATGTCCGAGGCCAGGCCCAGCAGCAGGTCCATGGTGTCGGAGACGACCTCGTCGATCCGGGCGTCCGGGCGGTCCACCTTGTTGACGACGACGATCACGGGCAGCTTGGCCTCGAGGGCCTTGCGCAGCACGAACCGGGTCTGGGGCAGCGGGCCCTCGGAGGCGTCCACGAGCAGCACGACGCCGTCCACCATGGACAGACCGCGCTCCACCTCGCCACCGAAGTCGGCGTGACCCGGGGTGTCGATCACGTTGATCGTGATGGTCTCACCGTTGGCCGCGGGGCCGTCGTAGAACACCGTGGTGTTCTTGGCCAGGATGGTGATGCCCTTCTCCCGCTCCAGGTCGCCCGAGTCCATGACTCGTTCCTCGACCTCTCCGTGGCTGGAGAACGCGTTCGTCTGCTGGAGCATGGCATCGACGATGGTGGTCTTGCCGTGGTCAACGTGGGCCACGATGGCCACGTTGCGCAGATCGGCGCGCTGGGTGGTGGTTTCAGACATGCACAGGTCTCTCTTCATGAGTGGATGCAGAGGGGAATCGTGGCGATTCTACTCCCCTCCGCCACCACCCGGAGCACACGTGATGCATGTCTCCCGTGTGCTCAGCCGAGCAGTTCGGGGCGCTGCCATTCCTCACCCAGCACGTGTTCGGCCAGGAACGCGAGCACGGTCTCGTACCACGCCCGCGAGTTGGCCGGCTTGAGGATCCAGTGGTTCTCGTCCGGGAAGTACAGGAACCGGTGGCCCTCCACCCGGGTGCGCAGCTGCAGATCGGACCACAGCTCGATGCCCTGGGAGATCGGGACCCGGTAGTCCTTGTCCCCGTGGATCACGAGCATGGGGACCTGGATCCGGTCCACGAACCGGTGCGGTGAGTACACGGCGGCCTGGGCCGGGCCCATGGCCTCACGCCACTCGGTGTTGTCCGTGGTGGCACCCATGGAGTCCAAGTTCCACAGGGACGCGTGGATCACGATGCACCGGAACCGGTCCGCCGTCTGGGTGGCCACCCAGTTGGCCATGTACCCGCCGTAGGAACCGCCCAGCAGGGCTTGGCGCTGGGCATCGATGTCCGCCCGCTGCGTCGTGGCCTCCACGAGGGCCATCACGTCCGTGAACGGCGCCCCGCCCAGCTCCTGCTGACCGCGGTCGATCATGGCCTGTCCGTAACCCGTGGAGATGGCCGGGTCCGGGAACAGCACGGCATAACCGCGGGCCACGAACGGCCACGGATTCCAACGCCAGCTCCACTGGTTGTTGGACGCCCACGGCCCACCGTGAACGAACACGAGCAACGGGTGTTCGGTTCCTTCCCCCTCGGGCAGCGCGAGCCACGCGCGGATGCTCGTCCCGTCCTCGGCGGTCGTGGTGACCTCCTCGAGGCGGCCGGGGACGGCGTCGTCGGGCACGAGACCGTCGATCCGGGTGGGCTCGGCGCAGAACTCCCGACCGGACCACGTCACCGCCTCGAGGGGGTGGTCGTAGGTGGCCCGCAGACCGTAGAACGCGTCCCCCACGGGGTGGACCGCGCAATAGGTCCACGGCTGCTCGGCACCGCCGGCCAGGACGTCGATCGAGGAGTCCCCGCCCCGCGGGCACGTAACCCTCAGCACGATCCCCCGGCCCTGATAGTCGGACGTGCACACGAAGGAGTCGTCATCGATCCACCGGGATCCCCCCGCCCAGTATTCGTCTGTGGGCATGACTTCCGTGTCCCGACCCGTGCTCAGGTCGTGGACCCACAGCGAGATCTGCAGGTTGACGCCGTCGCGCCACACGACGTCCCGCTCCAGGACGACCCGGCTGCCGTCCGGGGAGACGGGCCCGGGCTCCCACCAGTCCTCCTCGGTGGCGTCCCGGAACAGTTCGGCCTGACCGGCGCCGTCTGCCGTGATCGGCACCCGCCACAGCTGGGACCGTTCCCAGCCCTCCGGCAACCACGCGGTCAACTGTGCGATCAGCCAGGTGCCGTCCGGGGCGACCGAGTAGCGCGTCAACCGCCCGGCGGGCAGATCCACGCGGCGCACGGCCTCCCCCGCGTCCCGGGACTCGGCGAGCGCGGCGGTGTCCACGAACCACAGGGCGGTCTCGGCGGCTGGGAGGTCATGGTCCCAGTACCGGAACGGCGCGCGGTCGTAGAGCATGGGACTCGCCCCGGATTCCTCACGCAATTCGTGCAGTTCACGGTTGCGGGCGAGCTCGTCCGCCGCACCCTTGGCACTCGGGTGCATGCCCGAGAGGAAGAACAGCATGTCCCCGCCCAGCTTGGGGTCCGAGATGCCCTCGGGCATGTCCAGCACCATGCGGGCGTCGCCGCGTTCGGGGAGCAACCACAACCGGGAGCGCTTCTCGTGGTCCCCGTCCATGGGTCGGTCGGACGTGAAGTAGAGCTCCCCCGACGGCGCCGGGCACACCTCTTGGACTCCGTGATCGCCGGAGGTCAGGGGGACAGGTGCACGATCGCCGTCGGTCGGGCGGGGTACCGACCACGCGTGTTTGACGTAGCGCTTACCGTCTGAGGACAGTTCCTGCCGCAGGGCGATCACCGGGCCGTTCCGGTGTCCGCTCAATCCGGTGAGTCGTGGGGTGGCCACGAGCTGTTCGGAAGTTTCATAACGGGGTGTCATATGAGTCACATTACAGACGTGCCGGTCACGCATAAGCGCGCACGTGTCACCCCAGCCACTAACGTGGCCCTCGGCCACGTGGCGCAGCGGTGGCGGATGGGAGTGGAACGCATGAGTTCGGACAAGGGGACGTTGGCGTGGGCGGTGCGCGTCACGGTTCCCGTGGCCATGGGATACATGCCGCTCGGGATGGCCTTCGGCGCCTATGCGGTCTCGCTGGGGTTCGCTCCCTACCTGGCGCCCCTCACGGCTCTCGTGGTCTTCGCGGGCTCGATCGAGTTCCTGCTCGTGGGATTGGTCTCGGCGGGAGCGGGCCTGCTACAGATCGCCGTGACCACTCTGCTGGTCAACAGCCGACACATCTTCTACGGCTTCTCCTATCCCACCCACCTGCTGCGTTCGCCCTTCGCCAAGTTCTACGGCCCCTATGCCCTGACCGACGAGGCCTATGCGCTGATCAACAGCGGCGTGCGCCCCACCACGCAGCACGAGCTCATGCTGATCCAGGGCATCTCCCAGTTCTACTGGGTCTTCGGTGCCGCGGTCGGAGCCGTGGCCGGCGGACTCATCCCGGAATCGTTCGACGGTTTCGACTTCGCACTGACCGGGTTGTTCACCCTGTTGTTCGTGAGCGCCCTGAGCGCGGCCTCGCAGCGCGTGATGATCGTGCTCGCTGCCCTGGCCTCCATTGCGGTGGGGCTGCTGCTGCCCCGCGACCTGTTCCTGCTCGGTGCCATGTTGTGCTACGCGGTGCTATGCGTCGTGCTCGTCAAACGCCCACGGCACGGTCGTTCGTCCCAGACCGCGGAAGGCGGCGCCTGAGATGCTCGCAGCCATCGTCGTGTGCGCCGCCGTGACCTATTCGTTGCGGCTGTTCCCCGTATTGTTGGCCCATCGGTTCCGCGATCGCGAGGACCTGCGGGAGATCTCCGCCCTGCTCCCCGCGGGACTCATGTTGATCCTGGTCGCCTATACATTGCTGGAGGCCGATTCCGGGGTGCAGCTGAGCCGATTGATTCTCGCGGCGGTGATTTCCGTGATCGTGAACGCAGTGAGCAAGAATTTCCTGATGGCATTCATCGCGGGATTCTCGGCATATTCATTGTCGGGATTATTTCTGTAAATTTTCGAGGTAATTCGAGCGGCCCCGGAAACCCTGAGCCCCGCCGCGCAGTGAGTGAGCACACACGCCCCGCGCGCATCTGCGATGAGCCGACGACGGGGTCGCAAGCTCACTCGAACCATTAGATCAAATATTGTTTCCCTATTCTGGTGAGTGCACCCTCAGCAAACTCAGGCATACCTAACCCCAATTAGGTAACGACCTTTTACCATAAGGGTCAACTTACTGGCGCGCCCCGAAAAACACCCGTAGTGTCCATATCAGTTCATCCGACGATCAGAGCACCACCCGAATCACAGGAGAAGATCATGGCCACTCTCACCGCTGTTTCCGCTTGCACCGCCACCGGCTGCGCCTTCAACGACAACGGCTGCACCGCCCCCGCCATCACGGTGGGCGGCCAGGGCTCCGAGGCCTCGTGCACCACGTTCATCTCGCTCGACGCCCGCGGTGGCCTGCCCACCGCCAACGGCCAGGTGGGCGCGTGCCAGCGCCTCGAGTGCGTGCACAACAAGGACCTATTGTGCACCGCCTCGTCGATCGAGGTCACTGCGGACGCCAACTGCGCGAGCTACGAAGCCCGCTGATCGCGGAGCTCATCGAGTAACAACTGCAGACATGAGAGGACCGCGAGTCATGCGACTCGCGGTCCTCTCATGTCTGCAACGATCGATCGAGCCCCGGCAGGCTCACACGACCGCCGGACAGCCTCGGGGTGTGACGCTGCCGCTGGGGTACCGGCGCGGCGTCACGCTGCGGCGGGGGTGCCCAGCAGGGATGCGAGGTTGTCGGCGAGGTCTTGCGCGGACGACGTCGGACGATGGAACGGGACGAAGTAGACGCTGGTAGCGGTCGAACCCTCGCGCAGAACCGTGACCCCGGTGAGATCCACGTCCACCACGAAATCCCGATTCCGGGTGTGAGCGCACCCGCCACTCGAGGGCTTACGCGTCAGCAGGTGGGCGGGGATCCATCCGTTCTCCGCGGCATCGCACATCCCGGCCAGATCGATTGGATCCACGGACACCGCGGCGTCCAGGGCCACGACTTCGGTGTTCACCGCGGCCATGGAATCCCCGAGCTCGCGGCCGAACGCCCGCACCTGGTCGACGTTCAGTGGCGTGGCACCCGAACCGTCATGAACCACGACCCGTGCCGTGGAGACGATCGCGAGTCGCCCGGAGGCCGTGTCGGCCACGGCCGCCACGAGCTCCGGCAACTCCCCCGTCATGAGGAGTTCGTCGGTCTCACCCGGGGTCAGCCACTCAAGACCCGCCAGGAAGTGTGCACTGGCCGCCACGATGCGTACGGAGGGGTCCGGAGCGAACTTGGCGATGTCCACGCGCACGTCCACGGTCTGCCCCGCCGGGGTCAGCGCAGCGACGTCGGGGTGAGGAGCCGCGGCCATGACCATCCGGCCGTTTGGCATGAACCCGTGCGCCAAGCACGGCAGTGTAGGTTGACCCTCGAGGCGGTAGGCGACCACGTTCGCTCGGCCCGCGCCCGCGAGCATGCGGTGCGCGAGTGACACGACTCGCTCCGACACGCCCACGTACCCGAGCTGTGCACCGTTGTCAGTTCGACCCACGACCGTCCCCGCTTCCGTTGTGACCAATCCCACCGGGTCCGCCGAGAACATCCCGATCGCACCCGATTCGCAAAACTTAGGAAAGCCTAACCTCCCCAAAAGGTGGACGGAAGGGTTTACGACGAATTTGGTCAGATTTTTATGACCTAAACGAAGGTGATTCATATCACGGACGTGTGCGATAGCATCGCAGCATGCCTCCCCTACCCCTCCGACCCCGTTCATCCCGCGCCGCCCGGCGATCACGCTCGCCGCGGATCGCCGGGGCCGCGGCACTGACCGGGGTGGCGTTGCTGGTCTCCGGGTGCGGGGCCTTAAGCGGGGACGCCCAGGGGGACGCGGGGCAGAATCCCGGCGCAGCGACGTCGTCCGCCACCAACCGGGCGACGAGCGAGACGGCCCGTGCGAGCGAGCCCGGTAAGGGCCCGGAGTGTCCCGAGGACGCGTGCTTCACCGTGGCGATGACCGGTGATCTCCTGCTGCACGAAGGCCTGTGGCGCAACTTCGCGGTGGACCCGGCCATGAACGAAAGCAGACACTTCGACTTCGACCCACTGCTGGCCGGTCAGAAGCCGTACCTGGACCAGGCCGACGTGGCCATCTGCGAAATGGAGACCCCGGTGGCGCCCAAGGGTGGGCCCTACTCGGCCTACCCGAGCTTCAGTGTGCCGCCGGAGATCACCGTGGCGGCCAAGAACACGGGTTACGACGCGTGCACGTCCGCGACCAATCACACCGTGGACCGCGGCACCGAGGGCGTGAACCGGACCTTGGCGACCCTCGACGAGGCGAGCCTCAAGCACACCGGCTCGTACACTTCCGAGCGCGCGTCCAAGGAGCCCATGCTGCTGGAGACCCCGGCCGGGACCGTGGCCGTGGTCACCGGGACCAACAGTCTCAACGGCCAGCGGGCGGAGCACGACTGGCAGGTGGACCGGCTGCGGGACCCCGCCGAGGAGCCGCAGCCCGCGCGACAGGACATCGACCGCGCCGTGGCGCAGGCGAAGAAGGCGCGCCAGCAGGGCGCGGACGTGGTGATCGCGGCCATGCACTCGATCATCGAGTACCAGGACGACGCCGACGCCTACCAGAAAACCACGGCCCACTCGCTGATCGATTCCGGTGCGTTCGACGCCGTGTACGGTCACGGTTCGCACAGCGTGCAGCCCATCGAGCACTACAACGGCAAGTGGATCGTCTACGGACTGGGCAACACCGTCACGGAGACATCCCCGGCGTACGAGAACAACAACCAGGGTCTGATCACGCGCTTCCAGTTCGCGCGCGGGGACGACGGCGGGTGGCGGGTCAGCGACCTGGCCTGGGCACCGAGCTCCAACACCCAGGACGGCCGGTTCCAGTGGTGCTCCACGGCCTCGGACCAGCCCAACGGCGTGTGCCGCTCCCCCCAGGAGGACCGGCAGATCCGCGAGCGCATCGCGGGGATCATCAACACGGACTCGGCGAGGGCGAACGGGTTGCGGGAGTGGCGGGTCGCGGAAGAAACGGAAGACTGAGCGGCGGAACGTCCACGAGAGAAGGCCGGTTCCACGAGACCCCGTGAGGGTCCCGGAACCGGCCTTCTCCGTGCTCGTGACGGGGGCGTCAGCCCTGCACGCCGAGCTTCCCCAGGATGATCTGGCGCACGCGTCCGGCGTCCGCCTGGCCGCGCGTGGCCTTCATGACCGGTCCGATCAGGGCGCCCACGGCCTGGACCTTGCCGCCCTTGATCTTCTCGACCACGTCCGGCATCTGGGCCATGGCGTCGTCCACGGCGGCGGTGAGGGCGCCGTCGTCGGAGACGACCGCGAGCCCGCGGGACTCCACGATCTCCGCCGGGGTGCCCTCACCCTCGACCACGAAACCGAGGACCTTCTTGGCCAGCTTGTCGTTGATCTTGCCGCCGTCGATCAGCCCGTTGAGTTCGACCACGTGGGCCGGGGTCACGGGCAGGTCCGCGATCTCGACCTCGCGCTGCTTGGCGAGGCGGGCGATCTCACCCATCCACCACTTGCGCGCCACGGCGGCGGAGGCGCCCGCGGCAATGGTCTGCTCGATCTCGTCCAGCACACCCGCGTTGACGACGTCGCGGAACTCCTCGTCCGTGTACCCCCAGTCCGCCTTCAGCCGCTTGCGGCGCTCGGCGGGGGGCTCGGGAAGGCTCGCGCGCAGTTCCTCGATCCAGTCCGCCGTGGTCACCACGGGCACCAGGTCCGGTTCGGGGAAATAGCGGTAGTCGTCCGCGTCCGACTTGGGCCGCCCCGCGGTCGTGGACCGGGTGTCCTCGTGCCAGAAGCGGGTCTCCTGCGTGACCTTCTCCCCCGCGGCGAGCACAGCGGCGTGGCGCTGGATCTCGTAGCGCACGGTGCGCTCCACGGCGCGCAGCGAGTTCACGTTCTTCGTCTCCGAGCGCGTGCCGAACTGCGTGGCGCCCTTGGGCATCAGGGACACGTTCGCGTCGCAGCGCACGTTGCCGCGCTCCATGCGGGCGTCCGAGATGCCGAGGTTCTTCACGATCTCGCGGATCGCGGCCACGTAGACGCGGGCCAGTTCCGGCGCCCGCTCCCCCGCACCCACGATGGGCTTGGTCACGATCTCGATGAGCGGCACACCTGCGCGGTTGTAGTCCACCAGGGAGTACTGCGCGTTCTGGATCCGCCCGGCATCCCCGCCCATGTGGGTCAGCTTGCCGGCGTCCTCCTCCATGTGGGCGCGCTCGATCTCCACGCGGAACTCCGTGCCGTCCTCCAGCTCGAGGTCCAGGTGCCCGTCGAACGCGATGGGCTCGTCGAACTGCGAGGTCTGGAAGTTCTTGGGGGTGTCCGGGTAGAAGTAGTTCTTCCGTGCGAAGTGGCACTTCTGCGCGATCGAGCAGTTCAGCGCGAGACCGAGCTTGATCGCGGATTCCACTGCCTTGCCGTTGACCACCGGCAGAACGCCGGGCAGCCCCAGGGACACCGGGGTCACGTTGGTGTTGGGCTCGTCCCCAAAGGTGTTGGGGGCGGCATCGAACATCTTGGTCTTGGTGTTCAGCTCCACGTGCACCTCGAACCCCAGGACGGGGTCGAAGCGCTCGAGGGCTTCCTCGAAGGACAGCACGTCCTGGCTCATCACTTGCCTCCCTGCGCGGCAGTGGCCGCAAAGTCACGAACGGTGGCGGTCACGTCGGCGCGTTCCCGCCACAGCGGGCCGCCCCACTGCTCGGTGAGCAACCGCTCCAGACCGGCCCCGGCGCGGTACACGCGGGCGTCCTCGCGCGCCGGTGCCATGAACTGGATCCCCACGGGCAGCCCGTCCTCCGGTGCCAGGCCGCCCGGCAGGGAGATCGCGGGGATCCCCGCGAGGTTGGTGGGGATCGTGGCGATGTCGTTCAGGTACATCTGCATGGGATCCGCGGACTCGTCCACGCCCCCGATGTCGAACGCGGTGGTGGGCGCGGTGGGCGAGATCAGCACGTCCGCCTCCTCAAACGCCGCCGCGAAATCACGCTGTACGAGCGTGCGCACCTGCTGCGCGGAACCGTAGTACGCGTCGTAGTACCCCGCGGACAGCGCGTACGTCCCCAGGATGATCCGGCGCTTGACCTCGTCCCCGAAGCCTGCGGCGCGGGACGCGCTCATGACCTTCTCGATGGTGGGCGTGCCCTCGGGAGTGACGCGCAGACCGAAGCGCACGCCGTCGTACTTGGCCAGGTTGGAGGAGACCTCCGAGGACATGATCAGGTAATAGGCACCCAGCGCGTACTCGAAGTTGGGCGTCTGGACGTCCACGATCTCGGCGCCCGCGGCGCGCAGGAGTTCGAGGGACTCCTCGAAGCGCTGCTGCACACCGGCCTGGAAACCCTCGCCGCTCAGCTGCTGGACCACGCCCACGCGCAGACCCTTGAGCCCGCCCTCGGCAGCTCCCTCGCGCGCGGCGCGGGCGTAGGAGCCCACGGGATCCGTCAGCGAAGTGGAGTCGGCAGGATCGTGACCGCCCACGACCTCGTGCAACAGCGCGGCGTCGAGCACCGTGCGGGAGCACGGGCCCACCTGGTCGAGCGAGGACGCCATGGCAATCACGCCGTAACGGGACACCGAACCGTACGTGGGCTTGACGCCCACCGTGCCGGTCACGGCCGCGGGCTGGCGGATGGAGCCACCGGTGTCCGTGCCCAGGGCCAGGGGCGCCTGGAACGCGGAGACCGCGGCGGCGGAACCGCCACCGGAACCGCCCGGGATCTTGCGCAGGTCCCACGGGTTGCGCGTGGGACCGAACGCCGAGTGCTCGGTGGACGAACCCATGGCGAACTCGTCCAGGTTGGTCTTGCCCAGGATGGGCATGCGCGCCGCACGCAGCTTGCGGGTCACCGTGCCGTCGTACGGGCTCATCCAACCCTCGAGCATCCGGGACGCCGCCGTGGTGGGCTGGCCCTTGGTCACGATGAGGTCCTTGACCGCCACGGGCACACCCGCGAGCTCGGGCAACTGCTCACCCTTGGCGCGTGCCTCGTCCACGCCACGGGCCACGTCCAGGGCCTCCTCGCGGTTGCGGTGCAGGAACGCGTTCAGCCCGTCGGTCCCGCGTGAGCGGTCCTGGGCGTCCAGCGGGGTGCCGTCCGTGGCCTCGATCTGCTCGAGGTGCGCGGTCACGGCGTCCACCGAGGAGACCTCACCGGAGGCCAGCTTGGCCGCGAGGTCCGCGGCGGACAGTTCTAAGATGCGCTCGCTCATGCTCACTCCCCGTCCAGGATCGCCGGGACCCGGAACTTGCCGTCCTGGCTGTCCGGTGCGTTGCTCAGGGCTTCCTCCTGCGTGAGGGTCTCCCCCACCACGTCCTCGCGGAAGACGTTGTGCAACGGCAGGGGGTGGCTCGTGGCGGGGACGTCGTCCCCGGCGGCTTGGCTGACCGAGGCCACGGATTCGACGATGAGATCGAGTTCACCGGCCACGCGGGCCAGTTCCTCGTCCGACATCTCGATGCGCGCGAGTTCGGCCAGGTGCGCCACCTGCTCGCGATTGATCGCAGACATGCATGCTCCTGGTATTCGCTGATTGGTTCCGATCCAGTCTAGCGAGCGCCTACCCTGGACTCAGCACTCCCGTTCTCCCGCCGATCTCCCGAAGGGGTCCCACTTCGTGGCTCAGTCCTCCGCCCGTTCATCACGACGCCGCTCCACGCCTTCCAAGGGCACCTCCCGGATGACCCGGGCGGACGCCGCGCGCGCCCGCGTGGATCACGACAACGCGTGGCGACAGTGGGTCTCGGACTCCGCCGTGGAGACCGTGGACACCGCACTGAGCCACGTCCAGGCGGTCGTGGAGGAACAGGTGCGCCAGTACGGAGCATTCCCGGCCTTCCTGGTCACCGGCGCCAAGGACGGGGAGTTCGAACTGGATTCGGTGGACCCGTCTCGCGTGAACGATCTGGCCCCCCAGGACGTGCTGGCCGAACTGCGGGACATCGCGCGCGAGAAGGCCTCCGGATTGCTCGTCGCCGCACTGGCCTACCCCGCCACCCTCCCGGACCGCTCCGGTGCCACCGCGGTGATCGTGGAGGTCGCCCACCGCGAACGGCTCAGCCTGGAAGTTATCCAGGAATACAATGTCGTGGAGGCCAAGGGCCGCACGTTCGTGAACTTTGGCGATCCGCACACGGATCGAGCGGATCCGTGGTTGTTCGCGGTGCGTGACTGAGACCCGGACATCGCCTCCTCCGACGGGACGACCCGTCAGCACACCGGATAGCTCGGGGACGACCCCGCCCGGACCGGGGCGCGCACAGTCCCGAGAATCGAGCTGACGCTTCCATGTTCCCCACGCGTCGTTCCATCCTGACTCCGGGAGCCCTGGCCCGCGTGATCGCGGGATGGGGATTCTTCGTGCTGCTTCAACTCTCCGGCTCGCTGCTGGCCCCACCCGTGTCCTCCCCGCTGCTCGTGGGGGCGCTCGTGGTGATCGTGGGCGTGATCCTGTACGCGGCCACGGGCGTCGTGCGACAGGCCGAACACCTGGCCCACCGGCTCGGCGATCCGTACGGTTCGCTGGTGCTGACCCTGTCCATCGTAGTGATCGAGGTGGTGTTGATCTCCGCGGTCATGCTGGGCCCCGGTGAGCACGCCACGATCGCGCGGGACTCCGTGATGGCCGTGGCCATGATCATCCTCAACCTGGTAATCGGTCTGTGCCTGCTCGTGGGCGGCCTCAAGCACGGGGACATGGCCCACAATCGGACGGGAACCTCCAACTACCTGGCGCTGCTCGTGGTCCTGAGCGCCCTGACCTTCGTGCTACCCGCGGCGCTCGGCACCGACGGCGCGTACCAGCCGTGGCAGGAGATCTCCATCATCGCGGTCACCGTGGCGATCTACACGTTCTTCCTGTACCGACAGACGGGCGCGCAGGCCGTGGACTTCACCGAAGTGGACCCCCGGTTGCGCCCGGGTCCGGAGACCGCGGCCCGGGAGACGACGACGACGCGTCCTTCCCTGCGCTCGGTCCTGGCCGAGCACCGCACCGAGATCCTCGCGCGCCTGGCATTGCTCGTGATCACCGTGGTGCCCATCGTGGTGCTGTCCCACGACATGGCTTCCCTGTTGGACGATGGGCTCGGCCGTGTGGGGGCACCGCCCGCGCTGGCCGGCGCGCTGATCGCGGCCATCGTGTTCCTGCCCGAATCCCTCACCGCGCTGCGCGCCGCGCTGGCCGGGGAGATCCAGCGCGTGAGCAACCTGTGCCACGGGGCGCTGGTGTCCACGGTGGGGTTGACCATCCCGGCGATACTCGTGATCGGGCTGCTCACCGATCAAACGGTCGTGCTCGCCGAGAGCCCCGCGAACCTGGTGCTGCTCGGGATCACGCTGGGACTGTCCCTCACCACGTTCGCATCCTCCAGGGTCACGTCGATCCACGGTGCGGCGCACCTGGTGATCTTCGCGGCCTACGGGATCACGGTGTTCTCCTGATGCGCGACTGACCCCGCTGGGAGGCCCAGCGGGGTCAGTCCGACAGCGGATCAGCGAGCCGCGTTCACCACGCGGGGAGCTCGGGCAGGGCGCCCTCGGACTCCACGAACTCGTCGTCACCGCGGGCCAGCCACCGCAGCATGCCCTCGCGGTCGGAGGTGATGAGCTGACCGCCGTCGCCGATGATCCACTCGTCCCGCTCCTCGGTGCGCAGGGTCATCCCCGGGGCACCCTTGGCCCGCATGGTGCGCACCGCGGCCTCCACGGCGTTGAGCAGGGAGTCCGGGTCCGCTTCCTCCACGGTCCACGTGGTGTCCAGGTCGTGGTGGTGCACCACGACCTCCGCGATCCGCACCGCGGGCACGGACGTGGCCGGGACGGGCTTACCGTGCAGGTCGAGCTCTTCGGTGACGATGTCGCCCTTGAGACGCTCGCACTGCTCGGCGAAGAACTGTGCGTTCTGCTTGAAGGTCTCGATCAGCTCGTCCTTGGGCAGCGCGGCGAGCTCGTCGATCTCCTGCTCGCGCGCCTCGTGGGACTCGTAGGGCTGCTGCGGTTCACCCGTGGTGGCCCAGTCGATGAGCTTGACCAGGGCGCGGGCGTTGGAGGCCAGGTGCGCGATCACGTGCGCGCGGTCCCAACCCTCGCACAGGGTGGGGCCCACCATTTCTTCGTCCGAGAGGGACTCCACGGTCGCGAGGAACATGTCGGTCTCCCGCCTCAGACGGGAGAGGTCGGAGTTGAGGCGTGCCGGATTCATCATGGCTCCCACTGTAGTAATTCCCCACGCGAGCCAGCGCACGATGGCAGGGCCCAACACATACGCATATCGTCCGAGTCCCCCATGGGCGGAGCCCCGGGCTGCCGCGCGAACCGCGCTGCTCCCGGGGCTCCGATCATGCTCAGGACACCGTGTGGGCCAACTGCTGACGCAGTTCGCGGCGCGTGCGCTGGGCCTCGGGCGAGGGCACGGGCACCGCGGCGAGCAAGCGCTTGGTGTACTCCTGCTCGGGGTGGCGCAGCACCGCTTCGCGCGAGCCCTGTTCCACGATGTGCCCGTGCTGCATGACCACGATCCGGTTGGCGAGCCGGTCGATCACCGCGAGGTCGTGGGTCACGAACAAGCACGCGAAGCCCATCTCCGCTTGCAGCTGCTCGAACAATTCCAGGACCGTGGCCTGCACGGACACGTCCAGCGCGGACGTGGGTTCATCCGCCACGAGCAGTTTCGGCTTCAGGGACAGGGCCCGGGCGATGCCCACGCGCTGCTTCTGACCGCCCGAGAGCTCGTGCGGGTAACGGTTGCGGTAGTTGCGCGGCAACCGCACCTGGTCCAGGAGTTGCTCGATGCGCTGCTGCAGTTGCGCCCCTTTTGCCTCGCCGGCCAGGAACATGGGCTCACCGATCGACTCACCGATCGGCAGCCGCGGGTTCAGCGAGGACGCGGGGTCCTGGAAGACCATGCCCACGTCCTTGCGCACCGCGTTGAGCTTGGCGCGCGGGGCACCGTGCAGTTCCACACCGTCCACCACAAGCGATCCCTCGACCACGGGCAGCAGTCCCACCGCGGCGCGGCCGATCGTGGTCTTGCCGGAACCGGATTCACCCACGAGACCCACGGTCTCCCCGGCTGCCACGGTGAGGCTGACGCCCTCGACCGCGCGGAACGCGGGGTTGCGGCCCTGCTTGGGGTACTCGATGGCCACGTCCTTCAACTGCAGCACCGGTTCCACGACCCGCTGGGCGAGCGTGTCCATGGACGCTGCCTCCGCCGTGCTGCGGTCCACCACCATGGGCATGACCACGGAACGCTCGAGCGCGGCGACCATGTCCACGGACTCGTCGTTCTCGTTGCCCTGGCCCAGGTGGGGCACGGCCTCGAGCAACGAGCGGGTATAGGGGTGGCGCGGTGCGGTGAAGATCTGCTCCGCCGTGCCCTGTTCCACGATCAGGCCCTTCTGCATGACCGCGATGTTGTCCGCGAGGTCCGCCACCACACCCATGTCGTGGGTGATCAGGATGACCGCCGAGTCCAGCTGGTCCTTGAGGTTGCGAATCAGGTCCAGGATCTCCGCCTGCACGGTCACGTCCAGGGCCGTGGTGGGCTCGTCCGCGATCAGCAGTTTGGGGTCGCACGAGAGGGACTGCGCGATCATCGCGCGCTGCCGCTGACCACCGGAGAGCTGGTGGGGGTAGGAACGGAACGCCTTCTCGGGGTCCGGCAGTTCCACCATGGTGAGCATCTGCCGGGCACGTTCGGCGGCCTCGGCGGGTGAGATGTCCCGGTGCAGGCGGATGGTCTCCACGATCTGCTGGCCCACCGTGTACACGGGGTTCAGCGCGGTCATGGGCTCCTGGAAGATCACGGCGATCTCCTCGCCACGCACGCGCCGCAGCGCGTTGCCGCGCAGCCCGATCAGTTCCTCCCCGGCCAGCACGGCCGAACCGCGCACGCGTGCGTTGGAGGGCAGCAGCCCCAGCATGGACATCGAGCTCGCGGACTTGCCCGAACCGGACTCCCCCACGATCGCGAGCACCTCCCCCGCTGCGACGTCGTAGTTCAGGTCGATCGCGGCCGGCACCCAGTCCCGGTCCACGCCGAAGTCCACGGACAGCCCGCGCACGCTCAGCACGGGTTCACCGCGGGCCACGGTCCTGCGGGCCGGGCCGCGCCGCACGGTGGGTTCGTTGCGCTGCGCCCGCCGACCACGCCGTTTCTGCGCGCCCTCGGCGGTGGCACCCGCCGCGGCACTGCCGTCGGCGGCTGCACCCGCGGCCGCGGTTCCGTCGGCGCGACCGGTGACCGCAGCGGCGTCGGCGGCCGTGGCACCGGACGATCCGGCGGCGCGAGGGTGAGCCTCGGAGGGGTTAGCGGGGCCTTCGGTGGCCACCCGCCCGTCGCCGCTCGGCGTGCCGTCCCACGGGGCGTTGTGCTCGGCGGCCGTGGCCTCGTGCGACGACGCCGCGTTCGGGTCCTGCGCCGCGTCGTGGGGTCGCGGGGTGCCCTCGGGCTGGTTCGAGGTGCTCATCGTGTGTGCTCCATCGTGTCGAGAACTGGGCGCGCGGCCGCGGCACGCGCGCATTGCCTAGCATGGGGGTCATGACCCGAGAAACCGCCGGCGAGCCCGAAACCTACCGAGCGTCGTCGGCCCCGTGGCTCACGGGATTCCTGGTGGTCCTGGGTCTGGTGATGTGCTTCGCGGGCTGGGGCCACACCGTGGCGCACCACGTGGGCGCCGTGTTCGGTGGTCTCGCCCTGGCGGCGCTCGGGTACGCGCTGTATTGGCGCCCCCGGCTCGAGGTGCACGCGGACGAGGTGCGCGTGGTGAACCCCCTGCGCACGGTGAGCATTCCGTGGAGCCGGATCGTGGACGTGCGCACCCGTTTCGCGGTGACCATCGCCACGGACCAGGGCGCCCACTCGTGTTTCGCCCTGCCCTCCGCCGGTGCGGGCGCCGCCCTGCGCTCCGGTGTGGACGCCGTGAACCGCAATCACCCGATCGCCCGACCGGGCGGCGCGGTGCGCGTGGGCGACCTGACCTCGACCGCTTCCGGCGCCGCCGCGCACCGCGTCCGCGACACGTGGCAACGCAAGATCGAGACCGGTGAGCTGGACGTCTTCGCCCGGGACGCCGCACCCGATCCGGTGCGGACCCGGTACGCGCCCGGCCCGCTCGCGGCGGTCGTGCTGCTGGCCGCCGCGAGCGCCGTGCTGTTCACCGTGTGAACTGATCATCGTCCGTCCCGGGCGGTGTCCCCGCGCGTCCCGGTCTCGGCCCCGGCGTTCACCGCGGGCTTCGTCCCCGGCTCGGATGCGGTGAGCGCGTCCGGGTACTGGTCCGTGCGCTCGCCGGTCTCGCGGGCGCGCTTGGGGTTGAACTTGCGCTGGCGCGGGTCGAACGCGTCACGCAGACCGTCACCGATGAAGTTGATGGTCAGCGCGATCGCCACGATGAACACACCCGGCCACCAGAACAACCACGGACGGGTCGCGAAGGCGGTCTGGTTCTCGCTGATCAACCGGCCCAGGGACCAGTCCGGGGCCTGGATACCCAGACCCAGGTAGGACAGCGCGGTCTCCAGCAGGATCGCCGAGGACATCAACAGCGTGATGTTCACGGTGATCACACCCACGGTGTTGGGCAGGATGTGCTTGAAGATGATCCGCCCGCTCGAGGCACCGGCCAGTCGCGCGGCGTCCACGAACTCGCGCTCGCGCAGCGTGAGGAACTCACCGCGCACCAGGCGCGCGAGCGGCGGCCACGAGGCTAGACCGATCAGCAGACCCAGGGCGATCACCGTGGCGAACGTGGGCAGGTCGTGGGTGCGCACCCACGAGATGGCTAGGCGGCCCAACAGGGCTGCCAGGATCACCAGGGGGATGATGATGATCACGTCGGTCAGACGCATCAGCACGGCCTCGGTCCAGCCCCGGAAGTACCCGGAGAGGCCACCCACCACGGTGCCCACGAGGCCCGCGATAAGGCCCACCACGATCATGACCACCAGGGAGTACTGGGTGCCCTGCATGGCCATGGCGAACAGGTCACGGCCCAGGTTGTCCTGGCCGAACGGGTGCTCCCCGAGCGAGGGCGGGAGCAGGGACAGCGTGGGCCGGCCGCCGTTGAGCACGGTTCCCGTGGCGTCCGGGTTCCACTTCCACCATCCCGGGATGGGACCGACACCCAGCGAGGTGACGGACAGCACCACGATGAACAACAGGACGATCAGGGACACGACGGCGCCCGTGTTGCCGAAGAACCGCTGGCGTACCAGCTGCCCCTGGCTCTTGCCGCGCACGTCCTCGGGCTTATCGCCGGTCTGCGGGTTCTGTTCGACCTGCTGGGGGACGTCGATAGGTTGTGGCTGGCTCATGCTTTCACCCTCACGCGCGGGTCGAGTACGGAGTACACCAGGTCAGCGATCAGGTTGAAGACCATGGCGACAATGCCGGTGATCAGGAACACGCCCATCACCGGGTTGGGGTCTACGTTGCGCACCGATTGGATGAACAACTGCCCCATACCGGTGAACGCGAATACGGATTCCGTGATGATCGCGCCGCCGATCAGACCGCCGATGTCGTAGGCCACGAGCGTGGCCAGCGGGATCAGCGCGTTGCGGAACGCGTGACGCATGACCACGGTCCGCTCCGACAGGCCCTTGGCGCGCGCGGTGCGCACGTAGTCCTGGCCCATGATCTCCAGCATGGACGCGCGCGAGTACCGCGAGTAGGACGCGAGCGCCAGCAGGGTGATACAGATGGTGGGCAGCAAGAGGTGGGTGAACCGGTCCAGGCCGGTGATCCAGAAGTCACCCGACAGGCCCGGGGTGGAGGAGTTGGCCGTGGCGATGGGCCGGCCCCGGATGTGACCGGAGTTCACGTAGTCCGGCCACGACTGCATGAAGCGGTCCAGGATGATCAGCAGGGCCACGAAGAAGCCGGTGACCCCGCCCACGCGGGCGCCTTGACCACGGTCGTAGCCACCGGCGACGTAACCGGCTCCCACACCCACCAGGATCATCACGACGACCAACGCCAGTAGGGTCAGCAGCCCGCCCCCGACGAAGAGGGCCTGGACGGGGAAGTACAGCACGAGACCCACCACCACGGTGGCCAGCCCGGCGTACAGGGCCCGCTTGTTGCGTAGTCCCGCCATGAGCACGGTGGCGATCACGGCCACCAGAATGCCGGTCAGTGCGATCAGCGGGATGCCCAGGAAGGGGTGCGCGAGCCAGTTGGTCGCGAGCACGAAGTAGATGATCCCGAAGGTGACCACGAAGCCCAGGACACCCATGAGGATGCGAGTCCGCATGCGCCCGAACGAGACCAAGAACCAGATGAGCCCGGCCACCACGGAGATTGCGAGCAGCGCCCCGATGGACAGTGACGGGTTCTGCAAAAAGTCGTTGAACTGAATGGCCGCCACTTCCTTGAGCAGCACCGCGAGCCAGAAGCTCGGCAGCGAGAAACACAGGAAGGTCAGGAACGTGATGCCGTAATCCAGACCCGAGTACTGCCGCAGTGCGGAGACGATACCCAGGGTGATACCCACGACGATGGCCAGGATGGTGCCGATCGTGACCAGCATGATGGTCTGGCCCATGGCGAAGGAGAGTAGGCTCGTCACCTCCTGGCCCTCGCGGCTCACGCCCAGGGAGCAGGTGTCCGCAAAGGGCACGAGGCACCCGAGTGCCCCGCCGAGCCACGTGAAGTAGCGCAGCACGGGCGGTGTGTCCAGGTTGAGGGCCTCCACGCGGGCGGGGATCAGCTGTTGGGCGTTGGGGTTTCCGTACAGGTCCCACAGCGGGTCGCCGGAGGCCGCCGTCATGAGGTACACGAGGAACGATGCGCCCAGCAGGATGAGGACGGCGGTGATGAGCCGTCTGAGGATGTAAGAAATCATGATGCTGCCTCTGAACGAGTGGTGGTCACGACGCTGCGCGGACACGGCGTTCCGCGCCCGCGCAGCATCATGAGGGGAAGGACTCGGTCAACCGAGGTCGACCGTCCTACTTGCGGCTCCACTCGGAAACGTTCCAGAACACGCCGGTCTGGTTCGGCTGGTACTTGTCCACTCCGGCGATCTTGTCCGAGGTGGCCACGTAGCCCACGGACTGGAACAGCGGGAGGCCGTAGGCGTCCTCGAAGGTGTGCTTGTCCACCTCAGCGATCTGGTCGTTGCGCGAGGACTCGTCCAGGTTGGCGCGGGCCTCGTCCACGAGCTTGTCCACGTCCGCGTTCGAGTACTCGTTGTAGTTGCCGCCGCCGCCGGTCTTGAAGATCTGCGAGAGCATCTCGGTACCCACGCCCGGGGAGACCCAGCCGTACAGGGACGCGTCGTAGTCGCCGTCCGCGAGCTTCTCGGACCAGTTGGGATCGCCCAGGTCCTCGACCTTGAACCCGGCCTTCTCCGCGGACTCCTTGATCAGCTGGAAGGTGTCCACGCGCTGCGGATTGCCGTTGTTGTAAAGGATCCGCACGGTGGGGGTCTTGCCGTCGAGCAGCTTCTTGGCGCCGTCGATGTCCACGTCCCCGTAGAGTTTCTTGGCGTCGTTCTTCTCCACGGCCTTGGTGTAGGGCTCGCCCTGGCTGGAGACGAACATCTGCGAGTTGAGCACCTCGGCGTCCTCCTTGACCGGCTTGATCAGCTGGTCGAGGATCTGCTGGCGCGGGATGGTCTTCAGGAACGCCTCGCGGGTCTCCTTGTCCTTGAAGGTGTCCGAGCCGAAGTTCAGGTCCACGTGGTCGTACGCGAGCTGGTCGCCCTGCTGCACGTTCACGTTCTCGATCTGCTTGACCTGGTCCATCGTGTCCTTGTTGACGTTGTTCGGCTGCATGATGTCCACTTCGCCGTTGCGCAGCGCCTGGATCTGAGCCGTGGCGTCGCCGATGGTGCGCAGGGTGATCTCGTCCAGCTTGCCGGGCATGCTGCCGTTGTAGTTCTCGTTCTTCTTGAGCGTGACCGAGTTGTTCTCCACCACATTGTCGATCTTGTAGGGGCCGCTGGAGAGCAGGACATCCTTGTCGTCCGGGGTGGACGTGAAGTTGAAGGAGGTGTCCCAGGCCTTGCCGATCTTCTCCAGCTCGGGCTGCTTCTGGGGGTTCTTGGAGTCGCCCTTCTTCTGGTTCTCGAGCACCTTGAGCAGCTCGTCCTCGGACATCCCGGCCTTCTTGGCCACCACGTGCGCGGGCATCAGGTAGTTCTCGTCGAAGGCGATCTCCCAGTCGGCGTTCTGCTTGCCCCACATGACGGTCATGGTCTTGCCGTCCTCGGAGAACTCGGGCTTGTCCGTGGAGCTCAGGATGTCCGTGGAGCCGGCGATCGTGAAGTAGTCCTTGCCGGCCTTGCCGTCCTCGCTCGCGTCATTGGCGTAGCCGGAGAGCACGGACCACCACAGCATGAGATCGGCCTTGTCGATCTTGTTGCCGTCCGACCACTGCGGGTCCTTGAGCGTGTACTCGACGGTCAGGGGATCGTCCGAGGTCTTCTTGTACGTGCCGAAGCCCTCGTTGGGGTGGATCTTCTGCTCCGGGTCCACCGTGATGAACCCTTCGCGGGTCATCTCCGCCACGTGGCCATTGATGTCCAGGTTCGTCTTGGTGTAGCCCGGATTGGCACCCGAGAACTTGTTGGTCTCGGCGACATTGACCACGCCGCCGCTCTGGGCGCTTGCGCTGCTGTCACCGCCGCCGCCGTTGCTGTCGTTGCCGCCGCCGCCCACGCTGGCGCAGCCGGTCAGCGTGAGTGCAGCGATTGCCGCGACGGACACGGCAGCCTTCCCCTTGAAGGTGTACTTTCCCATGACGTTTCCTCCCGATATGGTGTCCATGGAATGTGCGTTGCACCCCGGTGGTTGTTACCCCGAGCCGGGGCCGGCATCACCGATGGATTGTGGTGCGTCTCACGATGAAGCACAGGTTACTCGCGGATAACCTTTTCGGGGAGAAACCTCCCGCGTGTCTCGGGAGTGTCGAATGATTTCGTCGTGGCGCGGGCAATGCCGAGCATCGAATCACATTCCGTGATATTGGCCGTACGCTGTTGCCATCATCACTTCGCCCCGTCAGGAGGCCCCCCGTGACCAACACACCGCACGAGCCCCGTAACGCGCCTCGTCTCCCCTCGGACGACGCCGCACGCCCACCTCACACTCCCGGCTCCCGTTCCGCGGGCAAACCGCTGCGCGAGGGGTACGCGGACGCGCACGCGGCGTCGTCGGCCCCCGTGGACGCGCAACGTCCCGGGACGGCGGTCACAGACAGCGGGACCGCGCACTCGGCCTCGGGGGCCGGGGGTACGGCCTCCCCCGTGGATCCCTCGCTGGACAAGCCCGTCAAGCGCGGCGTGTCGGGGACCGTGTGGGCGGCGCTGATCCTGGGCGTGATCGTGCTGATCCTGTTGCTGGTCTTTATCATCCAGAACAACGTGGCCACGCGATTCGAGTACATGGCGTGGACGTTCAGCCTCCCGTTGGGCGTGGCCATGCTGCTCTCGGCGATCGCCGGGGCCCTGATCATGGCCCTCGTGGGGTCCGTGCGGATGTTCTCTTTGGGTCACCGCGTGCGCAAGCTCGAACGCGAGCGCGAGCGGATCAGGACCTCGCTGCACGGCTGAGAGCCCACTGCACCACGGCGCGCGGCGCCGGTCGATCGGGACCGGGGCCGCGTCGTCGTACTCCGGGGAGTGCGCGAGCGTGACAGCGCGTAGGGCGCGTGGTGACCAGTCGGTGGGCCCGCCGCACACGGAATCGGGTGCGGGCCAGCGGGTATCCTGGGAGGCAGCCCAGTGACCGTCAACGCAAGGAGCCATCGCTCATGCCCAAGATCATCTACACCGAGACCGACGAAGCGCCCATGCTCGCTACGTACTCGTTCAAGCCGATCGTGGAGGCGTTCGCGTCCACCGCCGGTGTGGAGGTGGAGACCCGGGACATTTCCCTGGCCGCGCGCATCCTGGCCCAGTTCCCGGACCGCCTCACCGACGAGCAGCGGGTCCCGGACACCCTGGCCGAGCTGGGCGAACTCGTGGAGACCCCGGAAGCGAACATCGTCAAGCTGCCGAACATCTCCGCGTCCATCCCGCAGCTGAAGGCCACCATCAAGGAGTTGCAGGCGGACGGCTACGACCTGCCGGACTACCCCGAGGTCGCCACCTCGGACGAGGCCAAGGACATCCGCGCGCGTTACGACCGTGTCAAGGGCTCCGCCGTGAACCCCGTGCTGCGCGAGGGCAACTCGGACCGCCGCGCCCCCAAGGCCGTGAAGAACTACGCCCGGCAGCACCCGCACTCCATGGGCGAGTGGAGCAAGGACTCCAAGACCAACGTGGCCACCCTCGGCCACGACGACTTCCGCAGCAACGAGAAGTCCGTGATCATCCCCGAGGACGACACCCTGACCATCCAGCTCGTCACCGACCGGGGCACCACGGTGCTCAAGGAGTCGTTGCCCGTACTGGCCGGCGAGGTCGTGGACGGCACCTTCATGAGCGCCGCCGCGCTGGACGCGTTCCTCGCGGAGCAGGTGGCCCGCGCCAAGTCCGAGGACGTCCTGTTCTCCACCCACCTCAAGGCCACCATGATGAAGGTCTCCGACCCCATCATCTTCGGCCACGTGGTCACCGCGTTCTTCCGGGACGTCTTCGACCGCTACGGAGAGGACCTCGCCAAGGCGGGGCTGTCCCCCAACGACGGCCTGGGTGGAATCCTCTCGGGCCTGGACGCCCTGGACAACGGCCAGGAGATCAAGGCCGCGTTCGACAAGGCGATCGACGAGGGCCCCGAGCTGGCCTACGTGAACTCGGACAAGGGCATCACCAATCTCCACGTGCTCTCGGACGTGATCGTGGACGCCTCTATGCCCGCCATGATCCGCACCTCCGGAAAGATGTGGGGTCGCGAGGGCGAGCAGAAGGACACCCTGGCCGTGTTGCCGGACTCCTCCTACGCGGGGGTCTACCAGGTCGTGATCGACGACTGCCGCAAGAACGGTGCGTTCGATCCCACGACCATGGGTACCGTCCCCAATGTGGGTTTGATGGCGCAGAAGGCCGAGGAGTACGGCTCCCACGACAAGACCTTCGAGATCCAGGACGCTGGCACCGTCCAGGTGGTCAGCGGTGCCGGTGAGGTGCTGCTGTCCCACGAGGTCCAGCCCGGTGACATCTGGCGTGCGTGCCAGGCCAAGGACGCCCCCATCAAGGACTGGGTGCAGCTGGCCGTGCGGCGTTCCCGCGACTCCGGGATGCCCGCCGTGTTCTGGCTGGACGAGTCCCGCGCCCACGACCGCAACCTGATCACCAAGGTGGAGCAGTACCTCGCGGAGGAGGACACCGACGGTCTGGACCTGCGGATCCTCTCCCCCGCGGAGGCCACCAAGTTCACGGTGGAGCGGCTGCGCCGCGGCGAGGACACCATCTCGGTGACCGGTAACGTGCTGCGCGACTACCTCACGGACCTGTTCCCCATCCTGGAACTGGGCACGTCCGCCAAGATGCTGTCCATCGTGCCGCTCATGAACGGCGGTGGCCTGTTCGAGACCGGCGCCGGTGGTTCCGCGCCCAAGCACGTGCAGCAGCTGCAGGAGGAGAACCACCTGCGCTGGGATTCCCTGGGTGAGTTCCTGGCGCTCGCCGCGTCCTTCGAGCACCTCGCCAGCCGCTACGACAACGCCAAGGCGCAGGTCCTCGCGGATACCCTGGACCGCGCGACCGGGACCTTCCTCAACGAGAACAAGTCCCCGTCCCGGAAGGTCAACGAGCTCGACAACCGCGGTTCGCACTACTACCTGGCCAAGTTCTGGGCCGAGGAGCTCGCGCAGCAGACCGAGGACTCCGAGCTCGCGCAGGCGTTCCAGAAGGTCGCTTCCGAGCTGCGCGAGAACGAGGACACCATCAACGCCGAACTGCTGGACGTGCAGGGTTCCCCCGCGGATCTCGGCGGGTACTACTGGCCCGTCCCGGAGAAGGTCTCCGCGGTGATGCGCCCCTCCGCCACGCTCAACGAGATCGTGGACGGGCTCAGCGCCTGACGTTCTGGAGTGTCTCGCGCGTGTGACGGACCCAGGTTCGCGCACGCGCAGCAACCGACGACGACGCCGCGTCGCCTCCGTACGGGGGCGGTGCGGCGTCGTTCGTTATCCGTCCCGAAAGATCCGGACACGCGAAAGGGGCGGGACCGCACGGCCCCGCCCCTCCTCCGGTGAGCTGATCAGGAGACGGCGGCGACAGCGGCGTCGTAGTCCGGCTCCTCGGTGATCTCCTCGACGAGCTGGGTGTGGACGACCTTGCCGTTCTCGTCCACGACCACGACGGCGCGGGCCAGCAGACCCTCGAGCGGGCCGTCCGTCTGGGTCACACCGTAGTCCTCGCCGAACGACGAACGGAACGCGGACGCGGTGGTGACGTTGTCGATGCCCTCCGCGGCGCAGAACCGGCCCTGCGCAAACGGCAGGTCCTTGGAGACACACACCACGGCGGTGTTCTGCAGGGACGCGGCGCGCTGGTTGAACTCGCGCACGGACTGGGCACACACGCCCGTGTCCAGGGACGGGAAGATGTTGAGCACCATGCGCTTGCCCGTGAACTCGTCCGAGGCCACGGGGCTCAGATCCGCTCCCACGAGGTCGAAGGACGGCGCGGACTCTCCCTGGGCGGGCAGCTCGCCGACGGTGTGGACGGGGTTTCCTTGGAATGCAGTAGTAGCCATGTCTCCATTGTGGTGCGCGCCACTGGCCCGTGACACGCATGTCCGCCGTGCGCTGAACCGGGCTCGCTGATAGCCTCTGTGCCACCCCGCCCCGTGAGACGAGTCACACGGGTACCCCGCATCAGAGTCGCGTGACCGCCGGGCACCCCGGAGCGCGCAGCCCAGGAGGAATCACCGTGAGTACCACTCCCGTCACCGTGGCCGTGACCGGCGCCGCCGGCCAGATCGGATACAGCCTGCTGTTCCGGATCGCCCACGGGGACCTGCTCGGCCCCGAACGCCCCGTCCGGCTGAGGCTTCTGGAGATCCCGCAGGCCCTGCCCGCCCTCGAGGGAACCGTCATGGAACTGCAGGACTGCGCGTTCCCGCTGCTCGCGGACGTGGAGATCGACTCCGACGCCCGCACGGTGTTCGACGGCGCTCAGCTCGCCTTGCTCGTGGGTGCCCGCCCGCGGGCCAAGGGGATGGAACGCAGCGACCTGCTTGAGGCCAACGGTGCGATCTTCACGGAACAGGGCCGAGCCCTCAACGACGTGGCCCACGACGACGTGCGCGTGGTCGTGACCGGCAACCCGGCCAACACCAACGCGCTGATCGCCCAGCGCAACGCCCCGGACATCCCCGAGTCCCGGTTCAGCGCCCTGACCCGGTTGGACCACAACCGGGCCGCGGCCATGCTCGCCGCTGAGACCAAAACCTCGGTCGCGACGGTCAAGAACCTCAGCGTGTGGGGCAACCACTCCGCCACGCAGTACCCGGATCTGGACCACGCCATTGTGGCCGGGCGGCCCGCCCTGGACCTGGTGTCCCGCAAATGGGTCACGGACACGTTCATCCCCACGGTGTCCCAGCGGGGTGCGGCGGTGCTGCAGGCCCGCGGTGCGTCCTCCGCCGCATCCGCGGCGAGCGCGACGCTCGATCACGCCCGCGACCTCATGCTCGGTAACCGCCACGGGGACTGGACGTCCATGGCCGTGGTCTCCGACGGTTCCTACGGTGTCCCGGCCGGCCTGGTCAGCTCGTTCCCGGTCACCACGTCCGGGGGCGACTGGTCCGTGGTGCAGGGCCTGGAGATCTCCGAGTTCTCGCGTTCACGCATCGACGCGTCCGTGGCAGAACTCGAGTCAGAGCGCGACGCCGTGCAGCAACTGGGCTTGATCTGAGCCCGGCCCTGACCCGCACCGCCGTGTGCGGGGCGGGTCAGGAGTTCTCGGCCAGGGCGTCGCGGAACGCTTGCTCGGCGGCGTCGGAGAAGGGGACGAAGACGACGGTGTCCACGGAGGTGTCCGCGGCGAGGACCGTGCGCACGGCGATCCGGGCGGCGTCGTCCAAGGGCCAGCCGTAGATCCCGGCGGAGACCGCGGGGAAGGCCACGGACACGGCGCCGATCTCGTCCGCCACGCGCAGCGACTCGCGGTAGCACGAGGCCAGGACGTCACTGCGATCGGTCTTCTTCGCGAACACCGGGCCCACCGTGTGGATGACCCACGTGGCGGGCAGGTCGTACCCCTTGGTCGCCACGGCCCCGCCCGCGGGCAGCCCGTCCGGGAGGGTCGTCTCCCGCAGCTGCTTGCACTCGGCGAGCAGCTGTTTCCCGGCGGCGCGGTGGATCGCCCCGTCCACGCCGCCTCCGCCCAGGAGCTTGGAGTTGGCCGCGTTGACGATCGCGTCCGCGTGGACCTTCGTGATGTCACCCTTGCGAATCTCGATGTTCATACGGCCACACTAGTCCCGCCCTGTCAGCGAACCCCATGGGCCCCTAGGCTGGGAGCATGGCCGATCTCGAACTGTTCGACGATTCAGGAGTTCACACCGTCCTGTGCGTGGTGGCCCACCCGGACGACATGGAGTACGGGGGTTCGGCCGCCGTCGCCCGCTGGACCCGGCGCGGCGCGACGGTGAGCTACCTATTGTTGACCGCCGGGGAGGCGGGGATCCGGGACCGCGATCCGAGCGACGTCGGCCCGTTGCGGCGGGACGAACAGGAAGCGGCGTGCCGGGCCGTGGGGGTCACCGATCTGCGGATCCTGGACCTGCCGGACGGGACCCTCCAATACGGACTGGACCTGCGGCGCAGGATCGCGCGGGTGATCCGCGAGGTCCACCCGGACACCGTGGTCACGATCGACTGGTCCGTGGAGGCCGGGTGGGGTCTCAACCAGGCCGACCACCGCGTGGCCGGGATGGCCGCGCTCGACGCCCTGCGGGACGCCGATAATCCGTGGGTGTTCCGGGAGCTGCTCGAGGACGAGGGGCTCGAGGCGTGGGGCGCCGAACGGTTGCTCGTCACGGGCGCGCAACCCGATCATGCGATCGAACTGTCCGAGGAGGACATCACCGCGGCGGTCGAGTCGCTGCGCTGCCACGAGCAGTACCTCGTCGCGCTGGACGGGCACCCGGATCCGCACGAGATGATCACGGGCATGACCGAAGGCGCCGGGCGCGCCGCGGGTGTGGACCACGCTCTCGGGGTGCGGGTTTTCCCACTCTGACGTCCTCGGAGTTGTCCGCGGAGACGTCACCAGGGGCGACGGCGCCCGTGCCCCCGCGGGGACGCTGGCACTGGCGTCGTTCGCCTCCCCGCAATGTCTCGTAGCAGTCAGCCCCTCCCCGGGCGAGCACGTCACGGGAACGGTCTCCCCCAGCGCGATGAGACACACCGCGACCACGTTGGTCCCGGCCACCCCGGTGAAGAACCCGAAGGCCCGGGCGGGGACGTCCAGGTCCTCGAGAACCCGCTGCGGATAGGCGACCACGCGCCACGCGGTGAGGACCACGAGCATCGCCTAGACCGCGAGTGCGAACCCCATGACCACGGTGGTGGGTCCGTGGAATCCCAGGTGGTACGCCCCCACGGAGACGATGCCGGAGGCCATGACCACCGCAAAGCACGACCGCGGCAGGCTCGCCACAGGGCTCTTCAGCGCACCCAGTGCCCGTCCGGTGATCCCTGCCGTGGCTGTGCCGCTCACGCATCCTCGACCGGGGCCGTATAGAACCACCGGCCTGCGCGCCTGGCGAACCGTGAGTTCTCGCGCAGCACGCCCGGACCGTCGGGACCGCGGTAGTTGGCCTCGAACTCGACGGTGCCGGCGGCGTCGTCCTCCCCGCCTGCCTCCGTGTGCACGATCGTGAGCCCCGTCCATTCGACCCGGGGATCGCTCGCGGTGTCCGCGGGACGGTGCGCGGGGTGCCACGTGCGGAACAGGTGGTCGTCGTCGCCCGTGGCGAACGCGGTGTAGCGCGAACGCATGAGGGCCTCCGCGGTCACGGGCCACCGCTCGTGACGCACCGCGGGGCCGCAGCACTGTTCGAACGGGGCACCGGCGGGCAGCCCACCGCAGGGACAAACACTCATGCGCGGGAGTTTACCCCCGCGCTGCCCCCACCCCTCGGGGTGCGACGTCGCCCTACCCGGCGCGTGCACGTGGCCTTCGCCGGTCGGGCCGCATGACAGCCGGGCGGTACGTCAGTGGGCGGCACGGGGGCCGCGGGTCCGACGATCGTCGTCGGGCACATCCCGCGGCCCGCCCCGTGCGGCCATGGCTCCGGCGGTCAGCGACCCGCGATCGAGTACCCCTGGACCGGGCCCTCCGTGTTGGGTTTCCACCCGAGGGCGGGTGCCACGTGCTTGGCGAAGTTCTCGAGGATGCGCAGGTTCAGCTCGGGGCCCAGCTGGCTCGGGATGGTGAGCATGAGGGTGTCGGCGGACATGACGGCGTCGTCGGCGCGCAACTGCTCGATGAGGACGTCCGGCGAATCGGCGTAGGTGCGCCCGAACGTGGAGGTGAACCCGTCGATCACGCCCACCTGGTCGCGGGACTCGCGCGCACCCATGTAGGAGAAGATCTCGTCCTCGGGGCCCACGATCGGGAACACGCTGCGGCTCACGGACGTGCGCGGCGTACGCGTGTGGCCCGCCTTCGCGAAGGCCTCGCGGTAGCGGCGCAACTGATCGGCCTGTTGCGCGGCGAACGTACCCTCGTTGGCCTCCGTGAGCAGTGTGGAACTCATGAGGTTCACGCCCTGCTCGCCCGCCCACTCGGCGGTCCGGCCCGAACCGGCACCCCACCACACGCGTTCCGCGAGACCCGGTGATTGCGGTTCGATGGCGAGCCGTGCTCCCGCGCCGTACTGGGCGGGATCCGCGTAGGTCATGGGCTCACCCTTGATGGCCCGCAGGAACGTGTCGAAGTGCTCCCGGGCGATGTCCGCACCGCGCGGATCCGTGGAACCCAGGTAGCCGAACGCCTCCCACCCGCGCAGCGCGGGCTCAGGTGAACCGCGGCTCACGCCGAGGGCCACGCGGCCGTCCGCGATGAGGTCCAACTGGGCCGCTTCCTCCGCGAGGTAGAGCGGGTTCTCATAGCGCATGTCGATCACGCCGGTGCCCACCTCGATGTGGCGGGTACGGGCCGCAATGGCGCTCAGCAGGGGCATGGGGGACGCGGACTGGCGTGCGAAGTGATGCACGCGGAAGTACGCGCCGTTGACGCCCAGCGCGTCCGCGCCCTCGGCGATCTCGATCGCGTCCTTGAGGGCCTGACGAGCATCCGGGTCCGCGCCTCCACGCCCGGAACCGTAATGACCGAAACTCAGGAATCCGAAAGCCTTCATGACCGGTGCAACCGCGACCCCGCCCCTTTTATTTCCCGTGCAACTTCTTCCGCGATGAGCACGACGCCGCTCGGTGTCGATCGCACGCCGGCGTCCGGGCAGCCCGTGTCCGCGGGGGTGATTTTCCAGCGGCCCGCGCGCGCGGCGTCGTCGCACCCCGGAATCGGCCCCGCGGGGGCAGTTCACGGGGTCAGGCCTCGCCAGACTCCTCCTCCCCTGAGGCGGGGGCCGCGGCGAGGGCCATGACGTCGTCGAGCATCTCACGCGTGAGCAGGCCCGTGAACGTGTTGCGCTGGCTCACGTGGTAGCACCCCACGAGTCGCACCGTGCGGCCTTCCGGCGTGCGCAACCGTGCCACGGCACCGTGGCCGAACTTCGGGCGCGGTCGGGGCACGTCCCAACCCATGCGCGCCGCGGCGGCCAGGGTCGTGTGCCACGCGATGCCCCCGAGCGCGAGCATGCTCGCAAGATGTGGGAGCAGCGCGATCTCCCGCTCGAACCACCCACTGCACGCCGCCTTCTCGTCCGGTGCGGGCTTGTTGGCGGGCGGCGCGCAGCGCACCGGGGCGATCATCCGCACGCCGCGCAGCGTCTGCCCGTCCCCCGCGGTGCTCACGGTCTCGTTCGCCGCGAACCCCGCGCGGTACAGCGCCGCGTAGATCCAGTCCCCGGCACGATCCCCCGTGAACATGCGACCCGTCCGATTGCCGCCGTTCGCCGCGGGCGCGAGTCCCACGATCACGAGCCGCGCCATGGGGTCCCCGTAGGACGGCACCGGGCGGCCCCAGTACGGCTCCCCCGCGAACGACGCCCGCTTGTGCTCGGCCACGTCCTCCCGCCACTCGACGAGCCGCTCGCACGTGCGACACACGCTGCACAGGGCGTTGAGCTGCTCGACGTCGCTCGCCCCCGCCGCGAGCTCACGCACCCGGGCGGCGTCGCGGGCCACGGGTGTGTCCGCTCGCGCGGGGTCCTCCGGCCACCCGGTCCCGGGCGGCACCGGGGACGGGAAGAGCCGCCCGGTGAGCGGGTGGGGCAGGAGCGTCTGGGGGTTCTCAGCCATGCGGGTGCCTGTCTCAAGGGTGCGAGTGGGTGTGGAAGGGTGCGGAAATGCGGTGACGTGCGGCGCGGAGCGGCGGGCCGCCCGAGCCGGTCCGCGCCGGTCGCGAGCGCCGTCGTCCCCGCCCCGAGCGGAACATATAGGGAATGACCGAGGCGAGCACGCGACGTCGGGCCCGCGGCTCAGAGCAGGGTGTCCTCCCCGAGCCGGCGCAGGATCTGCCGGCGCCAGCGCTGTGGGAACTCCGGGGCGCGGGTCAGCGCACGGTAGGCGTCCGGGTCCGCCATGCCGGCGTTCATGATGCGCACGACATCGCTCACGGACACCGCGCCCGACGGCCGGCTCGTGAACTCGAACGTGTCCCCCGCGGCCACGTGACCTTCGCGCAGGACCCGCAGGTAGAACCCCGTGCGGCCGGTGTCCTCCATGTCCCGGGGCAGCTGGGCGTCCTGCCACCTGCGGGACACCGTGGCGCACGGCGTGCGGGGCTGGGTCACCTGGACCACCGCGGTGCCCACCCGGTACACGTCCCCCAGGTGGACCTGATCCTCCGTGGCGCCGCGCAACGTGAGGTTCTCGGATAACGCTCCGGGGCCCAGATCGCGGCCCTCGCGGCGCCACGCGTCGTAGTTCTCATGGGGATAGCAGCACACGGCCTTCTCGGGACCGCCGTGCACCGGGATGTCCCCTTGCTCGTCGCCGATGAATCCCGTGGCGCTCAGGAACACCCGGTCCGTGCGGGCCTCCTTGTCCGCGGCGGTGTCGAAGGCCTTGCCGCCCCAGCGCTGCCGCCGCACCGCGCCGGTGTGCAGTGCGACCACCGCGGCATCCGTGACCGTCAGTTGTGGATTCTCCATGGGTCCTCCTGATCCCGGGGACTGCTCACCGGATGGGGTATAGGCGCCGCTCGCGCGGTCCGGCCGGTCCGCCCGCCTGTCAGTTGCTTCACGACCCGCGGCGTCTCGCGCTGCCGCGTGCTGTTTCGTGCGCCGCGCGTGGCTCGTTGCTCCTTGCTCCTTGCTCGCTGTGATTCATGCGTGCGCCGGGACACAGTCCGGACAGTACACCCGGGCCCCGGAGGCCGTGCAGTCCTCGCAGCACAGGAACAGCTGCCGGCATGTGGGTTCCGCGCAGTTCACGAACGTGGGTGTCGCCGTGCCGCATTCCTCGCAGCGGCCCAGCGAGCGCGCATCAGGGGAGAATTCCATGTGCATACGCTTGTCGAAGACGTAGAGGGAGCCGTCCCACAGTCCGTGGTCCCCGTACTGCTCGCCGTAGCGCACGATCCCGCCGTCCAGCTGGTACACGTCCCGGAATCCCCGGTTCTTCAGCAGCACGCTCAACACCTCGCAGCGCACTCCCCCGGTGCAGTAGGTCACCACGTGCTTCTCCTTGAGGTGATCGTACTTCCCGGAGTCGAGTTCGCGGATGAAGTCCCGCGTGGTGCCCGTGTCGGGGACGACGGCGTCCCGGAACCTCCCAATCCGCGCCTCCAGCTCGTTGCGACCATCGAAGAACACCACGTTTTCCCCGCCCCGGTCCACGAGCTGGTGCAGTTCGCGGGGTGTCAGGTGGGTGCCACCGCCCTGGACCCCGTGCTCCGTGACCGTGATGACGTCCGGGGCGTGGAAGGACACGAGCTCGGGGCGCACCTTGACGCTCAACCGGGGGAAGTCGTCCCCGCGGCCGTCCGACCATTTGACGTCCGCATCCTTGAACGGGACGTACTCCCGCAGCCCGCGGACGTACCGTTTCACGTCCTGGATGTCCCCGCCCACCGTGGCGTTGATCCCCTGTGCGGAGACGATGATCCGCCCCGTCACATTGCTGCTCCGCGCCAGGTTCAGCTGCCACAACCGCACCGCCTCCGGATCCGGCAAGGGTGTGAAGACGTAGAACAGCACGATCTTGGGGAGGGACATGACTCCAGCGTAGATCCCCGCTCCGACCGAACATCTGTGCCCCGAAAAAGCCGTTCCCGTCCGATCCCGCGGTCGTTCCGGGGCATGTGTGTTGTGCAGTGGGATTGCCGCGGGGGTGTAAGGCTGTCTCTTATACAAATCTGACGCTGCCGACGATAAGGCTCGGGTAGATCTCGGTGG
>NZ_JABFAW010000002.1:378629-411859 GCF_017168375.1 Kocuria sp. KRD140
GGGTGCGGGTGCGCGTGGCCCTCGCTGGAGTGGATACAGCCGTGGGGAGGGCCGCACCTGTCACCGACCCGGCGGTGTGGGGCTCACAGGTCCCGTGCTTCGCGCGGTGGACGCCTAACTTGATGAGCCGCCAATGACCCATCGGCGCCGAACCTCCGGCACATCGTTCTAGGGAGCACCATGTCCACCGCATCCGTTTCCGCCGGCGCCCCCAGCGCTCGTCGTGATCTTCTCCCTGCTGGCGGGTCGCAACGCGTCCAAGTTATGGACCAACGAGGCGCCCGCGAAGGACGTCTCCCCCGCCGACTGACCATTCCCCGCGTACCGGGACGCAGCGGCGTTGTCCGCCGTTCGGGTGAGCCCCCGGGTCCGGACCTGTCGGCGCGGTCCGCTCCGGTGTCACACCCGACGACGCCGCCGCATCCCTCCCCGCTCGCGACGCACGTGTCTGCCCGTGGCGGGTCTGCGGCGCAACCGTGCCAGCGCACCGGGGCCGAGGTTCGCGGGGCCGGGCAGGCGCCACCCGAAACGGCGCGCTGCGACGCTGACCACGGCGCTGAGGACGATGGCCCCGGCCATACCGGCGGTCTCGTGACCCAGGCCCGCGAGCAGCGCCATGAGGCCACTCGAGAGCAGGGCGCTCGTGGCGTAGAGGGTGTTCCCGCCGAAGATGGCGGGCAACCGGCCCACGGCGATGTCCCGGATCATCCCCCCGCCCACGGCGGTGACGACCCCCAGCAGGATGGCCGGTGGCCATGCGAGCCCGGCACCCAGGGCCTTGACGGTGCCCGTGGCGGCCCAGCACCCCACCGAGAGACAGTCGGCCACGAACAGGGCGCGCATCGTCCAGCGGTGACCGAAGACCATGAGGTAGGCGATCACCGCGCCGGCGAGCGCGGAGGTGAGGTAGGCGGGGTTGGTCAGCGCCACCGGGAAGCCCTGTTGCAGCAGCGTGTCCCGCAGCATGCCGCCGCCCAGTCCGGAGACGATGGCGAGCACCGTGAATCCCACGAGGTCCATGCGCAATTGGCGGGCCACGACGCCGCCCAGGATCCCGTTGGTCAGCACGCCCAGCAGATCCACGGCGCTGAAGACGGATGCCGCCTCGATGCTCACTGCGTGTTCTCCCGTCGACCCGTTGCGTGAACGGGGACCAGCATAGGGGCCCACCGGCGCGCCGGGCGGCAACCGGCACGTCGATCGGTTTCGCGGGCGGGAGCCCCGGCTGCCCGTGACGCACCCCGTGCGGGTATCACTGCACGTCAGAGTGGATCCGAAGATTCACCCGGGAGCAATCCACGGGTCACCCGCGGCGCCGATCATGAGGTCATGACTCCTCAGAACGGCCCCTTGAACCGTCGTCAGCTCATGAGTGGGGCCGCACTGGCCGCCGCCGTGACCGCCGTACCCTCCGCCGCCCTCGCCCATGACAAGCCCTCCGGCGGGCCGGGGCTCGTGGTCGAGCGCCTCACCCTGCCGAGCGGGGTGGCCAGCGGTGACGTGACCTCCGATTCCGCCGTGCTGTGGGCCCGCTCCTCCGGTGCGGGACGTTTGCACGCCGTACTGCGGGCCACCGCGGCGGACGGCACCGTCCTGCGCGGGCGCCACGCCACCAAGCTGCACCTCGTGGGCGGGTGGGCCCACCCCGGGACCGACCACACGGCCAAGATCCTGGCCCGGAAGCTTCCCGCCGGAACCCGCTTCGACGTGACGTACCGTTTCGAGGACGACTCCGGACGCATGGGTGAGCGACTCACGGGGTCGTTCACGACCGCCCCGGAGCGTACGAACCGCCGCGGTCAGTGCGCTCCCCAGTCCTTTGTATGGACCGCTGACACCGCCGGTCAGGGCTACGGCATCAACCCGGAGATCGGAGGCATGCGCGGTTATGCGGCAATGCATGCCACGCGGCCCGATTTCTTCCTGCACTCCGGGGACACGATTTACGCGGACAACCCCCTGGAGCCCACGCGCCAGGTACCGGGTGAACCGCTGTGGCGCAATGAGGTCACGGAGGAGGTCTCCAAGGTCGCCGAGACGCTTGCCGAGTTCCGGGGCCGCCACCGCTACAACATGATGGACACCAACCTGCGGGCCATGTACGCGGAGGTCCCCGTGATCGCGCAGTGGGACGACCACGAGACCACTAACAACTGGTGGCCCGGTGAGGTCCTGGACGACCCGCGGTACACGCAGGTCCGGGACGTGGACACCCTGGCCGCCCGCGGTCGGCAGGCGTGGCAGGAGTACATGCCCATCGCCGACTCCCGCGCACTGCGCCGCGGCACCGGTTTCGAGCCCGCGCGCATCCACCGCAAGATCGCCCGGGGCCCTCATCTGGACGTCTTCGCCCTGGACATGCGCACGTTCAAGAGCGAGAACACCAATGGGCTGGAGTCGCACGAGACGGAGATCCTGGGCGAGGAACAGACCCGGTGGTTGATCCACGAGCTGTGCCGGTCCCGGGCCACGTGGAAGGTCATCGGCAACGACCTCCCCCTGGGTCTGGTGGTCCCGGACGGGAAGGGACAGGAATCCATCTCCAACGCGAACCACGGTGCACCACTGGGCCGTGAGCTGCAGCTGGCCCGCGTGCTCAAGGCGATCAAGGACCACCGGATCAAGAACGTGGTGTTCCTCACCGGGGACGTGCACTACTGCGCAGCCCACCACTACTCCCCGGAGCGGGCCGCGTTCAAGGACTTCACGCCGTTCTGGGAGTTCGTGGCCGGGCCCATCAACGCCGGTTCCTTCGGCCCCAACGAGCTGGACCGCACGTTCGGCCCCCGCGTGGACTTCCAACAGGCCGGTCCGCCCATGGGCTCCCCGCGCTCGGGCGAGCACCAGTACTTCGGACACGTGAACGTCTCGGGGGACGGCAGCGCGTTCACGGTGCGCCTCATCAACGCCAACGGCACCACGGTCTACACCCGCACGCTCACGCCGCAGCGGTGACCGCCGCGTGCGCCCTGCGGCACCCACGAACACCCCGCTGGCGTGGTGTTGCGTGCTCCGCGGATGCGCCAGGATAGGAGCATGAACGACACCCTGCCCGGTTACACCGTCCTGGACGGCCCGCCCACGATCCCGGACTACCTGACGCTGCGCCGTGAGGCGGGGATGAGCCCCAAGACCGAGGAGCAGGCCGCGGCCGGGATCGGCGGCGCGTGGGCGGCGGTCCACGTGATCCACGACGAGTCCGGCGACACCGTGGGCATGGGCCGGGTGATCGGGGACGGCGGGTGGTACTTCCACGTCATCGACATGGCGGTGTTGCCGCCGCACCAGGGCAGGGGTATCGGCTCCGCGGTCCTGCGCGCGCTGCTGGATCGCATCCGCCGCGACGCACCGCCGGGCGTGTACGTGTCCCTCATGGCGGATGAGCCCGGACGTCCGCTGTACGAGCGGCACGGGTTCACGGACCCGGCGCCGCGGACCATCGGGATGAGCCTGTCCTTGGATCGTGGTGCGCATGACTGAGCGTCCCTCCGCTCGGGGAAATCCGGGGTCCGCCCCACAGGACGACGGCGACGCCGCCCCGGGTCACGCCGTGTCAGGTCGCACCGTCCCGCCATCCGATGATCCGCCCGCACGGTGCGTCCCACCGGGATCCGGTACGCGACCGCGGGGCGCTTCGAACAACCGACGCCCGTAGCGGCGTCGTCCGCCGAAATCCACGCGACGGACCCGGCGCCCGCGTGCCCGCAACCGCCCATGCCGTTCCTGGACGACGTCGTGGGCAGCAACATCGGCGCGCTGCCCCAGGACGAGGACTGCTTGCGCGTGTCCGTCACAGTGCCCGCGAACACGCCGCCGGACGCCGGGCTGCCCGTGATGGTGTGGATCCACGGCGGGTCGTACGCATCCGGGGCGGGAGACGCGCCGTTCTACGACCCGCGCGCGCTCGTGAGCGAACAGCGCGTGGTCGTGGTGAACGTGACGTACCGACTGGGGCTGCTCGGTTTCCTGGGCGACGGCGCGGACATCCCCGCCAACCTCGGGTTGCTGGACATGATCGCCGCCCTGCGCTGGACGCGCGAGAACATCGCCGCGTTCGGCGGCGACCCGGCCAACGTCACGGCGTTCGGTCAGTCCGCGGGCGGGGACGCCGTCGCGCACCTCATGATCGCCGACGGCGCTCGGGGCCTGTTCCGCCGTGCCGTCATCCAGAGCGCGCCGTTCGGCCTATTGGCCGGGCGCGCCAGGATGAGCGAGCTCATGGCCACGACCGCGAGCACGCTGGCCCGGGACGCGTCGCTCGACGACATCCGCTCGATGCAGCAGCGCGTGGCCAAGGCCGCCACGCGGTTCGGACTCAAGGGCCAGATGCCGTTCGGACTGCAGTACGGCCACGACCCGCTGCCGCCGGAATCCGAACTGGACCGGCACTGGCGCGAGGCCGCCCCACACGTGGAGGTCCTCGTGGGCAACACGACCCGCGAGGCCGCGCTGTTCACCGCGCGCATCCCCCCGCTGCTACGGCGGATGAACCACCCCCGCAAGTCCCGCGGTGTGGAGCGGATCCTGATCAGCCCGTTCACCCAGCGGCTCTACGGACGGGGTGCCCGCCGGTTCGCGCAACGCCATGTCAGCTCGGGTGGCACGGGAGCGCGCTACGAGTTCTCATGGGGCGTGGGGCGCAGCCCGATCGCCGCGGCGCACATCTCCGAGCTGCCCCTGCTCTTCCCGGGCCCGGCGTGGGAGCGCACCCCCATGGTCGAGGGACACACGTGGGCGGACGTCCTCGCCGACGGCGCTCGCTTGCGTCGCGTGTGGGCGGACTTCGCGCGGGGCGAGCCCGTTGCGAGCGATTCCCGCGCCGGGCTGCGGGTGTTCCCGCCGGATACGGGTCGTGCCGTCTGAACCGGGTTTCTCGGGAGCACGGGTCACTCGACGGCGTCGGGCGTGAACAGGTCCTCGATCCGGCACTCGAACACGGCGGCGAGCCGGAACGCCAACGGGAGGCTGGGGTCGAACCGGCCGCGCTCGATCGAGATCACGGTCTGGCGGGAGACGCCCAGCAATTGCGCGAGGTGGGCCTGCGACCACGACCGGTCTCCCCTCCGCTCCGCAATCCGGTTGTCCACTAGGCCCCTCGCCTGTTGAGTACCGCGTAGCGGATGGCGGCATCAGCCATGACGAACACGAGCAACAGCACCAGGAGGGTCGATCCCGCGATCTCGAATTGCGTGAGGGCCAGGACGACGCAGCCCAGCCCGGCCACCACCAGGAAGTCGTGGAAGGCGCCCGAGGCCGCCTTCTCGTACCACTGGCCCTCCACGTTGTCCTCCGCGCGGGGATCGGACTTCACCGTGTATCGGGAGACGAACACGAACCAGGACAGGGCGAACATGGGCCCGGCGGTGCACACCGCGAAGATGACGAACGCCATGAGCCGGTTCTCGTCGGAGAACCATGCAGCCACGCCACCCAGCGCCGCCGCGGCGAGCGCACCGGTGATGAGCATGGTGACATAGGCGGACGGGGGCGCCTCCATCCGGCGCTCTGCTCGAGTGGTCATGACTGCGATCCCTTCACCCGGTCGGAGCGGGGATACCGTTCCGAATGTCGATGACTACAGTCAAGTGTGCTTGACACCCGATGTCAAGGGTGTTTGACATCCCGAGGTTCAACGCTTCGAGGGGTGTCCTCCGGGTCGACGGCGATGCCCGCGGCGCGGGCGATGTCACCGTAGATCCGCGCGAGGTCGTCCAGGGAGCTGTGGGCGTTGAGACCGCTGGGGTTGGGTGCTACGAACAAGTCGGTGCCCGGCCACGGTGAATCCTGCCGACCCGTGACGGCCTTGGGGCGGTCGAAGGCCGCGCGGTACGCGGTGATGCCGAGCACCGCAACCACGGCGGGATGCTCCGCGCGGACCAGTCGGTCCAGCCGCTGTGCCCCCTCGTGGAACTCCTCCGCGGTGAGCTCATCCGCCCGCGCAGTGGCCCGGGGACACACGTTGCTGATCCCGATCCCCCGGTCGGTCAGTTGCGCCAGCTCCTCCGGGACGTAGCCGTCGGCGGCGTTGATCAGGGTCGGGGTGATCCCCGCGCGGTGCAGCGCCGGGTAGAAACGGTTACCCGGCCGGGCGAAGTGCGCACCGGTCGCGGCGGTCCACAGCCCCGGGTTGATTCCCACGAACAACAGCCGCAACGGCTGGGGCAGCAGATCCGGGACGGTGCGATCCCGGTAGGAGTCGAGTTCGGCGCGTGAGAATCCCATGGTGGATCATGCTAGGCCGCGGCACCGACGGCCCGGATCGATGCCGGGACACAGCTGGGACGCTCGCGACAGGACGCCCCTCCGGGGGAGCGGATGGAGCCGCGGCGGGACGACCCTCCGGAGGAGCAGACCGCGCAGCGCGAGCACACCGGGCCGCAACCCGCGCGGCTCACGTCGCGGGCGGCGTCGGCCCCGTGGACGGCGGACGGCCCGCGCGCACGGCGGCCACACCGGCGAGGATCACGAGCCCCATCCCGATGATCTCTGGAGGGCCCAGCACCTGCCCCAGGATCACCCACCCCACGAGCGCGGCCACGGCCGGTGCCAGACTCACCAGGATCGAGAACGTCTCGGCGGCCAACCTGCGCAGTGACGCGAGTTCGAGGGCGTAGGGCAGCGCCGAGGACAGCAACGCCACCGCGAGCCCCACGAGCAACACGCGCGGCTCGAGCAGCGCCGCTCCACCGCTCGCGATCCCGAAGGGCGCCGCGAGTACCGCGCCCACCACCATGGCCCACGCGAGCCCCTCGGTCCCCGGGAAGCTGCGCCCCGCCTGCCGGGACATCAGGATGTACACGGCCCACATCGCGGCCGCAGCCATGGCGAAGAACACACCCGCGAGGTCGGGGACCCCGGAGCCCGGGCCCACACCGCTCAACAGCACGACGCCCGCGAGCGCCAGCGCGGCCCACAGCACCCCGCTCCACTTCCGGGACAGCACCACGGACAGCGCGAGCGGGCCGAGCAGTTCGATGGTCACCGCGACCCCGAGCGGCAATCGCGCAATGGCCTGGTAGATCAGCAGGTTCATCCCACCGAGGGCCACCCCGAAGGCGAGCACGACCCCGATCGTGTGCCGCGTGAGCCCCGCCGGGGAAGGTCGCACGACGGCGCACAGCACCACCGCGGCAATGAACAGTCGCAGGAACACGGCACCCGTGGCGCCCACGTGGTCGAACAGGCTCACGGCGATCGCCGCGCCCGTCTGCGTGACGAACGCCGCGGCGACCACGAGCAGCACGCCCTGCGCGGACGAACCACCGCTCTCCCGGGCCGTCGGTGAGGTCGTGGGATTCACGGCGTCCACGCTACGCGGTACCTGGTCAGCTCGCGACGACGCCGCTGCGCTCGCGTCCCGCGCGGGTGTCGAGTGCCCGGGTGCCCCGGTAGCGACCCCGGACCAGGGCGATGATCCAGATCACCAAGGTCACGGCCGCGAGGACGAACGCCGCGGTTCCCACCACCTGGGACTCGGGTCCGCTGGAGGTGCGGGCCACCCCGATCCACACGAGCGCCCACACCACGGCCGCGGCCACGGTGAAACGCGGACCCAGGAGCCGGGCGGAGACGGCGGTGAGGAGCACGCAGCCATGCGGCGTTGAGCACTATGGACACCCCGGCGAGCCAGCCGATCCGGCGCTCCCGCGCGTTCGTCGCGACGCTCGGCAGCCATTGCCGCACGGTGTAGGGGAACAGGCCCACCTAGATCACGGACCAGATGGAGAACGCGGTGCCCGCGGGAGCGATCAGGGTCGCTCCGAGTCCAGGGCTCCCCCGGCGATGTCAGCCACGAAGGTCCCGGTCACCCCGACGCCCACGAGTGTCCCGGCGATGCAGAACACCCCGCTCAAGGTCACGAAGACATGGCGGCCGAGGTCGGAGTGCACCCGGGGTTCTCCTGTGGTCGTGGACTCAGAACCCTGTCGGCCGGGGCGGCGACGCCCGCGCGTGTTAACCGCGGGGCCCGCCCGGAGGCGCTCCGCGCGGGAATGATGCGCGCCGATCGGCGGCATCGCAGCGGATCAGCGGTCGGTGAGCAGGAACGTGCGCAGCGCGGAGATGACCTCGTCCGGGCGGTCCGCGTGCACCCAGTGGCTCGCACCGCGCACCGTGGTCCGCACCGTGCGCGGGAAGAGCGCGCGCATCGCGGGGACGTCGCTGTCCTGGACGTAGTCGGAACGCTCCCCCGCGATCCACAGCACGTGCCCCATGAAGGTGCGCCCTGCGACGTCGTCCGCGGGCCAGTCCCCGATGGCGCCGAGCTCGGCATGGAGCAGGCCCAGGTTGGGCTGCCACCCGAAACCGCCGTCCCGGTGGCGCAGGTTCTGGAGGAGGAAACCGCGCACGTGGTCCTCGGGGATCTCGGGGCGCAGCGCGGCGTCCGCCTGGGAGCGGTGGCTGACGTCGCTCAGGTCCAGGCGCTGCAGGGCGCCCAGCAGGTGCTCGAAGTCGCCCCGCCCGGCACCGGACTCCTGCGCACCCACCGGGGAGATGTCCACGACCACGAGCCGGCGTACGAGTTCCGGGTGACGCAGGGCCAGGATCATGGCGACCTTGCCGCCCATCGAGTGGCCCACCACGTCCACGGGACCGTCCGCGGCGAAGGACTCACGCAGCTCGGCGGCCACGGTATCCGCCATGGCTGCGTAGCCGAAGCTCTCGGTCCAGGCGGACTCACCGTGGTTGGGCAGGTCCACGAGCAAGCTGCGGAACTCGGGTCGCAATCCCTTGGCGATGTTCGTGAAGTTCTTGCCGCGGCCGAACAGCCCGTGCAGGAACACGACGCGATGCTCGCCGTCTCCCACGAGCGTGGTCTTCACGAGGGGTTTCTGGTCCTGGGGCACGGGCCCAATCTACTGTGCGCGCCCACCGCGCCCCAAAGCGGACACCGCCCCGCACGCGGCGTGGATGCCGGGTACGGGGCGGTGGATCCGGGACGTCCCGGATGAGGACGGATCAGTTCTGCGAGCCCTTGAGCCGTTCGATGTGCTGGGACGCCTCCGCCTTGGTGAGATCCGCGGGCAGTTCCTCCCCGGCCTGCTTGGCGAGGGTGTCCAGGTAGGACTTCTGGGACGCGGTCATGGGCTCATCGCCGCTGACCCAGGTCGAGGGGTCCTTCTCGAGGGACGAGTCCTGAGCGTCACCGGTCGCACCGATGGTCTCGCCCTGGGGCGCGCCATTGGTCTCTCCCTGCGGAACGCCGTTGGCGGCCTGGTCGGGCAGGGCACCGTCCGGGGTGCCGTTCTCGAGCGGGAGCTGTTCGCCCTGGGGGTCCTGTGCGGGGGTTTCGGTCATGACTGCTCCTTCGCTAGGTCTCGCGCCGGATCACCGGATGTCGTGGTGTCGACGTTAGCCCCCGCTCCGCCTCCCCGCGAGGATGTTTCGCTCACGGCGCGCAAGGTCCCACCGCTCGTACCGATCCGCAGCGGGTGTTCACCGCACGATGCTGCGGTTGCTCTCGTCCTCGCGCCGCGTCCAGCCCTTGGCGTCCAGGTGTTCGAGCAGCGGTACGGCCACCCGGCGCGTGGTGCCCCACGCCTGCCGCGCCTGGCTCGTGGTGAAGGGCTGGGGCAGCCGCGCGAGCTCGCGCATCGCGAGCGCGGGCGCGGTGGGCAACACGACGACATCGCCGGGTAACCGCAGCACCCGACCGAGCCGTTGCGCCGCCGCCAGTTCTCGCGGGCCGAGGCGCAACTCCTGCAGTTCGTACGCCTCCGGTGCCGCGAACGGATCCGCACGCAAGCGCTTCTCGAGCGCGGTGATCGCGGCCTCCGCGGCACCGAGTCCGCCGCCGCGACCGGGGACCGTGATGTATCCGTCCTGCTCCGTGAGCTGCGCCCGGGCCACGAGCATGTCCAGGAGCCGTCCGCCGGGTTCGCCGAGCGCTGTGCGGGCCGCGCCTCGGGGCAGTCCCGGGGCCAGGGGGTCGCGCTCGTGCGCGGCCTCGACCGCCGCTCGCAACTGCGTGGCCCACTCCGTGAGCCGGGGCACGTGGATCCACCATCCGTCCGCCACCACGACGTCGCCGGAGGGCGTCTCGTCCGCCGCGAACCCCAGCAGCCGCAACCGCTCGGTGCTCACCGCCCCGTACTTGACGGTTTCCGCCACGGGGTCGCCGTGGTCGGCGATGCCCGCGAGCCGAGCGGCCTCCCGGGCGGCCGCACCGCGCCGGTCCAAGGTGGGCGGGTCGACGTCGAGCACACGTGCACCCCCGACCGCGACCTGCGCCCCGGGACTGCGCAGCACGAGCCGGTCCCCCGGCACGAGGGTCATCTCGTGGTCCAGCTGCAATCGGGCGTGATCGGCATTGAGCGGTCGCAACCGAGCGCCCACGCCGGCCGTTCCCGCGTGCACCACGATCTCGGCGGGCAGTTCGTCGAACGGAGCACCCCGCTCACGGCGGACCCCGATGACGCCCGCGCTCGGCCACGCGTCCGGGGTCACGAGCACGTCCCCACGGTGGATCGCGTCCTTGCTCGTGCCCCGCAGGTTCACGGCCACGCGGTGGGTGGGTCCGATCCGCGCCACGGAATCATTCTGACTCTGGATCGAGCGCACGGTGACCACTTGCTTTCCCGCTCGACCGCGCAGGGTCAACCGGTCACCCGTGTGCAGGGTCCCGGCGGTCAGGGTCCCGGTGATCACGGTCCCGGCACCGGAAATCGTGAAGGCCCGGTCGATCCACAACCGGATCCTGGCGTCCGGGTCCGGGCCGGGCACGCGGGAGAGCACCGCGTCCAGCGTGTCCCGGAACTCGTCGAGTCCGGTTCCCTTCCGCGCCGAGACGGCCACGGCGGGAGCGTCCGCGAGACCCGTGCCGACGAGCTCCGCCCGAGCCCGCGCCACGACGTCGGCCACCCGCTCCGGAGCCCGATCCGCCTTGGTCACCACGATCATCCCGTGCTCGATCCCGAGGGCGGCGACCGCATCCCGGTGGTCCCGGGACTGGGCCTGCCAGCCCTCGTCCGCGGCCACCACGAAGCACACCACCGGAGCCGGGCCCACACCGGCAAGCATGTTGCCCAGGAACCGCTCGTGCCCGGGGACGTCCACGAACGCCACATGCCTCCCCGAGGGCAGCTCGGTCCACGCGAACCCGAGGTCGATCGTGAGCCCGCGTCGCTTCTCCTCGTCCCACCGGTCCGGTTCGATCCCCGTGAGTGCTCGGACCAGGGTGGACTTGCCGTGGTCCACGTGACCGGCCGTGGCCACGACGTACATCAGCCCACCTCCGCGAGCGCCGCGCGCACGGCGGCGAGCAGGTCGGTGTCCCGCTCCTCGGGGACGCAGCGGGGGTCCACGAGGCACGCGCCGTCGTGCACGCGCGGCAGCACGGCTGGCGTGCCGAGACGCAACGGGCGCGCGGCGGCCTCCGGGAGCCGCACGGCCCAGCCGGGCAGCGGGACACCGGGAGCACCACCCCCACCCACGCGACCATCGTGCTCCACGACGTCGGCCCCCACCGCGGCGGCCAGGGCCTCCGCGCGCTCACGCACGCGCTGCGGGTCCGCGTGCAGGGCGCTCGCGACGGGGGTGGGACCGCCCCGCAGGGTGGCCTCGAGGGCGGCGAGGGTCAGTTTGTCCGCGCGCACGGCCCGGGCCAGCGGGAAGCGCGCAAGGCGGCGGATCGTCTCGGTGCGCCCGAGCAACAGACCCGCCTGGGGCCCGCCGAGCAACTTGTCCCCGCTCGCGATCACGGCGTCCGCGCCGGCCTCGAGCGCTTCCGACAGACTCGGCTCGTGGGGCAGCGCGGGATCCGGCGTGAGCAGGCCGCTACCCACGTCCACCACGAGCGCCACCCCGTGCTCGTCCGCGAGCGCCCGCAGCTCCCCGAGCGGCACCGAGGACGTGAAGCCGTCCACCCGGAAGTTGCTGGGGTGGACCTTGAGGATGCACCCGGTCTCCGGACCCATGGCGTCCCGGTAGTCGGCGCGGTGCGTGCGGTTGGTGGTCCCCACCTCGCGCAGCCGCGCACCCGTGGATTCCATGAGGTCGGACAAGCGGAACCCGGCACCGATCTCCACGAATTCGCCCCGGCTGATCAGGACCTCGCGCCCAGCGGCCAGCGCGGTCGTGGCGAGGACCAACGCCGCGGCACCGTTGTTGACGATCAGCGCATCCTCGGCGGCGGGGCACGCGTCGAGCAGTGCCTGCCGCGCGGCGACACCCCGGCCGGAGCGCTGCCCGGTGGTCAGGTCCAGTTCCACGTCCACGTAGCCGGAGGCGTCCTGCAGGGCCTGGCGGGCGGCATCGGAGAGCGGAGCGCGGCCCAGGTTGGTGTGCACGACCACGCCCGTGGCGTTGAGCACCGGGGTCAATGAAGACGCGCCGCGCGCCGAGAGCTCGGTGACGACGGCGCTCGCGACGTCCTCGGGCGCGATCTCCCCCGCGCGTGCCCGGGCCTGCGCGGCCGTGATCGCGGCCCGCACCGCCGCGGCCCCCAGCCCGGCTCCCACGGACCCGATGCGAGGATCCGCGAGCAACCGGTCGGTACGGGGGATGCGGCTGCGGGGATCCGCTGCACTCACGGCAACTCCTCGGGATCTGTGGCGGGCGAGTGCTCAAAAAGTGGCGGAGGCGGACGGGAATCGAACCCGCCAGACCGAGCTGCTCGGTCTCACCGGTTTTGAAGACCGGGGCGCCCACCAGGACACGTACGCCTCCGGGAGCGAATGTATCACCGCACTCGGACGCCCTCGGTCGTCATGCCTCAGTAGCCTGTCCGTCCCCACTCCTAGACTGGTCGCATGACTTCCGAAGCCGCCCGCCCGTCCACGACCTCGCACCCGTCCGGGACCGGGATCGGCCGTCTCACGAGCTACGCCCACGGCGGTGGCTGCGCCTGCAAGATCCCGCCGGGCGAGCTCGAGGACGCCGTCAAGGGACTCACGGGCCAGAACTCCCCGGACGTCCTCGTGGGCCTGGACGACGGCGACGACGCCGCGGCCGTCCTCGTGCGTCCCGACCTCGCGGTGCTCTCGACCGCCGACTTCTTCACCCCCGTGGTGGACGACGCCCGCGACTGGGGCCGGATCGCCGCGGCGAACGCACTGTCCGACATCTACGCGATGGGCGGGACCCCCGTGGTCGCGATCAACCTCGTGGGCTGGCCCCGTGAACTGCTGCCCATGAGCCTGATGTCCGAGGTGCTGCAGGGCGGCCTGGACGTGGCCGCGCTCGCGGGCTGCCCCGTGATCGGTGGGCACTCGATCGACTCCCCCGAACCCACGTACGGCATGGCGGTCACCGGTACCGCAGATCCCGAACGCCTCATGCGCAACGACGCCGCCCGGCCTGGTCTGCCCATCACCCTGACCAAGCCGATCGGGGTGGGACTACTCAATAACCGGCACAAGACCACGGGCGAGGTGTTCCCCGCCGCGATCGAGACCATGACCGCGCTCAATAAGGATGCGTCTCGCTCAGCCCTTGCGGCCGGGGTGCGTGCGGCCACGGACGTGACCGGTTTCGGTCTGCTGGGCCACCTGTACAAGATGTGCCGGGCCTCCGGGGTGGCCGCCACGCTCGACGCCTCCGCGGTTCCGCTCGTCGACGGCGCCGCGGACGCCCTGCGGGACGGTTTCGTCTCGGGTGGTACCCGCCGCAACCTGGACTGGGTGCGCCCGTTCCTGTCCGCGGGATTGGGAATCACGGAGGACCAGCTGCTCCTGCTCGCGGATGCCCAGACCTCGGGCGGACTGCTCGTGGTCGGGGAGGTCCCCGGCTATCCCGTGATCGGGGAGACCACCGAGGTTCCCGCCGACGGCGATGCGCTCATCACCGTGCGCTGAACGCGCCGCTCAACTCAACCCGTCGCGCGAACCGGTCGTCCGACCGGTTGCGGGACGGCATGCGCGGTCGTCCCGGGCATGTGTTCGCACGTGAGCGGGGCAGCCCCCCGCCACGGCAGACTCAACCGGCGGTCGTGATCGAATCGTCGATGATCCCGGCGGCGCGGCGCTTCTCGAGCCGGTTGCGCTGCGGGATCACGGTGTACCGGGGGTCCTTCACGGATTCCTTGCCGGCCCAGAACACACCCCAGCGCGTGAGCGCGGAGGACGTCATGAGGGCGAGCCCCGAGGCTGCGGCGACCCAGCGGCGTCGTCCGCCGAGCAGAACGCCCGCGCCACCGATGACCGACAGCCGTTCGCTCCACGTGAGCCACGCACCGGGCTTGCCCTGTTCGAGCGGCTCCACGGAGACGGGGTCCATGGCGCCCTTCATGACGTGCATGGCCGCGAGCTCCCCCGCGACCCCGGCCACCGCGAAGAACCGCGCGGGACCGGTCTCCGCCACGGGCGTGGTCACGAGCGCAAAGCCCCCGGACGCCAAGGACGCCGAGCTGACGAACACGAACGGCAGGTGCGCGTGCATCTCGTGCCATGTGGGCACTGCGGTGTCCCCGAGCAGCACGGCGGTGTAGGCCGCGAGCGGCGCTCCGAGAACGCCGGAGGCCACGCTCGTGGGCAGCTCGAGCGCGTGCAGCACCGGGCGCAGGGGGCCGAGCGGGAGGCGTTCATCCGTCATCCGGTCCACCTCGATCGCGGCGGCCACGCCCGCGTTGGTCGCGAAACCCGCAAGCAACCACGAACCCAGGCTCATGGGCGAGGTGGGCTTGACCGTGCGCATCATGTGCAGGAACCGTTCGGGGCGCCCGAGGTCCGCGACGAGCGCCACGGTCCCGAGGCTCGCCGCTCCCAGTGCACCCAGGCGACCGTTGCGACGCAGTGCGGGCCGGTCCGTGAGGTAGCCGCCCAGGGACAGCAGCGCGGAACCACCCGCGAGACCGCCCAGGAAGAGGTAGGACGCGATCTTGGAGTCCCACGGCGGGGCCTTGACGATCGGGCGGCCGTAGTAGGACGTGAACTCGGGCTCCGGCACCACGGGCACTTCGCGGGAACCGTCACCGCCACCGCGGCGGAAGGCTCCCCCGCCCGGGGTGCGGTTCTTGCGGCGTCGTTTGCCGCGCGGCTCCTGCGGCGGACGGTAGGCGTCGTACGGGGAAATGCTCATGAGCGATCACCCGCCGTGAACGCGACCGCGCCGAGCGCCAGCATGCCCACCATGGCCATGCCCGCACGCTTGAACATGCGCGGCAGGTCCGCCGTGGGGACGCGGGGATCCGGCGGCAGGCCGTACACCTCGGGCTCGTCGAGCAGCAGGAAGATGGACCCGGTTCCGCCCACGCCGTCCTTGGGGTTGGCGCCGTAGAGCCGCGCCTCGGTCTTGCCCTGCTCGTGCAACTGGGCGACGCGCTTCTGGGCCGACTCGAGCATGGTCTCGCGCTCGCCGTACTTGATGGACGTGGTGGGGCACGCCTGCGCGCACGCCGGGGTCTGGTCGTCCTTCATACGGTCGTAGCACAGCGTGCACTTCTGGGCGATCCCGTCCTGGGGGACCTTCACAGTGTCCGGCATGGGTGCCGCACCGCGCTGGGTCTTGGGCTCCACGAGACCGTCGTCGCGGCGCTCGATCACGCCGAACGGACAGCCGGCCACGCACGTACCGCAGCCGTTGCAGATGTCCTCCTGGACCACCACGGTGCCGTACTCGGTGCGCAACAACGCGCCCGTGGGGCACACGTCCAAACACCCGGCGTGGGTGCAGTGCTTGCACACGTCCGAGGACATGAGCCACCGGAAGTCCGGGGTGTCCAGGACCGGGGAGTCGCCGTCCTGCGCGGTGGATGCGCCGCCGGTCGTGGCCGCGCTCCCGCACCCCCCTCCCCCGGACGAGCACCCGCAGCCACCGGACGCGGGTTCAGCCGACGACGACGCCGCGGGCGGACCCACGCGGGGCATCCCCAGGTCCACGAGCGCCCGCCCGGATTCCCGGGCCTGCTCGATGCGGTCCCGCGACTGCTCGATGAATGCCACGTGCCGCCACGTGTCCGCGCCCAGGCCGCCCGTGTTGTCGTACGAGGAACCCAGCAGCTCGTAGTCGGAGTCCGCGGGGTTGCGGTTCCACTCCTTGCACGCGACCTCGCACGCCTTGCACCCGATGCAGATGGAGGTGTCCGTGAAGAACCCGCGGCGCTCGTGCGGATGATCCCAGTGGGAGTCGTCCGCGAACCTGTCAGTGGGTGTCATCCGATCCGTGCTCACTCGTCCTCTTCCCGTTCCCGCACCGCGGTGCCGGCTCCTCGGGCCGTGGAACGCCCCGCGGACTGGCCCTCGCCGTGGGGACGCTTCGGATCCTCGTTCAGTTCCCGCTGCGGATCGGTGATCCGCTCGTTGCCGGTCCGGACGGTGAGCCCGGCCCGCTCCTGGTACTCCTCGATGAGCGCGATGCGTTCGGCACCGCGCGGCCGGCGGCCGGGGCGGATGTCGCACGAACCCGTCTTGAAGTTCTGGATCTGGACGTTCGGGTCCAGGGTGATCCCCAACAGGTCGTTGGCGGCGTCACCGCTGACCACGGCGTCCTTGCCCACGGCCCAGTGATAGGGCAGCCCGATCTGGTGCACGGTCTGCCCGCCCACCCGCAGCGGCGTCATCCGGTCGGTCACCAGGACCTTGACCTCGATGGCCGAGCGCGGCGAGATGATCGTGGCCCATCCAAAGGGCTCCAACCCTTGCTGTTCGGCGAGCTCCGGGGAGATCTCGCAGAACGCCTCGGGCTGCAGTTCGGACAGGTACGGCAACCAGCGGCTCATGCCACCGGCGGTGTGGTGCTCGGTCAGCCGGTACGTGGTGAACACGTACGGGTAGACCTCGCTGCCGGGCGCGCCCGCACTCGGTGCGGAGAGGTTGTCCTTGCGGGGGAACATCACGCGGGCCGGGTTCTGCTGCTGCGAGTACAGCGCATTGGCCACCGGCGACTCCTGGGGCTCGTAGTGGGTGGGCATGGGCCCGTCCACGAGACCCTTGGGGGCGTACAGCCACCCCTTGCCGTCCGCCTGCATGATGAACGGGTCGTCGCCGTGCAGCGAGGCCGCGCCACCGAGCTCCGGGTCAGGCCGCGCGCCGGGATCCTTGTCCACCGGGAAGTCGGGCACGTCCTTGCCGGTCCAGCGCCCGGACTCCTCGTCCCACCACACGAGCTTCTTCCGCTCGCTCCACGGCTTGCCCTGGGGGTCCGCCGAGGCGCGGTTGTAGAGGATCCGTCGGTTCGCGGGCCAGGCCCACGCCCACTTGGAGGCGATCTCGTCCTGCTCGCGCCCGGGAACCCGGTCCGCGGCGTGGTTCACGCCGTCCGCGTAGATCCCGGTGTAGATCCAGCACCCACCGGACGTGCTGCCGTCCGCCTTCATCTGGGTGTAGGAGGACAGCGGCTTGCCCGCATCGGGGCCGGTCTCGAACCGGCCGTTGATCTCCGCGAGCACGCTCTCGGGATCCGGCTCACCTTCCTCGGTCAGCGGGTAGTCCCACGTGAGGTCCAGCAGGGGCCGGTCCCGGGGATCCGTGGACTCCGCCAACCGGGTGCGCAGTCGCCGGCCCAGGTCGTAGAAGAAGTCCAGCTCGCTCTGCGCGTCACCCGGCGGGGAGACCGCCTGGTGGCGCCATTGCACGAGACGCTGGGTCTGTGTGAACGATCCCGACTTCTCCACGTGGGTGGCCGCGGGCATGAAGAACACCTCGGTCTGGATGTCCTCCGTCTTCAGCTCGCCGGACTCGATCTCGGGTCCGTCCTTCCACCACGTGGCGGATTCGATCATGTTCAGATCGCGCACCACGAGCCACTTGAGGTGGGACATGGCGGTGCGCTGCATGCGGCCGTTGGACGATCCCACCGCGGGGTTCTGCCCCAGCAGGAAGTACCCGTCCACCTTGTCCTCGAGCATGGCCATGAGGGTCTGGTACGTCCCGTGCGGACCGTTGATCCGCGGCATGTAGTGGTACGCCCAGTCGTTGTCGTCGCGCGCGGCGTCCCCCCACCATGCCTTGAGCAGGTTCACGGTGTAGGCGTCCGCGTCAGCCCAGTAGCCTTTCTGCGTCTTGGACCCGATCGTGCCCAGGTACTCGGTGAGCGAATCGGACTCGACCGAGGGCATGGGCAGGTAACCCGGCAGCAGGTTGAACAGCGTGGGGATGTCCGTGGAGCCCTGGATGGACGCGTGCCCGCGCAGTGCCATGACGCCCCCGCCGGGACGACCCACGTTGCCGAGCAGCAACTGCAGGATCGCGGCCGTGCGGATGAACTGCGCGCCCAGCGTGTGGTGGGTCCACCCCACGGCGTACGCGAAGCACGTGGTGCGCTCGCGTCCCGAGTTCTCGGTCACGGCACGGGCCAGGTACTCGAAGTCCGCGGCGGAGATGCCGCACACCTCCTCGACCTTCTCCGGCGTGTAGCGCGAGAAGTGGCGCTTCAGGATCTGGAAGACCGTGCGGGGGTCCTGCAGGGTCTCGTCGCAGCGCGGTTCGGACGCACCCGTGGGCGCGCCGCCGCTGCCGAACTTGTCGCCGCCGGCTTCCTCGCGTTCCTCGTCGCCCTGTTCGTGCTTGTCGGTGCCGTCACCGGCGTCGTCGTCCTCGTCGTCGTAGGCCCACGACGAGAGGTCGTACGCGCCCTTCTCGACGTCGTAGCCCGAGAAGATCCCGCCGAGGTCCTCGGTGTCCTCGAAGTCCTCGTTGATGATCGTGGCGGCGTTCGTGTAGGACACCACGTAGTCGTGGAACCACAGGTCGTGCGTGAGAACGTAGTTGATCAGCGCACCGAGCAGGGCGATGTCCGAGCCCGCCCGGATGGGGACGTGCTTGTCCGCGACCGCAGAGGTGCGCGTGAAACGCGGATCCACGTGGATGATCTTGGCGCCGCGCGCCTTCGCCTCGGAGACCCACTGGAATCCCACGGGGTGGCACTCGGCCATGTTGGATCCCTGGATCACGATGCAGTCGGCGTTCGCCATGTCCTGCAGCGACTGGGTGGCGCCGCCGCGGCCATACGAGGTTCCCAGACTGGGAACCGTGGCGGAGTGTCAAATCCGAGCCTGGTTCTCGATCTGCACGGCCCCCGCTGCAGTGAACAGCTTCTTGATCAGGTAGTTCTCTTCGTTGTCCAGCGTGGCGCCGCCCAAGGACGCGATGCCCATGGTGCGGCGCAACGGCCGGCCCTGCTCGTCCGTGTCCTGCCAACCGCGGCGTCGGGCTTCCAGGAAACGATCGGCGATCATGTCGATCGCGGTATCCCGGTCCAGGGGCTGCCACTCGGCGGCACCCGGGGCGCGGTAGAGCACCTGGGTCTGACGGCCCGGGGAGTTCACGAGCTGCTCGCTCGCCGACCCCTTGGGGCACAACCGACCGCGGGAGATCGGGGAATCCGGATCACCCTCGATCTGGACCACGCGCTCGTCCTTGACGTAGACCTTCTGGCCACACCCCACCGCGCAGTACGGGCACACGCTCTGCACCACGCGGTCCGCGCTGCTGGTGCGCGGCGTGATCTCACGCGTGCGCTGTGATTGCACCGCGGAACTGCGGCCGGTGTGATCCCCGGTCCGGAGCTGGCGGATGACCGGCCACTCGAGCGGGCTGAATCGGGACATACCTCAAGAATAGACCGTTTACCGCGCGCGTCCAGGTGTCAGGTGTGTCACGACGGCGACGACCCGCGCGGCCCTCGCGGCGGCATCGGTCCGGGTCACGCCGGGATTCGGCCCGCACGGCGACGACCCGCGACGACCGGGGGCCACACGGGCCACCCGGACGCCACGGGTCGTCGGTGGTCTGCGACGGCGTGTCGCGTCAGCGCTCGTCCATGGGGTCCACGGTCTGGTCTGCGCCGTCCCGCAACGAGCGGTTGACCTCGCGGTCGGCCTGCGGGTCCTGCACGAGGGCCTCGACCTCCGGGTCCTGGGTCTCGGAGGTGGTATCGAGCTCAGGGATCGTCTCCTCCTGCGCCACCTGCTCCACGTCGGCTTCCTCGGGGTGGGTCAGGGGATCCTCGTCGGCACCCCATTGGGCGTCGTCCTCCTCCCACGCGGAGTCCTCGTCACCGGTGGTGCCGATCAGTTCGTCCTCGCGGAACGTGTCGTCCGAGGCCTCGGGGTTGTCGAGCGGGTTGGGGTCCGGGATGGGCTGCGTCATGGGTTACTCCTTGCCAGGTTCTCGACGAGCGCGCTGTCACGCGCACGGTCAGACTACGGTGCCGCGGCCACGCGCCTCCACCGGACCCCCGGCCGCTTCACGCGCAGCGGACCGCTCCGGGGCGGCTCACACGAGCGGCCACGGGTAGCGCATGCCGGAGGGGTCCTCCGGGAGCCTGCCCAGCAGCGCGAGGGCACGGGCACGACGACGCAGGGCACGCGTCTCCTCGGTCGTCAGCAGCTCGGTCACCTCCGGCGGTGCGCCGTTCTCGGCGAGCGCCGCAATGTCCGCCACGAGGTCCAGGGGCAAGGGGTCGCGCGCGAATTCCCAGATCACGGTGCGCAGTTTGAACGCCGCGGCGAAGCACAGTCCGTGGTCGATCCCCCAGACCCCGCACGGCTCCCCGCCCGTCACACGGCGTCACCGAACCGCCCCGGGGGCTCGACGCCGCCGCCTGCCGGGCGTAGCGTGACGCGCGTGAACGCCCAACCTGACATCCGCACCCTGGGTGACCTGCGCGCGTCGGGTCATGAGCTGAAATCCCTGCGCCGGGAGATCCGCGACAACTTGCTCGCGGCGCTCGCCGCGGGGGAGAACCCGTGGCAGGGACTGCACGGCTTCGAGCGCACCGTGATCCCCCAGTTCGAGCGCGCGCTGATCGCGGGGCACGACGTCGCGCTGCTGGGTGAACGCGGCCAGGGCAAGACCCGCTTGCTGCGCACCCTGCCACGGCTGTTGGACGAGTGGACGCCCGTGATCGCGGGCTCCGAACTCAACGAACACCCCTACGAACCGCTCACCGCCGAGTCCACCGCGCGGATCGCCGCGGAGGGTGACGACCTACCGATCACGTGGCGCCATCGCGACGAGCGTTACGTGGAGAAGCTGTCCACCCCGGACACGTCCGTCGCGGACCTGATCGGGGACGTGGACCCCATGCGGGTCGCGGAGGGGCGGCGGCTCGGGGACCCCGAAACCATCCACTACGGGCTGATCCCGCGCGCGAACCGCGGGATCGTGGCGCTCAACGAACTACCTGACCTGGCCGAGCGCATCCAGGTGGCCCTGCTCAACGTCATGGAGGAGCGGGACATCCAGATCCGCGGCTATGTGCTGCGCTTGCCGCTGGACGTCATGGTCGTGGCCTCCGCCAACCCGGAGGACTACACCAACCGCGGCCGGATCATCACCCCGCTCAAGGACCGCTTCGGGGCGGAGATCCGCACCCACTACCCGCTCGAACTCGAGGACGAGATGGCCGTGATCCGCCAGGAGGCCGAACTCACCGCCGAGGTCCCCGACATCATCCTGGAGATCCTGGCCCGGTTCACACGACAACTGCGTGAATCCAGCGCGGTGAACCAGTCCTCGGGTGTCTCCGCGCGCTTCGCGATCGCGGGAGCTGAAACCGTGGCGGCCGCCGCCCGGCACCGCGCCACGGTGCGCCCCGGTGACCCCGCCGTGGCCCGGCTCGTGGACGTGGACACCGCGGTGGTCGTACTCGGCGGGAAGGTCGAGTTCGAATCCGGTGAGGAAGGCCGCGAGGACGACATCCTGGAGCACTTGTTGCGTACCGCGACCGCCCAGGCCGTGCGGGAACACTTCCGTGGCTTGGATCTCTCTCCCCTGGTCGCCGCGTTCGACGGTCAGCGCACCATCACGACCGGCGAACGCGTGGGCGCCCAGGAGTTCCTCGACGCCCTGCCCGCCCTCGAGGACTCCGAGCTCTACGACCGGTTGGCCGAACGCGTGGGCGGTGAGGGGCCCGGGTACCGCGCGACCGCCGTCGAACTCGCCCTCGAGGGGCTGTTCCTGACCCGGAAGCTCTCCAAGGAGTCCGGCGACGGGGAAACCGTCTACGGATAGGCCTCCCATGCGCACACCCCGGCATTCTTCACGGTACGGTCGTTACTCCGGCGGCCCCGATCCCCTGGCCCCACCCGTGGACCTCGGGGAGGTCCTGGACGCCGTGACCGAGGACGTCATGGCCGGCTACTCCCCCGACCAGGCCCTGCGCGAATTCCTGCGCCGCGGCGGGCGTAACCAGCGCGGACTGGACGATCTGGCGCGCCAGGTGCATCAGCGGCGTCGGGACCTGCTGAGCCGGCACCGCCTGGACGGCACGGTGCAGGAGGCCAAGAAACTGCTCGACCGCGCGCTGCGCGAGGAACGCGATCAGTTCCTGCGGGACGCGCGCATGGATCCCACGGACCGGCAGTTCCGGGAGATGCGCCTGGACGCCCTGCCGTCCTCCACCGCGGCGGCCGTGACGGAACTGTCCGACTACGACTGGCAGTCGGACGCCGCACGGCGCAACTACGAACAGATCAAGGACCTGCTGGGCCGCGAACTGCTCGAGCAGCGCTTCGCGGGGATGAAGAACGCGCTGCAGAACGCCACGGACGAGGACCGCGCCGCGGTCTCCCGCATGCTCGAGGACCTCAACGAGCTGCTTGAGAAGCACGCCCGCGGCGAGGACACACCCGAGGACTTCGAGCGGTTCATGAACCGGCACGGGGACCAGTTCCCCGAGAACCCCCAGGACATCGACGAGCTCATCGACGCGCTGGCTCAGCGCTCCGCCGCCGCGCAGCGCATGATGCGGTCCATGACCCCGGAGCAGCGCGAGGAGCTCATGGCGCTGTCCGCGCAGGCGTTCGGTTCCCCCGAACTGATGTCTCAACTGGACCGCCTCGACGCCGCGCTGCAGGGCCTGCGTCCCGGGTTGGACTGGTCCGGTTCGGAGCAGTTCGAGGGCGATCAAGGCCTCGGTCTCGGGGACGGGACGGGTGTGCTGCAGGACCTCGCGGACCTGGACGCCCTGAGCGAGCAGCTGTCCCAGTCGTATGCGGGTTCCACGCTCTCGGACCTGGACGTGGCCGCGCTGGCCCGGCAACTGGGCGACGACGCCGCCGTCGCCGCGCGCACGCTCACCGAGCTCGAGCGCGCCATGCGGGACAGCGGCTACCTGCGCCGCGGCACGGACGGCGAATTGCGGTTGTCCCCGCGGGCCATGCGCAAGCTCGGCAAATCCCTGTTGCGCGACGCCGCCGGGAGACTTTCCGGTCGCAGTGGCCGCCGGGACACCCGGCTCGCCGGGGCCGCCGGTGAGCAGACCGGCTCGTCCCGCCCGTGGCAGTTCGGGGACGTGGAACCGTGGGACGTGACCCGCACGGTGACCAACGCGGTGACCCGCACGGCGGCGTCGGGCGCGGACCCGAGTGCGGGTCTGCGGATCGACGTCCAGGACATCGAGGTGCGCGAGACGGAGGCGCGCACGCAAGCGGCGGTGGCGCTGCTCGTGGACACGTCCTTCTCGATGGCGTTGAACGGGCGCTGGGTCCCCATGAAGCGCACGGCGATCGCCCTGCACCAATTGATCTCCACCCGCTTCCGGGGTGACGCACTCGAACTCATCACGTTCGGCCGCTACGCCCAGACGATGGACATCGGGGAGCTGACCGCGCTGCCCGCGTGGCACGAACAGGGCACCAACCTGCATCACGGCCTGCTGCTCGCGCAGCGCTTCTTCCGCAAGCACCCCACCATGCACCCCGTGCTGCTCGTGGTCACGGACGGTGAGGCCACCGCCCACCTGGAACCCGGCGGCGAGGCATGGTTCATGTACCCGCCCGATCCCGAGACCCTACGGCTCACCGTGGCGCAGCTGGACGCCGTGGCCCGGCGCGGCACCGAGATCACCCTGTTCCGGCTGGGGGACGACCCCGGACTCATCAGCTTCATCGCGGCGCTCGCGCGCCGGGTGCGCGGTCGGGTGGTCGCCCCGGATCCCGAGGACCTCGACGCCGCGGTGCTGGGCGAATACATGCGTTCACGCTCCCGGAACGGCTCCTGGGGTGGGTCGGGTGACAGCTTCGCGGACGACGACGCGTGACGGTCTTCGGGACGAATGCCCTGGTCGCGGGCTGAATTCTTTTACATCTACATAGAAGTATTGCTTAAGTGAAGACGAGCCCTCACGCTGGAACCACCCGTGGACATCGGGGAACGGATGAGACGAGAGGATTCGTCATGCACCGCACACGCACGTTGACCGCGGCAGCCACCCTCCTAGTCCTGTCACTGGGCGGGCTCACCGGATGCAACTCCTCGCCCGCGGAACAACCACAGTCCATGGCCACCTCCTCCGAGATCGCCAACGGGCCCACCTCCGGCATCCGCTCCCAGGCCGCGAGCCCGCAGGCCGGGACCGACGCCGCGGCGACCGGCCAGGCGACCGCCGCGGCTCCCCTGTCCTCGCCCGCCGCGCAGCCCAAGAGTCACATGACCGCGTCCGACACCCCCGCGCCCGGGTCGCAGAGCCCCGCGGCGACCACTGCGGCGTCGTCTGCGACCCCCGAACCGTCCGGGTCGTGCGCGAACACCTCCGCGGAGCAGGCCGTGAACGAGAACATCGACAAGGTGGGCCCGGCGTTCCCCAAGGGCAACGTTCCCGACGCCGAGTGGGTGGCGATCGACACCGAGACGTACGACCCGTGCGCGGACCTGTCGTGGGTCACGCTGACGATCCGCGGGGGCACGGCGTCCTCCCCGTCGCAGCAGATGCTCTTCCACGACGGCGAGTACCTGGGCACGACCACCCAGGAGGGCATCGCCTTCTCGCCCGCGACCGTGCGGCTGTCCAACTCCGCCATCCAGGTCACCTACCGGTGGGCCAAGGAGGGCGAGAGCAATGCCGGTGCGAGCGGGCGGGCTGTGTCCACGTACACCTGGAACCCGAACACCGAGTCCGTGGACCACGCGGGCGAGTGGCCCCCGGGTATCGGCTGAGCCGCGCCCCGGCGCCCGGTTTCGACAACGCCACCACGCGCCGTCGCCCCCGCACTCCATCGGGACGGCAGCGCGGCCGCGTGGCTGGACACCATGGCTTGCCACGTGTGACACGATGAGCGCACGGGACGCACCCCACCGGCGAGGAGAGTCATGAACCTGCTGCGCACGCTCGTGACCGCATCCGCCGGTGCATACACCGCCAATTGCGCGCTGGGGGCGTCCGTGGCCGCCCGGTGGGTGAACACCTCGAACGTCCGGTGGATCCACCACGGTCTGTACATCACCACGTCCGCCGTGACCGCGGCGGCATGCGTGGCCGCGGTGCGTGAGCGCTCCCCAGTGGCGGCGGTCCTCGCACCGGCGGTCGTCCCGCTCTTCCTGTTGCAGCGCCACGGTGCGCACCCGCTGCGACGTCACACCCGAGACGCCCTCGCGGCGGCTCCCTGCTACGTGGCCGGCCTCGCGCTGGCCTGGAGGTGAATCGTGGAATTCCTGGATGCCGTGTTCAACCGCCGCACCACCAACGGCCCGTTCCGCCCGGATCCTGTGAGCCCTGAGCACCAACAGTTGCTGATCCGCGCGGCGGCCGCGGCTCCCTCCCAGTTCAACAGCCAGCCGTGGCGGTTCGTGCTGATCGAGAACCGGGACACGATCGAGACCGTTGCCCGGATCAGCGGGGAGAGCATGACCGAGGTCATGGGCGCGGGCACGTTCTTCGACCGGTACAAGAAGTACTTCCGGTTCAGCCAGAAGGAGATGGACGCCCAGCGCAGCGGCATGCTGTTCGACAAACTGCCCGCGCTGCTGCGCCCGTTCACGTCCAAGGCGTTCACGCCCTCCGGGCAGAGCCTCATGAACAAGCTGCGCGTGCCCCAGACCCTGGGCGAGGAGAACCGCAAGCTCGTGGCGGGGTCCCCGCTGCTGATCGGCGTGATGCTCGAGCGCGGCGAATACCGCCCGGAGGAACTGTCCGGGTTCTACTCGGTGTTCAGCATGGGTGCCGCCATGGAGAACCTGTGGCTCACCACGGTGGAGTTGGGTATGGGGATCCAGTTCGTGTCCTTCCCCATGGAGGCACCGCACCAGTGGCAGCGGATCATGGACGTGCTGCGCGTTCCGGAGGATCTGGAGCTCATGGCCGTGTACCGGCTGGGCTACGTGCCCGAGCGCACCCACCGCCCGGCGATCGACTGGTCCAGCCGCGAGCGCAAACGCCCCTCCCAGTACGTGTTCCGGGAAACGTGCGAGACGCCTCAGCAGGGCTGGGATCAGGACGTGCGTCCCGGGTCCGACTGAGTCCGGTCCTGCTGCGGGGTGTCCACCTGATCCCGGTCCGCCCGGACCGGCTCCGCGTCCTGGCCGGTGTGCACCGCCAGCAGCCGGAAGAACCGCTGTTGCACGGCCCGCCACCCCGGGGGCAGCGCCTGGCGCAGCTCTCCGGGGCGGTAGCTGCGCCGGATGGACAGCAGACCGTCGAAGCGCACGAACACCCTGGCTCGTGCGAGCGGCAGCGTGGCCACCCAGTACAGCAGCCAGGCCGCGCGGCTGCGGCGCAGGTCGTTGTGCACCGCTACCCCACGGGTCAGCCGACGTGAGTCCGCCAGCACGGCGGACAGCTCCTTCCGTGTCAGGTGGTGGAGCATGTGGTTGGAGATCACGGCGTCGTAGCGCTCCCCCGCTGCCACCAGATCGTGGCTCGCGAGCGTCCGGTAGGTGGCGCCCACTCCGCGGTCGTGCGCGGCCGCCCACCGGGTGGCCCGGGCGTCCGGGTCGATCCCGGTAATCCGCACGTCCAGCCCGTCGCGAGCGGCCCAGCGGGCGATGGCCCGGGCGACGTCGCCCCCGCCGCACCCGATGTCCAGCACGGTGCCGGGGCGACCCTCTCGGGCAGCGGCACGCAACGCGGGACGTACATACCGGCGGTAGACGGGCCACCAGGATGCAACGAGCGGGTTGATCACCCCGAACAAGCGGTAGGTGTTGTCCAGGGCCACCGGATCGCAGGCCGGATCGTCCATGAGCTCCGGCTCGTCCACGCTGCGGTGGCGGAGCAGGGGGTCGCGGCGGCCCAGGACATCAGCGTGCGGCAGAGGGTTGTTGCGCAGCATAGGCTTCATCGCTCACCTCGTCTCGGACGCGGGACGGACCCGCAGCAGGGCGCTCTCGATGCTCAGGCCGGGGCCGAACGCGAGCGCCGCCACGGTGCCCGGGTCCCCCGCTCGCACAAGGCGCTCGAGCACGAACAGGATGGTCGCGCTGCTCATGTTCCCGGCGTCCGCGAGCACTCCGCGGGACGGGGCCATCTGCTCGTCCGTGAGCGCGAGCCGTCCCTGCACCTTGTCCAGGATGCTGCGTCCCCCCGGGTGCACGGCCCACAGGGGGATCCGGTCCGCGCTCAGCCCCGCGCGGTCCAGCAGGGGTGCGAGGGCGTCCGTCACGTGGTCGTCGATGATCCGCGGCACGTAGGTCCCCAGGATCATCTCGAAGCCCTCGTCCCCCACGCTCCACGCGAGTTCCTCCTCGCCCACTGGGGCCAGGGTCGTCTCGAAGTCCACGAGCTCGAGGGTAGCGCCGGGAGCGGCGGCGTCGCGCCCGGTCACCACCGCGGCGGCCGCACCGTCCGCGAACAGGGCGTTGCCCATCACGGTGTCGGGATCGTTGCGCACGTGCAGGTGCAGGGTGCACAGCTCCACGCACACCACGAGCACCACGGCGTCCGGATCCGCGCGGCACGCGGTGTACGCGGCTTGCAGGGCGGGGAACGCGGCATTGCAGCCCATGAACCCCAGGTGCATCCGCTTCACGTCCGCGGGTAGCCCCAGGTCCTTGGCCACGCGCACATCCGGGCCCGGTGCGAAGAACCCGGTGCAGGACACCGTGATCACGTGGGTCACATCCGCGAGCTCGATCCCGGGGGCCGCGGCGTCGAGGGCCGCCCGGGCGGCTGTCACGAACATCCGTTTGGCGTGCTCGGTGTAGAGCTGGTTGCGTGCGTGCGTTCCCGGCGAGCGCAGGTACCGGGTCGTGGGATCCACGAACGGCGACGCCGCGGCGTCGCCCCCGTCAACGGTCCCCGATGCCACAACGCCCAGCTCGGGCAGGACCGTGTGGCGTGTGCTCACCCCGGCGCCCGCGAAGGCGGAACGCACCACACGCGTGCCGAGCCTGGTCATCCCCGGCTGCTCGGCGAACAGCCGGGACACGTCCTCCTGCCGGATGACGGTGTCGGGGACGGCGGTCTCGATCGACAGTAGGCGTACGGTCATACTCCATGGTAGGCGCGCGGGCCCCCGCCCGGACGAGGCGCCCCGTGCCGGACGAGCCCCGACATGCGCAACGGCCGCCCGATCCATGGGGATCGAACGGCCGTCGGACGGGCGGTTCGGATCAGAGATCCACGACCTTGTTCTCGCCGTCCACGGTGTCGCCCTTGACCTTGGACTTGATCAAGTTGGCCACCTGGGTCACCTTGCTGTTACCCGGGCTGTCCCAGTACTCGGCGCTGTGGCCGTCGATCTCGATGAGGATGTTGTTGGGGTTCTCCGGGCCGCCCTGGAGCCACGAACCGGTGAAGCTGCTCCACAGTTCCTTGAGCTTGGCCTCGTCGTTGACGATGCGCGCGGTGCCACACACTGACACCCACGAACCGGAACCCGAGTAGGCCACGTTCACCTCGGGGCGCTGCTGCAGGGCCTGCGCCTGCTCGGAGTCGCGCTCCGCGATGAACCGCACGGTGCCGTCGAACTCGACCTCCTGCGTGGCCATGGGCTTGGACACCAGGTGACCATCCCCGTCCACGTGGGTGAGCATGGCGATGCGGGTGCCCTTGATGATGTCCCGCACCTTCTGGATGTCGTCGGTGTTCTCCGCCATGGCACTTCCTTTCGTCGAGGCTGTGAATGCCCACCAAACCGTGGGGTCTGCCACCGCGATGTGGCGTCGATTGTCAGTTTATTTACTAGTGACGGTGCGCACGAGAGAGTTGGCCGGGAGCGGAATTCACGCCGTCGTGAGCAGCACGGCCCCGAACGATCCGGTCGTGGGCGGCATGATGTCGGACGACACGGACACAGAGATCCAGGCAGGGAGGGACGCATGACGCGATCGCACGAGGACACCGTGCACGTGCTGTTGGAGCGCCACGGCACCACGTACGCGCAGGACGCCGGCATCGAGCTGCGGGACACGCCCGCTCCCCTGTTCCAGCTGCTGGTGCTGGCCAACCTGCTGTCCGCGCGCATCGGGGCCAAGGTGGCGGTCGCCTCCGCGCGCGAGCTGTTCACGGCCGGGTACCGCACCCCGGAACGGATGCGCGCGGCGTCGTGGCGGCAACGGGTTCAGGCGCTGGGGCGCGGCGGCTACAAGCGTTACGACGAGCGCACCTCCACAATGCTCGGCGACGGCGCCGCCCTCCTGATCGACGAGTACGGCGGGGATCTGCGCCGCGTGCGTGAGCGCGCGGACGGTACCGACGACGTCCTCGAGGCGCTCCAGCAGTTCCCGGGGATCGGCCCCGCGGGCGCCGCGATTTTCGCCCGGGAGGTACAGGGTGTCTGGCCCGGCCTCGCGCCGTTCTTCGACGCCAAGGCCCTGGACGGCGCCCGGCGGATCGGTCTGCCCGACGACGCCCACGACCTCGCGGACCTCGTCCCGCCCGAAAAACTCCCCATCCTGGCCGCGGCCCTGGTCCGGGTCGCGCTGGACCGCACCAAGGGTGACCCGCTGGAGTAACGGACCGGGTGCGATCCGCCGGAGGTGCATTCGGCGGCGGACGCCGGGTTAATACACCGGCTGTGGTCCGTGGTGCCGAGTTAACACCTCGGTCATCGGGGTGCTCCACAGCCGTCATGTCCCCCCGCGACCATGGGTTCGGCCCGTTCGCCGGTCATCACCACGCGACCGGCAAGGCCATCTCCGTACGGCAACCCGTGAGAGGCTCTGGATGCGCACCCGCACAACCCCCCTGACCGACCGTCTCGCAACGGACCCCCTCCGCTGGATCCGGCCCACGGCCCTCCTGACAGCACCCCGCGGGCGGGAGGACACTGCGGGAATGACCATTGCGCCGGCCCACCTGTTGATCGGCCACCGCGGAGCCGCGGGGGTCGCACCCGAGAACACGGTGGCGGCGTTCGAGGTGGCCCGTTCCTCGGGTGCACAGTTCTTCGAGCTCGACGTCCAGCTCTCCGCAGACGGTGTGCCCTTCGCGTTCCACGACCCCACCCCCGCGCGCACCACGAACGCCGCCGAGGTGTTCCCGGGTCGGGAGAACGATCCGGTCACGTCGTTCACATGGGCCGAATTGCAACGGCTGGACGCTGGTTCGTCCTTCTCCGGCGCATTCCGGGGCGAACGCATCCCGCACTTCGACGACGCCGCGGAGGTTGCGCGCGACGCGATCGGCGTGTTCATCGAGATCAAGTCCCCGGACACGTCCCCCGGTATCGAGCACATCATCGTGGAGCGTCTGCGATCGGATCCCCGGTGGCAGCGTCTGGTCCGCGACGGGCGAATCGAGGTCCTGGGGTTCGACGCTGCTTCCAATCAGCGCTTCGCGGTGCTGGCCCCGGAGGTCCCCCTGCAGCAGCTCGTGTACCGGGTTCCCGATGCCGAGACCCTCGCGCGGATCTCCACCTACGCGGGGCAGGTGGGGTCCAACCACCGCTGGCTCAATGCGGCCGCGGTGGACCGGGTCCGTGCGGCAGGGCTGGGCATGAGCGTGTACACGGTGAACGCCGAGCGCAATTTCAACCGCATGGTGGCCCTGGGCGTGGATCGGATCACGACCGACTTCCCCGTGGGGTTCTCCCGGAAACACCCCGCGACCGTGGGTCACGCCGTGGCCGTGCGGTAGCGCCGACGGTCGCCGGACCGCAACCGGGCCGCCGCCGCGCTGCCCTGCCACCGGGGATCCGTTCGCAGCCGTCCGTAGGTGTCCACGTCCACCCGCGGCCACGGACAGCCTCCGTCATCCAGTAGGAGAACCAGCTGTTCCTGTTCTGCTCGTCCACCGCGATGCACACGAGCCCCACGGGCCCGTCCCCGTGGCACACGGCCCACGCGACCTTGCTTCCGCCCGGGTCGGTGAGCCGGTGGACGTACTCCTCTGCCTCTTCCGACGTGGTCACCGTGCCCTGCCGGGACATGGCCGGGTCGGAACGGAACGCGGAGAGGACGGCAGCGGCGTCGTCGGTGTGGAGTGGCCGCAGGGGGGGGCGGCGCGGTGACGATATCGGAGGCCCCGGTGGCGCCGGGACCGATATCGGCCCCGACGGACGTCATTCCTGGGACGCCGAGAACGACCACATCACGCCGTAGCGGTCGAAGACCTGGCCGTACCAGTCGCCCCACGGGGCCTTCTCGAACGGCATGCCCGTGTGGCCACCGCCGGCCTCGAGCTTCTCGATGAGGGCCCGCGCCTCCGTGGCCGTCTCCGTCGTGTAGAGCAGGGAGTAGGCGGTCCCGGTGAGCGGGTAGTCGTCGTCCCCCATGGCGTCACCGGCGGCGATCACCCCGCCGGGCATGGTCAACGTCGAGTGGGCCACGGCCTGGGGATCCGGTTCGAACGGCATGCCCTGCAGGTCCATGTCGCCGTAGCGCAGGATGTGCAGGTCACCCCCGAACACGTCGTGCCAGTGCTCCATGGCTTCGGCGGTGGTTCCGGGCAGGGCGATGTACGTGGCGAGTGAGGGGGTCATGTGAGGCTCCTTCGACGAACGCATCCCGGATGATTCGGTCCCAGTATGGCCGTCGCGAGCGGATTCGGGAACCTTTTACTCCGGCGCCCGGCGCAGTTGCTCGGGCAGTTCCTCGAGCAGCCGCAACCACAGTTCCGAGACCGTGGGATAGCTGGGCACCGCGTGGCGCAGCACGTGCACCGGTACCTTCCCCGTGATCGCGATCGTGGCCGCGTGCAGTTGCTCGCCAGCATCCGGGCCCACGAACGTGGCACCCACGAGGCACCGGGTCTCCCGGTCCACGACGATCTTGGCCTTTCCAGAGATGGTGTCACGCAGCAGCGCCGCGCCGGCCGCACCGTTGTAGGGCACCTCCGCGGTGACGACGTCGATCCCCCGGTCCCGCGCGGAGGCTTCCGTCAGTCCCGTCTGCGCGACCTGCGGTTGCGTGAACACGACCTGGGGCACCGGCGGATTCTCCACCTCGTACGGCGCGGGCGCCCCCGTGGCCGCCGCCTTGATCCTGGCCCCGATGACCCGGGCGCGGTACTTGCCCCAGTGGGTCAGGGGCACATCGCCGCTGGCATCGCCCACGGCGTGCAGCCATGCGGGGAGCTTCTCATAGAGGACGTCGTCCGCGCTCAGCCCGACCGCGTCGAGTCCCACGTCCCGCAACCGCGGGGTACGGCCTGTGGCCACGAGCACCTCGGCCACGTCGACGGTCCCGGCGGAGGTCTCCAGGTGGACCTGCCCGCCGTGGACCCGGCCCAGCCCCGTGTCCTCGGCATCGCTGCGGGTGCACTTGGTGACGGATGCGTCGAGCACCACTTCCACGCCGCTGGCGCGCAACCCGTCCAGGACGGTGTCCCCCGCGAACGGTTCGTTGCCGGACAGCAAACCCGAGCCCCGCACGAGCAGGGTCACCCGGGATCCCAGGGCGTTGAGCCACACCGCGGCCTCACATGCCACGACTCCCCCGCCCACGATCGCGATGCTCTCCGGCGTCTCGACCACGCCGGTCGCGTCCGCGGACGTCCACGGGTGCGCTCCGTCGAACTCGGAGGGGATGCTCGGCTCGCTGCCGGTCGCGAGGATCACGGCGTGCCGCGCGGTGAGGGTGCGCGCGGCGGCGTGGTCGGCCTCGATGCGCACCGAGCGCTCGCCCACGAGGCGGGCGTGGCCGCGCACCACGCGGATGCCCGCGGACTCGGCCCACTCGACCTGGGAGGAGTCGTCGTAGTCGGAGACGAACGAGTCGCGCCGCGCGAGCATGCCGTCCCGGTCGAGCCGCGTGGGGACGACGCCCTCGAGGTCGTCCGTCAGTCCCGTCACGTCGACCGGGCGCAACAGCGCCTTGCTGGGCATGCACGCGTAGTACGAGCACTCCCCGCCCAGCAGGTGACCCTCCACGATGACTGCGGTGAGGTCCGTGCCCTCGATCGCGTACTGCGCGGCGTTCTCTCCCACCGCGCCGCCGCCGATCACGATCACGTCCACCGACTCCTGCGTTGCTGACTCCGTCATGTCCTCACAGTAGCCGCCGGGGTGCCGGATGTCGGCCCGGGGGCACCCCGTGCTCGGTGCGGAACCGGCCTCCCACCTGGCAATACTCCCGATTGTGACCCTCGTCATGTGTACGGTGGAAGAGCCACCTCCGTTGCATGGTCGGCATCACGACCCTTGCCGGCCCAGCGGACCGACGATGAGGAGATGCCATGAACGCGAGCGCAATGAC
>NZ_JABFAW010000020.1:0-1893 GCF_017168375.1 Kocuria sp. KRD140
CGGACGACCTGCTCCGAGGTGTGACGCTTCCTGCTGTTCGTCATGATCTGACCAGTCTCACTGCCCGGACCCCCGGGCAACAGGACGACTCACACAACCACCGGACCTACCAAACGGGGTCAGCCCAGTCCCACTCAGACTGCAGGCGGTCGGTGACCGATTGCAGGAGAGACTGGATGGCGTGACGCCCCTGCTCGGGATCGGTGAGGTCGCGCAGATTCAGAGCACGGTAGAGCTGGTTGGAAGTCAGGTAGTCGGTGTGCGACATGAGAAGGTCTCCAAGATCATTGCAGGTGGGTGAAGGAGGAGAAGCTTCCCCCGGCCGTACCTGCGGAGACCTACTGCGCTACGACTGCGCGTTTAAGACCCCGCGGCCATAACCCGGCCGGGGGTCCTGAAATCGCTGTTGCATCCGCATGGCGCCAGTGTACCTACGAGACGAGCCATCGGCGAGAATCGTCATCAACCTCCTGGCCAGCAACAGATAGATGCCAAGCGGGAATCCGGTGACACGGTAGTCCGTGGCTCCCTGGACTATCTGCCGCAGCGCAGACGGCACTTATCCGACGTCGATTGACATGGACCCGAACTGGGCTACCCAACTGGGTGCTCCTTCTGTGGTGGCAAACCTTCGGGACTACACGGAGCTTTCAATCAACGTGGTCGGTCAGTCCAGCTCGAATCCGAAGGGGCCTACCATGAGAACCGGAACCAGATGCGGGTATCGGTTTTCACCCCCGGGAACCCACCCCAGGGAGGTTTACCGCATGGACCCGACCACTCGCCCCGAGCTGATGCCAATCGCAGAAAGCTATCGCCGCTTTGCCGAGCGTGAGGCACGCGGGGTCTCCGCCGTGTACACGAGCTGGGCACATGGGGTGAGTGAAGATGCGGCAGTGCTGTCCCTGCTGGAAACTCTCCAGCCCATCAAACGGCAACCGAATCTGGTGTTCGCCGCCGCTCGCTGGCACGGGGCGGGTACTACGTTCCGATCCTTTCGCGACGTCCTGATGGGTGAGTGGCCGCAAGTCTGTCACACCATTCTCACCAGGGCGACCCAGACCAACGAGGCTGGCCGTTGCGCGGTGCTCCTGCCCTTCTTGGCCGCCCTCCCCCAACCGCTCGCATTGCTCGAAGTCGGAGCCGCCGCCGGGCTGTGCCTTCTCCCCGACCGCTTCTCCTATCGCTATGACCACGGCACCGCGTTGGACCCGGAGGACGGAGTCTCCGACGTGGTCCTACATTGCCAGCTGGGGCCGGACATGCCCCGACCGGCCATGCCGCGCGTCACGAGCTCTGGCCGACCCTCACGGGAGGTTCGTGGCCGGGTCCCACCCTCATCCTGGTCCGGGCTCTGGCGACGACCGACCAAGGCGACGCTGAGCGTTAGTCGGCGGGGCGGCGTCGTCGGCCGGTGAGCCAGCCGGCGGAGAACGCCCAGAGGAGTAGGCCGACCAGAAGGCTGATCCACCCCGCGATGGCCGCCGGCGGGAAGAGTGACGACCAAGGATTCTCGCCGAGGGGAGAATACATTTCCTCGCTCAAAGGCGCGTAGGCGAACCGCCCGAACGTCAGGGTGGGCGGGTTGAACACCACCAGCAGGGCTCCGCCCAGGACCAGGACCACACCCAAGGACATCAGCACCACCAGCCAACGGGGCAGGCGGCGTGGCTGAGAGCGAGATGTCGGGGAATCGATGGGGCCCATGAAGCGAGTGTATGGGGAGGTGCTCGGGGATCCGCGCGCGCCCCGAATCGAATTCCTAGTGGAGCAAAAGCACTCCGTCATGGGGTAGAGCTGCCAAAACTCAGCAAAAGCAGCGGGGGTGCCGGAGCGAGCAGCCGCCGCACCGGCGATAAACTCCTCACACACCCCGCCCGTCCTCCCAGGAGC
>NZ_JABFAW010000021.1:0-214 GCF_017168375.1 Kocuria sp. KRD140
TGGGCCGCCCCCTTCATTCGGTCCGGTCGCTGTGCGAGTCGTCGGTTTCCGATTGATGGGTGCATTGCCGAGCGTAGTCGACGGGTGCGAGGTAGCCGAGCGATGAATGCCGGCGGTCGTGGTTGTATTCGGTCTTCCAGTCGCCGATCACGACCTGGGCGTGGAGCAGCGAGTAGAAGCTGTTGATGTTCAGGCACTCGTCGCGGAGCCTGCT
>NZ_JABFAW010000022.1:0-1857 GCF_017168375.1 Kocuria sp. KRD140
GTCCCGCCCCCGGCCATGACCGGGCCGGCGCGGTGACAGCGGGAACGCGGGGGAGGGGCGGGGTCGCGACTGCCGCGCAGCGCCCGCGGCTGTCACAATGGAGGTACCGAGTTACTTCCAGTGGGCAGAGAGCGCCATGTCACACAGAGCAGTTCCCGGCACCGGGGACCACCCGGGCCAGGGCGGCCAACGCATCAGCGACGAACACCTGTTACGCGCGGTCCGCGAGGGTGACTCGCATGCCTTCGCCACGCTCTACGAACGGCACCGCGGGGCGGCACTGGCCGTGGCCCGCATGCATTCCCGCAACGAGCCGGAAGCGGAGGACCTCGTCTCCGAGGCGTTCACGCGCGTGTTCGCGCTGCTCAAGGAGGGCAAGGGCCCCCGGGAGTTCCTGCGCGCCTACCTCGTTACGGCCGTGTCCCGGCTCGCTGCGGACCGCGCCAACGAACTCAGCCGCACGCGTCCCGTGGACCCCCAACCGGACGGGCCGCTGGACCGTGTGCAACTGTTCGAGGACACCGTAGTGCGCCAGGTGGACTCCGTGGTGGTGGCCCGCGCGTTCGCGTCCCTGCCAGAGCGCTGGCAGGAAGTGCTGTGGTACCTCGAGATCGAGGGGCGCAAGCCGCGTCAGGTGGCCTCCGCCGTGGGCATTCAACCCAACGCGGTCTCCGCGCTGGGCACGCGCGCACGGGAGGGACTCCGCACCGCCTACATGCAGGAACACGTCTCGGCGCGGGCCCTCGAGGACTGCGGCGAGTATTCACGACAGCTCGGTGCGTTCGCGCGCGGTTCCCTGACCCCGTCGCGCACCAAGGTCGTGCAGGAACACCTGGACCGCTGTCCCCGGTGCACCGCCGAGTACCTGCAGCTCCAGGACCTCGGGATCGGGATGCGGGGTTGGCTCCTGCCCGTCCTGGCCGGACTTCCGTTGTGGGCCGGTGCGGGCGGTCGGCTCGTGGACGCGCTCACCGGCACGTCCCTGGCGGGCTTCGGGGGTGCCGCGTCCCAGGCTCCGGGAGTCGCGGGGATCCCGGCTTTCGACGGCGCGGCGGGGAGCGCCACCGCAGCGTCCGGGGGTCCGGGTGCCGGCGGCTCCGGGGCCGGCGCGGGCGCCTCGTCCGGGGCCGTGGCGGCAGGGCAGTCCACGGGGATTGCTGCGTTCGCATCGTCCGGTATGGGCCTGGCGATCGCCGCGGTCGGCGTCCTGGTTGCGGCCGCCGCGGCCGTGGGGATCGTGGCCGTGTCCAACTCGCCGGACGATCCCTCGGGCGGTGCGCCCGCCGTCGCCGTCCCCCCGGATGTGAACTCTTCCGACGGCGACGCCGCTGCGTCCGGCGCCCGCGGTTCTTCCGAGACACCCGCAGCCGGTCGCGACGACGATGCGGACGGCAGTGATTCCCGCGAGGGGGATTCCGCCGGTCGGGACTCGGACGGCGGTGCCGCCGATGGTGGAGATTCCGCGTCCGTGGCTCAGGGGGACTCGGGCGGTTCCGACGGTGGAGGGTCCGTGGCCCTCGGCGATTCCGACGCGTCCCGCCCCAAGCAGGCCCGCGAGGACGTCCCCCAGGGACAAGGCCCGGACGGCCAGGCCGGCCGCAATCAGGGTGACTCGCAAGGTCGCTGGCCGGGCGGTGCGCCACTGCCCGGGCGCCCGGGTGCGCCGGGCAACGGAGCGGGCGGTGCGACGTCGTCCTCTGCCCCCGACCTCGGCACCGATCCGGACGTCCCGCCCACGCCGTCGCCGAGCCCGCCCCCGGGTGGCGCGGACCCGGGAGGGAACCCCGCGGACCCGGGCGAGGGACCCTCCCCCGCGCCGTCGGACGCTACGCAAACACCGGTCCCTGTCCCTTATTC
>NZ_JABFAW010000023.1:0-382 GCF_017168375.1 Kocuria sp. KRD140
GTTTGGGTGTGGCGATGGGTAACGCGCATCCCGACGCGCTGGCCGTCGCCGACGAGGTCACTGCACCCAATAGCGAGGACGGCGTCGCGCGGGTGCTGGAGCGCTGGTGGTCCTAGCATGGCCCACGTGACCCGGCGCCTTTGTGGCTCGGGAGTGCGTGACTGAGCCGGCCCCTCGCGCAGATTCGCGACGGGCGAACCGTGACCAGATGTGGTCCGAGATGGACGCCATCGAGGTGGATGAGCAGGTCGTGACCCGCGCGGCTGACCTGGCCCATGCGTGGCTACGACGCGGTGCACTGCGCATCGGCCGAGCAACTCGATGACGACGAGGTTGTGGCCGCGGCGGCAGATCAGCGGCTGCTAACCGCATGGTTGGAGCT
>NZ_JABFAW010000024.1:0-2334 GCF_017168375.1 Kocuria sp. KRD140
GGCGGGTCCGGCGCCTGCCGGTGGCCCCGTTCGGGGGTCAGGCCTGCGGGCGCTGGGTGGTGAGCTGGGCGTGGACGGCGGCCATGTCCAGGTCCTTCACTGCGGTGATGACCTGCTCCAGCCCGGTCGACGGCAGCGCGCCGGGCTGGGAGAACACGAGCACGCCGTCCCGGAAGGCCATCAGAGTGGGGATGGAGCTGATGCCGGCCGCGGCCGACAGGCGCTGCTCGGCCTCGGTATCGACCTTGGCGAACACCACGTCCGGATGCTTGCCGGAGGCGGCCTCGTAGGTGGGGGCGAACCTGCGGCAGGGACCGCACCAGGACGCCCAGAAGTCCACGAGCACGATGTCGTTGGTCTCGATGGTGGGGGCGAAGTCGGCTTCAGTGAGGTCGATAGTGGCCATGGGGAGCTCCTTGTCGGTGATGGGGGAAACGGTGGGGCGGACGGTGAGACGGCCGAACAGATCAGGCCGTCACGGGGATGCGCAGCGGACACCTGGGCACGGCGAACCAGCACACGGCCGCGGCCAGGGCTGCGGTGGCGGCGGTGATCCCGACAGCGGTGCCGGCCGGACCGGGCAGCTCCTGGACAAGGACGACCACACCCATGACCAGGACGAAGACGCCGAATCCCTGGCGCAGAGCCGCCTCCGGGATGCGCCCGGCCAGGCGCGCCCCGGCGACCGAGCCGGCGACGGCGGCGGCAGTGACGGCGGCGACCAGGGCCCAGTCCAGGGTCACGGTGGTGAGGTAGCCGGCCAGCCCGGCGAAGGACTTCATGGCGATGACCACCAGGGAGGTGCCCACGGCCACGGGCATGGACAGCCCGCCCAGTAGGGCCAGGGCCGGGACGACGAGGAAGCCACCACCAGCACCGACCAGGCCGGTGACCAGGCCCACGACCAGGCCCTCGGCAACAACCTTGCCCACCGGCAGTTCGCCGTCGTGGGTTTTCGTGGTGGTGTTCTTGCGGCCGCGGAGCATGGCCAGGGAGGTGGCGACCATCATCAGGGCGAAGGCGACCATCAGGACGGTGCCGGGGATGTGCCCGCCGGCCAGCCCGCCGCCGAAGGCCCCGGCCATGCCGGCGGCACCGAAGACCAGCCCGGTGCGCCACTTCACCCGCCGGTGGCGGGCATGGCTGATGGCACTGAACGCCGAGGTCACCCCGACGACGAACAGGGAGGCGGCGATGGCCTCCTTGGGGTCCAGCCCGGCCACGTAGGTGAGGATCGGGACGGTGAGGATGGACCCGCCCCCGCCGAGCAGGCCGAGGGAGAGGCCGATCACCACCGACAGCAGCAGAGTCAGCACGAGGGTGAGGGTCATGAGGGGCGTCCTTGTCGTGAAGGGTCAGTGAGGTCGGGTCGGCCAGGCAGGGGTCGGTGGGTGGGCAGTCCGGTGCACTGCCAGGCGGTCATCCCGCCGGCCATCGTGTCGGCGGTGTAGCCGGCCGCATTCAGGGCATCGGCGACCCAGGCGCTGCGGTTGCCGCTGCGGCAGATCACGATCACGGGGCGATCCTGGTCGAGCTCGGACAGGCGGTCGCCCAGTTGGCCCATGGGGATGTGGAGGACGCCGGGGATCATGCCCTCGACGAGCTCGAAGTCCTCCCGGACGTCGAGAACCTGGTCCTGGCCGCGGCGCTGGTGGGCGTCGGTGATGGTGATCTCTGCCATGAGTGCTCCTGGGGGTGCTCGACGGTGGGGTGCCGGGGCTGACCGAGGGGCGCAGACGCCCTGGCGGTCAGCCCCGGGCAGGCCGGGTGGGACTCAGGCGTGCGCGGCGGGGATCTGCTGGATGGCCGTAGTGGCCGTGGGCTCCTGCGCGGTTTTGTTCCACGGCATGGCCGCCAAGGCCTTGCCCATCGCGCAGGTGTTGGAGGCGGCCGAGAAGGTCAGCCCGGTGCCGATGATCCCGGCCACGGTGCGCAGCTTTGGGGACACGAACCGCCCCCCCACCAGCCCGGTCAGCACCAGGGACCCGGCGACCATGCGCACCTGGCGCTCCAAATGCCAGCGCTGTGCCCCGCGCACCATGTCACCGCCGGCGGTGGCGAAGCCCTGGGCGCCACCGGTGAGCACATAAGCGGTGGTGATCCCGGCCCCAGCCAGCTTCTGGCGGGCCTGCTCGGCCCGGACCCCGGACTGGCAGACCAGCACGACCCGCTCACCGAGCCGAGCGGCCAGCTCGGCGGTGTGCTCGGCCAGCAGAGGCAGGGGCACGTTGTAGGAGCCGCGGATGTGCAGGGACTCGAACTCGGCCGCGGAACGGACATCGAGGACCACCAGGTCCTCGTGGTCGGCCATCCACTGGCGCAGGGTGTGGGGGG
>NZ_JABFAW010000025.1:0-1336 GCF_017168375.1 Kocuria sp. KRD140
TTGCGTGGGCTCGGAGATGTGTATAGGAGACAGGTGTTGTTGGTCAGCACGTCGAAGGCGGCCATGGCGCGCAGCACCGGGTGGGTGTCCGGGTGGTCCTCCACAATCGTGAAGTAGTGCTCCCGGGGGTCCGCGGCCACGAACATCTGCAGCGATCCCGTCCCGAACGGGGCGTCGTCCCGGATCACGGTGAGCGGGACGATCCCCCAGCCGAGCGCCTCGCTGAGCAGGTACGCGGCGCGCTCCCGGCGGTACAGACCCGGCGGGAAGTCGTGCAGGGGCCGCTCCCCGAGCTCGGGTTTGTAGATGGCCCAGCATGCCGTGTCCGAGTCCGGCGGACCGAACGACGTCGCTGCGGGAGCTGCGTTGTCGGGGTCGGGTGCCGCGACGGGTGAGTCGGCCGGAACGGCGTCGTCGCCGATCGCGGGAGCCGAGCAGGCCTCGGCGGCTTCAGGGCCGGGGACCTCGCCGGCACGAGCGTCGCCGTCGGTGCCGGTGACCGATTGCGACGCCAGCGCGCGCAGCTCCACGAGGAACGTCTCATTGCTGCTGCGCGCGAGCTGCCCGAGCAGCGTGATCTCCCCCGTGCGCAGCAGCTCGTCCGCTCGTTCGGCCCTCACGACGCCGCCCTCACGACGACGCCGTCACGACGCCACCAGCTCCCGCAAGGAATCCCGCGTGGAGTTGACCGTGAGCACCACCGGATTCATGTCGTCGCCGGAGGGCTCATCCGCACCGTCGGGCGCCGCGGGATAGGACAGCACCGAGATCGAGCACGGCCCCACGCTGAGCCGCTGGAAGTTGTCCAGGGGCGTGCCCATCGCGTGGGCCAGTAACCCGCGAATGGGGTCCGCGTGGGAGAAGCACACCACGGTCCCACCGGGGTGGAACGTGCACAGGCGCTCCACGGCATCGACCATGCGCTGCTGCATCTCGGGGAAGCTCTCCCCGTCCGGGAACCGGAACGCGGAGGGGTTGTGCTGCACGGTGCGCCACTCGGGCAACCGGTTGAGGTCGTTGAGCGCGCGCCCCGTCCATTGCCCCACGTCGAGCTCCAGGAGCGCGGGGTCCTCGCGGACGGGCAGACCCAGCAGCTCGGCACTCGGCTGGGCGGTCTCCCGCGCGCGTTCGAGCGGAGAGCTGTACAGCGCGCTCACGGTCAGTTCCGCAATCCGCTCGGCCGCGGCGCGCGCCTGCTCCCACCCCTGCTCGGACAGGTGCAGTCCCGAGGAACGCCCCGGCAATAGCTCACCCGTCGTGGGGGTGCGGCCGTGACGCACGAGCAGGACGGTGGTCGATCCGCGGGAGTCGCTCATGCTTCGTCAGCCTAGAACGC
>NZ_JABFAW010000026.1:0-2743 GCF_017168375.1 Kocuria sp. KRD140
CGTCAAGCGACGGGGCGGTTTCAGCTGCCGATGGTGGCGCTGCGCCGCTCGAGCAGGATCACATCGCGCCACTGCCCCGCGTGCGGGCCGTGGCTCATCCGTCCCAGGCGCCGGCGCACCCCCACCGGCTCGAACCCGAGTTTTTGGTGCAGGGCCAGGCTGGCGGTGTTCTCGGGGAAGATCTTCGCCTCGATCGTCCACACCCCCGCGGCCTCCGCCGAGGCGATCAGGGCCTGCAGCAGGAGCCGCCCCACCCCGCGCCCGGCCGCTGACGGGTGGACGTAGACGGACTCCTCCACCACCCCGGCGTACACGGGCCGGGCCGAGACCGGGGAGGCGGCGACCCAGCCCAGCACCGTTCCGCCCTCGTCCATCGCCACGTGGCGCAGGTGCGCCGGCTTGCCCGCCGCAAAACGTGCCCAGTCCGGCGGCTGGGACTCGAAGGTGGCCTGGCCGGTGGCGATGCCGGTGGCGTAGATCTCGCGCACGGCCGGCCAGTGCCGCTCCTGGAGCTCGGCCACGGTGACCGCACTGGGGCCACCGCGCGGGGTGTGCGGCCTGACCCACCTCACCGCGTCGTCCACGAGCGGCGGTGTGCCGCTCATGCGGGGGCCGTCTCGGGGGCGAACAGTGTCACCAGGGCCTCCATCGCCTCCGGGCGGGTGCGGTAGTACACCCACACACCGCGCTTGTCCCGCTCCAGCAACCCGGCCTCGTGCAGCACCTTCAGGTGGTGGCTGATCGTGGGCTGGGACAGCTCGAAGGCAGGGAGCAGGTCGCACACGCACGCCTCCCCACCGGGATGGGAGAGCACCATCGACAGCAGTTGCAGTCGCACCGGATCTGCCAGAGCCTTCAGCAAGGGGGCGATCCGCTCCGCCCGTTCCCGCCCCAGCGGTTCCCGCGACAGTGGAGCGCAGCACGCCAGGGCGGTCGGCGTCACAGAGATCTCGTCACCAGAAATAGACATAAATCTATATTGACCGGTGTCGATGTCGGTGGCAACGTTAAGACATCGACGGCGGTCTATATCCGATGGTGGGCCGTCTCTTCCGGAAAGGAATCCGTCATGTCCAGAGTCCAGCTCGCCCTGCGTGTGGCCGACCTCGAGGCCTCCATCGCGTTCTACTCCACGCTGTTCAACACCGCCCCGGCCAAGCGCCGGCCCGGCTACGCCAACTTCGCCATCGCCGAGCCCCCGCTCAAACTTGTCCTGCTTGAGGGCGAGCCGGGGGAGGACACCCGGATGGATCACCTCGGGGTGGAGGTTGAGTCCACCGAGATCGTCAACACCGCCGCCGCTCGTCTGACTGAGGCCGGGTTGGCCACCCGCCCGGAGGAGGGGACCACCTGCTGCTACGCCGTCCAGGACAAGGTCTGGGTCACCGGCCCGGGCCAGGAGCCGTGGGAGGTCTACACCGTCACCGCCGACGCCCGCCCGGACCTGGAGGGCCAAACCGATCCTGAACAGTCACAGGTGGCCGGCGACGGCACCTGCTGCACCACTGACACCCAGCCCACCTCGACGGATGCCGCCGAGTCGGCCGGCAAGCAGCCCAGCTGTTGCTGACGCATCAGCGCCAGGCCTTCGGTGGTACCGAGGGGACCTAAGACGAAAGCGCCCACCCGCGACAAGCGGGTGGGCGCTTTGCCGAAGGTGGACGAACCACCCAACGACACGGTCGACCCCGCACCTACATCAGCGACTGCATCGGCAGCCTGGGCCATACGCTCCGGGCTGCTCTTGATGTCCCCTGATCAGGATCCATACGCCGAGCTGCCGAAAGGTGGCCCTGTATGACTGGGCATCGTCGGACAATTGGCAGGGGATGGCCTTGCCGGACCCGGGGCGCAGCTCAGGAGCTGGCGTCGCTGATCGCACCCAGGGCTGCGCGCAGGCGGGTGTCGGCGTCGTCGGCAATCTCGCGCACCTGGGCGCTGTCGCTGAGGCGCACCATGGTCTGCGGGTCGATGGCCTCCACAATGGTGTGCTCCTCATCGGCGCCGCGGCGGACCACGACGTTGCACGGCAGCAGGGCGCCCAGCTGCGGCTCGGCGGCCAGGGCCTTGCTGGCCAGGTGCGGGTTGCAGACGCCCAGGATGACGTAGTCGCCGAGGGCTTGGCCGGCGTCATCGCCCAGCTTGGTGATAAAGGTGGCCTTGACGTCGATCTCGGTGAGGATGCCGAAGCCCTGTTCGGCCAGGGCCTCACGGGTGCGTTCCACAGTCTGCTCGTAGGGCAGGGCAACGGTGACGGCGTGGGTGTAGGCCATGGTCAACTCCTTCAGGAAACGGACGGGAACATCCTGCCTCTCAGGTGCCGGCCGCTCAGGCCAGGGAGAGGAACAGCTTCTCCAGATCCTTCTTGTTCAGGGTCTCGTCCGGGTTGGTCAGACACTGCTCCAGCCCGGAGGCGATGATCGCGAACCCGGCCCGATCCAGCGCCTTGGACACCGCCGAGAGCTGGGTGACGACATCCTTGCAGTCCTTGCCCTCCTCGAGCATGCGCACCACCGCCCCGATCTGGCCTTGGGCGCGCTTGAGGCGGTTGATAACGGGGGTCAGTTCGGTGGCGTCCAGTTGCACGGGGGTCTCCTGAGGTGGTGCGGGCGTCCCTCCATTCTATACCCCCCGGGGTGTTTGCATACCCCCTGGGGTATCCGTAATACTGGGGGCACACCCATCGACGTCACCATCCCGAAAGGACTCCCATGACCTCCGCAGCCACCCCCTCCTTCACCCC
>NZ_JABFAW010000027.1:0-405 GCF_017168375.1 Kocuria sp. KRD140
ATACAGATGTGGATAATGCAAAAGCTACAAATGAAGCTACAATTGCAGCCATTACGCCAGATGCAAATGTTAAATCAACAGCGAAACAAGCAATTGCAGATAAAGTACAAGCACAAGAAACAGCAATTGATGCTAATAACGGTGCAACAACAGAAGAAAAAAATGCTGCGAAACAACAAGTTCAAACAGAAAAAACGACAGCTGATGCAGCAATAGATGGTGCACATTCAAATGCAGAAGTAGAAGCGGCTAAAAATGCAGAAATTGCTAAAATTGAAGCAATTCAACCAGCGACAACAACGAAAGATGATGCGAAACAAGCCATAGCTACGAAAGCGAATGAACGTAAAGCAGCCATTGCTCAAACGCAAGACATTACAGCAGAAGAAATTGAAGCGGCTAATG
>NZ_JABFAW010000028.1:0-402 GCF_017168375.1 Kocuria sp. KRD140
GCCTTACTGCTTAGACGTGCAATCCAATCGCACGCTTCGCCTATCCTACTGCGTCCCCCCATCGATTAAAACGATTATAGGTGGTACAGGAATATCAACCTGTTATCCATCGCCTACGCCTGTCGGCCTCAGCTTAGGACCCGACTAACCCAGAGCGGACGAGCCTTCCTCTGGAAACCTTAGTCAATCGGTGGACGGGATTCTCACCCGTCTTTCGCTACTCCCACCGGCATTCTCACTTCTAAGCGCTCCACATGTCCTTACGATCATGCTTCAACGCCCTTAGAACGCTCTCCTACCATTGTCCAAAGGACAATCCACAGCTTCGGTAATATGTTTAGCCCCGGTACATTTTCGGCGCAGTGTCACTCGACTAGTGAGCTATTACGCACTCTTTAAATG
>NZ_JABFAW010000029.1:0-541 GCF_017168375.1 Kocuria sp. KRD140
AACTACTACTTTTTTAGACGCTTGTTGTACAGGTTGTTGTACTACCCTTTTAGCTTGGCTTGCTTTTCTTACTGGTGATTTAACTGTTTTAGTTTGTTTCACTTTATTTTGAGGCACAAGTGAAATCACGTCACCAGGAAAAATTAAAGGTGTTACACCAGGATTGTATGAATATAATTGATTCAACGTTAAGTGATGCTCTAAAGCAATCTTATATAATGAATCGCCAGCAACTACTGTATAAGTTGTCGGTGATTGTTTTTGTGCTTGAACATTTGATACATAATTATGTTGAACAGGTGTTTTTACTTGTGTGCCTTGTTGTTGTGCATGTGCTGCATTATTTAAAGCTAAAAAAGCTAACACTGACGAAACCGTCACTGTAAGAGATTTTTTCATCTTGCTGTCATTCCTTTGCTGTTAGTATTTTAAGTATGCAAATACTATAGCACAATACATTTTATCAAAAGCTATTGTTATAACGATGTAATCAAATGGTTAACAATATAAAAATACTGAAAACTAGCTACTCGGTGTAAAA
>NZ_JABFAW010000003.1:0-18100 GCF_017168375.1 Kocuria sp. KRD140
TACAACCACGACCGCCGGCATTCATCGCTCGGCTACCTCGCACCCGTCGACTACGCTCGGCAATGCACCCATCAATCGGAAACCGACGACTCGCACAGCGACCGGACCGAATGAAGGGGGCGGCCCATCAGCCCCGGCACCTCACGCACGAGGAGGTTCGAATGGCCCATGGCCGATAGCTCCCGGCGCAATAGCGGCAAATGATCTCGATAATGGTGGTCTCGGGTGCCGATGATCACCTCAACCGAGGTGCTTGGTGCGAGACCGCGCAACTGCCGAGGCACGATCTCATCCGCCCATGCAATGTCCGCCTCGTCCGTACCCCCTGTCATGTACTCGAGGACGTTGGGGTGAGGTTTTTTCAGGAAGGAGCCCACCCGTGTCTGCGGCGCTCCCACCACGATCCGCCCCACGGGGACGGTACCGCCGAAGATCAAAGCCGCCGTCCCCCCCTTCGAACTGCCCACGAAGGCCACGTCCGACCAGTCCACTCCCAGTCGATCCTTGACGTCCGTCACAGCCGAAAGAACCGACCGGCGTATGCTCTCGTCGCGGTGGTCAGAGAAGAAATACGCTCCCTGATCACCGCAGTCGTCCATGACGAACAGCGTGTGCGCATCGAGGACCGACACGGCATCCCGATAGTTGTACGTGAAGCTCCCCACGGGGGCCATGGCCGAGAAGACCACCACGAGCTTGCGTGCGCCGGGATGAGTTTCGAGTAGGTAATTCACAGGCATCTCAGCTTGGAACTGTCGCCAGGCGCTTCCTGGTGCGCCCACACCCCAGTCACGCAGGGTGAAGTCACCTGTACAGATGAGCGTGGTGAGTCGGAATGAGGTACCTCGTGCTGCAATCTCGAGGACGGCACCTGGTTCGGATTTGCCGAATGTGGGGAAACGATGTCCATGAACACCCGGGCCTTCCCCGTGGGCTGACCCCGTTTGGTAGGTCCGGTGGTTGTGTGAGTCGTCCTGTTGCCCGGGGGTCCGGGCAGTGAGACTGGTCAGATCATGACGAACAGCAGGAAGCGTCACACCTCGGAGCAGGTCGTCCGGGATGGTGACCAAGGTGCAGGCGGCGCGCATCGCGGCGTCGTCTGGCATCCCGGCGCTCGTGACCTCCGCCGCGAACATCGAGAGTGCGCTGGCCGGCGACGACGTGGGCACGTGGTTCGCCACGACCGGCGGGCGGCGCAACGTGCGGTTGCTGTGGCTCGCGCACCTCGCGGACATCAAGGGCACCCTGACCCTGGACGACGGCGCGGTGGAGGCCATTCGCGGTCGTCGCTCGCTGCTCGCGGCCGGTGTCACCGAGGTGTCCGGGAAGTTCACCGCGGGCGATCCCGTGGCCATGGTGGATTCCCAGGGAAAGGAAGTGGCCCACGGGCTGATCAACTACGCCTCGGACGAGGTCCCCGGGATGCTCGGCAAACGCACGCACGAACTGGGGGAGGAGTTCGGTGAGGACTACGCCCGCGAGCTCGTGCACGTGGACAACCTCGTGACCATGCGGCCCCGTTCGGCGAGGACCAAACTGAAACGAACCGTCTGACCGCACGTCCAACCCCCAAACTGAACCGTGGGCGCCGCGCGCCCGCACCATGATCCGCAGGAGGAACAGTGGCCGAGAACACGTCCGTACTGACCGCGCAGGAGACCTTCGGGGACGATCCCGTGGCCGGGGTCGGCCTGATGGCCGACGACGCCCGGGTGGCCGCCCGCACGCTCGCCCGCGCCCCGCGCGCGTGGAAGGACCGCGCGCTGAACCTCATGGCCGATCGGATCGAGGCCCGCGCCGACACCGTTCTCGAGGCCAATTCGCGGGACCTGGAACGCGGGCGCGAGTCAGGGATCTCCACCGCGCTGCTGGACCGGCTCAAGCTGGACCGTACCCGCATCACGGGTCTTGCGGACGCGCTGCGGGAACTCGCGGCCCTGCCCGATCCCGTGGGCTCCGTGGTGCGCGGGCAGACGCTCGCGAACGGGCTGCGCATGCGCCAGGTGCGCGTGCCCATGGGAGTGGTGGGCGTGATCTACGAGGCCCGCCCGAACGTGACCGTGGACATCGCCGGGATCGCCGTGAAGTCCGGTAACGCGGTGCTGCTGCGCGGTGGTTCGGCGGCCTTCGACTCCAACCGGGCGCTCGTGGGCATCCTTCGGGACGCCCTCGCGGACGCCAAACTGCCCGTGGACTGCGTGCAGACCGTGGACGACTACGGCCGCGACGGCGCCAACGCCCTCATGGGTGCGCGCGGGAAGGTGGACGTGCTCATCCCGCGCGGCGGCCGTGGACTCATCCAGTCCGTGGTGACCAACGCGACCGTCCCGGTCATCGAGACGGGCGAGGGCAACGTGCACGTGTTCATCGACGAGTCCGCGCCCGCGCAGATGGCCGCCAAGCTCACCGTGAACTCCAAGACGCACCGCACCTCCACGTGCAACTCCGCCGAGACCCTGCTGCTGCACAGCGGGGCGCGGGAGACATCCCGCGAGGTGCTCGCCGCACTCGACAAGGCCGGTGTGACCCTGCACGTGGACGACCGCGCCGCAGCGCTGCTGCCCCCGGGATCGGACCACCTGCAGGCCACGGACGAGGACTGGGCCACCGAGTACCTGGACATGGACATGGCCGTGAAGGTCGTGGACGGCATCGACGAGGCGATCGAGCACATCCGCACGTACTCCACGGGCCACACCGAGGCGATCGTGACCAACGACCTGGCTAACGCGGAACGTTTCACCGCGGAGATCGACTCGGCGGCGGTCATGGTCAACGCGTCCACCCGCTTCACGGACGGCGGCCAGTTGGGGCTGGGTGCGGAGATCGGGATCTCCACGCAGAAGATGCACGCGCGCGGTCCCATGGGGCTGGAGGAGCTGACCACCACCAAGTGGGTTGTCCAGGGTGACGGCCACGTGCGTCCGTGAGACGTACCATGGAACGGACGTCACCCGGGACGTTCGTCGCATTCACCGACCGGCGCCGCCGGCCACAGAAGGGAACCGCATGAGCTCGCTGTACCTGTTGTCCAACGTCACCGTCCTGGCGGCCGAGGAGGGGCACTCCATCAACGAAGAGCTGCACGCCATGGCGCCGGTCTTCGGCATCGTCGCGTTCATCCTGTTCCTGATCATGCTCTTCATCTCCATGTCCTTCGCGCCCCGCGGCGAGGCCCCGGCCGTCGGTGAGTACGAGGACCCCGCGCAGCTGCCCGCGGAAGAGCAGGCCATGCTCGACCGGGTGCACGCCACCCCGCGCCACTGACCGACAGATCGGCACGAGTGAATCCCCTCAGCGCGTCAGTGACCGCGGCCGAGACGGAACTGGACATCCCCCCGCGCAGGCCGGGTGTGACCCGGCTGGGAGTCATGGGCGGGACCTTCGATCCCATCCACCACGGGCACCTTGTAGCGGCGTCGGAGGTCGCCGCGGTCTTCGACCTGGACGAGGTCGTCTTCGTCCCCACGGGTGAACCGTGGCAGAAGGCCGGGCAGGACGTCTCCGACGCCGAGCACCGCTACCTCATGACCGTGGTGGCCACGGCGTCCAATCCGCGGTTCACGGTGTCCCGCGTGGACATCGACCGTTCCGGACCCACGTACACGATCGACACCCTGCGGGACCTGCGCACCCTGCGTCCCCACGCCGAGCTGTTCTTCATCACCGGCGCGGACGCCATGGCGGAGATCCTCACGTGGAAGGGCACCGATGAGCTGTGGTCCTTGGCCACGTTCGTGGGTGTGACCCGCCCGGGCCACGTGCTCTCCGCGCCCGTGGGCTCGGAGAGCGTGTCGCTGCTCAACGTCCCCGCCATGACCATCTCCTCCACGGACTGCCGCGCCCGCGTGGCGGCGGGCAAGCCCGTGTGGTACCTGGTCCCGGACGGGGTCGTGCAGTACATCAACAAGTACGGCCTCTACCGCGGTTCCACCGATCCCGATGTGGACCCGGAGACCGCATCCGGCACCCCTGTGGCACAGGATGTCGGCACCCCCTCATCCGCCCCCACGGATTCGCCCGGGGTCCCCGCCCCGGGTCACAGGAGCACCGCGTGAGCACACCCCCCGAGAAGAACCGATCCGCGAACCCCCAGGAATGCCCGTGGGCCGCCCACCCGGCCACGGGACAGCAGGAGTGGGTGGCCCCGCCGGCTCCCGTGATCGAGTTGGACACCCCCCAGCACACGGGTACCGTCAAGCCCTTGGGGCCCCGGCGACTCGCGCGGCTGCAACGTGAGATGGTCGAGTACGCCCGGCAGATCCAGGAATCGGAGCGCACGGGCGGGGGAGAGGTCGACGACGCCCTGCTCGCCACCCAGCGTCGCCTCGCGGATCTCGCGATGCGCGCCGCGGCGGCCAATGAACAGGACCGGCAGGCCGCCGAGCGGGCCACCGCTGAAGAGCCCACCGCTTTGGGGAACGGACCCGCAGGATCCTCGGCCGCGGGGAACACACCCGCAGCAAGTGGCCCCGCCGGGGAGGCACTGGCTCGTCCGGCATCCGAGGGCTCCGTGCCAGGGGACACCGTGTCGTCGGGTCACGCTCCCGCCGCACCCGGGATCGGCCAGGCGCCGGTCACCCTGCCGCAACCCGTGCACGACGAGCCGGAGCCGGAGTACTTCACCATCACCTTCCCGCCGGCCCTGATGACCCAGGCGACGGGGGTGGGCCTGGGGAAGAGTCTCGCGGACCCCGCGTCCCTCCCGGCCTCACCCATGCGCTACGGACCGGTCACCGAGACTTCCCGGATCCCCGTGATCCAGGCCCCGCACCGGGACCGCACACCCGAGGGGACGCACGAGGCCGCGGCGGGAGCGGCGTCGTCAACCCCCGAAACGCGGTCCGAGACCGTGGCTCCTCCCGCCGAACCGGTGCGGGCGGTGGACGCCGAGGGACTGACCCTGCTGGAACCCGGGGCGTATTCCCGCGGGACGTCCACGACCCGAGTGGTGCTCGCGCTACTCGTGGCCGTGATCGTGGCGCTCGTGGTGGCCCTCGTGATCTTCGTTCTGTGAAACCGACCCATGCGAAAGGACAGCACACTTCAGTGACTGCAACCACCGAATCCATCGACCTCGTGCGCAGCGCCGCGCGCGCCGCGGACCAGAAGAAGGCCGAGAACGTCGTCGCGTTCGACGTCAGCGAGAGCCTCGCCATCACGGACGTCTTCATGGTGACCTCCGCGTCCAACGAACGTCTGGTCTCCGCCGTGGTGGACGCCGTGGAGGAAGCGCTCATCGAGCAGCACGACCGCCGGCCCCTGCGCCGTGAGGGCAAGGGGGAGGGCCGCTGGGTGCTCCTGGACTACGGGGACGCCGTGATCCACGTGCTCCACGACGAGGACCGTGCCTTCTACGCCCTCGAACGGCTGTGGGGCGACTGCCCGGCGATCGACGTCCAGTTGCCATCGGCTGGCTCCGCGGACATCGACGACGACGCCGCTCCTCGCGCGGTCTGAGCTCGCGCCGCCGGGCAATTTGCGCGAGTTCGCGCAAATTGTCTAGGATGGTCGAGTCGTTCCGGGGAACTGGAAACGCGATGGTCCCACGAAGTTGTTCGGGAGTGAATCCCGGGTGAACGTGGCAGGCCGAAGCGTGGTAAGGTTTCGGAGTCGTACGGGGCTATGGCGCAGCTGGTAGCGCACCTGCATGGCATGCAGGGGGTCAGGGGTTCGAGTCCCCTTAGCTCCACCGAATGGCCCGTCGGACGGGCGGAGAAATCCGGATCCTCGAAAGAGGGTCCGGGTTTTTCGCTGTCCGGGTGGGTTTGTTGTGCCGGGTGTGGTTGTCGGTCGAGGGTCCAGGAGGGGCCTCCGCGTCCGTGGCGTGGACGCCCCACACGCCGGATACACATATGTGCCGAAAAGACATGGTTCCGGGTCCTGGGCGTGCGTATCGCACCACAGATGTATTCCGTGGCCTTTCTCACGCTCTACACGGGGAAATTGTGTCCGGGCGGTCGTCACATCATGGGCAAGAAGATATGCCCCTCTCTACGCTGGGGGTGGCCCATCGTCGGGTCCCCGGAATGCGACACGAGAACACCATGTCAACGGATTTCCCCGCCCTTCCCACCTTCCACGGTTCCCTTCCGATGATCGATCCCGAGGACGTCGCTCTACTGCTGGTGGACCACCAGAGCGGCCTGTTCCAGGTCGTCGGGGTTTGAGCGTCTCGGACCTGCGCCGCAATGCGACCGTCCTGGCCAAGGTGGCCGGTAGGACGGGGATGCCCGTGGTCGCCACCGCCTCCGTCCCGCAGGGCCCCAACGGCCCGCTCATCCCGGAGATCCAGGAACATGCCCCGCAGACCGTGTACGTGCCCCGCAAGGGTGAGGTCAACGCATGGGACTGCGTGGACTTAGTGGAGGCGGTCAAGGCCACGGGGAAGAAGCAGTTCATCATCGCGGGCACGCTGACCACCGTGTGCATGGCGTTCCCCGCACTCTCGGCGGTGGCCGAGGGTTACCAGCTGCTCGCGGAGTCCCACCAGAAGGCCCAGGAGGTCGAGCGTACGGGTGAGCCATTGGATTCTGAGCGCGACTGACCGAACCACGCCCACGCCGTCAGATCGCGGACCAGGTCGCCGGGTTGGCAACCGGTGACGACGCCGACGTGGGCCTCATCGACCTGACCGAGGTCGCCCTGCCGTTCCTCGACGAGCCGGACATGCTGGCCAGGGGCAATGACGTGGAGGACACCACCAAGGAGCGGGCCCGCGGGGTCGTGGAGCCGCACCGCTCCGAGATCGAAGCGGGTTTCGCGGCCCTGCAGGCCGCACTTCGCTCCGGGCGCGACTGAGCGAACGCGCCTCGTGGCGCATCGGCCTGTTTCACGGGCCGCGGCGTGATGGGAGCGAGGGTGGGTGGGGTCCACCGTGGACCCCATCCACCCTCCCCATCTATTTGTGGGTGTTCACCCGGAGCAAGTGGAACACCGTGTCCTGGGTGGCCAGGTTGAAGTTGTCGTCCGCCGCGAGCACGAGGGATGTGTCACCGTCCGCGAAATCCGGACCGAAACTCACGGCCTCCACGTTTCCGGGGGACATCCCCGATACGACCAGGTCGATGACCAGTTCCTTCTTCATCGGGATTTCCGTACCCGTGAGGGCCGCCGAACGGGACACATCGGTGGCACCCTTGGTGCTGGCCCGGTATACCTGGATCTGGTTCTCACCCTCGACGTACTGACGCTCGATCACCAGGTAATCGGCCTTGCTCAATTGCAGCATCTCGGAAGCGCCGCGGTCGCCACCGGTCGAACCCCGCGGGACGGACACCGGCTCGGTCTCGTAGACGTACTGGGCCAGGTTGTGACCGGTCCGCCGGTCGAGCTGGGTCAGGCGCCGCGGCCGCGGCCGGTCCCGCGGCAAATAGGCCGAACCCCACGGTGATCGCGGCCGCAGGGACGAGTGATCGGTGCATGGCGGTACTCCTCGGTCTGACCCGCCCGGGTCGGCGGTGGGTGTGCCGCAGACCCTACGAGCGTCCGGAAACCGCGAGGTGACCGACCGGTGAACGTCTCTGCGCGACGTCGGGCCCCGGTATGTCCGGGATGGCCGGGCGCTGCGTGGCACGGCCGTCGACAGCGAACGTCGATCGAACCCGTCCGGGCCGGCCAGAGACCGGGCCGGGGGCAGGCCTGAGATGGACCCGGGGATGTCACGGGGCGTCGCCGGGGGTATGAGCGCGTAGCCGGAGCCGTTCGGTGACGAGGGGCAGGGACAGCCCAGAATCGTCAGGCATGTCCTTAAACTACTTAGTTCGCATGCCGGGTGAACAGTGTTCGTTTACGCTGACCCCGTGAGTTACTGGGACCATCGCAAACCCGTGCACCGCACCCGCGCCGTGGACACGGACGAGATCGGCCGAACCGCCGCCGCTCTGCTGGACGAGGGCGGGCTCCGGGCCCTGACGGTCCGCGCCGTGGCCGGTCGGTTGAACGTGGCGCCGGCGAGCCTGTACTCGCGCGTGTCGTCCGTGGACGACCTGTTCGACCTCGGGCTCGACCACGCGCTCGGCGCCGACCCCGCCATGCGACACGCGGTGGACACTTGCGAGCTCACGGACCTGATGCTCGCCTATCACGCGCACCTCACGCGCCACGGGTGGGCGTGCCTGGTGATCGGGATGCGTGCTCCCATGGGACCCCACTACCTCCGCTTGTCGGAGCGGATGATCGCTCTCCTGGACGAGCTCGGTGCGCCCGATCCCCTCAGTGCTGCGTACACACTCGCTAACTTCACGCTCGGCAGCGCTCTGACACAGCCGATGGCCCCTTCCGAGCGCGCCGCCCCGGTCGATGCGGAGATCGCGCCGCGCTATGCCCGCCTGCACACCGAGCACCCCGTGGACACCGACGCCGTCTTCCGGTCGGGACTCACGGCCCTGACCGGAACCGCGCTGACACGGGACGACACCGACGGCGCCGGACATGGTGGCGCGCGGCAGGGGCCCCGATGACCCGGTTCATGGAGCGGTTCCAGATACCCCTCTACCTCGCAGCGCTCGCGGTGGGCGCACTCGCCGGCTGGTGGGCCCCGGGCCTCGGTGGCCTCGCCGCCCCCGCGGTGACCCCGGTGCTCGCGGCCCTGCTGTACGTGACGTTCCTGGGTATCCCGCTGCGCCGCGTGGGCGAAGGTCTGCGCGACCTGCGCTTCATGGCGTGCCTGGTGATCGTCAACTTCGCGGCCGTCCCGGTCATCGTGTTCGCGCTCATCCGCGCATTCTCCATCGAGGGCCCGATGCTGATCGGGGTGCTACTGGTCCTGCTCACCCCGTGCATCGACTACGTGATCGTGTTCTCGGGCCTCGCGGGCGCCGCGAACGACCGGTTGCTCGCGGCGTCCCCCGTGCTGCTCGTCCTGCAGATGCTGACCCTGCCCCTGTATTTGTGGTCGTTTCTGGCGCCCGACGTCGCCGTGGTCGTGCACTGGGGGACATTCGCCCAGGCCCTCGCGGTGGTGATCGTCATCCCTCTGGTGGCTGCGGCAGTGACCCAGTGGGCCGCAGCGCGGTCCCCGGTGGCCCGGCGGTGGGGCCGGCTCGCCGGTGGTGCCATGGTCCCGCTCATGATGCTCACCCTCGCGACCGTGGTCGCGTCCCAGATCGCCCTCGTGGGTTCACGCGCGCAAGCGCTGCTGCCGCTCGTACCCGTCTACGTGAGCTTCGCAGCGCTCATGACGGCGCTCGGCTGGGCGGCCGGTCGCCTTGCCGGCCTGCGCGTCCGCGAGCGCCGCGCGGTGCTCTTCAGCGGGGTCACGCGCAACTCCCTGGTGGTGCTGCCGCTCGCCCTCGCGGCGCCGGACGGCACGGTCCTCGCGCCGCTCGCCGTACTCACGCAGACCCTCGTGGAGCTGCTCGTCATGCTCGCACTCGTCGGCCTCGTGCCCCGTCTGGTGCGCTGAAGCGGACGACGACGCCGCGGCGCCGGGGCGTCGCGCGGACCCGGCCGAGCGACGTCGTCTCACGCCACAGGGGTGTCGCGGGGTGGAAGGTCGAGAACTCCCAGCCCGCGGGGGTACGATTCCGGCCATGCCTACCAGTCCCACGAGGACGGGCGCGAGACATGCCTCGTGGCGTGTCGTTCTGGTGCTGGTCCTGCTGCTGGTGCTGGTGGCGGCCGTGGTCCTCATCAGTGTGAACCCGTTCAAGTCCGCGGATCCGCCCAGGACCGACTGCACCCAGTACGGGCTGCGCGCGGACGACTCCCGAGCCTTCCCCCACACGGTGACCCTGGCCACGCAGCCGACCACCCAGGACCAGACCCAAGCCGGGGCGCTCGGCCACCTGGAGCAGACCTACACGTACCGCGGGACCACGAGTTCCTACCACGTGATCGACGGCGGGGTGGACGTCTCCAAGCCCGTGGGGCTCGTGATCGACCTGCACGGGGACGGCGGGGCGGAGTACTTCGAACCGGGTGGGCGCACCACGTGCCTGTCCGCGATCGCGGCCTCCCACAACGACCTGTTGGCCGTGCCCCTCACACCCGACTGCCAGGGCGAGTGCACGTGGTGGCAGGGGATGAGTGCCAACATGCGCTGGTTGCGCGCTTTGACCGAGAACCGGCTGCTCGCGGACCTCCCGGTGCAACGGGACCGGGTGTCGTGGTTCGGGTACTCGGGTGGCGCGGAGATGCTCAGCTACGGGGTGCTCAGCGGTGCCCGGGACCTCGTGACCGGCGGTGCGGCCATGGTGGGCGGTGGTGGCGCGCCGGACGGGCTGTCGAAGGTCCCGACCCGCCAGGAGAAGGCCGAGGTGCGCATGTGGTGGTTCACGGGTCTGCTGGACAACGGCTCAGATCCCGCGTCCGATTTCGACGCCGTCACGGCGGCCACGGAGGGTCAGCGCTTCTACGAGAAGCGCGGCTTCACGCGCACCCGCCTGGAACTGATGCCGCACCGCGACCACTTCAACATGCCGGACGCCGAGATCCTGGACGAACTGCTCGCGGCGGACGAACCCACGCATTCCACGTGATCTACGGAACACGATTCACGGGCACACGGGGGAAGTCCGTGGGGTGGGTCACGTTGAGTAATTCTTCAGCATGACATCCCCACCTGGGTGATGCCGGGACCGACACCGTACATTGCATCCAAGTTCATGCTTGTCGTATTCTGGCGACGTAATCTGGGCCAGCAGGGGGATATTTTCGCTGGACGCCATTGCGCATCTTCCGGATGTCACGCTGCCGTATCGGTCGGGGGACCCATCGGCATGATCCATACGTTTGCAGCACCGCGCCTCGACCGAGGACGACGTCCGCATCTCCCTGCACCACCGGTCCTTAGCAAGGGGGAGAGTACTAGCAGTGGACAGCCAAGATCTTAGGAGCGGAGTCCGAGCGCTCGCGCCGGACAGGGCCGTGTACCCGGTGGAGGAACCACCGGCACCGCGCACCCTCGTCGACATCGTCCTCGAGACGGTCGCGCAGTACCCGGACGCCATCGCCTTGGAGGACGAGAACGAGAGCGTTCCCTACGGGGAACTCGAGGACCGGATCGAGACCCACGTCCAGCGGTTGTGGGACATGGGCATCGGACGCGGGGACCGTGTGGGCGTGCGTGTGCCCTCCGGCGGCGTGGACCTGTACGTTGCCATCCTGGCCACCCTGTTCGCCGGCGCGGCCTACGTGCCCGTGGACTGGGACGACCCCGATGAACGCGCGCGCACCGTGTGGGAGGAAGCCGGCGTGGCCGCCGTGTTCGGTCAGGGGCTCGAACTGACCCGCAACCCGGCCGTGACCACGGGTGAGCAGACCGCCACCCCGCGTACCCGCGACGACGCCTGGATCATCTTCACCTCCGGGTCCACCGGTAAGCCCAAGGGCGTGGCGATCTCCCACCGCTCCGCCGCGGCACTCGTGGACGCCGAGGCCCTCATGTACCTGCAGCGCCGCCCGCTCGGCCCCGGTGACCGCGTGATGGCGGGACTGTCCGTGGCTTTCGACGCGTCCTGCGAGGAGATGTGGCTCGCGTGGCGCCACGGTGCCACCCTGGTGCCCGCACCGCGCAAGATCGTGCGCTCCGGCCCGGACTTGGGCCAGTGGATCGTGGACAAGGAGATCACCGCGGTCTCCACCGTGCCCACGCTCGCATCCCTGTGGCCCAATGCCGCACTGGACCGGGTGCGCCTGCTGATCTTCGGCGGCGAGGCCTGCCCCCTGGAACTGACCAAGCACCTGGTGCGCCCGGGCCGTGAGGTGTGGAACACCTACGGACCCACCGAGGCCACCGTCATCGCCACGGGCGCCCTGCTCAACGGGGAGGCCCCAGTGCGCATCGGTCTGGCCGTGCCCGGGTGGGAACTCGCCGTCGTGGACGCCGACGGCCAGCCCGTGGGCTGGGGTGAGACCGGCGAGCTGATCATCGGCGGCGTGGGTCTGGGCCGCTACCTGGACCCCGCCAAGGACGCCGAGAAGTACGCGCCGCTGGAATCCCTGGGCTGGGACCGCGCGTACCGCTCGGGCGACGTCGTGCGCGCGGACCCCGAGGGCATCGTCTTCGCGGGCCGTGCCGACGACCAGGTCAAGGTCTCGGGGCGGCGCATCGAACTCGGTGAGATCGACACGCAGATGAGCGCCGTGCCCGGCGTGAAGCTCGGCGCGTGCGCCGTGCACTCCACCCCGGGCGGTGGCAGCGTGATCGCGGGTTACCTGGTCCCCGAGTTCGAGGGCTCCGTGGATCTCTCCGAGGCGCGGCGTTGGCTCGTGGAACGACTCCCGGGGCAGATGGTCCCCGCGCTGTGCATCATGGACGAACTGCCCATGAAAACCTCCGGCAAGGTGGACCGCAAGGCCCTTCCCTGGCCGCTGCCCACGTCCAACGACGACGGCTCCGAGTCCCTGACCGGGGACCTCGCGTGGCTCGCGGAACTGTGGGCGGACCAACTCGGACCGCTGCCGTTCGGCCCGGACAGCGATTTCTTCGCAATGGGTGGCAGCTCCGTGGCGCTCGCCCGGTTGGTCTCCGCGCTGCGCAAGACCCACCCGGACACCGAGATCGCCAAGATCTACGCCCACCCCACCCTCGAGGGCATGGCCGGTTACCTGGCCACGCTGGGGGAGTCCCACGACGTCAAGCGGGACCCCGAGCCCACCCCCGCGAGCACCGGCTGGCTGCAGGGGCTGTTCATCCTGGCCCTGAACTTCCTGAACGGGTTCCGCTACGTGGTGGGCGCGCTCATCGTGGTGTGGCTGCTGGCCGTGGTCGCGGACGCCGGTTGGGTCCCCACGCCGCCGTTGTGGCCGCTCGTCCTGGGGTGGCTCGTGATGTTCTCCCTTCCGGGGCGCGTGTTCATCGGCGCTGCCGCGGTACGCGCGCTGACCGCGGGGTTGAAACCCGGGCACTATCCGCGGGGGAGCTGGAACCACCTGCGCGTGTGGGCCGCCGAGCGCATCGTGGTCTACAACAAGTACGACGTCCTCACCGGCACCCCCATGGCCCGCGGCCTGCACCGGTTGTTCGGCAACAAGATCGGTAAGGGCGCACACCTCTACAACACCCCGCCCGTCACGGGTCTCGTGAGCGTGGGGGAGCACTCCACCCTGGAGTTCGAATCGGATCTGTCCGGCTACTGGCTGGACGGGGACGTCTTCCACGTGGGCGCCATCGAGATCGGTGACAACGCCCGCGTGGGCACCCGCACCCTCGTGGATCCCGGGATGCGCGTGGGCCACGGCGCCGAGGTGCTGCCCGGCTCGCACGTCAGCCGCAACGTCCCGGACGGCGAGCTGTGGGGCGGCTCCCCTCTGCGCCACCACGGCTCGGCCGGCCTCACGTGGCCCGAGGAGTCCCCGGAGGCCACGGGCGGCATGAAGACCTGGGGTTCGGCGACGTCGCACCTCGCGTTCTCCGCGGGCGCCGTGCTCGTGGGGTTGTTGCCCTTCCTCGCCCTGATCCCCGGGGCGCTGATCGTGCTGTCCCAGGTGATCACCATCCGGCAGTACGAGCTCGTCTTCCCGATCGTGGCGGTGTGGGTCCCCGTGTTCACCATCGTGACCGCGGTGGTGTGGTTGTTGCTCGTGGTCGCGCTCGTGCGCCTCGTGGCCGGGATGATCGTGCCGGGGTACTTCCCCCAGAACGGTCCCGTGGGGTGGGCCATGTGGCTCACCGAGACGCTCATGCAGCGCACCCTGATCTCCACCTACCCCGTGTACGCGTCCTGCATCACTCCGTGGTTCATGCGCCTGCTTGGGGCCAAGGTGGGGCGCAACGTGGAGATCTCCACCGCGGAGACCATCCCGCACCTCACCACGCTCAAGGACGGGTCCTTCCTGGCCGACCACGCCCTGGTCACGTCCCACCGCGCCGGGTTCGGATGGCTGCACGTGGGTACCTCCGTGATCGGTGAGCGCACCTTCGTGGGCAACTCCGGGATCGTGGGACCGGACCGGGACCTGCCCGCGGACGCCCTCGTGGCCGTGCTCAGCTCCGCCCCGCACCACGCACCCGCCGGTTCGTCCTGGCTGGGTCGCACGGCCGAGCCGATCGCCCGTGCCAAGACCGAGGCCGACGCCGAGTCCACGTTCCGCCCGCAACGGCGGCTCAAGGCGGCGCGTGCGTTCGTGGAATTCTTCCGCTTCGTGCCCGCCATGGTCTCGGCCTGGTTGGACCTCATCATCGTGTACGTCCTCACCGAGATCTACATGTCCCACGGGATGGGTGCCACGGGTGTGGTGGCCGCGTTCGCGTGGTCCGGTGTGGTGCTCACGGTCGCCAGTACCGTGGCCTGCCTGGTGCCGGTGCTCGTCAAGTGGGCCCTCGTGGGCCGCTTCCGACCCAGCGAACGGCCGCTGTTCAGCTCATTCGTGTGGCGCAACGAACTCACGGACGTGTTCGCCGAGTCCCTCGCGGTCCCGTCCATGATCCGCCTGAGCGTGGGCTCGCCCATGTTCAACCTGTGGGCGCGCCTGATGGGTGCGCACATCGGTCGCGGCGTGTGGTGCGAGTCATGGTGGCTGCCCGAGTTCGACCTCGTGCGCCTCGAGGACAACGTGTCCGTCAACCGCGGCACGGTCCTGCAGACCCACTTGTTCCACGACCGGGTCATGCGGATGGAGCCCGTGACCATGCGGCGGGGATCCACGCTGGGCCCCAACAGCTTCGTGCTGCCCGGTGCGACGATCGAGGAGCGCACCACCGTGGGCCCCGGGTCCCTGGTCATGCGGCAAGAGACGGTGCCCCCGGATGGCAACTGGGGCGGTAACCCCATCCGTCACCTCGCACCGGGGGACCAGGCGATCAGCGCCGAGGTCGTGCCCGCGATCGAGTCGGACCACGTGTCCACCGCACCGTTGCTCGGAGCTGCACCGGCGCCGCAGTTGAGCGCGGGATCGTCCGCGATGGCCACGGTTCGCACCGACGTCGTCCCCGCGGGGAAGACCTCCGGTAAGCACGAGGGAGTCACCGAATGACGCAGCAGAGCACGCAAGAAGTCGTCCTGGAGGGTGACCTGCCCGTGGGACAGCGCCCGCAACCGGGGCGCCGTCCACCGCGAGAGGTGTGGTTGGGCGACCGCGGGGACGAGGGCCGCACCGCGGCGGAGAGCGGTCTGTGGACCGCCGCGACCCCGGTGGTCACCGCGCCGCCACGTTCCACGTCCGCACCGCGTCAGGGTGCGGCCACCCGCAACGTGACGAGCGCGGACGGCCGCCGCACCAAGCGCCGCATCATGGGCGTGGACGTGGCGCGTGGATTCGCGCTCATCGGGATGATCGCGGTGCACGTGCTCCCCGCGACGAACGCCGCGGGGGAACCGTCCCTCGAATGGACCCTGTTCGCCGGGCACTCGGCCGCGCTGTTCGCCACGCTCGCCGGTGTGAGCCTCGCGTTCATGACCGGGGGGCGCACCCCGCGCCACGGTCGTGACGGCTCCCGGGCGCGGTTCTCCATCCTGGTGCGTGCCCTGCTGCTGTTCGCGATCGGTCTCACGGTGAACCTGCTCGAATTGCCCGTATACAACATCCTGATCTACTACGGTCTGATGTTCCTGCTGGCCATCCCGTTCACGCTCATGAGTGTGCGGTGGCTGCTGGCCTCGGCCGCGTTCTTCGCGGTGGTCATGCCGTTCGTGATGCAGTGGTCGCTGTCGGTGCTGCCCGCCCACGTGTACGGCAACCCCAGCTTCCTGGAGATCTTCTCGGACCCGGGATCCGTGTTCGCGGAGCTGTTCCTCACGGGCACCTACCCGGCGCTGCCATGGATGACGTTCATCTGCCTGGGCCTGGCGCTGGGCCGGTTGCCCCTGTCCCGCGACCGGGTGCAGGTGCTGCTCGTGATCGTGGGCGCCGTGGTCGCCGCCCTGTCCCGCGGTATCTCCATGCTCATGCTGCTGCGGTTCGACCTCGAGGACGCGTTGATCAATGCGACCCCGTGGATGACGTCCGAGGACGTGTGGAACATCCAGTACTACGGCCCGGACCCCCAGCTGCCGGACACCACGAACCTGTGGTTGCTGCTCACGGGCCCGCACACCAACACCCCGCTCGCCCTGTTCGAGAGCGCGGGCATGGCTATGATCGCACTGGGCGCGTTCCTGCTGCTGTGCCGCGTGATCGGCAAGTGGCTCACGTGGCTGGGTGCCATGGGCTCCATGACGCTGACGCTCTACGTGTGGCACCTGATCTTCATGGCGTTCGTGTGGACGGACGGCACCCCGTGGTTCTGGTACATCGTCCAGATTGTGGTGGCCGCCCTGTTCGCGGTGGCGTGGCAGCACGCCGTGGGGGCGGGTCCGCTCGAGCGGTTCGTGACCCGGGCGTCCAAGGGCGCGTCGGCCGCGGTGATCCGGCCCAAGAAGGCGCTCCCGCGGCGTCGTGCGGAGACCCCGCGGCGTCGCCACTGAGTGATGCCGCTGCCCCGCGGGGCGGATGACGAATGAACGGACCTCAGCCCTGCGGGGCGGGGTCCGTTCGCCATGCCACGGCCAGGCGCGCGTTCTCCCGCGCCGTGGTGCGCACGTCGCTCACGCTCCACCCGTGGCCGTAGTCCGCGCGTGCGGCCGATCCCACGTGGATGCTTGCGGGGTCGCGGGACAGTCCCGTCTGCCAGCCCTTCACCAGCGCTTCCACCCGCACCCATGTGCGCGTCACGGCCACGGCACGACGCCGCCCGCGCACGCGGGAAAGCCGGGCGCGGTCCGCGGGGTGCAGGATGTCGAGCAGCACGTTCGCCTCCACCTCGGACTGCAGACGCTCCACGTCCACGCCCACGGCACGCTGGGCCGTGACGAGAGCGATGACCCCGGCCGTGCGCGAGACCGAGAACCGGACGGGGCGAACGTGACCCAGCGCGGAGGACGCCGCGAGCTCGGGACCGGCGTCACCGCGGGACCCGGTCACCGCCGCCGCGCGACCGTGCACCTCGTGGGGTGCCCCGGTGCGTGGGTCGTGGCTGATCGGGACCTCGTGGGCGGCGCACCCGAGTCGGTGGGCCAGAACGTGGCGCAGAGCGACGCGTGAGACCACGAACAGTTCACGGGTGTGGGAGTCCTGCAGCGCACACGCCCGGGACAGTTCGTCCTCCGTGAGGCAGTCCACGGCGGAGAACGCCCAGGACGAGACATCCTCAAGGTGCAGGACGTGCAGCGTGAGATCCGCCGGTGCACCGGGCACGCGGCGTCGTTGTGCTGCCCACACGGGCTGGCGGTGCGCGACCGCGTGCGCGCTCATCGGGCGCCACCCGTCGTGCCGTCGACAGCGGACCGCAACGCGTCGTGCAGCTCGCGTGCGTGATCGAACAGCCCGTGATGGCCCCCGGGGATCGTGAGTGTGGCAGTGCCCCCGGTGCTCGTCCACCCCGCCATGGACCCCGCCGACGCCGTGCGGTCCTCCTGTGCGTGGACGAGCAGCAGGGGCGTGGCGAGGTCCGGCGGGGCGGCGTCGTAGCTCAACGACGCCCGAAGATCCGCGCGCAACGGGGCCAGGACGAGCTCACGCAGACCAGGGTCCGTGAGCAGCTCCTCGGGGGTGCCCCCGAGCTCGAGCAACCAAGCGGCCAGAGCGGCGTCGTCCTCGAGGATCGACGCGAGGTGCGGATCGCGATCCGGGGGCGCGGCCTTGGCGGAGAGAACCGTACGCTCGAGCCGACCCGGGCGCTCGCGGTCCAGGGCCGCGGTGAACTCGGCGGCGAGCAGCGCACCGAAGGAGTGACCGAGCGCGACCGTGGGCCGCTCGTCCGCGTCGAGGATCGGCAGCAGCGCCGCAAGCGCTTCCGCGACGAGCTCCGGGACGTCCACCACAGCGGGTTCGGCCATACGTGATTCCCGGCCTGGACGGCGGTGGGTGAGCACCTCGGTGTCCGCGGCCTGCAGATCGCGGCCGGACAGTGCCCCGGCGCCGGCATGGGGGAAGACGACGAGGCGCCGTTGCGGGGTGAACGGGCCGGAGAACCACTGGGCGAGGGCCGTGGCGGGGGGTGGGGTCGTAGCCAACTTCCCGGACCTCCTGAATCCTGAGTGTGCCGACTGCCGCCGGTGCCGCGCGTGGGCGACGCTCGCTCGGTACGGTGCCGGACTGTTCCACCGGGCGGCCCTGTGGGGCGTTGCGGCGGGTGCTCCGGTGCGGGTCCGGGGTGCTGCGAGTGGGCGTCTGACTG
>NZ_JABFAW010000030.1:0-390 GCF_017168375.1 Kocuria sp. KRD140
ATCACGAATAACGCAATAACAAGTTGCAAGATAATAAACCTTCGCATTTGAAAATTATTTGTCGTTAAATCAATTTTATGCATTACCAACCCTCCCGATCATGACATTCTTATTCTTCTTTAAATATAGTATACAATGTCACATTTAATTTAAAAAGTTCATATCAAGAAAGTAAATTGGCTGTAATAAAATTTTAATATACGACTTCTTTCTTCACTTATTAAGGCGAAATTTTATCTCAAATCATGTGCGCTATTTCAAATTGAATAATGCCACTGTCTCAACATGTGTTGTTTGTGGAAACATATCTACCGGTGTTACCTCTTCAAGTTGATATTTTTCAGCTAATAATAATGCATCACGTTGCTGTGTTGCGGGATTACATGAAAT
>NZ_JABFAW010000031.1:0-419 GCF_017168375.1 Kocuria sp. KRD140
GTCATATATACATCATTTGCAGGAAAGTCATTTGCTTAAAGACCAACAGTTTAAGGTGAAGGTATCTGGCTGTTCGGATTTAGTGCAATGCGCAATTCATGATTGCCAATACTATGAAGTTCAAATGCCACAAGCCCATCGTGTTGTGCCAACAACAATTAATATGGGTAATCATTCATGGAAAGCAATAGAAATTATTTATGAAACATATGTACATTATGTGATTCCAGTTAATCAAGTAACAACAGAAATTCAACATTTGGTTGAAACATATGTGCGTGAGCAACAATGGAATCACAAATATAAAACAGTAGGTATGATGCTTTTTGATGAACAACGTCAATTTTTACAGCCATTAATCTATATACCAGAAATCCAAAGTTTAATTTGGGAAAATAGCTGTGGTTCTGGTACAGCAT
>NZ_JABFAW010000032.1:0-390 GCF_017168375.1 Kocuria sp. KRD140
GTTCATATTATCTTTTTTATTCTTTTTGAACTTTAGGGCTAAATCTAAATTTTGACTGATTGTTTGATTTTCAAGTAAAGCAAAATTTTGAAACAAATACCCTAACGTATATCTATAAAAATCGACTTTCTTTTTTAGTAACTTATCTTCAATATATATGCTTCCTTGTGATACATCTTCGAACCCAGCGATTATGTTAAGTAAAGTAGATTTTCCAGCGCCACTTTCTCCAACTAAAGCATATGATTTTCCTTTTTCAAAATTAAAGTTACATCCGTCTAAAATGTTTTTATTACCTTTTTTTACAAAAACATTTTCAAGTTTTATCACTATCGGTCACCTCATTTTAAAAAGCTAGGAATATCTTTTGTAATGTATTCTATCGAACGC
>NZ_JABFAW010000033.1:0-388 GCF_017168375.1 Kocuria sp. KRD140
GATGGACACATCATCGGTGGTCGCCAGTCGCGAAAGTAGTACGGCCAGAACGGATTCGAACACCACGAACCGAGTGGTGGCCCTGTCGGTCGCCAGCCGCTCCAGGGCAGCCCAGGAGGCGGATTCGACGGTGATCTCGTGCGATGCACGAACGTGACCGATACGTGCGGGCCGCGGCCGGTCGGTGGGAAGATCGAGTAGGTCCGGAGAGTCGGCCAGGCGATCGGTCCAGTAGGCGAGCTGAGCGGCAGCGCGGCGACGTCGCTCACCTTCGCGCGCGCTGTCCGGGTGCACGTCGCCGACTACGACGTCCGTCCCGGCTGCGATGAAGGCTTCGGCCATGTCGACGAAATTGGCGTGATGGGCCGTGAGATCGTCGTCGTCGTAG
>NZ_JABFAW010000034.1:0-2214 GCF_017168375.1 Kocuria sp. KRD140
TACAACCACGACCGCCGGCATTCATCGCTCGGCTACCTCGCACCCGTCGACTACGCTCGGCAATGCACCCATCAATCGGAAACCGACGACTCGCACAGCGACCGGACCGAATGAAGGGGGCGGCCCACCCCCACTGGGAGACGCAGTGCGCCTCGTCGATCGCGAACAGGGCGATCGGTGCGCGCTTCAGCAGCTCAACGGTGCGCGACAGGATGAGCCGTTCGGGGGCCATGTAGAGCAGGTCAATGTCCCCGGTGAGAAGCTGCCGCTCCACCTCCTGCGCCTCGTAGGGCTCCAGGGTGGAGTTGAGGTACGCGGCGCGGATGCCCACGGCCTCGAGCGCGGCCACCTGGTCCGCCATGAGCGCGATCAGCGGGGAGACCACCACGCCCGTGCCGTCCCGCAGCAGTGCGGGGATCTGGTAGCACAGGGACTTGCCGCCGCCGGTGGGCATGAGCACGACTGCGTCCCCGCCGGCCACCACCTGCTCGATGATCTCCGCCTGCTCACCGCGGAAGGCGTCGTACCCGAAAACCTCCTGTAGGACGCCCAAGGATGTGGTGGCAGTGGCGGAGGAAGTCATGCCTCCAGGGTAGGTGCTGAGCACTGGAGCATTGTGCGCTCACCTGCCGTCGCGTGGACAGTCCCGCACCTCAGTCACGCAGGATAGCCGGGAGCATGTCCAACTGGTTGAGGCGGCGCACCACGTGCTTGGTCAGAACGTTGCGATGCAGACTCACCACGTACCGCCCCGGCCCTGACATCTTCTGCAGCAACCCGGACTCAACCATGCGGCGCAGACGGTGGCTCCTGTTCGACGGAGACCCCTTGATCACGTCCTCGAGATCGCCCGCTTTGGCCTTCCCTTGGCGCGCCACCGCGTAGATCACATCTGCCTCCGTCTCCGTGAGCTCCCCCGCCGCGAGGGCGGCATTGACCGAGGGCCCCACGACCTCCTCGGAAATGAAGCGGGGGGCAGCAAGCCGGCTGACCCTGTCCATGTCGTCCTTGAGGCCGTGGATCACATACCCGGCCCAGGCCAGCACCCCCTCCGGGCTCAGGGAGTCCGCTCCCGCGAGGTGGTCGTAGTACGACTGCCGGTCGGCACCAAAAACTGCTGTGGGGTTGAGCGGACGCGCGGCGCTCCTGGAGGTGTAGCCCTGGTTGCTCAGCATGGCGTACGTCAGCAGGCGTGAGACCCGCCCGTTACCATTGGCAAACGGATGTATCCAGACGAACCGGTGGTGGACCAGCGCGATCTGGAGGAGTTGGTGCTGTGCGGGTACTTCCTTGTTTGCAAACTCCAGGAGCTGGTCCATGTCCGCCTGGACGGACCCGGGTGCGGGCGGGACGTGGGACGCTCCAGCGATCCCGACGGGGATTGTTCGATAGCTGCCCGGGTGCTCGTCACCCTCACGTTCGAGTCCCTGCACGGCGAGCTGGTGGAGTTCACGGATCAGCCCATGAGTCAGGGACAGCCTTCCATCGGCTGCCAACTCGTCCATGTAGTCAGTTGCCTGCTCCAGCTGCAGAATCTCTCGCACGGCGTCTGCTGCTGGCTGTCCCGTGGCCGCGGCCCGCCGGGCTTCGGCCACGACATCCGCCACCGTGGTCCGGTTCCCTTCGATGCGTGCCGACATGACGCTCGTGAGACCTTGGAACAGCCTGCGCAGCTCCAGGCCAAGAGGGTCGTCAAGGTGCTCAGTACGAAAATCCACGCGCACCCGCTCCAGGGCGAACAGATCCGTCACGAGCGCACTCGCGAAATCGACCTCGGGGAAGACCATGGGTTGCATGTATCAAAATTTATCCGAGGATCAGACAGATTTGAACATCGGAGCCTCTGCCCCTTAGAAACACGGGGAAAGGAGGCAATACCCACTTGTAAATTCTTGACTTCTACGAGTATGGGAACTTGACGCTCACCTCCAGCGGGATACCCTTCTGGGCGACCCGATGCCAGGTGGTGGGCAGCCCCACGGTGGATCTAAACTGTCCCCGTACGTTTTCGAGATCCACAGCCGTGGAGGAACGAGGCTTTCGTGCGTCAGGGGGTTGCCGGCTTCTTCACCGCCGGCACTAGACAGCGCTGACCAGACGCGGCGGGTGAAGACCAGCCCGTCGCGCGCTTTCACCCACCCTTTTCCACCTCCCCGCGGCGACCGCGCTCCACGAGCGCGCCGAACGCCGTCGCCCTCCCGCACCACACGGCAC
>NZ_JABFAW010000035.1:0-3955 GCF_017168375.1 Kocuria sp. KRD140
GTCCATGGGGGACTGTTGGCTGGCGGGCGTGAGGGTCGTTGGCGTGACCGCCGGAGTCAGGCCGGGGGCGCACCGGCCTTCGTGTGATCTCGTCGCGCGACGGCCCCGTTGTGCCGGTATGTGGCCACGATCGCCGCGATGACGAGGCGGCTGGAGCGGTAGAAGAGCGCGCCCTCGATGATGTACAGCACGATGCCGACCATTGTCCGTTCCGCCTCTCGCTTCCCTGCCGATGGGCCGGAGGGGCTCGTTATGCAAAAAACCCCCACGTTACCGGGGCGGTCAACGGTGCCGACGTGCAGTGGGGGCCGCCCGGGCCAACCTCGAGGCTCCCGTGTTCTGGGAGGCAGGCCTCTGCACGCCTTGATGCCATGGGGCTTCACGGTGCGGGCGGCGTCGTCGTCATCCACTCGCAGATCCGGACGCGCGGTCGGCAGACCGGATCGCTGGAGATCGTGGCGACCCAGGGCTTTCGTCCTGCCCGGTGTTGTCGGCGGGTGAAGCGCGCTAGTGTGACACAAATCATAGCTCAGCCACATTAGGAAGTGACATGACTCAGACCCACGATCATGCAACCGATCCCGGCGAGAGCTCCGCAGGGAGTGACGATCCGCAGGCGGCCAGCAGCGCCGTCGAGAAGTGGCTCGCCGCCTTCGACCGGGCCCTCCGTGCGCACGACGAGGACGCGTTGCGGGAACTCTTCGCCGAGGACTGCTACTGGCGTGACTTCGTGGCATTCACATGGAACCTCAAGACGCTCGAAGGCATCGATGAGATCGCGGCGATGCTCCAGGCCCAGCTGCCGACGGTCGATCCGCACGATTGGCAGCTCGCCGAGCCCGCATCGGGCACGGCCGAGAACGCAGAGGCATGGCTCAACTTCATGACCGCCGCCGGGCGTGGTTGGGCTCACCTGAGGCTCGTGGAGGGGCGTTGCTGGACACTGCTGACCACACTGCAGGAACTGACGGGGCACGAGGAGAAGAAGGGCCCCCGCCGTGAGCTCGGCGTCACCCACGAGATCACCCGGGGACGCAAGACGTGGAAGGAGTCCCGGGCGGAGCGGGACGCCCGGCTCGGTTTCGACGAGCAGCCATACGTGCTGATCATCGGCGGGGGTCAGGGTGGCATCGGGCTCGCCGCGCGGCTGCGACGTGTCGGCGTGCCGACGATTGTCGTCGAGAAGAACGAGCGGGCGGGTGACTCGTGGCGCAAACGCTACAAGTCGCTGCACCTGCACGACCCGGTCTGGTATGACCACATGCCCTACCTGCCCTTCCCCGACGACTGGCCGATCTTCCCGTCGAAGGACAAGATGGGGGACTGGCTCGAGCACTACGTGGACATCATGGAACTCGACTACTGGGCTGGCACACGGTGCCTGGGCGCGCAGTTCGACCAGGGCGCGGGCACGTGGACCGTGCGGGTGGACCGCCGTGGCGAGGAGGTCATCCTGCACCCCACCCAACTCGTCTTCGCGCTGGGTGTCTCCGGCTACCCGAACATCCCCCGTTTCGAGGGCGCCGACGACTTCGCCGGGTGGCAGGGTCACTCCTCCGAGTTCACGGGTGGTGAAGAGGATGTCGAGGGCAGGCACGCTGTGGTCATCGGGTCGAACAACTCGGCCCACGACATCGCGGCAGCCCTGTGGGAGAAGGGCGCCGAGGTCACGATGATCCAGCGTTCCTCCACGCACATCTCCCGCAGCGACTCCCTGCGGGAGCTGGCGCTGGGCGCGCTTTACTCGGAGGAGGCCCTGGAGAACGGGGTGACCACGGAGAAGGCCGACATGCTCTTCGCCTCGTGGCCGTACCGGCTGCTGCCGGCTGCGCAGATTCCTGTGTACGAGCAGATGGCTGAGCGGGACGCGGACTTCTACCGTGCGCTCACCGACGCCGGCTTCGAGTTGGACTTCGGCGAGGACGGCTCAGGCCTGTTCTTGAAGTACCTGCGGCGCGGATCCGGGTACTACATCGACGTGGGTGCATCGCAGCTGATCATCGACGGCCGGATCCAGCTGGAGCGCGGTCAGGTCACCAAGATCGTGCCGGAGGGGGTGGTCGTCGACGGCGACCGGCTGGTTCCCGCGGACCTGCTCGTCTATGCGACCGGGTACGGATCGATGAACGCGTGGCTCGCGGATCTCGTCTCGCCGGAGGTTGCCGACGCGGTGGGCAAGTGCTGGGGGTACGGCTCGGACACGACCCGCGACCCCGGTCCCTGGGAAGGGGAGCTGCGCAACATGTGGAAGCCCACAGCGGTGCCGCAGTTGTGGATTCATGGCGGCAATCTGCACCAGTCCCGCCACTACTCGAAGTACCTCGCGCTGCAGCTCAAGGCCCGGGAGCTGGGGATGGACACGCCCGTCTATCAGCTGCAGGAATCGCACCATGTGCGGTGACCGCGAGAAAAGGGTCGAAGGGCGGCTCGCGCCACTCCGTCAGGCGTGGTCTCGGGCGCCGGGGTGAGGGCGGGCGCTGCATCCGTGTAGTCCAGCGTCACCCGGGCGAACGGGGCGCCGATGATGACTTCCAGCCCCGGGATGAGTTCGTAGCGGATCTCGTCCTTGATCCGCTGGTTCTCCAGGGCGGGAGTGAAGACCAGCGTGACCGTGAGCTCGGGGGCCCGAGGGCTGCCAGTGATGCTGAACTGCGCGGAGGCCACGGAGGGGTAGATCTGGATGCCCCTCGTGGCGGCGCGGGCCACGGCGTCGAGCGGCACGCCCGGTACGCGGGCGGGAACGGGGGAAGAGGGGTCGACGGCGGTCGTCCCGAGGGGGCTCGACGTCGGTTCATGAGGGGGCAGCAGGCAGGCCCTCCGCTCCACCTGTAAACCGCCTGGCGGGGCGGTGACAGGGTAGTGTGACGTCCACCCAAGCGGGTGGTCTACCGGAGTGTATGCACACGACATAAACTTCCCGCGCCAGGACGCGCCGTGGGGCGCCTGCATGGCGTCCGGTTGTTCGGTGAGAGGTTTTTGCCTTGCGAGAGTCTCCCACCATGTCGGTCGCGAAGCTCTCGGTGAGCCACCAGAACTACCTGCGGGCCATCTAGAACCTGGAGGAGTGGTCCGAGGACCCCGTCACCACCTCGGCCGTGGCCTCGACCACCTGCTGCATCTGCCGGTCCGAGACGGTCGACTCGCAGAACACCGCCGGGACGTGGTTCTGCCGCACGGTGTCGATCGCCGAGCGCGGTTCCTGTGGACCCGCCTCCTGTTCGGAGTTCACGGGTCAGAGGTGATGCTCGCTCGGTCCGGCGTCCCGCGCGAAGTAGGAGAAGGCGCCCTCGCACGTGAGCAGTGCGCGCTGGTTCGCGGGGACCCGGTCCAGCCGTTCCCGTAGGTCCGTGCGGACCTCGTCCAGCTGCTCCTTGTACCTGTCGCCGTTCTCCCGGAACTGCGCGGCGTGCTCGGGATCGAGGTCGCTCAGGGCGGTCGCGATGGTGTCCACGTAGCGCTGCCCGTTCGTGGGGCTCATCCAGGTGTGGGGATTGGGTGTTCCGGGCTGGTCCGCGACGTCCACCGTGGGAACGCCCTCGGAGACCACCGCGTGCGGCACGTTGGCCGAGGCCACGAACTGCCCGAGCCAGCCCTCCAGGCCGAGCCCGTTGTCCAGGACCAGCTGGGCACCGGACGCCTTGCACACGTCCGTGAGGGTGGGCTCGTAGTCGTGGATCTCCGCCCCGGGCCTGGTCACGGATTCCACGGTCACGTGCTCACCGCCAACCACCCGGGCCATGCCGCGAGCACCGTGAAGGTGGCCAGGACCGTGGGTTTGCCGGACTTTGTTGCGCCGGAGGCGCCCGGCGCCTCGGTGCCTCCAGACTGCGCGCACCCGCTCAGGACCGGCACTCCGACCAGGGCCACCACCGCTGCTCTCCCCCCGAGCCGACGTCCCACCAGGACGCACCTCCGCCATGTTGAATCGTACATATCCGGTGTGCCGAACTTGAGG
>NZ_JABFAW010000036.1:0-902 GCF_017168375.1 Kocuria sp. KRD140
CTCCCACCCTCATTGGGCCCCGCGGCAATCCCACTGCACAACACGTGTGCCCCAGAACGACACCGATCACGGGATATGGATGCCTTTTCGGGACACGGATGTGCGAGCGCGAGATCCTGCTGCCGGGAAACGGGGCACGACCCAGAGTTGGCGCCCCAACCAGGTGCGCCACTCGACTGAGCGGGCGGGATCTCGGAGATCATCGAACACGATGATGCGAAGTTTCCACCCCAGATCTCGGAGCACCTCGTTGCGATACATCTCGTTCTTGTATGCGTGGTGGTTCTCGCTGTGCACCCGCCCGTTGAACTCAATGGCTGTCTTGTGTTCAGGCCACGCCAGGTCGAGCAGGCTGTAACCCAGGCGTGTGTCCACGCGAAAGTTCATAACGGGACACGGCAGGCCACACGCCAACAGCATCAACCGCGTCAAGGTCTCCATGGGAGAAAGCGTGGGAAATTGCGTGCTCTTCAATGCCGTGCGCACCGCGACGACCGCACGGGATGTCGGAGGCAGCGTCTCCAATGCCGAGTAGATGTCCGCCAGCGAGAGCGGCTCCCCACAGGATTGAGACGTCCACGCGGGTGTCGAGTCCACCGGCCTCAGATCACGATGCACCAGCAACGCATCCAGTGCGGCGGTGAGTGCCCAGCGGGACATCATGGGCGCGGGATGACACAGCGCCCGATCCGCCCATCGATAGTGGGGTCCGATCGGAATCCCAAGGACTTGTAGCGCGGTGATCCCCGTGATGCGGACGGACGATCCAGGGCTGTTGGGCCGCCCCCTTCATTCGGTCCGGTCGCTGTGCGAGTCGTCGGTTTCCGATTGATGGGTGCATTGCCGAGCGTAGTCGACGGGTGCGAGGTAGCCGAGCGATGAATGCCGGCGGTCGTGGTTGT
>NZ_JABFAW010000004.1:0-21638 GCF_017168375.1 Kocuria sp. KRD140
GGGGTGCGGCCTCGACCACTTCTTTCTTTCATGTTAATCCCGGCGGTGTCTTACTCTCCCACACCCTTCCGAGTGCAGTACCATCAGCGCTGTGGGTCTTAGCTACCGGGTTCGGGATGGGACCGGGCGTTTCCCCCACGCTATAACCACCGGAAACCCTGCCACCAACCCCTGCACGGTGACTACCAGCAACCATGCGTGAGGCGATGAAACCATGGGGTCCCGTGTTTCGTGGACCAAGCTTTATTATATTGCCAACCACTACCCCCAGCCCACCCATCAGCCCACAGGCTGGGGGGTGGGGGGTTGTTGGTGGTCAACCACATGGTGGACGCGAACATCACATTCTTCGAATGAAGACTGTGTGTGTAGAAGTTTTCGGTGTATTAGTACCAGTCAGCTCCACGTCTTGCAACGCTTCCACATCTGGCCTATCAACCCAGTCGTCTACTGGGCACCTCACACCCCACAAAGGAGGTCAGGAAATCTCATCTCGGAGCAAGCTTCCCGCTTAGATGCTTTCAGCGGTTATCAATCCCGAACGTAGCTAATCAGCGGTGCTCCTGGCGGAACAACTGACATACCAGAGGTTCGTCCGTCCCGGTCCTCTCGTACTAAGGACAGGCCTCCACAAATTTCCAACGCACGCAGCGGATAGGGACCGAACTGTCTCACGACGTTCTGAACCCAGCTCGCGTACCGCTTTAATGGGCGAACAGCCCAACCCTTGGGACCAACTCCAGCCCCAGGATGCGACGAGCCGACATCGAGGTGCCAAACCATGCCGTCGATATGGACTCTTGGGCAAGATCAGCCTGTTATCCCCGAGGTACCTTTTATCCGTTGAGCGACGGCCATTCCACAATGTACCGCCGGATCACTAGTCCCGACTTTCGTCCCTGCTCGAGCTGTCACTCTCACAGTCAAGCTCCCTTGTGCACTTACACTCAACACCTGATTGCCGACCAGGCTGAGGGAACCTTTGGGCGCCTCCGTTACTCTTTAGGAGGCAACCGCCCCAGTTAAACTACCCATCAGGCACTGTCCCTGACCCGGATCACGGGCCGAAGTTAGATATCCAGAGTGACCAGAGTGGTATTTCAACAACGACTCCACCACCACTAGCGTGACGGCTTCACAGTCTCCCACCTATCCTACACAAGCCACACCGAACACCAATACCAAACTATAGTAAAGGTCTCGGGGTCTTTCCGTCCTGCTGCGCGAAACGAGCATCTTTACTCGTACTGCAATTTCGCCGAGTTCATGGTTGAGACAGTAGGGAAGTCGTTACTCCATTCGTGCAGGTCGGAACTTACCCGACAAGGAATTTCGCTACCTTAGGATGGTTATAGTTACCACCGCCGTTTACTGGGGCTTAAATTCTCCGCTTCAACCCCGAAGGGTTTAACGAGTCCTCTTAACCTTCCAGCACCGGGCAGGAGTCAGTCCGTATACATCGTCTTACGACTTCGCACGGACCTGTGTTTTTGATAAACAGTCGCTTCCCTCTAGCCTCTGCGACCCCGACCAGCTCACACCGCATGGGTGTTCACCAACCAGGGCCCCCCTTCTCCCGAAGTTACGGGGGCATTTTGCCGAGTTCCTTAACCATGATTCTCTCGAACGCCTTAGTATTCTCTACCTGATCACCTGTGTCGGTTTAGGGTACGGGCGACTAGAACCTCACGTCGATGCTTTTCTTGGCAGCATAGGATCACCGAATTCCCTCACCTAAGAGAGTCCCATCACATCTCAGGCCCATGACCCGCGGATTTACCAACGAGTCGCCCTACATGCTTAGACCAGGACAACCATCGCCTGGCTCGGCTACCTTCCTGCGTCACACCTGTTAACACGTTTACCTCCCCGGATCAGGTCCCACGCTCCCCACACACTCCCGTGACCGTAAACGGCCACGGATCGTGATGGTTCGGGTGGTTAGTATCCCCGGTTCGATAGGGTCGGTTCTTCGTCGGTACGGGAATATCAACCCGTTGTCCATCGACTACGCCTGTCGGCCTCGCCTTAGGTCCCGACTCACCCAGGGCAGATTAGCTTGACCCTGGAACCCTTGATCATCCGGCGGACGGGTTTCTCACCCGTCTATCGCTACTCATGCCTGCATTCTCACTCGTTGAGGTTCCACCACTGGGTCACCCCGCAGCTTCACTACCCCAACGACGCTCCCCTACCCACAACACCACCTCAACCACAAACGGCTCAGCTATACGGTGTCATGCCACAACTTCGGCGGTGTACTTGAGCCCCGCTACATTATCGGCGCGGAATCACTTGACCAGTGAGCTATTACGCACTCTTTCAAGGGTGGCTGCTTCTAAGCCAACCTCCTGGTTGTCTAAGCAACTCCACATCCTTTCCCACTTAGCACACGCTTAGGGGCCTTAGTTGATGGTCTGGGCTGTTTCCCTTTCGACTATGAAGCTTATCCCCCACAGTCTCACTGCCACGCTTACACTTCACCGGCATTCGGAGTTTGGTTGACGTCAGTAACCTTGTAGGGCCCATCAGCCATCCAGTAGCTCTACCTCCGGGAAGCAACACGCAACGCTGCACCTAAATGCATTTCGGGGAGAACCAGCTATCACGGAGTTTGATTGGCCTTTCACCCCTACCCACAGCTCATCCCCTCCATTTTCAACTGAAGTGGGTTCGGTCCTCCACGCGCTCTTACACGCGCTTCAACCTGGCCATGGGTAGATCACCCCGCTTCGGGTCTAGATCACGCCACTACACAACGCCCTATTCAGACTCGCTTTCGCTACGACTACCCCACACGGGTTAATCTCGCGACGTAACACTAACTCGCAGGCTCATTCTTCAAAAGGCACGCTGTCACCCCAAAAGGCTCCAACGGCTTGTAAGCACACGGTTTCAGGTACTATTTCACTCCCCTCCCGGGGTACTTTTCACCATTCCCTCACGGTACTGATCCGCTATCGGTCATCAGGAAGTATTCAGGCTTACCAGGTGGTCCTGGCAGATTCACACGAGATTTCACGGGCCCCGTGCTACTCGGGAACAACGTCACACCACGCACACCACGGTTTCGTCTACGGGACTCACACCCCCTACGGTCTGGCACTCACCACCAGTTCGACTACCACAGCGCCACAGCGCCCGGGGTGGCGACCCCGAGAACAACGCATCCCACAACCCCGATCATGCAACCCTCGCCAGGTATCACACACAACCGGTTTAGCCACCATCCGCTTTCGCTCGCCACTACTCACGGAATCACTATTGTTTTCTCTTCCTATGGGTACTGAGATGTTTCACTTCCCCACGTTCCTCCTCGCACCCTATGAATTCAGATACGAGTGACCACGCATGATACGCAGCCGGGTTACCCCATTCGGAGACCCTCGGATCACAGCTCGTTTATCAGCTCCCCGAGGCTTATCGCAGATTTCCACGTCCTTCATCAGCTCCTGATGCCAAGGCATCCACCGTGTGCCCGTAACAACTTCTACGCCACACAACACAAAACAATCATCAAAGAACACACCACACACACCCACCACACCACCACAACCAGGAATCCAAAAACCCCTCGACCGTGATCAACGTGTGACCAGATGCACGCGGCGTCAAAGATGCTCGCGTCCACTATGTAGTTGACAAACAACAACCCACCAACACCACACACCCACCACAATGGATGCGACAGTGCCCCAGGAAACCAACCAACGTAACTTGTTGATCGACAACCCAACAATGTGCCACCACGAACCCCCACACACACCACCACCAACCATCCAAGCCAGCAGTGTTCCCGTGTGCGTAGTATCCGTGTCCGCTTGCTGATATTCCACCCATGAGCAAAACACCCACCACCGACTCAACGGCGCACCACGATCTCGTGGTCTGTGGGGCCACCAGCCACCCGGCCGGTCAGCGTGCTCCTTAGAAAGGAGGTGATCCAGCCGCACCTTCCGGTACGGCTACCTTGTTACGACTTAGTCCCAATCGCCAGTCCCACCTTCGACGGCTCCCCCCACAAGGGTTAGGCCACCGGCTTCGGGTGTTACCAACTTTCGTGACTTGACGGGCGGTGTGTACAAGGCCCGGGAACGTATTCACCGCAGCGTTGCTGATCTGCGATTACTAGCGACTCCGACTTCACGTGGTCGAGTTGCAGACCACGATCCGAACTGAGACCAGCTTTTTGGGATTAGCTCCACCTCACGGTATCGCAACCCATTGTACTGGCCATTGTAGCATGCGTGAAGCCCAAGACATAAGGGGCATGATGATTTGACGTCATCCCCACCTTCCTCCGAGTTGACCCCGGCAGTCTCCTATGAGTCCCCACCATCACGTGCTGGCAACATAGAACGAGGGTTGCGCTCGTTGCGGGACTTAACCCAACATCTCACGACACGAGCTGACGACAACCATGCACCACCTGTACACCAGCCCCACAAGGAGGAAAACCCATCTCTGAGCCGATCCGGTGTATGTCAAGCCTTGGTAAGGTTCTTCGCGTTGCATCGAATTAATCCGCATGCTCCGCCGCTTGTGCGGGCCCCCGTCAATTCCTTTGAGTTTTAGCCTTGCGGCCGTACTCCCCAGGCGGGGCACTTAATGCGTTAGCTACGGCGCGGAAAACGTGGAATGTCCCCCACACCTAGTGCCCAACGTTTACGGCATGGACTACCAGGGTATCTAATCCTGTTCGCTCCCCATGCTTTCGCTCCTCAGCGTCAGTAACAGCCCAGAGACCTGCCTTCGCCATCGGTGTTCTTCCTGATATCTGCGCATTTCACCGCTACACCAGGAGTTCCAGTCTCCCCTACTGCACTCAAGTCTGCCCGTACCCACTGCACACCCGGGGTTAAGCCCCGGGCTTTCACAGCAGACGCGACAAACCGCCTACGAGCTCTTTACGCCCAATAATTCCGGACAACGCTTGCGCCCTACGTATTACCGCGGCTGCTGGCACGTAGTTAGCCGGCGCTTCTTCTGCACGTACCGTCACTTTCGCTTCTTCCGTGCTGAAAGAGGTTTACAACCCGAAGGCCGTCATCCCTCACGCGGCGTCGCTGCATCAGGCTTGCGCCCATTGTGCAATATTCCCCACTGCTGCCTCCCGTAGGAGTCTGGGCCGTGTCTCAGTCCCAGTGTGGCCGGTCACCCTCTCAGGCCGGCTACCCGTCGTCGCCTTGGTAGGCCATTACCCCACCAACAAGCTGATAGGCCGTGAGCCCATCCACAACCAGTACAAACCCTTTCCACCCCCCACCATGCGACAGGAGGTCATATCCAGTATTAGACCCAGTTTCCCAGGCTTATCCCAGAGTCAAGGGCAGGTTACTCACGTATTACTCACCCGTTCGCCACTCATCCACCCAGTGCAAGCACCAAGCTTCAGCGTTCGACTTGCATGTGTTAAGCACGCCGCCAGCGTTCGTCCTGAGCCAGGATCAAACTCTCCGTCAAAAAACATTCAACAGAAACCACCCCACCACCACACCAAACAGCGCAGCAGAACCAGGGCAGGATCCCAGCTGACACCTTAAGCACGCCGCCAGCGTTCGTCCTGAGCCAGGATCAAACTCTCCGTCAAAAAACATTCAACAGAAACCACCCCACCACCACACCAAACAGCGCAGCAGAACCAGGGCAGGATCCCAGCTGACACCCAACACCCCCAGGAAACGGGAAAACACCCAGAGGCTGTCAGGCCATCAACCAAAAACAAAAAAACTTTGGTATCAACAAACTAGACACACTATTGAGTTGACAAACAACAAACCACACCACACGGCCCCTCACCAGGGCCACAACGGTCGGTTGTCCGATCGAGCCGCTCCGGGCCGATCGACGATTTTGGGAGTTGCCTCTCGGATCGAACCTCTTCGGTCCGCCGCGAAGCGACTCATCAAGCTTAGTTCCGCGTTGCTCGGCGTGTCAACTTGACTGTTCAAGCCGATTCGCTTCGCGCTGCCGAATGCCAGGTAACCATAGCATGAACGAGGTCCGACGTGTCGGGCTGATCTTTGCCGGTCACCCCGCGGCTCCGGTTCCTTCTCGGTTCCTCGCCGCGGCGACTCGGAATACATTACACACGAGCCGGGACCGGCGCAAAACGCTGGCCCCGGCTCGCGGGTGCTCCGCCGTGCGGCGGTTCCGGGCGTCCATGCCCGGGGTATGTGATCAGGGGCCCGACGGGGACCCGGTGCCCGACGATCAGCTCCCGACCGTGACGGCTGCCAGGTTCTTCTTGCCCCGGCGCAGCAGCGCGAACCGACCGTGCAACAGGTCGTCCGCGGTCAGGGTGGCGTCCTCCCCCGAGAGCTTGCGGTTGTTGACGGAGGCACCGCCCTCCTTGAGCGTGCGCCGCGCGGCGGACTTGGATTCCGCCAGGCCCGTGGCCACGAGCAGATCCACCACGGCGTGCTCACCCGGTGCGACCTCCGCGTGGGGCAGCTCTGCCGCGACCGCCGCGAGCGTGTCTTCGTCCAGGTCCTCGAAAGAACCCTTGCCGAACACGGCGGCGGACGCCTCGATCGCCTTGCGCGTGGCCTCGGGCCCGTGCACCAGGGTGTTGACGTCCGAGGCCAGGACCTTCTGGGCCTCACGCCGGAAGGGTTCCTCCTCGGTGAGACGCTGCAGTTCCGCGATCTCCTCGCGGGTGCGGAAGGTGAAGACCTTGAGTCGATCCGCCACGTCCGCGTCCGCGGTGTTGAGCCAGAACTGGTAGAAGGCGTAAGGCGAGGTCAGTTCCGGATCCAGCCAGATGGCATTGCCCTCCGACTTCCCGAACTTGGTGCCGTCCGAGTTGGTGATCAGCGGCGTGCCGATCGCGTGCACCGTGGCACCCTCGGCCTTGCGCACCAGGTCGGTGCCGGAGGTGAGGTTGCCCCACTGGTCGGAACCGCCGGTCTGCAGGACGCAGTCGTACTGCCGGTACAGGTTGAGGAAGTCCAGTCCCTGCAGGATCTGGTAGCTGAACTCGGTGTAGGAGATCCCCTCTTCCGAGTTCAACCGCTTGGCCACGATGTCCTTCTTGATCATGGTGCCCACGCGGAAGTTCTTGCCGATGTCCCGCAGGAAATCGATCGCGGACAGCTGGGACGTCCAGTCCAGGTTGTTGACCATGCGCGCGGGATTGTCCCCCTCGAAGGACAGGAACCGCTGGACCTGTTCGCGCAGCAGGTTTACCCATTCGGCCACGGTCTCGCGCGAGTTGAGGACGCGTTCCGAGGTCTGCCGCGGATCACCGATCAGCCCGGTGGATCCGCCGACCAGACCGATCGGGTGGTGTCCCGCGAGTTGGAGTCGGCGAAGCAGCAACAACTGCACCAGGTGTCCCAGGTGCAGGGAGGACGCCGTGGGGTCGAACCCGCAGTAATACGTGATGGGACCACCGTCGAGCGTTTCCTGCAGGGCCTCCGCATCCGTGGAGACCTGGACGAGTCCGCGCCAGTTCAGCTCCTCCCACAGGGAGGAGAAGGACGGATCGTTGTGCTGCGTGCTGAGATCGGTGGTTGACACGTGGACTAAGTTATCAGGCCGCCGTGGGGTCCCCGGCGCCCGGTTCCCCGGGTTGCGGGGTGATCCCGTCGGGCAGTCCGTGGGCCGCCACGAGGTACAACCGCTGGGTGGGACGGGTCATGGCCACGTACAGATTGCCCGGGCCCCCGGCGGGGTCGTCCGCGATCTCCGTGGGTTCCACGACCACCACGGAATCGAACTCGAGGCCCTTGGCATCCCACGGGGTGAGCACCATGATCCGCCGGTCCAGGCTGCGCATGCCCGCGGCCACGAGCCCCGGGAAGGCCTCGTCCAGGGCCTTACCCACCGCGGCCAAACGTCCCCCGGGGCACACCACTCCCACGAGACCCCCGGCGAGCCGCTCCAGTTCGCGCCGCACCTGCGCCACGATCTCCGCGGCCAGCTCCGCCTCGACGGCCACCGGCACGATCACGGGCGGATCGCCGCCGCGCACCGCCGTGGGATCGGAGACCGCGATCCCCGTAGCCTGCGCGACCCGCACCGCGGCGTCGGCGATCGGTTGCGGGGTGCGGTAGTTGACCGTGAGTTCCTCGAGCGTGAATCGCTCCCCCACGAACGGCTCGAGCGCCTCGTCCCAGGTCCGGGCCGCCGCCGCGTTCCCCGCCTGAGCGATGTCACCGACCACCGTGAAGGACTTCAGGGGGCACCGGCGCATGAGCACGCGCCACTGCATGGGCGAGAGTTCCTGCGCCTCGTCCACGACTACGTGCCCGTACGCCCACGTACGGTCCGACGACGCCGCTTCGGCCGCCGTCATCCGGTGCGGCGCCTCAGCGTTGAAAGACGTGAGCTGTTCGACCGTGACGACGCCCTGGGCACCGATGTCCTCGAAACCCTCCGCCATGGCCTCGAGCGCCTTCTGCGCCGATTCCTGGGCCTTGCGCTCCTCGAGCGAACGGTCCCCGCGCACCTTGATACCGGCGGACTCGAAGTCGCCCAACAGTTCCGCGGCCTCGTCCAGCAGGGCGACGTCGGGTACGGTCAACGGCGCGTCGACGGGCCGCAGCAGGCGCGAGACCTGGGCGTCCGAGAGCCGCGGGGCGGCGGAGCGCAGGTAGTGCTCCTTGCCGAACAACTGAGCCACGAGTTGCTGGGGTGTCAAGGGCAACCACAGCAGGTTGAGCGCGATGCGTACCTCTCGGGACTGTCGCAGGTCCTCCTTGAGGTACGAGCGGTCCATCGTGGTCCCGGCCTTCTCGTTGAGCTCGTCCCCGAGGTTCTGGGCGAGCTCCTTGACGATGACCTTCACGAACGTCTCGCGGGCCTCGTTGTGCGGCTTGCCCGTGGCGCGCGCACGCTCCCGGGCCCGGCGCACAAGCGAGGGTTCGAGCCGCACGCGGTGGCCGTCCACGGTGAGCCACTGCGTGCGCTCGGGAACCTTCTGCCGGTCAGCAACGGCGCGCTTGATGACGTCCACCATGTGCAGCCCGGACTTCCAGCGGGTCACCCAGGGGTCGGTCTCGACCGTGCCGTGCACACCCGGATAGAGGTCCGCGAGGGACGACATCACCACGCCGGTCTCCCCGAGCGCCGGAAGCACGCGTTCGATGTACCACAGGAACGACGACGACGGACCCACGATCAGCACACCCGACTTGGCGAGCCGCTCCCGGTGTTCGTATAACAAGTACGCGGCACGGTGCAGGGCCACGGCGGTCTTGCCGGTACCCGGGCCACCCTGGACCACGCGCACCCCGGACAGCGGGGCACGAATGATGCGGTCTTGTTCGGCCTGGATCGTGGCGACGATGTCCGTCATGCGGCCCGTGCGCTCGGAGTTCAGGGCCGCGATGAGCGCGCCCTCGCCGTGCACAACCTCGGCGTCGGAGACGGCACCCGGATCCAGGACGTCGTCCTCGAGGGCGGTGACGTCCCGCCCGTCCATGATGAGGTGGCGTCGACGCACCAGGTCCATGGGGTTGGCGGCGGTGGCCTGGTAGAAGGCCCCGGCCTCGCGGGCCCGCCAGTCCAGTACGAGCCGGCGGTGGTCCTCCGTGGCCAGTCCGAGCCGGCCCACGTAGTGCCGCTCCCCCTCGGTGGTGTCCAGGCGACCGAAGACCAAACGTTCATCCACCGAGTTGAGTTGGGTGAGGCGGTCCTCGTAATGCGTGGCGAATGCGTCACGTTCGGAGCGCGCCTGGTGTCCCCCGCCGAAGTTCGTGGTCCGGACGCGGCGCAACTCGTCCGCATTGAGTTGCCGCAACTCGTCCAACCGGGCGTAGGCCTCGGCGACGTAGCGCCGTTCCTCCCCCAGTTGCCGGGACACCTCCACGGATGCGGATTCCTCCACGCACTTCACCTCACGCACACTGCCGACGGGTCCGGTCGCTCAACCGGCGATCGTCTATCCTACCGCTCGATCCGCGCGACTCCCCCGTCACACGCGCAACAGTGCGCGCACGCGATGCCCGCCCAGTTGGGCCCGGCCGCGCAGCGCAGTCAGCTCCATGATCACGCCGAAACCCGCGACGTTGTACCCGCCGCGCGTCAACAACGACGCCGTGGCACCCAGGGTCCCGCCCGTGGCGAGGACGTCGTCCAGGACCAGGACGCGCGAACCGCGGGGAGCGTCGTCGGTGTGGATCTCCAGGGTGCCCGTGCCGTACTCGAGGTCGTAGGCCTGGGAGATGGTCTCGCGCGGGAGCTTGCCCGCCTTGCGCACCGGGATGATCCCCACCCCGGACGCGTACGCCACGGCCGCGGCGATCATGAATCCGCGCGCCTCCACACCGGCCACGCAGTCGTACTGGCCGCGGAAGGCGTCCACGAGCGCGTCCACGGTGCGCTGGAAACCGTCCCCGTCCGCGAACAGGGGCGTGAGATCGCGGAAGAGCACCCCCGGCTCGGGATGGTCGGGGATCTTGGCGCACAACCGGTCGATCATCTGTTCCACGGATTCAGTCACCGCTCCATCGTATCCGGCGCACCGCGCGGCGGGCGGTGCGCTAGCGCGTGCGGCGGCGTTTGACGGTGGCCTTGCGGTACGGGGACACCGTGGGCTCGCCCGGCAGTGCGTAGCGCCACGGGTACGCGTCCGTCCCGCCCTCCCCGGACACGCCCGTCCGGGCCGTCACGACGACGTCGCTCGCGGGGCGTTGCGCCAGGACCAGTCCGGCCCACGTGTCGTCACCGCGCCGTTCGACCTCCTCGCGCGCCCGGGCCACGGGATCGGGGGCGATGCCGAGATCGGCGAGCGCGGCGCCGTCGTCGTCGCGGGTCAGTGCGAGGGCTTGCGCCACGTTGCCGGGCCCGCGCGCGAGCGAGGCGAAGGCCGGTGCGGAACTGCGGTTCGCGAGCCTACGCTGCGTGGCCACCTCGGAGCCCAGCACGACCTCACCCGAGCGGATCAGGACACCGCCCCCGACGCCCTCGGGCCGGCACACGAAGTTCACCGCGTGATGCAGCCCGTACGTGAAGTACACGTAGACGTGCCCGGGCGGGCCGAACATCGAGGCGTTGCGCGCCGTGCGACCCCGGTAGGTGTGGGCCCCGGGATCCGGCAGGTCCGAGTCCTGCGGGCCGCCGTAGGCCTCGACCTCGGTCAGCCGCAGCCCCACCGTGCCCCCGGGGCGCGCGCACACGAGGACGGCGCCGAGCAGCCGGGGAGCGACGTCGGGGGCCGGGGCGAGGAGAAGCTCGTGCAGTCCGGCCGTCACGAGACGACGGGCTCGCGCGCAGCAAAGGCGTCCAGCTCCGCGAGCTGCCGTTCGAGCTCGGTGAGCTGTTGGGCGACCGCGTCCGGCGCGGTGCCGCCCTGGGAGTTGCGCGAGGACAGGGAACCCTCGACCGTGAGCACCTCCCGGACCCCGGGCGTGAGGTGCGGCGAGATCGCGGCGAACTGCTCATCGGTCAGGTCCCACAGCTCGATGCCCTCGTCCTCGCACACGCGCACGGCCTCCCCGGAGACCTCGTGCGCCTCGCGGAATGGGACGCCCTGGCGCACGAGCCATTCGGCGACGTCGGTCGCGAGCGCGAAACCCTGCGGGGCGAGCTCGGCGAGGCGCTGCGTGTGGAACTCGAGGGTCGCCATCATGCCCGTGACGGCGGGCAACAGCACCTCGAGCTGGTCGATCGCGTCGAAGACGGGTTCCTTGTCCTCTTGCAGATCCCGGTTGTACGCGAGCGGCAACCCCTTGAGGGTCGCGAGCAAACCCGCGAGGTCACCGATCAACCGCCCGGCCTTACCGCGCGCGAGTTCCGCGACGTCCGGGTTCTTCTTCTGCGGCATGATCGATGAGCCGGTCGAATAGGCGTCGTCCAGGGTCACGAACGAGAACTCCTTGGTGGCCCACGTGGTCACCTCCTCGCTCATCCGGGAGACGTCCACGGCGGCCATGGCGCACACCCACGCGAACTCCGCGTAGACGTCCCGCGACGCGGTGCCGTCGATCGAGTTGAACACCGCGGAGTCGAAGCCGAGCTCGGCCGCCACGGCATTGGGGTCCAGGCCCAGCGACGATCCCGCGAGCGCGCCCGAACCGTACGGGGACACCGCCGCACGGTTGTCCCAGTCGGCGAGCCGCTGGACGTCCCGCAGTACCGCCCACGCGTGGGCGAGCAGGTGGTGGGACAGCAGCACGGGCTGGGCGTGCTGCAGGTGGGTGCGCCCGGGCATGGGGGCGTACGGGTGGCGCCGCGCCTGCTCCACGAGGGCTCGCACGAGCTCCAGCAGGTTGCGCGCGATGATCGAGGCGTGGTCGCGCAGGTACATCCGACCCAGGGTCGCGATCTGGTCGTTGCGGGAGCGACCCGCGCGCAGCTTGCCGCCCAGGTTCGCCCCGGCGCGCTCGATGAGCCCGCGCTCGAGGCACCCGTGGACGTCCTCGTCCGACGGCGACGGCGCGTACGCCCCGCTGCGCACGTCCGCCTCGAGCCGGTCGAGTGCGTCCAGCATGCCGCTCAACTCGTCCTCGCTCAACAGGCCGGCCGTGTGCAGCACGCGGGCGTGGGCGCGGGACCCCGCGATGTCGTACGGCGCCAGACGCCAATCGAAATCGGTGGACTTGCTCAGCGCGGCGAGGGCGTCCGCGGGCCCGCCCGCGAATCGACCGCCCCACAGGGCGCCCTCGTTGGTTCCGTGCTGCTCGTGCTGGGCCATGATGCTCCTCGTGGACGTCGTGGGACCGTGGATTGCCGGGCACTCACCCGGCGCGGGGAACGGCCGGGCTCCAGTCTAGGAGCCCGGCCGTTCGCGATGATGTGGTGATCACCCGCGCACCGGGGCGCGGGAGACGGATGTCAGCCCTCGGCGAGGCCCTGCTCGCGGCGGGAGGCCACCTTGGAGGACATCCCGAACAGTTCGATGAACCCGCGGGCGTTGGACTGGTCGAAGGAGTCACCCTCGTCGTACGTGGCCAGGTTGAAGTCGTAGAGACCCGTGGACGAACGCCGCCCGGTCACGGTGGCCCGGCCCGCGTGCAACTCCATGCGGATGTCACCGTTGACGTACTTCTGGGTGTCCTCGATGAACACGTCCAAGGACTTCTTCAACGGGGAGAACCACTGGCCGTCGTAGACGAGCTCGGTCCAGCGCTGACCCACGGTCTTCTTGAAGCGGGCCTGCTCGCGCTCGATCGTGACGTTCTCGAGTTCCTTGTGCGCGGCGATCAACGCCATGGCACCCGGGGCCTCGTAGATCTCGCGGGACTTGATGCCCACGAGCCGGTCCTCAACGATGTCGATCCGCCCCACACCCTGGGCACCCGCGCGGCGGTTGAGCTCCTGGATGGCCTGCAGCGGCGTGACGGGCTTGCCGTCGAGCGCCACGGGCACGCCCTGCTCGAACGTGATCACGACCTCGTCCGCGGCGGGCGGGAACGTGGGATCGTCCGTGTAGTCGTAGACGTCCTTGGTGGGCGCGTTCCAGATGTCCTCGAGGAACCCGGTCTCCACCGCGCGGCCCCACACGTTCTGGTCGATCGAGAAGGGGTTCTTCTTGGTCGTGGCGATCGGCAGGTTGTTGTTCTCCGCGTACGTGATGGCCTTCTCACGGGTCAACGCGAGGTCACGTACCGGCGCGATGCACTTGAGTTCGGGACCCAGGGTCTGGATGCCCACCTCGAAGCGCACCTGGTCGTTGCCCTTGCCCGTGCAGCCGTGGGCCACCGTGGTGGCACCGAACTGCTTCGCGGCCTTCACGAGGTGCTTGACGATCACCGGGCGGGAGACGGCCGAGACCAGGGGGTAGGAGTCCATGTAGAGACCGTTGGCCTTCAACGCGGGCATGCAGTACTCGCTCGCGAACTCGTCACGGGCGTCCGCGACGTACGCCTCCACGGCACCGCAGTCCAGGGCGCGCTGACGCACGGTCTCGAGGTCCTCGCCACCCTGTCCGACATCCACGGCCACGGCGATGACCTCGGCACCGGTGGCCTCACCGATCCACCCGATGGCCACGGACGTGTCCAATCCGCCCGAGTAGGCCAATACCACGCGATCACTCACGGTGCTTTCCTCCACAACTGCTCGATGACGCCGACTACGCGGGAGTGCCCCGCGGCTCATGCATGACTATACACAGCAATCAGTATTTATGCATCGAGGGTCAGTTCGCGCTTCAAAATCTTGCCCGTAGGGCCCTTGGGCAGCTCGTCCACGATCCGGTAGATCCGGGGGTACTTGTACTTGGCCACACGCTCCTGGACGAACGCGTCCAGCTCTCGCGTGAGCGCCTCGCGGCCCTTGGACTGGAGCACCCCGGACTCGAAGACCACCACGGCCCCGACCTCCTCGCCGTGCTTCTCGCTCGGGACTCCCAGCACCGCGGCCTCCACCACGCCGGGGAACTGGTAGATGGCCTCCTCGACCTCGCGCGGGTACACGTTGTAACCGCCGCGCAGGATCATGTCCTTCTTCCGGTCCACGATGAAGAACGCGCCGTCCTCGTCCTCGCGGGCCATGTCACCGGTGTGGAACCAGCCGCCGCGCATCGCGTTCTCGGTGGCCTCGGGCTTGTTCCAGTAGCCCTTCATCACGTACTGCCCGCGCACCACGAGCTCACCGACCTCGTTGGTGGGGACCTGCTGGTCGTCCCCGTCCACCACGCGCAGCTCCGCACCGCGCACGGCCGTGCCGATGGAGCCCGGCTTGCGCTCGTTGCCCGGTTGGTTGAAGCACACCACCGGCGAGGTCTCGGACAGCCCGTACCCCTCGAACACGGTGGTGTTGAAGACCTTCTCGAACTTGACCATGACCTCCACGGGCATGGGGGACCCTCCGGACACGCCGGCACGCAGGTCCACGCCCTCGACGGCCTGCGGGTCCTGGTTGGCCTGGTGCAGCAGGGCCACATACATGGTGGGGACCCCCGCGAAGATCGTGACACCGTCGCGGCGCAGGATCTCCAGGGCCTTTCCCGGGTGGAAGCGGGGCAGCAGAGTCACAGCCGCACCGCTGCAGATCACGCCGTTGAGCGCCACCGTCTGGCCGAACACGTGGAAGAAGGGCAGCCCACCGAACATCACGTCCCCGTGGTGCAGGTTGAACACCTCGCCGGCGACCTCGGCGTTGGTGAGCAGGTTGTGGTGGGTCAGCTCCGCCCCCTTGGGGCGGCCGGTGGTCCCGGACGTGTAGAGCAGCACGGCCGTGTCCGAGTCCTGACGCTCCACGACGTCACGGTCGGGATCCACACCCTGGAGGCGCTCCACCGTTCCGCGGGCGCTGATGGGCAGCACGTTGAGGCCCTCGATCTCCTCGGCCGCCTTCTGGCTGGCCTGCGCCATGTCCTCCCACGCGAGCACGAAGGAGCACCCGGAGTCCTGGAAGTGGTAGGTGAGCTCTCGGGGCGTGAGCAGGGGGTTGAGGGGGACTACGATGCCGCCGGCGCGCAGGATCGCGTAGTACAGCACGGCCATGTGGGGCACGTTGGGCAGCACGAGGGCCACGCGGTCCCCCGGTCGGATGCCGTTGGCCTTGAGCAGCGCCGCGCCGCGGGCGGAGAGATCGTCCAGCTGCCCGTAGGTCATGTGCAGCTCGTCGAGAATGATCGCGGGATCGGACGTGTACTGGGCGGCCGAGGTGGTGAGCAGGGTGGCCAGGTTGGTCATGGGTCCTCCAGAAGACGGTGTGAGTTCTAACACGTGATACTGCCCGTATCGGATATTCGAGTCAAACGTCGACCCCGCCTGGATTCCGCGTGCGACACTAGACAGCGCCGCACGCGACGAGCCCCGGCCGCCGCTCTCCGCAATCCCGTCAATTCGTTCCCGGGCCACGGGCCGTGGCCCCCGCACAGGAGGATCCCCCGTGACCGACCAGCACAGAAACGCGCAGAGCCCCCAATTCACCGAGGCGGAGCTGGCCTACGTCTCATCCCTGTTCGACGCCGCCCGCAACGGCGACACCCAGCTGCTGAGCTCTGCGCTCGACGCCGGGGTGCCGGTCAACCTCACGAACAGCAAGGGGGACACCCTGCTGAACCTGGCGGCGTACCTGGAGCGCGAGGAGACGGTGGCCATGCTGCTCGCCCGCGGCGCGGACACCGAGCGCGTGAGCGACATGGGCTTCACTGCCCTGGTCTGTGCGGTGTTCCGCGGCAACGAGCCCATTGCCCGCGCGCTGCTCGAGGCGGGGGCGGGCCAGGCCACGGGTCACCAGCACGCACAGGACGTGGCCCGCGTCTTCGGCCAGGAGCACCTGCTGCCGCTGCTGGAGAGCTACGAGACGCGCGAGGCCTGAACCGGGCGGACGGCACCTGCTCTTCCAGGGGCTGGGGGCCCACCGCCGGGAGGTGGCACGGGCGCGGACGGCGCGCGGGCGGCGTCGTCCGCGTGCCTGGTGGGCGCGCTCAGCGGGCGAGGTCCAGGAACTTCCGCGCGAGCTGCTCCCCGCCCTGGGGATCCCGGCTGACCACCATGATGGTGTCGTCCCCGGCAATGGTGCCGAGCACCTCGGGGAGCAGCGAGTGGTCGATCGCCGAGGCGAAGTACTGCGCGGCCCCGGGCGGGGTGCGCAGGATCACGAGGTTGGCGCTGCCCTCGGCCGTCACGAGCAGCTCGCGGCACAGTGCGGCGAGCTTGGCGTCGGTGCTCTCGCGGCTGACGCCGCTGGTCGGGGACCGGTCCACCCCCGCCTGGGGAACCGCGTAGACCATGCCCCCGCTCGCGGAGCGCACGCGCACCGCCTCGAGTTCCACAAGGTCCCGGGACAGGGTCGCCTGGGTCACCTGGATGCCGTCCGCCGCGAGCAGTTCGGCCAGTTCGGCCTGCGAGTGGACGTCTCCTCCGGTCACAAGTTCGAGGATCCGGGCCTGGCGCGCCGTCTTGGTCGCGGGGATGCTCACCGTGCCTCCTCCCGGCGCAAGGCGGCGGGCAGGTCCGCGGCCAGTCCCGAGGAATCCAGCAGGAACGTGAGCAGGGCCTTCTGCGCGTGCACCCGGTTCTCGGCCTCGTCCCACACCCGGGACGCGGGGCCGTCGATCACGTCCGCGGCGACCTCGAAGCCGCGGTAGGCGGGCAGGCAGTGCAGGAACACGGCGTCGTCGGCCGCGTGCGCCATGGCCTCGGAGGTCACGGAGTACGGCGTGAAGATCTGCGCGCGCTCGGTTTTCTCGCTCTCCTGGCCCATGGACACCCACGTGTCGGTGACGACGGCGTCCGCGTCCTTCAGCGCCTCTCTCGCGTCCGTGGTCACGAGCACCGAGCCGCCGGTGAGCTCGGCGCGTTCGCGGGCCGCGGCGACGACGTCCTCGCGCGGCAGGTAGCCTTCCGGTCCGGCCACGCGCACGTGCATGCCGGCCGTGGCGCAGCCGAGCAGGTAGGAGTTCGCCATGTTGTTGGCGGCGTCCCCCAGGTAAACCAGGGTGCGCCCGGCCACGTCCCCGAACTCCTCGCGCAGCGTCAGCAGGTCCGCGAGGATCTGGCACGGGTGGTAGTCGTCGGACAGGGCGTTGATCACCGGGACGTCGCTGAACTCGGCCATCTCCTCGAGCCCGGACTGCGCGTACGTGCGCCACACGATCGCCGCGAGCATCCGGGAGAGCACGCGGGCGCTGTCCGCGACGGTTTCCTTGTGACCCAGCTGGGACTCCCCCGGGTTGATGATCAGCGGGTTGCCGCCCAGGTCGCTCACCCCGGCCGCGAATGAGACGCGGGTGCGGGTGGAGGTCTTGTCGAAGATGATCCCCACGGTCTGTGGACCCGCGAGCGGGCGGCGGGAGAACCGGTCCGCCTTGAGCGCGGCGGCAAGGTCCAGGACCTCGGACTGTTCCTCGGGGGTGAGATCGGTGTCGACCAGGAAGTGACGGGGCACGGGGGATTCTCCTTCGGGTGTGGTGCTGTCCGGGGCTCAGCGGGCGCGGACGGTCTCGAGCACATGCGGCAGGGCCTCGACGAACGTGTCCGCCTGCTCCGCAGTGATGATGAGAGGCGGCGCCAGACGCAGCGTGGTGGGTCCGGTGGCGTTGAGGATGAATCCCGCCTCGCGCGCGGCGGCGACGACGCGCTGGGCCATGGGGTCCCCGGAGGTCCCGGCGTTCTCCGCGTCCTCGGTGTTCTCCGCGACGAGGTCCACGCCGACCAACAGACCGTACTGGCGGACCTCCCCCACCCCGGGAACCTCCCGCAGCCGCTGCGCGAGGTGGGCTCCCACCTCCCGGGCGTTGACGAGCAGGTTCTCGTTCTCGAGGGTCGTGACAGTTGCGAGTCCCGCGGCCATCGCCAGGGGATTGCCCCCGAACGTGGTGCCGTGCTGACCCGCTCCCAGTAGGGCCGAGACCTCCGGTCCCGCCGTGAGCATGGCCCCCACGGGGAACCCGCCACCGAGCCCCTTGGCGAACGTCACAGCATCCGGGAACTCACCCCGGGGCAGCTGGGCGGTGGCGGCGAGCCACGCGCCGGTGCGGCCCATCCCGGACTGCACCTCGTCCACGATCAGCAGTGCACCGCGCTCCCGCGTGAGCCTGCGGGCCAGTGCCAGGAACCCCTCGGGTAGCCCGTGCACGCCGGCCTCGCCCTGGACGGGTTCCACGATCACCGCACTCACGGTGTCATCGAGTTCGCGCTCGAGGGCCTCCGCCGTGGCCGGGATGTGGGTGACCCCGGCGGGCAGCGGTTCGAACGGTTCGCGGTAGGCCGCCTTGGCCGTAAGTGACAGGGATCCCATGGTCCGGCCGTGGAACGAGTTCTCGAGTGCGAGCACACGCGTCCGGGGCCGACCCTGCGCGTCCGGGTGCGCGCGGCCGTGGCGGCGCGCGAGCTTGAACGCGGCCTCGTTCGCCTCCGAGCCCGAGTTCGCAAAGAACACGTGGGAGCCCTCGGGCGCCCCAGTGACCTTGAGCAGTTTCTCGGCCAGGTGGATACTGCCCGGGGACGTGAACAGGTTGGAGATGTGCGCAAGGGTTCCCGCTTGCTCCGAGACCGCCCGCACCCACGCGGGGTGCGCGTGGCCCAGGGCGTTCACCGCGATCCCCGCGAGCAGGTCGAGGTACCGCTTGCCGTTGGCATCGGTGACGTGCACGCCCTCGCCCGACACGAGCACGAGTGATGGATCCCCGAACACTCCCAGAAGGTGTTCCTTGTACTCCCCCAGCAGTTCGTCCTGGTTGCTCATGAGTGCTCAACTCCGTCCGGTGTGACCTCTGTGCCGATACCCGTGTCCGTGAAGATCTCCAACAGGGACGAGTGCTCCGTGCGCCCGTCCACGATGCTCGCGCGCGGCACACCGCCGTCCACCGCTCGCAGAGCCGCCCGCATCTTGGGGATCATCCCCGATTCGAGCTCCGGCAGCATCTCACGCAGTTCCGCCGCGGATAGGGACGAGATCAGCGACGAGCGATCCGGCCAGTCCGCGTAGAGCCCCTCGACGTCCGTGAGGGCCACGAACTTCTCCGCGCCCAGGGCCACGGCCACCTCGGCGGCCGCCGTGTCCGCATTGACATTGAGGACTTGCCCCGTGAGCGCACCCCGCCCCGCGGCATCGTCGTCCGAATCCGCGAGCTCCGGGGCGATCGAGGCGATGACCGGGATCTTACCGATGTCCAGCAGCTGCTCGACCGCGACCGTGTTGACGCGCGTGACGGTACCCACGAGACCGAGGTCCAGGGGCGCGCCGTCGGACCCGGTGCGCACGCGGCGCGCCTGCAGCAGCCCCGCGTCCTCGCCGGACATGCCCACCGCGTACGGGCCGTGGGCGTTGATCAGGCCCACGAGTTCCCGCCCCACCTGCCCGGTGAGGACCATGCGGATGACCGACATGGCCTCGGACGTGGTCACGCGCAGACCGTCCTTGAACTCGGACGGGATGTTCAGGGACTCGAGCATCGCGCTGATCTGCGGGCCGCCGCCGTGGACCACGACCGGGCGGATGCCCACGTGGCGCAGGAAAACCATGTCCTCCGCGAAGGCGCGCCGCAGGTCGTCGTTGATCATGGCGTTGCCGCCGTACTTGAAGACCATGGTGGATCCCGCGTAGCGCTGGATCCACGGCAGGGCCTCCATGAGGGTCTCCGCCTTCGAGCGGGCCGTCTCGTACCTGGTGTTATCGCTGAGTCGTGACATGGTGGGCGCGCTAGCTGGAGTAGGCGCTGTTCTCCTCGACATAGTCATGGGTGAGGTCGTTGGTCCACACGGTCGCGCTCGCGTCCCCGGCCTTGAGATCAATGAGGACGTCCACAGCGCGCGACGCCCCGAGGTCCACGCCCTCGCGCGGATCACCGATCGCGCCGTTGCGGCACACCGTCACGCCGTTGATGGTGACGTCGATCCGGTCGGGGTCGAACTGGGCGTCCGTGGTGCCCACCGCCGAGAGCACACGCCCCCAGTTGGGGTCGTTACCGAACACCGCTGTCTTGAACAGGTTGGAGCGGGCCACCGTGCGGGAGACGTCCTCCGCCTCGGTCTCCGTGGCCGCGCCCACCGTGGTGATCGCGATGTCGTGGGAGGCACCCTCCGCGTCCGTGATCAGCTGCTGCGCGAGGCTGTGGCACACCGCGGTCAGTGCGTGCGTGAACTCCCCCTGGTCCGGGCGCTGCGCCGAGGCGCCGGAGGACATCAGGACCACGGTGTCGTTGGTGGACATGCACCCGTCCGAGTCCGCGCGGTTGAACGTGACACGGCACGCCTCCTTCAGGGCGAGCGAGAGCTCCTCCGCGCTCAGGACGGCGTCGGTCGTGAGGACCACGAGCATGGTGGCAAGCCCCGGTGCGAGCATGCCCGCCCCCTTGGCCATGCCGCCCACGCTCCACCCTGCGCCGCTCACGCAGGCCTGCTTGGGGACGGTGTCCGTGGTCATGATGGCCTCCGCGGCCTCCGCCGCGGCACGCTGCCCGGGTGCGAGCGCGGCCACGACGGCCGGGACCCCGCCGCGCACGACGTCCATCGGCAGCTGCTCCCCGATCAGCCCGGTGGAGCACACCAGAACGTCCCCTGCGCCGATGCCCAGCTGCTCACCCACCAGCTCGGCGGTCTCGTGGGTGTTCTGGAAGCCCTGCGGGCCGGTACACGCGTTCGCCCCGCCCGAGTTGAGCACCACCGCGCGGGCACGGCCCTGCCGGATCACCTCGCGGGACCAGTGGACGGGGGCGGCGGCCACGCGATTGCTGGTGAATTGGGCGGCCGCGGCGTCGTCGGGCCCGGTGTTGACCACCAAGGCGAGGTCACGGCCACCCGACTTCTTGAAGCCGGCCACCACGCCAGCGGCGCTGAAACCGGCCGCGGCGCACACGCCGGAGTCGGTGCTCACGGAGACGTCTGGAAAGGGGTTGTGCGAGGACATCGCAGCTCCTGGTTCGGACGGGCGGTCGAGCGGGAACCCGGGATTCACGGTGCCACGCCCTGCGCAGCGAGGCCCGAGGTCTCGGGGAGACCGAGGGCCAGGTTGAGGGACTGCACGGCGGCTCCCGCCGTCCCCTTGGTCAGGTTGTCGATGGCCGCGCTCACCACGAGCCGCCCGGCGTGCGGGTCCACGGCCAGCTGCAGCGCCACGTGGTTCGAGGCCTGGACCGACTTGGTGGTGGGCCACTGCCCCTCGGGCAACAGGTGGACGAACGGCTCGCCGTCGTACGCGGCGCGGTAGGCTTCGCGCACAGCTTCCTCGGTCGTGCCCGGGCGCAGCGCGGCGGTGGCCGTGGTGAGGATGCCGCGGGGCATGGGGGCCAGGGT
>NZ_JABFAW010000004.1:21738-66679 GCF_017168375.1 Kocuria sp. KRD140
GGGTGAACGAGATCCGCACGCCCTCACCTGCCGCCCATCCCAGCCCCTGTTCGATCTCCGGGGTGTGCCGGTGCCCGCCGCCGACGCCGTACGGGGACATCCCCCCCATCGTCTCGGCACCGAGCAGGTGAGGTTTCAGGGCCTTGCCCGCGCCCGAGGTCCCGGACGCGGACACGATCACGATGTCCTGGGGAGACACCAGTCCCGCCGCCAGCGCGGGTGCCAGCGCGAGCAGCGATCCCGTGGGGTAGCAGCCAGGGACGGCGATCCGGGTGGCGCCGGGCAGGTTCTCTCGCTGCTTGCGGCCGTTCGGGTCCACGAGCAGCTCGGGCAGCCCGTAGGGCCACGTGCCGGCGTGGTCTGAGCCGTAGAACGCTCCCCACGCTTCGGCGGACTCGAGCCGGTGGTCCGCCCCGGCGTCGATCACGACCGTGCCTGCGGGCAGCTGCTCGGCCAGCGCCGCGGACTGACCGTGGGGCAGGGCCAGGAATACGACGTCGTGGCCCGTGAGGTTCTGCGCGGTGGACTCGACGACGTCCCTGTCCGCGAGCGCGTGCAGGTGCGGCTGGAGCGCCCCGAGCTTCTGCCCGGCGGAGGAGTGGGCCGCCACGGTGGCGATCTCGATGTCCGGGTGCCCGCACAGCAGACGGAGCACCTCTCCCCCTGCGTAGCCGGTGGCGCCTGAGACTGCAGCGGTGTAGGTCATGGGCTCCACCATACCGTATTCCTATGCACTCCATTCAATATTTATGCATAACGCGTTCCAAATCTCTGCGCGGGTGACCGCCCGCCCCGCCGACCGCCCCGACGTGCACTGCCTTGTGCCGGGAGGTGCCGTAGCGCGAGACTGACGGGGACGCCGTCGTGCCCCTCTGCGAGCACGGCACCCCGCTGCGAGGAGGAACTGACAGTGAGCGAGACCACGATGCAGGCGATCGTCGCGCACGAGCCCGGTGGCCCGGAGGTGCTGCGCCCGGCCGAGGTGCCCGTCCCCGAGCCCGGCCCCCGGGAGGTCCTCGTGCGGACCGAGGCCACCGGTGTGAACTTCATCGAGACCTACCAGCGCTCCGGCGTGTACCCCGTGGACTTCCCGTTCACGGCAGGCTCAGAGGGCACCGGCGAGGTCGTGGCTGTGGGCTCAGAGGTCACCACCGTGCGGACCGGTCAGCGCGTGGCAACCTCCGAGGCCACCCGCACGTACGCGCAGTTCTTCACGGTGGAGGAGGACAAGGCGCTACCCGTGCCGGACGGCATGGACCCTCAGACCGCCGGTGCGCTGCCCCTGCAGGGACTCACGGCGCACTACCTGGTGCGGTCCACGTTCCCTGTGCAGCCCGGGCAGACCGCCGTGGTCACGGCGGCCTCCGGCGGTGTGGGCGGGCTGGCCATCCAGCTGCTCAAGCGCATCGGCGCCACCGTGATCGCGCTGACCTCCACTCCGGATAAGGCCGCGACGGCCAAGCGCCTCGGCGCGGACCACGTGCTCGGCTACGAGGGCTTCGCCGAGCGTGTGCGCGAGCTCACGGACGGCCTGGGCGCGGACGTGGTCTATGACTCTGTGGGCCGTACGACCTTCGACGAATCCCTCGCGGCCACCCGCGTGCGCGGGACCACCGTACTCTTCGGGGGCTCCTCCGGCCAGGTGCCCCCGCTGGACCTGCAGCGGCTCAACAGCTCCGGGGCGCTCTACGTGACCCGCCCGTCCCTGGCTTACTACACGCGGGACCGGGACGAGCGCACGTGGCGCTGGGGCGAGCTCATGGAGGCCGTGACCTCCGGGGGCCTCGAGGTCCGGGTGGGCGCCACGTACCCGCTCGACGACGCCGCCACCGCGCACCACGACCTCGAATCCCGCGGCACGCAGGGGAAGCTCCTGCTACTGCCGTGAGATGACACCGCCCCGTGGGTCCGGGAACCCACGGGGCTGTGCACCACCGGCTTGTGCCGGAGCGGAGATCCAGGTGTACTGACCGAGGACGTTGATCAAATGCGAGAACGGCGGCTGGTTCCCGCAGGCCGTGTGCGGACGGTGCTGGTTGTACTGGTGGCGCCAGTCGGACAGTGCGTCGCGGCGTTCTCGCTCGCTGGTGTAGCAACGGGCGTAGGCCACCCGTCGGCCATGGTGCGGTGGAAGCGCTCCACCTTGCCGTTGGTCTGTGGTCGGCACGGCCGCGTCCGCTTCGGGGTGATCGACAAGGCCTCCCAGGTGTCACGCCACAGGTGCGATCGGTAGGCGCCTCCGTTGTCCGACAGCACCCGTTCGATGGTGACGCCGTGTTTGCCGAACCAATGGACGGCTCGGTGCACGACGACGACGGCAGTGACGGCGGTCTCGTCATCGTGGACCTCGGTGTACGCGACGCGGGAGTGGTCGTCGATGACGGTGTGGACGAACACGTAACCGAGCTTCGGGTTGCGCCACTTGGTCTTCGGCTTCCCAGGGGTCGCCGCACGATTGCGTTTTTCTTGGCGTCGGCCGACGTAGCGCCATCCACCGCCGTCGGGGATGTTCCCGAGCTTCTTCACGTCCACGTGCGGCAAGGAGCCGGGCTGGGGGTGCTCGTAGCGCCTGATCGACTCACCAGTGGCGCGGTCGATGTAGGCCGACCGGTTGAGGCGTGCGGTGGTGAGGATGCGGTGCACGCTGGACGCGGCGACGCCGAGGCGGGCTGCGAGCTGAACTGGCCCTTCCCGCATTCGGATTCGCAGGCTGACGCATCGCTTCTTGACAGGCTTCGGCGTCTTGTTCGGCGACGTCCTCGGGCGCGACGACCGGTCGTGCATGGACTCCCCGGCCCGGTAGCGGTCGGCCCACCGCTTCACCGTTGGCCACGACACCTGGAAGCGGGCGGCGACCTCACTGATCGGCCGCCCGTCGACGACGACGAGCCGGGCCACCTTGAGCCGGTGTCGGGGTGTGAGAGCTGCGTTGGCGTGTGACATGGAAGTCCTTGTGCGTGCTCGACAGGAGGGCCGCCAGATGAGCCGACGGCCCTCCTGCCCGTTCTGATTCGTCGTCAGGCGTTGGCCCGTCGCGAAGCGAATACCTCCCTGGCGACGAACGTCGCGTTGAGTGCGCGAGGGAAGCCGGCGTAGACCGAGCTGTGGAGCAGGGCTTCGACGATCTCCTCTTCTGTGAGGCCGACGTTCAGTGCGGCGCCCATGTGGACCCGCAGTTGCGGCTCGCAGCCACCCAGCGCGGTCAAGGCCCCGATAGTGACGAGCTGACGGCTGCGCGGGTCGAGCCCGGGCCGGTCGTAAATGTCACCGAAGGCGAAAGCCGCGACGTGGTGCCCCAGGGCGGGGCTGATGTCAGCGAGGGAATCGATAACGGCTTCGCCCTGGTGGCCGTCGATGCGCGAGAGGACGTCTTGGCCGTGCTGGCGGCGAGCAAGGTTCTCATCGGAGTTGATGTCGTGCTGGGGGTCGTCATGGCTGGGGGCCTTCCTGGTAGGCGGCGAGCTTGTACTCGGTCGCGGCGAGGGCGAGTTGGAGTTGGGTGATCTGGGAACGCAGGGTGTCGCGGTGCTCAAGGAGGAGGTCGAGTCGGTCTGGAATTGTGTCTGCGCCGGCGTTGACGAGGTCGATGTATCGACGCAGGTCGGCGATGGACATGCCTGATGCGCGCATCCGGGTCAGGAAAACGAGGCGCCGTACGGTCGGGGCGTCGAACCGGCGATGCCCCGCGTGGTCCCTAGGGATGACCACCAGGCCGATGCGCTCGTAGTAGCGCAGGGTGTGAGGGCTGACGCCTAAGTGCTCGGCGGCCGCAGCAATGCCCCAGTCCTCTTCGGAATCGGCTCGGGTGAGTTCTCTAAGCGCGTCGACGTTCACGCCACCGGGCGGATCAACGGCGAGTCGCAGGGCATCTGCCAGGGCCCGGTCATTCGTCATGACCTGCACGCTAGGGGTTCGAGCACGCTCAAAGACAAGCCGCGACGTCGATCAACGTGTCCGGTCAGTACACTTTGTTAATGGTCCATCTTCTAAATGGTTGGGCGGCTGGCTTTTTCAGGATCTCGGTGCTGGTTCTGGTCCACACGCACGGGTGGCAGCGATCGTTCCAGCCGGTGACGAAGGCCCGGATCCGCTTGTTCAGCTCGGGCACCGAAACGACGTCGGCCCGATGCTGGGCCTGGCGTTCGATGAGCCCGAACCACGCCTCATGTCGACGACGGACGAATACTGGGCAAATGCGATGTTGGCACATCAACCAAGTTCGACCACGAGGCCGAGTTCGGCGTGAAGCGCATCTGGAACCGAGGGTTCTCCGCCAGCCAGGCTCTTACCTCGGGGGCCTTGTGCGCGGCGTAGTTGTCCATCACCAGGTGCAGATTCCCTGGGGGTAGGCTCGGACAACCTGCTTGAGGAAGGCCAGGAACTCCTGGCGCTGGTGCCCAGGCTTGCACGCCGCGGTGACGTGGCTGGTGGCGATCTCCAGGGCCGCAAACAGGGTGGAGGTCCCGTGTCGGTTGTAGCCGTGGATGCGCGTCGCCGGCCGGGCTGCATCGGCGAACCTGGTGCCGTGCGCTCAAGGGCCTGGATGTGTTGGTTTTCGTCCAGGGATAGCACCACCGCGTTCTCGGGTGGGGCCAGGTAGAAACCGCCCACGTCGACGACCTTGGCCACCAGCTCGGGATCGGTGGAGAACTTGAAGATGCCCGCCCGCCACGGGGCCACCCCATACTCTTGCCGGATATTGGCCACGGTGTTGTGGTCGATACCCAACCGCCCCGCGAGCATGTGCGAGGGCCAGGGGCGACGCTGAACTTCTTCGGCGGCACTCTGAGCGTGGCGGTGACATTCGCGCGGTGGTCGATCCGCCGGGGCCGGCCCGACCGGTCGTGGTCGGCCAGCCCGGCGATATCGGCCTACCCGTAGCAGGCCCGCCAGGCAATCACCGTGTTGCCGGTGGCCCCACCCTTTCGGCGATCTCGGTGTTGGAGACACCCTGGACGGTCAGCAGCACGATGCGCGCCCGCTGGGCCAGACCCCCGCACAAAGGTGGGGTGCACCAACCGGGTCAGCTTTTCGCCGCCGCCATCCCCCGTTGGCAGCGGGGCCGCAGGATGGTTTGCCATATCCCAGAATCCCACCCCCCCCACGCGCTCAGGCAGTTCGAAGATGGGCTACCAACAAGCGAAGACTGTCAGAGTCTGGTGGATCGTTGATGGTTTATGTTAGTTTGATCCGCAACACTATGTTCGAAAATGTTCGGTCTGGATCGATTCACTTTACAGGGCAAGGAGACTCGCATGGAGCTCTCAAGACGCACCGTCCTTAGGGGAGGTCTCGGTGTGGGTGCCAGCCTGGCGCTCGGCGCCTGCGGCCGCACCTCACCCGACGCTGCGGCTGGCGAGCCTGTACGCCTGACCTACTGGTCTTGGCTGAAGGGTCTCGACAAGGTCACCGATATCTGGAACGCCAAGAATCCTCACGTCCAGGTGGAGACCGTGTGGATCAAGAGCGGCAACCAGGGCGGCTACCAAAAGCTGTTTTCCGCGCTTGCCTCCGGCGGCGGTCCCGACCTCGCACATGTCGAGCTCCGGCAGGCATCGGCCTTCATGATGGTGGACGGCCTAGTCGATATGACCCAGTACGGCGCCGACGCCGTGACCGATCGATTCGAGGCTTCAGTTCTCAACCAAGTGACGTTCAACGGCGGCGTGTACGGGCTGCCGCAGGACTCCGGGCCCACCGCGTTTTTCTACCGGACCGACGTCATGGAGGCAATCGGCGCCGAGCCGCCCGCGACGTGGGAAGACTGGGCGGCCGTGGCCCGCGAGTACCGCGCCGCCGACCGATACCTAGAGTGCTTCCCCATCGCGGACGGTGGCTACTTCTGTGCCTACGCCATGCAGGCCGGTGCCAACTGGTTCCAAATCGATGGCGACTCGTGGGTCATCGACATGACAGACGACGCGACGCTTGAAGTCGCCGCTTTCTTCGACCGGGCCATTGACGAGAACCTCGTCAACGTCTCGATCAGCCCGTTCTCCCCCGGCTGGTTCGCCGCAGCCGGGACCGGACAGCTCGGGGCCATCACCTCCGCGTCCTGGGCCGACGAGCTCATCAAGGGCGTCGGCGGCACGGAGGGATTGTGGCGGGTAGCCCCGATGCCCCGCTGGACCGGCGGTTTCGGCTCCGCGCAGCTGGGCGGCTCGACGGTTGCGACGATGTCGAGCTCCCGGCATCCGCAGGAGGCGACCGACTTCGCCATGTGGATGACCACTGACCCGGAGGCGATCGACGCCCAGATCCTCCACTGCGGCATCGGCTGGTCGCCCGTCTCTGACTACATCGGCACCCCGAGGCTTCAGCAGTCGGAGTTCTTCGGTGGACAGAACTACAACACCGAGGTCTTCGTGCCGGCGGCCCAGCAGCAGAACCCGAACTGGAGCTGGGCCCCCACGGCCCAGCAGGTCTTCAACGTCCTGTCCGACGGGTTCCGGTCAAAGCTCACCGACGGCGTGCCGCTGGTCGACTCCTGCCGCGCCGCGCAGGACGCGGCCGTGCGGATGCTCAAGAACAAGGGTCTGAATGTGAGGACGGCATGAACACACAACGTCGGGCACCGTGGATCCTCATCGGCCCCTTCCTGCTCCTCTTCCTCCTGACGTTCGTCGCACCCATCGCCTACGCGGTGGTCCAGAGCTTCACGAGGGTGGATCGCGCAGGGCTCTTCGGCGAGCAGGGCACGAGCACCGTCTTCGCCGGTCTGTCCAACTACGTCCAGGCTTTCGCGGGCACCGAATTCCTCGCATCGATCGGTCGGATGCTCCTCTTCGGTGTCGTACAGGTGACGATGATGATCCTCGCGGCGACCGTGCTGGCCTTGCTGCTGGAGTCCACCTCGGCGCGGTGGCCCCAGTTCTTCCGGGCGGCGTACTTCATGCCCTACGGCGTGCCCGGGGTGATCGCGTCAGTACTCTGGTCCTTCCTCTACGTTCCGGGTCTCAGCCCGTTCATTGACGTCGCCGCCCTCGTCGGCATCGAACTCGACTTCCTCGGGCCGAACGTCGTCCTGTGGTCCATCGCGAACATCGTCACCTGGGCCTACACGGGTTATAACATGCTCATCATCATCGCCCAGCTCAAGGCCATCCCCGATGAGATCTACGAGGCCGCGCGCGTCGACGGCGCGGGCCCGTGGCGCATCGCCCGGGCGATCCAGGTTCCCCTCATTCGACCGGCGCTGATGCTGACCACCATCTTCTCCATCATCGGCACCCTCCAGCTCTTCGCCGAACCGCAGATCCTACAGACCGTTTCTCCGGCGGTCGGCAGCGAGTACACCCCCAACCTCGCCGCCTACAACTCGGCCTTCAACTACAACGACTACAACGTCGCCGCCGCCCAGGCCGTGACGATCGCGGTCGCAGCGTTCGTGCTGTCCTATGCCTTCCTGTACTTCAGCAACCGTAGGAGCAATGATGACTGACCTCTCGGCCACTACCACTGGCGCACCGGTCACCGGCCGCGACCGGGCCAACGTCTCCGGCGCCCCTCGCGCCAGGCGCCGCGGGGCAGGCCGCGGCGCCGCCTCGACCATCGTCGTCACCGGCCTTCTCACGGTCGTCGCCCTCTATTTCCTCGTGCCCGTCTACTGGGTCGTGGTCGCGGCGACGAAGAGCACCGAGGATCTCTTCGCCACGCACGGATTCCTGCTCGCGCCGACCTTCAACCTGTGGGGAAACCTCGCCCAGGTTCTCACCTACGACGGTGGGATCTTCGTGCGGTGGTTCACCAATAGCCTGCTCTATGCAGGAGTCGGCGGACTCATCGCCACCTACTTCGCAGCCGCCGGCGGCTACGCCCTGGCGAAGTACCGCTTCCGCGGACGCGAGGCGATCTTCGGACTCATCCTCGGTGGGGTCCTCGTGCCCGGCACCGCGACGGCCTTGCCGCTGTTCCTGCTCTTCAGCGAGCTCGGCCTCGCCAACACGTACTGGAGCGTCCTGCTGCCCTCCCTCGTCTCGCCGTTCGGCATCTTCCTGTGCCGGATCTTCGCCCAATCCACCGTTCCGGACTCGCTCATGGAGGCGGCCCGCCTCGACGGGGCAGGAGAGATGCGCATCTTCCACACCATCGGCCTGCGGACCATGGTCCCGGCCATGGTCACGGTGTTCCTCTTCCAGCTCGTCGGCATCTGGAACAACTACTTCCTGCCCCTGGTGATGCTCTCCGACGACGAGCTTTACCCGATCACCCTTGGCCTGAGCAACTGGAACAGCCAGACTCAGCGACTCCCGGAGTTCTACGAGCTCACCACCGGCGGGGTGCTGCTCTCGATCATCCCGCTGCTCGTCGCGATGATCGTCCTCCAGCGCTTCTGGCGCGGCGGCATGACGGCCGGCGCCGTCAAGGAGTAGTGAATCCGTCCCCCGTCGTCGCCCATCCCAGAACGCACGCGCGCCCACCGCCCTGAGAAGGAACAGAGACCCATGCCTGCCCCGACCTACCTCACCGACCACTCCCCGGGCCACGGCGCGCTCTCTCCGCGCTCCCGGCTCGACTCGGACGCCCCCGTGCTCGACCTCACCGGAACATGGCGCTTCCGGCTCTCGCCCGTCGCCGACCCGGGAACTGAGCCTTGGGAGGGCGACGACGCCGCCTGGGACACTATCGCGGTACCCGGCCACTGGGTCCTCCAGGGCGACGGCGGGTACGGCCGCCCGATCTACACCAACGTCAACTACCCCTTCCCCATCGACCCACCGTTCGTGCCCGACGAGAACCCGACCGGAGACTACCGGCGCACCTTTACGCTCCCGGGCGACGGCGCCTGGTCGGGCGCTGAACGGATCCTGCTGCGCCTGGACGGGGTGGAGTCGGCGTACCGACTGTGGGTCAACGGCACAGAGGTCGGCGTGGGCAAGGGCAGCCGTCTCGTCCACGAGTTCGACATCACCGCTCATCTACAACCGGGCGAGAACCAGCTCGCCGTCCGGGTCCACCAGTGGTCCGACGCCTCCTACCTGGAGGACCAGGACCAGTGGTGGTTGCCCGGGATCTTCCGCGACGTCATGCTCCTCGCCCGCCCCGCCGGGGGGATCGACGATGTCTGGGTGCGTGCCGACTACGATCATGTGACGGGCCACGGCGCGTTGGACCTTGAGCTCGCCGCCGCACCCGAGGCGTTCCCTGTCGCTGTCACCGTCCCCGACCTCGGGATTGAGCACCGGTGGGACGGCCCGGCCGACGTCGCCCCGATCCCCGTCGGTGACGTGGAGCCCTGGAGCGCCGAGGTACCCCGCCGCTACGAAGTCGTCCTCGCCGCCCGTGGGGAGACGGTCACCGTACGCACCGGCTTCCGGACTGTGCGCATCGTCGGCGACCAGTTCCTGGTCAACGGCCGCCAGGTGATCTTTCGCGGTGTCAACCGCCACGAGATTGAGGCCACGAGGGGTCGGGTCTTCGACCCGGAGCACGCCCGGGCCGACCTGGAGTTGATGAAGCGGTACAACGTCAACGCGATCCGCACGAGCCACTACCCGCCGCACCCGGGCGTGCTCGATCTCGCCGACGAGCTCGGCTTCTGGGTGATGGACGAGTGTGACCTCGAGACCCACGGCTTCGAGGAGGTCGGCTGGCGGGAGAACCCCAGCGACGACCCTCGCTGGCGCCACGCCTACCTCGACCGGATCGCCCGCACCGTCGAGCGGGACAAGAATCACCCCAGCATCGTCATGTGGTCGCTGGGGAACGAGGCCGGCACCGGGCAGAACCTCGCCGCCATGTCTGCCTGGGTGCACCGCCGCGACCCGGGCCGCCCCGTGCACTACGAGGGCGACCAGACCGGGGAGTACACCGACGTCTACTCGCGCATGTACCCCGCCCTGGAGGAGATCGACGCCATCGGTGGGGAGCACGGGCGGCTCATGGCGTGCAGTCCCGCGCAGGGGGCGCGGCTGCGACGTCGTCCCTTCGTCATGTGCGAGTACATCCACGCCATGGGCAACGGGCCGGGCGCGATCGCTGAGTACGACGAGCGCATCCGCGCCTACCCCCGCGTCCACGGCGGATTCGTGTGGGAGTGGCGCGACCACGGCCTGCTGACCACCACCGGGAACGGCACCCCGTTCTACGCCTACGGCGGCGACTTCGGGGAGGTCATCCACGACGGCAACTTCATCACCGACGGGATGATCCTCTCCGACGGCACGCCCTCCCCCGGTCTGGCCGAGTACGCCGCCGTCGTCGCCCCTGTCCGTCTCACGCTGACGGGCGACGCGGACGCCGTCCTCGTGACGAACGACCGGCACACTGCAGACACCACCGACCTCACCTTCCGGTGGGCGGTCGAGGTCGACGGCGAGACAATGGCCTCAGACAACCTCGACGTCCCGCCGGTATCAGCGGGCTCCACCGCACACATCGTCCTGCCCGGCCCGGTCAGGACGGCACTTTCCCGGGTGGGCGGCCAGGGAAGCGAGGTCTGGCTGCGGCTCGTCGCAGCGCTGGCCCGCCCCGCGGCGTGGGGGCCGGCCGGACACGTGATCAGTGCTTGTCAGGTCGATCTCACCGCTTCCCGGTTCACGTGGCGTTCGCCCCGCCCGGCGGCACCGCCCGCCACGGGCAGCACCGCACCCCGGCAGGCCGGCGGGGAGATCACTCTCGGCCCAGCCCGCTTCGACGCGCGCACCGGGCGGCTCACCCGGCTCGGCGGGATGGCGGTCGACGGGCCGACGCCCGAGCTGTGGCGGGCGCCGACCGACAACGACCGCGGCTCGGGTCAGGGCAGCCTCGAGGAGGCCTCGCCCGAGGAGACCGGCGGCCTCGGCGTGCCCGGACCGTCCTCCGCCGAGCGCTGGACGCGGCGCGGTTTGGATCGGCTGGTCCACCGAACCCACGAGGTCCAGGTCCTCGACGACCGACTCATCGTGCGCATCCGCAGCGGCGCCGCCGCAACATCCATGGGCATCGAGACGAACCTGACGTACCTGGCGGACGGCGACGTGCTCGTCATGCGTGTCGACATCGCCCCGCGTGGACCCTGGGAAGGGACCTGGCCCCGGGTCGGCGTGCGACTGGGCCTGCCCGGGACCCTCGACCACGCCCGGTGGTTCGGCCCTGGGCCCGAGGAGTCCTACGCCGACGTGGCCGTGGCGGCACTCGTCGCCGTGCACGAGCGCACCATCGACAAGCTCGCAGTGCGCTACGCCCGGCCGCAGGAGACGGGACACCGCCCCAACGTACGCTGGTTGCACCTGTCCGGCGGCGAGGGGCCCAACCTTGAGCTGCAGTCCTTTAACCAACTCGGCGGCGGGCAGGTCGGACGCCCTGGGTTCACAGCCTCCCGGCACACCGCCCAGGAACTGGCAGCCGCCGCCCACCCGCACGAGCTGCCCCTGAGCGAACGCGTCCACCTCTACCTCGACGCCGCCCAGCACGGCATCGGCTCGCGGGCCTGCGGACCGGACGTGCTCCCACAGCACCAGCTGTGGCCCGCGACGCACTCCTTCGTCGTCGGACTGCGTGTGCGATAGGCAACTTACTCCGACTCGAGCAGGAGGAGACCGGAATGCGTGGTCTCGTCTCTGTCAGCACAGGGCAGGTGGGATGCCCGGCGAATCGGCCGAGTAGGACGGAAGCACACCGTGTGCACACGCGGCATGGATCACGTTGCGGTTGCTGGGTCAGGATCCACGCCCCGCAGCCTTCAAGCGCGGCGAGGATCCCACTCGGCACCTATTCTGTCTTCGGTCGGACCAGGACACTAGAAAGCCTCCAGCGCCCAGGACAGTGAGTGCTCAACCCCGGGGTCGAGGACGACCAAGTCTTCGCCGGAGTTGAAAGCGTCTGGCGGGCAGTCCATCGGTTCGACAGCCAAACCGCCACGTGGGTTGTCCCGGAGGTGGTCCCCGGTGTAGATCTGCACCCACTTGGCGCGAGGGTCCCAGCTGAGCAGTGCTCCGTGACCGTCGCACGCCGTGAGGCGGGCGATACATCTTCCGCGCGACGAGACGGCCACGCCAGTAAAGGCATTGTCGATGGGCATCTGTTCGATGCCGCGCCCGGAGCGGAAGTCGAAAGGCCCTTCGGCGGTGGGGGTAAGCGCCGTCGGGAGCATACGCTGAGAAGAGACGCTCAAGTAATGATCCGCTTCCAGTTCGAGCGTCCAATCATTGACGCACCCAGACCCAGCCACCAGGTATGGGTGTGGACAAGAACCATATGGTGCTGCCGTCTGCCCCTCATTAACGCCGCGAATCTCGGCGTGCAAGCCGTCCCGACTTACCATGTATCGGGCTTCCACCCGTACGGAAAAGGGATACCCTGCGTCCGAGCCCAGTCGCAAAGCGAGTACAACTTCACTCTTACTGTTGGACAAGACCTCCCAGTCCCGGAAGACCCCGAGTCCGTGCAACGCTGTCCCTTTTTCGGGCTCATTGACAGGAACCTGATAATGCCGACCGCCGAACCGGTACTGGCCGTCAGCCAATCTGTTCGGCCAGGGGGCACACACGACGCCTCTGTAGTCTACATTGGCGACGCCCGGAGTATGGGCGACTATGAGAGGTCTGCCTTCGTACTCGAGCGAACAAAGCGTAGCTGAAAAGGTGTCGACAACCGCCGTGTAGCCGCCAGCAACCAGCATGAACGATGTCATGAGTCTCTCCTAGAATCTGTTAGGCACCGCTAATAGCATTGAATTAGAAGCCAAAGGAGCTACATGTCTAGCCGCATCGTTCGACTTAATGAGGAAAAAGCTGAAACGTCAACGTTCAGACTGGTTCCTGAGAAGAATAATGTCTGAGCATTCCCGCCATTGACCGCAAAAAATGAGGGACGATCTTCCACCGCAGACACCGCCGATGCCTGCAAGACTGCCCAGGGATTCAACCGCATGGCCAGGTTTCTTCAGGCCTCCAACCATTACGATGACGCGCAGAGTAAACGCGGAGAGGATCATCAATGCAGCCGTTGACCTGATGAGGTCTGGCAACGCGCCAACGGGCAGAAGTGCAGATCGGTCCTGTGGGAAGTGCAGGACGGTGGCTTCGCAGAGTTCGGACTGTCATAGGCAATGTGGGCGATCTACCGGTGCGCGGCGCGGGCGCCGGCGACCATGTTCTCGAGCGTGTGGCGCATCCTCCAGTCGAGGTCGCGGGCGGCCAGTGTTCCGTCGGCGACGATCCGGGCCGGGTCGCCGGGGCGGCGGTCGCACAACTCGGGCGTGAAGTCGATGCCGGTGATGCGGGCGGTGGTCTCCATGATCTCCCGCACGGAGACACCCGTCCCGGAGCCGAGGTTGTAGACCGGCTCCAGGGTGCGGCCGACTCGAGAGCCCGGCCCGCGGCCACGTGTGCTGCGGCGAGATCGCCGACGTGGACGTAGTTGCGGACGCAGGTGCCGTCTGGGGTGTCGTAGTCCGTGGCGAAGATCTTCGGTCGGCGGCCCTCGGCCAGTGCGGTCAGGACGAGGGGGAAGAGGTTGTGGGGACTGGTGTCGTGGAGCTCCAGCGTCCCGGAACTGACTACGTTGAAGTACCGCAGCGAGGTGTGACGCAACCCCCGGGCCCGTCTCTGGTCACGGATCAGCCACTCCCCGATGAGCTTGCTCTCCCCGCAGGGCGACTCCGGGAGAGTGGGAGTGCCCTCCGTGACGAGGCCGGCCCGGGGCCTGCCGTACACGGCGGCCGACGAGGAGAAGACCATGTTCCGCACCCCGACCCTCTCCATGGCGGTGAGCAGGTGAGCGGTCCCCGTGACGTTCTGCTCGTAGATCAGCAACGGGTTCCTGACGGACTCCCCGGCATACTTGTACCCGGCCAGGTGCACGACACCGCTGACGTCGTGGTCGCGAAGCGCTTGCGTCACGGTGCCGGTGTCCAGGACGTCGGCGTGGACGAACGGGATCGGGCCGGGCACGAACGCGCGGTGGCCGCTGACGAGCGAGTCGAGGGCCACGACGGCGATGCCGGCGTCGTCGAACGCCCTGAGGACGTGGGACCCGATGTACCGGCGCCGCCGGTCACCAACCAGATCACAGCCGCTGCGCGCCGTCCGCCGGGAGGACCGTGAAGATGTCGGGGGTCTTCAGGCTGCCGAAGCCGCGCAGGACGGCGTTGCGGACCTGCTCCTCCCGGTCCGCGGGGACGAGGGCGATGGCGGAGCCGCCGAAGCCTCCCCCGGTCATCCGGGCCCCGAGTGCTCCGGCGGCCAGGGCCGTGTCGACGGCGAGGTTCAGCTCGGGGCAGGAGACCTCGTAGTCCTCGCGCAGGGAGGCGTGGGAGGCCGTGAGCAGGCCCCCGACCCCGGCCACGTCGCCGTCGCGCAGGAGCTGTACCGCCTGCAGGACCCGGCGGTTCTCGGAGAGCACGTGCCGCACCCGACGGGCCACTTCCTGGTCCAGGGCGGCCAGGTCGGCGTCGGCGGGGATGTCGCGCAGGGAGGCCACCCCGAGGGCGGCGGCGGCGCGCTCACAGGCGGTACGGCGGGCGGCGTAGCCGCCATCGGCGTGGGAGTGGGCGACCTTCGTGTCGATCACCAGGACTCGCAGCCCGTGCTCGGCCACCGGCAGGGGCACGAGCTCGGACTCCAGGGAGCGGCAGTCCAGGAACAGGGCGGAGCCGGCCCGGCCCATCAGCGAGGCCGACTGGTCCATGATCCCGGTGGGCGCGCCGACGAACTCGTTCTCGGCCCGCTGGGTCAGCCGCGCCATGGCCGGGGCGTCGAGGCCCAGGCCCAGCAGGTCGTTGAGCGCCACGATCGTGGCGACCTCCACCGCGTGGGAGGAGGACAGCCCCGCCCCGACCGGCACGGTGGAGTCCAGCAGCAGCTCGAAGCCGGGGACTTCCACCCCGTCCAGGGTGCCCAGGGCGTGCACCACCCCGGCGGGGTAGGCGCCCCAGTCACCGACGGCGCCTGGTGTGAGCCCGGGGACCGTGAACCGTGCGCGGGAGAGCCGCTCCCCCTCGGGGGCGTAGGTGGAGGCCAACTCCACCGTCTCGTGATCAGGCTCCGCGGCCCGGCGCAGCCGCACGGCGACCATCGCCGTGCGGTCGATGGCGAAGGGGAGCACGAACCCGTCGTTGTAGTCGGTGTGCTCCCCGATGAGGTTCACCCTCCCGGGGGCCCGCCACACCCCGTCCGGGGCGTGGCCGTACACCTCGGTGAAGCGGCGGGCGTGCTCCTCGGCCCGGATGTGTTCGTGGTGATCGATCTGCTCATCGGTCATCGTGCGGTCCCCCTCAGGCGTGCGGCGGTCTGTTCGGCGGTGACGTCGTTGATGAACGCGCCCATGGCGGCCTCGGAACCGGCGAGGAACTTCAGTTTGTCCTCGGCCCGGCGCGGGCTGGTCAGCTGCAGGTGCAGCCACCCGGCCTCGCGGTCGGCCGCGTTCACGGGGGTCTGGTGCCAGGCGGCGATGTAGGGGGTCGGCGTGTCGTAGAGCCGGTCCACCCGTTGCACCAGATCGCGGTAGAGGACCGTCAGCTCATCGCGCTCGGCCCCGGTGAGGGCAGCCAGGTCCGGGACCTGGCGGTGCGGGACCAGATGGATCTCCAGGGGCCAGCGCGCGGCGTAGGGGACGTAGGCGGAGAAGTGCTCGCCCTCGATCACCATGCGGTCCCCCGCCGCGGCCTCGTCGGCGAGGATCTCGCCCATCAGGGCCCGGCCCGTGGCGGCCAGGTGCGCGCGGGAGCGGGCGGCCAGCCGGGCGGCATGCGGAGCCGGATAGGGATAGGCGTAGATCTGCCCGTGCGGGTGGTGCAGGGTCACCCCGATCTGCTCCCCACGGTTCTCGAAGGGGAAGACCTGGCGGATCCCGACCATTGCCGAGAGCGCCTCGGTGCGCTGGGCCCAGGCCTCCACCACGGTGCGCGCCCGTTCGAAGGGCAGGGACGCGAAGGAGCCCTGGTGCTCGGGTGTGAAAACCACCACCTCGCACCGCCCCACGGCCGGGGACGGGACACCCCACAGGGACCGCTCCCCCGCGTCCTGCGGGTCCGGCAGCACCCCCAGCTGCGGACCCAGGGAGGGGAAGCGGTTCTCGAAGACGACGACGTCGAAGTCCTCGGTGGGGATCTCGGATTCCCGCCCGCCCGTGCTCGGGCACAGCGGGCACTGGTCGACCGGGGGCAGGTAGGTGCGGGTCTGGCGGTGGGCGGCCACGGCCACCCACTCCCCGGTCAGGCGGTCGAAGCGCACCTCGCCGTGCCCGGAGCGGGCATCCAGGGGCCGGCGGTCGGTAACCTGCTCCACCGGCGGGGTGCCGCGGTCGGAGAAGAATACGGCCTCCCGGCCGTCGGCGAGGTGGTGGGTGCGGTGCGCGATCAGCGGTGCGGTGGCGCGCTCGGCGGGGGCGGGAGAGGTCATCGGACGGGCTCCAGTCGCAGATCGGGAACATATTGGCTCAGGATTTCGCGGGCCGCGGGGTCGACACCGTCGTCCATCACGACGGTGTCGACCCCGTCCAGGTCGGCGATGCGGTAGAGGCCGACCAGGCCCCACTTGGTGGAGTCGGCCAGCACCACGCTGCGGTCGCAGCGCTGCAGGAAGAGGCGGTTGATCTCGGCCTCCATCATGTTGGGGGTGGTCAGCCCCTCCCGCTCGCTGATCCCGTGGACGCCCATGAAGCACACGTCCACATGCATCGTGAGCAGTGCGGTCGTGGCCAGCGGACCCACCAGCGCGTCGGAGGGGGTCCGTACGCCGCCCAGCAGCACCACGGTCTGCCCCGTGGCCGGCGCGTCCTGGAGCGCATCGGCGATACGCGGAGAGTTGGTCACCACCGTGATCTCGGGAATCCGGCGCAGGGCACGGGCCAGGGCGTAGGTCGTGGTCCCCGAGTTCAGCGAGACTGACATCCCCGGCTCCACCATCGACTCCGCGGCCGCCGCGATCGCCGCCTTCTCTGGCAGCTGCAGCTCGGACTTGTGCATAAAGCCGGGCTCGACGGCGGAGGACCCCGCGGGCAGCTTGGCCCCGCCGTGGACCTTCTGCAGTTCGCCGTCACGGGCCAGCCGGTCCAGGTCGCGGCGCACCGTCATGTCGGACACGCTCAGTTCGGCGGCTAGGTCGGCCACCCGCACGGCACCGGCCGCACGCACCCGGTCGAGGATCTTCCGCCGTCGGCGGTCGGGAAGCATCTCGGACATGAGTCCTCCTGGATCGGGGACGGCGCGGAGAGGCGCGTCGTGGTGGCAAACCCCACCATTCAAACAATTTTGTGTTTATTTTAACATACTTGATGTTCGTCCATGTTGCTTCTAATATGGCGTGAACCACACAAGAACAATCTGTCCGGAGCCGACGTGACCGTTGCGACCCTGAAGCCAACGACCGTTTCCGACCCGACCGGGCCGTTTCGGTTGCACCTAGTCAGGGAGAACGTGTCTGCCCTCGGCCAACTCTCGAAAAGTCAGGTGCCCTCCATGGTGCACCGGGGAACGTCGCTCGGCGGTCCCGACGGCTTGACCGTCGAGTTCGCCGAGACCACCCACGCCCACTCCACGGCCAGCGACCAGGAAGTGCCGGTGCGTGCCGACGCGTTTGGGTCGCTGCCCAGTAACCGGACGGACGCTCCGAGCTTGGTTAGCAATCGGGATGGAGCAAGTACGGACACCGCTCTTCCGCGTCCCGGAGGCCCGCCTTGAGCCGATGAACCATTGAGATGCCGTCACCAACGGTGCACAGGTGAGCGGTGGGCCGGACCTGCTAGTTCCGGTGTTCGAAGATATCTGGGCCAACCACCGCCCGCGTCGATCCGCATCAAAACCAACGAGTCCATCAACGTTCTTTTCGCGGCGGACAAACGACCGACAGGGCTGCGAGTTGTCCCCGGCTCCGCCGCGCCGTCCGGCTCTTCGTCACACCACACCTCTCGGCGCCATCCGGTGCCGCTCCACATCCCACTATCCCGCAGGGCCACCTGGGGAGACTCGGAAGGAAATCCACTATGTCCTCTGTTCGTTATGACCGTGTCACCTGTCAGTACCCCGGCGCCGAACGGCCCTCGGTGACCGGTCTGGACCTGTCCATCGCCGACGGGGAGTTTCTCGTGCTCGTCGGACCTTCGGGATGCGGGAAGTCCACGACCCTGCGCATGCTCGCTGGGCTGGAGGAGGTCACCGACGGGCGGATCCTCATCGGCGACCGCGACGTCACCGACGTCCCCTCCCGCGACCGCGACATCGCGATGGTCTTCCAGAACTACGCCCTCTACCCGCACATGACCGTGGCCGAGAACATGGGCTTCGCCCTGAAGATCGCCAAGGTCCCCGCCGCCGAACGCCGGGCCCGGGTCGAGGAGGCCGCCAAGATCCTGGACCTCACCGACTACCTCGACCGCAAACCCAAGGCTCTCTCCGGCGGCCAGCGCCAGCGCGTGGCCATGGGAAGGGCCATCGTGCGCTCCCCTCAGGTGTTCCTGATGGACGAGCCGCTGTCGAACCTGGACGCCAAGTTGCGGGTCCAGACCCGCACCCAGATCGCCTCACTCACCCGCCGACTCGGGGTCACCACCGTCTACGTCACCCATGACCAGGTCGAGGCGATGACCATGGGCGACCGGGTGGCGGTGCTCAAGGACGGGCACCTCATGCAGGTCGACACCCCCCGGGCGCTCTACGATGCCCCGGCCACGGAGTTCGTCGCCGGGTTCATCGGCTCGCCGACCATGAACCTCTTCCGTGCCCCACTCACCGGCGGCACCGTACAGCTGGGCACGGTGAGGATTCCGCTGACCGATGCCCAGCGGAATGCGCTGACCGAGGCCAAGGTCACCATCGGCATCCGCCCCGAGGACCTCCACCCCGCCCCCGAAGGCGAAGGGCTGCCGATCGTGGCCGACGTCGTTGAGGAACTCGGCGCCGACGCTTTCGTCTACGGCCACCTCGCACCCGTCACCGCCGCCAACATGGTGGTGCCGGTGGACAACACCACCGGGGCCGAGGACGACCCGGGCGCCCACGAGTTCATCGTCCGCGTCGAGGGCCGCACCCCACCGGCACCCAACACCACAATTTGGGTCGTTCCGACCCTGGAGCACGTCCACCTCTTCGACGCCGCCACCGGCCGGCGTCTGCCCGACTAAGCCAGGCACAGGACCTGCCATCGGCACCCAGCGCCCGTGGAGCCGCCCGCTCTGTTCGACGGGCGGCTCCACCGATGCCGAGCGTCCCACCCGCGCTGACTCCTTCAAAAAATCGAATACGAACGTCCACCTCACCAACACACAGTGACAGCCCCAGCACGGCCACCAAAGGGTGGTCCACCCTGTACCGCCACCACATCGGCGTCGACATGGGCGGCACCATGATCAAGTACGCGGTCGAGGACACCGCCGACGGCACACCTATCACCCCGATTCTCCAACTGCCCACTCCCGTGCCCATCACCCCGCAGGCGGTCGCTGAGGTACTCGGAGTTCTGCTCCACCAGCTGTCCTCCCGGCCCCAGGCCCCACATCAGGAGGCCAACGTGGGGTGGCCCTGCCCACCATCGCCCGCGAGGGCGTAGCGCGTTCGGCCGCGAACATCGACAGCACCTGGATCGGCCTGGAGGTCGAGTGCTTCCTCACCGACCGGCTGGGCCGGCCCGTGCACGTGCTCAACGACGCCGACGCGGCCGGGCTGGCCGAGGTCCGCTACGGCGCCGGCCGCGGACCCGAGGGCCGCCCCGCCCGCGGCACCGTGCTGGTCCTGCTCCTGGGCACCGGGATTGGCTCGGCCCTGTTCGTCGACGGATGGCTGGTCCCGAACCTGGAACTGGGCCACCTGGAGTTCCTGATCTCCCCCGACCTGATCGTCGTCGGGGGCGCGATCTCGGCCCGGCACGAGGACTTCCTCCCCCACCTGCACCTGGATACCCCCATCGTGCCCGCCCAGCTGTCCAACGCCGCCGGGATCATCGGCGCTGCCCGCCAATGCCTACTGCACGGCACCGCCCTTGCCGTAGCCGGATCACCGACCGCAGATCACCGAGCTCACGAGGTGGCCAGGTCCACCCCGCCTCAGCGGCTCATGCCCGCCACCCTTGCCCCTATCCCCCAGGAGACCCTACGGATGAAGATCGGAGTACTGACCAGCGGCGGGGACTGACCCGGACTCAACGCCGTGATCCGCGCCGCGGTGCTGCACGGGATCAAGACCTACGAGTACGAGTTCGTGGGCTTCCGCGACGGCTGGCGCGGGGTCGTGGACGGCGACACGATGGACCTGCCCCGCACTCGGGTCCGCGGCCTGGCCCGGGAGGACGGGACCATCCTGGGCACCTCCCGCACCCACCCCTACTCCGGTCCCGGCGGCGGACCCGGGAGCATCGGGGTGATGCTCGAACGCCACCACATCGACGCGATCGTGGCCACCGGCGGGGAGGGCACTCTCGCCGGGGCCGCACGGCTGGCCGAGGCCGGCCTGCCCGTGGTGGGGGTGCCCAAGACCATCGACAACGACCTGCAGGTCATCGACTACACCTTAGGTTTCGACACCGCCGTGTCCATCGCCACCCACGCCATGGACCGGCTGCGCACCACCGGGGAGTCCCACCACAGGTGCATGGTCGCCGAGGTCATGGGCCGCGACGTCGGGTGGATCGCCCTGCTCTCGGGGATGTCCGCCGGGGCCCACGCGGTGCTGATCCCGGAGCAGAAGGTCTCCATGGACCAGGTCTGCGCGTGGGTGCGGGAGGTCTACGACCGGGGCCGGTCCCCGCTGGTGGTCGTCGCCGAGGGCTTCGTCCCCGAGGATCACGAGGACGTGCTGGCGGGGAAGGGCACCGAGGCCGACGGCCCTCCCCGGCTGGGCGGGATCGGGGAGTACGTCACGCAGGAGATCGAGCGCCTCACCGGCATCGAGACCCGCAACACCACGCTCGGGCACATTCAGCGCGGAGGCGCCCCACGGGCTTCGACCGGGTGCTGGCCACCCGCTTCGGGATGGCCGTGGTCGACCTCGTGCACGAGAAGCAGTGGGGCCGGATGGTCGCCATCCGCGGCACGGACATGGTCCGCATCGACTTCGCCGAGGCGCTCGAGGGGCTCAAGACCGTCCTCCAGCACCGCTGGGACGAGGCCAAAGTCCTCTTCGGCCGCTGAGAGTAACCGTGCACGTCCACCCCGGAGCAACAGTGCGACCCCTCCCCCTTCCCTGATCCCTTATCCCTCAGTACTGACGACATGAAGCCCCCATGCGACGAGCAAAGATCGTGGCCACGATAGGCCCGGCCATCTCCTCGTACGAGAACCTCTCCGAGGCGATCCGGACCGGCATGAACGTGGCCCGGCTCAACATGAGCCACGGCGACCGCTCCGTGCACGACACCTCCTACGAGAACCTGCGGCGCGCCTCTGCGGAGCCGGGGCGACGGTCGCGATCCTCGCGGACCTCCAGAGACCCAAGATCCGGCTCGCCCGCTTCGCGGACGGCCCGCACGAGCTGCTCCCCGGCGTTGAGAACCGCGACGTCCGGCGGGCGGGCAATGGCTTCAACCTGATCCCAAAGCTTTTCCATGTTCTCGTAGGTGCGCAGGTCCGCCCGCACTGGGTAAACGGTCGCGCCAAGCGCACGCAGTTGCTCAGCGACGGTATCGATCGAGTCGCTGCGTCCGGTGCCGATGATGTCGTAGCCGCGAGTGGCCAGCTCGCGGACGATGTCGGTGCCGATGCCGTTGGAGGCGCCGGTGATGAAGGCCAGAGGCCGGGTGCGGGTGGAAGGCGTGGGCACGGTGACTCCCTTCACGATGACGGTGGTTCAGGGCACGCTGGAGCCCCTAGACCGCGGGTGCGGCCGGGGCGGGGGTGAGGGTGGTCCGGGCGGGCAGTGCGCGGGCGGTGTTCGCAGATGTGTCAGCGTCCACGGATGCCTCCGCTATGGCGCGCGGGATGCTGGAGGGGATCGCTGGTTCCTACCGGAGGGTGTCGGACGAGCTGGAACGGGCCGCCACGGACGTGGAGCGGATCGTGGCGGCGGGCCGGGTCACCCAGGAGTTGCCGTCCTGGTTGCAGATCCTGGGCGACTACCTGGGCACCCCCGTGATCCACCAGACCATCAAGCGGTCCACGTGCCGCGGCAATGCCCTGCTCATGCTGGAGTCACTCGCACCGGACGTGGAGTGCTCATCCCCGGAACCCGCGGGGACGTACACCCCTCGCGATTCCGCGCAGGAGTACTACCGGGGTGTCCACGACCGTTTCGAGCGGCTCTACGGGGCGGCGGTGGAGGGCTCGTGAGCCCCGTCCATGTGCCGTCTTCAGCTCACGCCGACGTTCCATCCCGCGGGGACCGCGCCCAGTAGGGGGATGTGGTGGCCGCTCACATCCGGCAGGTCCGCCAGGTAGTCCCGATTGGATTCCTGCACCGGATCGGGGTGAGCCGGCCAGGATCCCAGCACGACCCCCGACACCCGCACGCCCCGGTGGTGCAGGGCCTCCAGGGTCAGCAGGGTGTGGTTCAGGGTTCCCAGGTCCGGGCGGGTCACCACGACCGTCCCGACGTCCTCCCCCGCGCGGCCTTGCAGCTCCCGCGCCAGATCCGCGATCGTGTGCTGCTGCCCGTCCAGTTCCACGAGCACTCCCCCGCTGCCCTCCACCAGCACGAGGTCGTGGGATTCCTGTAATTCCATGACCCGCTCCACGTGCGCGGTGATCGACAGAAGGTCCACCCCGTCGATCGCCGCCGCGGGAGGCGGGGCCATGGGCTCGGTGAGCCGCTGTCCCTCCGCCACGGTGAGCGCCGCGGACGGCACGCCGACGGTATGAGCCAGCCGAGCGACGTCGTCAACGTCCCCCGGATCGTCCCCGCGCACGCCTGTCTGTTGGGGCTTGTAGACCGCGATCCGTTGGACTCCGGAGGACCATGCGGCCACCGCGAGCGCCGCGGTCGTGTAGGTCTTGCCCACGTCCGTGTCCGTCCCCGTGACGATGGTGATACGGGGAAGGGACGCATGGGCGAGTGGGTTGTGAGTCATGCGGTGACCTCCTGGACGGATGGCGTACCTCTATCGGCGCCGGAACCCGGGGCCGGAACGGGTCGCGACGGCGCGATCCGGCCGAGGCCGGCGCCCATTCCCGGCGTGGACGGCTCCAGAGCGCGCAGAACCTCCCGCACCCGATCCACCGCCCCTGACAATTCTTGTAATTCCATGTTCGCGCGCGCCGTGAGACGCAGCCTGCTGATGCCGTCCGGCACCGACGGCGGGCGGAAGCATCCCACCGCCACCCCACGCTCACGCAGGGTCCGGGCGGCGTCCACGGCGAGTTCCGCCGATCCCACGGGCACCGACTGCACCGCAGCCTGCGCGAGAGGCACGTCCAGCGCGCGGGCCACGAAGGCCGCGCGCTCGTGCAACCGGTCCGCAAGCTCGGGCCGCCCGAGGACGATCCGGGCGGCCTCCGCGGCGGCCGCGGCACTCGCCGGTGCGAGGGCGGTGTCGTACACGAACGGGCGCGCACGGTTGAGCAGGTGGTCGCGCAGCAGCTCGGACCCGAGCACCGCCCCGCCCTGCGCGCCGAGCGCCTTGGACAGCGTCACGGTCAGGACCACGTGCGGCGCGCCCGCGAGACCGAGTTCGTGCACGAGCCCGCGACCACGGCCGGCGACCCCGATCCCATGGGCCTCGTCCACGAGTAACAACGCATCGTGCGCGCGACACACCCGCGCCAGCGCCTCGAGCGGTGCGCGATCCCCCCACACCGAGTACAAGGATTCGACGACGACGATCGCCCGCGACTGCGACCGCTCCGCCAGCAGCTGCTCCACGTGGGCCACGTCCGAGTGCCGCGCGATCCGCACGGGCGAGCGGGACAACCGGGCACCGTCCACGAGGGAGGCGTGCACGTGGGCGTCCGAGACGATGAGGGTGTCCACATCTCCCAACGCCGTGAGCACACCCGTGTTCGCCGCGTACCCGCTCGAGAAGACCAGGGCCGCGGGCTGACCCGTGAGCTCGCACAGGGCGCGCTCGAGCTCCTCGTGCACGGGCAATGTGCCCGTGACGAGCCGCGACGCCCGTGAACCGGCCCCGTACCCGTCCAGTGCGCGGTGCGCCGCGGCCACGACGCGGGGGTCCCGCGACAGGCCCAGGTAGTCGTTGGACGCGAGGTCCACACACGGCCCTCGCATGGGCCGCAGTTCACGCCGCAGTCCCAGTTCGTCGCGTTCCCGCGCCCGGTCGTGAAGCCAATCGTCAAGGGGTCCCGCGGCGGTTCCGGCCGCGGCCGCTTCCGTGTGCGCGTTCATGCTCCGGCCTCCCTTGTCACGTCCCGGGCCGCGTGCACCACGGCGTGGGCGATGCGGCGGGCGTCGTCGTCCGAACAAATGTAGGGCGGCATCGCGTAGAGCAACCGACCGAAGGGCCGCACCCACACACCGTGCTCGAGGGCTGCGCGCGTCAACCGTGCACTGTCCGGGGCCCGATGGAATTCCACGACACCCACCCCTCCGATCACCCGCACGTCCTCTACCGCGTCGAGTTCGGCGGCCGCGGGGAGGATCTCCCGGAAGGCGGTTTCCAGTCGGGTGATGTCCCGGCGCCACGTGTCCCGGAGCATCCGCACGGACTGCAGGGCCACCGCGCACGCGAGCGGGTTGGCCATGAACGTGGGCCCGTGCATGAGCGCACGCTGCGGTGACGCCGTGATGACCGTTCCCACGGATCCGGACACCAGCACAGCGGCGAGGGTCATGTATCCGCCGGTCAGGGCCTTGCCCACGCACATCACGTCCGGGACCACCCCGGCCCACTCGCACGCGAACCACCGCCCGGTGCGTCCGAACCCCGTGGCGATCTCGTCCGCGATGAGCACGAGGTCCAGCTCGTCCGCGATCTCCCGCAGGGCTCGCAGACAGCGCGGGTCGTACATGCGCATCCCGCCGGCTCCCTGCAGAACGGGCTCCACGATGACGCCCGCGAGCTCGTCCCGGTGCGCCCGGGCCGTGGCGCGCACGTCCGCGATCCACCGCGCGACGTCCTCGTCCGGCCCCACCCACTCGTGATCCTCCCCCGACGACGACGCCGCGGGAGGCGGTGCCACGAACAGCTGCTCCGCCACCAGCCCGGAGAATTCGGCGTGCATCCCGCCCTCGGGGTCGCACACGCTCATGGCGCCAGTGGTGTCCCCGTGGTAGCCGCCGCGCACCGTGAGGATGCGCCGACGCTGCGGCCGGCCGCGCGCCGCCTGGTACTGCACCGCGAGCTTCAGCGCGACCTCCACGCTCACGGAGCCCGAGTCTGCGAAGAACACGTGCTGCAGCTCGGGCGGGGTGACCTCCACCAGCAGCTCCGCGAGTTCTACGGCCGGGCGGTGCGTGAGCCCCCCGAACATCACGTGGGAGAACTCGGTGATCTGGTCCACGGCGGCGCGGTCCAGTTCCGGGTTGCGGTAGCCGTGCACGGCGCACCACCACGAGGCCATGCCATCGATTGCCCGGATCCGGTCCCCCTCAGGAGTCTCCAGGGTCAGGGTCACGCCCTCCGCGGCCAGCACCGCGTGGGGTGCGGGTCCGTCCAGCGGTGCGTAGGGGTGCCAGAGCAGCCCGCGGTCACGAGCGGCGAGGCGGGTGGGCTCCACGGCGTTGTCACCCTGTTCTGCCGTCTCTGCCACGGCACCCGCGGCGGGGCAAGAAGCCTCCCCGCTGCTCTCGGCGGGCGCGGTGCCGTGCGTGATCTGCGGTGCCGGTTCAGGCATTCGGCGCCACCGAGGTCCCCGCACCACGACGCCGCACGGTCGGGCTCAGCTCGATCCTCACCCGGGTGTCGTTCTCGTCGCGTTCGGGCCCGTCGCCCGAGCTCAACAGGGCGGCGAGCGCCGCGGAGACCGGGGCAGCTGACCGAGTAGGGACCGGGCCCTGCGCGGTCGAGGGCAGCGCGGCGTCGTCACCCTGATCGGAAAAGACGGGGTCGAAGGGGGCCGGACCGCCGCCCGAGGTTGCATCGGGACCGGCAGCTCCACCGGTTCCGCACGTGGCCCCGCAGGGCGTGCTCGCCGGGCCTGCCGAGCCCGTCTGACCTGCCTGGCCCGCCGCAGCCTGCTCGGGAGCCGCGCCGCTCGAGGCGTGGGCGGGCACCGCGGCGTCGTGCTCACGGGAAAGGTCTGGCCCCGCACCAAGGACGGTGAAGCCGGCGTCCGCGATCATGTCCAGGTCCGCCTTGGCCGCCTGCCCTTCGGAGGTGAGGTAGTCGCCCAGGAACAGGGAGTTGACCACGTGCAGGGCGAGCGGCTGCAGCGAACGCAAGTGCATCTCGCGGCCACCGGCCATGCGGATCTCCTTGTCCGGGCACACGAAGCGCACCACGGAGAGGATCTTCAGGCACTTCTGCGGGCTCAGCTGCCACGTGCCTGCCAGGGGCGTGCCGTCGAAGGGCATGAGGAAGTTCACCGGCACGGAATCCGAGCCCAGCTCCCGCAGCGCGAAGAGCGCCTCAACGAGCTGCTCGTCCGTCTCCCGCATACCCACGATCAGCCCGGAGCACGGCGAGAGCCCGGCGTCCTTCGCGCGCTCCACGGTGTCCACGCGGTCCTGGTAGGTGTGGGTGGAGCAGATGGACTCGTAGTGGGACTCGGCGGTGTTGAGGTTGTGGTTGTAGGCGTCCACGCCCGCTCCGCTCAGCGTCTCCGCCTGGCCGTCCTTGAGCAGGCCCAGGCATGCGCAGACCTCCACATCCGGGTGCTGTTCCTTCAGCGCCTCGACCGTGCGGGTCACGTTGCCCACCTCACGGTTGGACGGGCCGCGACCGCTCGCCACGAGGCACACGCGGCTCGCACCACCGCGGATGCCGTACTCGGCCTGCTCCACCGCCTTTTCGGGGCTCAGCCACGAGTACTTGAGGATGTCTGTCCCGGAGTTCAGGCGCTGGGAGCAGTAGCCGCAGTCCTCGGCGCACAACCCGGACTTCAGGTTGACCAGGTAGTTCACCTTCACGGTCATCCCGAAGTGTTCGCGGCGCAGCCGTGCGGCGGCGGCCACGAGGTCCAGCATGCCGGGGTCGTCGGTGTGCAGCAGCTCGAGGGCTTCGTCCGGGGTCACTGGGTCGCCGGCGAGGACGCGCTCGGCCAGCTCGGCAGGGTTCTTGAACATTGTTCAATTATTGAACGCCGTTCAAGAAAGTCAATTCTCCAACGCCCGCCCCGCGCCACACCGGCCGATCGGTAGAGTCACACGCAGCACCCGACCGAGCACCCCGAGAGGAGCACCGTGGCCCTGAACCGCGATGACGTGGTGGATGCCGCGTGGCACATCCTGCAGAGCTACGGCCTGGGTGACCTCTCCATGCGCCGCCTCGCCAAGGAGCTCGAGGTCCAGCCCGGCGCCCTCTACTGGCACGTGGCCAACAAGCAGGAGTTGCTGGCGGTGCTCGCCCAGCGCATGGTCGCGCCGCTCGCCGCCGACCGCGCGGTGCACGACGACGCCATTCCCCGCGCCGTCCGCTCGGCCGGTCACGACGGGGCGGGTCCGGGGCACTCCGATGACGGCCGCACCGAGCCCGGCCACCTCGACCCCGCTCGGGTTGCCGCGGAGTTCCGTCGGCTGATCCTCGCGGTGCGCGACGGCGCGGAGGTCGTCGGCGTGGCCCACGCCCTCGATCCGCTCGACCTGCCGCCGGTTCCGCTACTCGTGGCGGCCCTGTCCGCCACGGGTCTCACGCAGCGGACCGCCGAGAACACGGCCCTGACCCTGGTCCGGTTCACACTGGGCTCCGTCACCGCTCAGCAGACCCGCGAGGCCATGGGGCTACCCACCACTGACAGCGCTCCGCGGTTCGAGGCCGGACTGGCCCTGATCCTCGGTCGTGAGGCAGCGCCCCTCGAGAGGTCCGACCCATGACACGGCCCGCCTTCACCATCCGTCTCCCCGAGCCCGACGACGCTCCCGCCCTCGCGGCCGTCCACGTGCGTTCCTGGCGTGAGACGTACGCGGGCATGCTCCCGGAGCGCTTCTATGACGAGACGGCGCAGCGGCGTCGTCGCACCATGTGGGACGGACTCCTGCGCGATGAAGCTGGCCGGAGCGCGGTGCGCGTCGCGGAGGTGGCCGGACGGATCGTGGGCTTCGCCGCGGTCGGTGCACCGGAGGAGGCGCAACCGGCGCGGGAGACCGCGCTGCGCATGATGTACGTTCTGCGCGAGCACCACGGCGGCGGAGCGGGACAGGCGCTGCTGGACACCGCACTGGGGGCCGAGCCCGCGCAGCTGTGGGTCGCCGCGGCCAATGCGCACGCCATCCGGTTCTACAAGCGCAATGGCTTCCGCGCGGACGGGACCGAGACGGTGGACCCGCGACTGTCGGACCTGCGCGAGCTCAGGATGGTGCGCTAGCGAGCGAGTGCGTTGGCGCGCGGACCCTGGCGCGATCGGCCAGGTAGCACGGCAGCAGGCCGATACCCGCCCCGGACCGGGTCAACTCCACGTGCACCATGGAGGACGTGGCCCCGATCGACTGGTGCATCCGCGGCAGATGCCGCACGGGATCGATCAGCTCCGGGACGTCCTGCATGGACTCGATGGAGTAGAGCAGAGGGTGCTCCTGCAATTGGGCGGGGGACTCGAGGGCCGGGTGGCGTTCCACGTACGCCGCGGACGCGTAGAGCCCCAGGAAGTAGTCCGCCGAGTGGAACGACTCGTTCCGGGAGACCTCTGGGCGCCCCACGACCACCGCGACGTCGATCCCCACGAGGTTGGCGCTCGGGCGGCGCGCCGCGTTGATCATCTCGAGCCGCACACCGGGGTGGGTCTCGGACAGCCTGCGCATGGCCTCACCCACGGCGATCCCGCCCAGGCCGTCCGGGGCCAAGACCCGCACGAGCCCCTTCACCCCGCCTCCCGCACCGCCCGATTCCAGGGCGAGGGAATCCAGGGCCCTCTCGATGCCCTCGGCGGCACTCACGAACTGTCGACCCAGATCCGTGGGCTCCCACGCCCCGTCCGATCGGACCAGGGCGTCCTGGCGCTCGCCCCGAAGGACGCCCTCCTCATCGACAGTTCCACGATCGACGTGGAAACCGCCCTGGAGCTGCACAAGGCCGTGGCGGAGAAGGGTTTCGCGTTCGTGGACGCCCCGGTCTCGGGCGGGATCAGCGGTGCTGCGGCGGGAACACTCACGTTCATGATCGGGGGCGACAAGGACACCGTGGCCCGGGCCGAGCAGGTCATCACTCCCATGGCGGGTCGGATCGTGCACACCGGCGGGCCGGGCATGGGGCAATCGGCCAAGATCGTGAACAACATGATGCTCTTCGTCAATCTCGAAGCGTGTGCGGAGGGTTCCGTCCTGGCCGAACGACTGGGTCTGGACCCGCGAGTGTTCTGGGACATCGCGTCGGTGTCCTCCGGCGATTCCTGGGCCCTGCGGACGTGGTACCCCGTCCCGGACATCGTCCCCTCGGCCGCCGCCAACAACAATTTCGAGTCCACGTTCTCCGCGGTCCTGGCCGCCAAGGACGTGGGGCTCGCGCTGTCCGCCGGTGAGCAGACGGGCGTGGACCTCCCCGCGGCCGAACTCGCGGCCCAGCGCTTCCAGCGCCTGATCGACGAGGGGTACGGGGATCTGGACTGCACCCTGATCGTGAAGTACGCGGCCCCGGACGGCAAGGCCCAGGGCTGGAACCCGGACGAGGTCTGACACCCCGGCCACCTCAGCGAGGTGACATCGAGCGCCGTCGTGCTCCGAGACCGCGGTGCGCCCGGAACACGACACGCGCTCAGACCCCCGCGCCCACGACCAGCATGGTGGCGGCGAAGACGATTCCGGAGACCAACAACACCACGGTCGTGTAGCCCAGGATGTCCCGGATCTTCAGTCCCGCGATGGCCAGCAACGGCAGGGCCCAGAACGGCTGGATCATGTTCGTCCATTGATCGCCGTAGGACACGGCCATGATCACCACGGCGGGGTCCACGTCCAGGCGGGGGGCGGCGTCCAACAGGATGGGTGCCTGGATGGCCACCTGCCCGCCGCCGGACGGGACGAAGAAGTTGACCAGCCCTGCGGACAGGAAGGCCAGCAGGCCCAGCGTCTGGGGCGATGCCACGGCGACGATCGAGTCGGAGAGCACCTGGATCAGCCCCGTGGCGGTCATGATGCCCATGATCCCGGCGTACAGGGGGAACTGCAGCAGGATGTCCCCCACGTTCGACGCGGCGTTCTTGACCAGGCCCATGACCTCGAACGTGTTGCGGGACAACAGGAAGATCAGCCCCAGGAACATCCAGTTCACGATGTTCAGGGTGACCGTTCCACCCCCGGCGAAGTGGATGACCAGGTAGGCCACCAGTGCCAGGCCCACGAGAGTCGTGGGGATGCGGGAGGCATCCAACCGGTCGGCCGGGGCCTCTATGACCGGACGCTCGATCTCCTGTTCGGACTGGGCGAGCGCCTCGGCCGTGACCGTGTGGGACTCGGGAACGCTGCGCGGTGCCACGAGCCAGAGCGCCAGGGCCACCAGGATCAGGGTGACGACGATCGCGCTGATGTTCCATTACGAGAAAATGGTCTCCCTGATGGGAATGATGTGGCCCACCTGCTTCTCGATGAACGAGCCCGGGGTCGCGGCGGTCAGTGGGCCGGAGCCCGAATACCCCATGTGCCACACCACGAACCCGGAGAACCCGGACGCCACGAGCATCGGGAAGCTCACGGCCTGGCGCCTGCGCGCGAACTCCGCGGCGACCTCCCGGGCGAGCAGACCGCCGACCACCAGGCCGAAACCCCATGTGATGAGGGAGGCCACCGCAGCGATGACGAACACGAAGATGTAGGCGCGCAGGGGTGAGCGGGGCACCGAGGCCAACTTGCCGAGACCGGCGCGCACGGGCCGGGTACTGGCCAGGGCATGACCGAGCAACAGCACCAGCGCCATCTGGGTCATGAACTCCAGCAGCCCAGACAGTCCCGTGCCCCATCCCTGGATCACGGCCACGGGCCCGGAATCGGTCAGCAGCAGGGCCATGAGGGCCACCAGGACGGTGAGGACTATGGCGAAGATCAGCGCCGAGGGGATGAACCTCTCCACGGCGGTGTTGAGCGGCCGCATCACGCGGGCCAGCGGCGGTTCGGACCGGGCGGCGGTGGCCTGCGGGGTTCCCGGGGTGCTCATGACAACGGCTCTCGATGGTGGCGGGACACGGGTGGTTCTCCGATCTGGGTCAGGGTTGGGGACATGCGATCGGTTGCCGGGCGCGGGCGCGTGGCCCGGTGGTGGTCCAGGAACAGCAGGACGATCAGCAGGACGTCCACGACGTCGCCGCCGTAGTACATGACCTGCGCGCCCACGTGGGCGTCGTGGGGCGCGACTCCCGCGGGCGGATGCGCGTAGAGCCACTTGGCCAGGACCGAGTGCGCCGCGATGAAGAGCACCAGGACCACGGCGCGCACCCGGAAGGACGAACGATGCGGATCGGGGTCCGGTCCGGCGATGGCCGCCGTGAACACGTAGCCGGCCAGGAAGATGTGGGTGTGGACGAGCGCGTGGCCCCACGCGGAGGCGTGCATCCAGTGGAACAGCGCGGTGCTGTAGAGCAACCACAACCCGCCGGCATTGAGGATCGCGGCCACCACGGGGTGCGTGACCCAGCGGACGACCGGGAACCGCAGCACCCGCGAGACCCGGCGCGCCCCGGCGGTGGACAGCCCGCGCAGCGCCACCCGCACGGGCGCGCCCAGGACGAGCAGCAGGGGTCCGAGCATCCCCACCAACAGGTGCCCCACCATGTGAGCGGTGAAGCTGGTGTGCCCGGCGTGGGCGAGGGGCCCCACGAGGCCCACCCCCACGCCCAGCAGGCCGACGTAGAAACTCACGGGACGCCACGGACTCGGGCCCGTCCTGTGACGGCCCGACCACAACAACCACCCGTACCCCGCGGCAGCCAGTACCAGCACCACCACGACCAGCCACTCGAACACAGGCCATCCGACAGCAGCGGTCTCCGAGTGGTGGGTGTGATCCGCATGGTGGGCGTGGTCCGAGGACATCAGCGGGTCCGATAGGCCCGCGCGCCGCGCCGCAGCACCACGAACCCGATGAGCATGAGGATCACCGCGGTGCCGTTCCACACGAGGTCGTACGGCAGGATGTCCACCCCGTAGCGGATCTGGTGGATGCCCAGCAGCTTGTGGTCCACGATGCCATCGAAGAGCTGGAAGGTCCCCACACCCAGGATCACGGCCCCGATCCAGTGGGGCCAGTGCACCCCACCCCGTCGGCGCACGTCAGCGAGCAGGAACAGACCCCAGATGGTGATGAACCACCCGAAGGCGTGGAAGAACCCGTCCGTCACGAGGGCCACCTCGTGCGTGGAGAGGTCGTAGAAGTGATGCCACTGCAGGCCCAGGTGGAAGATGAACAAGTCGATCATGGAAGCGGCGATACCGCATCCGAACAGGAACCCGGACAGCGCCGCCCGCTTGCGGGTGCGCCGCGGGTCCGGGACAGGCCCGCCCCCTGATCCAGGGCCCTCCAGCGATGTCGAGTCCGGTGTGGATGCCGTGTGCGCCATAGTTCCTCCTGAATCCATTCGATCAACCCGGCCGCCCGCCCCCGGGGACCACACGGGCCGGTCAGCCGGCTCGAGCCGGGCCGCCCCTGGTGCGGGTCACGCCCGCCCCGGGTCCGGGACGGGCGTGACCCACCTGCAAGGCTCAACGGCTCAACAACAACGCCTCACCCTGACCGCCGCCACCGCACAGGGACACGGCGGCCTTGCCGGAGCCACGCCGCGCCAGTTCCAAAGCGGCATGCAGCGCGATCCGCGCGCCCGAGGCCCCCACGGGGTGGCCCAGGGCGATCGCACCACCGTGGATGTTGACCTTCTCGGGGTCCACGCCCAGGTCGCGCACCGACTGCACGGCCACGGCCGCGAACGCCTCGTTGATCTCGATGAAGTCCAGATCCTCCAGGGTCCAGTCGGACCGCGAGAGCGCGTGCTCGATGGCCCGGGAGGGCTGGGAGTGCAGGGAGGTATCCGGACCGGCCACCTGACCGGGTTTGCCCACCACGGCGAGCCACTCGAGTCCGTGCTCCTCCGCGTAGCCGCGCGTGGTCAGCACGAGGGCCGCAGCGCCGTCGGAAATGGGGGACGAGTTGCCCGCGGTGATGGCGCCGTCCTTCGTGAAGGCGGGGCGCAGCTTGCCGAGGCCCTCCGCGGTGGAATCCGGGCGCACGCCCTGGTCCTCTGACACCGTGATCGGATCGCCCTTGCGCTGGGGCACCTCGATGGGCGCGATCTCGTCCGCGAAGATCCCGTCCTGCTGGGCCTTGCCCGCGAGCTGGTGGCTGCGCGCGGCCACCGCGTCCTGCTCGGCGCGGTCGATCTGACGCTCGCCGTTGCCGGACTCGGTGAGCTCACCCATGGGCACGCCCTTCTCGACGTCCACGAGCCCGTCGTGGGCGAGCGAGTCCGCGAGCCGCATGTCCCCGTAGGACTTGCCCTTGCGGGCGCCCAGGGCCAGGTGCGGCGCGTTGGTCATGGATTCCATCCCGCCGGCCACGACGACGTCCGCCTCACCCAGGCGCAGCATTCGCGCCGCTTCCGTGACGGCCACCAGACCGGACAGGCACACCTTGTTCAGGGCCGCCGCCGGGACGGTCTTGGGCAGTCCGGCCTTCACCGCGGCCTGCTTGGCCGGGTTCTGCCCGGTGCCCGCCTGCACCACGTTGCCCATGTAGACGTAGTCCACGTCCTCGGGGGAGACCCCCGCGCGCTGCACGGCGTGCTTGATCGCGTGCGCGCCCAGGTCCACGGCGCTCAGGTCCGCGAGCGCGCCCAGCAATTTGCCCTGGGGTGTGCGTGCTCCGTTGACGATCACCACGTCATTGGCGTTCTCTGTCATTTCTCCTCCTGTACGGGCACGGAGTCCGGGGTGACGTCCACGAGCTCAACCCGGTATTCGGCCTCGGTCTTGGCTGCTACTTCTTCTTCGGTCACACCCGGGGCGAGGGTCCGCAACACCAGCCCGTGTTCCTCCACGTCGAAGACGCACAGGTCGGTGATGATACGGTCCACGACCCCGACACCGGTCAGGGGCAGATCGCACTCCCGCTTGAGCTTGGCGGAGCCGTCCTTGGCGACGTGTTCCGTCAAGACCAGCACACGAGGTGCTCCGGTCACAAGGTCCATGGCCCCGCCCATTCCCTTGACCATCTTGCCGGGAATCATCCAGTTGGCCAGGTCGCCGCGCTGCGAGACCTGCATGGCCCCCAGGATCGCCATCTTCACGTGTCCACCGCGGATCATCGCGAAGGACATCGCGGAGTCGAAGATCGCGGCCCCCGGCTGCAGGGTGATCGTCTGCTTCCCGGCGTTGATCAGGTCCGGGTCCTCGTCCCCCTCGTACGGGAACGGGCCCATGCCCAGCGCCCCGTTCTCGGTCTGCAGCACCACGCTCACGCCCTCGGGCAGGTTGTTCGCCACGAGGGTCGGGATCCCGATGCCCAGGTTCACGTAGTCGCCGTCATGCAGTTCCGACGCCGCGATGGCCGCCATCTCATCACGCGTCCAACTCATGCCACCGTTCCTTCCGCTCCGCCGTTGCCCGCGCCCCGGGCGGCACCACCGCCGGTCCGCACGTCCGTTCCGCCCTCCGACGACGACGCCGCGCCGCGGGCCTCGGTCGCGTGGTGCGCTGCTCGATCTCCTTGGGCGCCCCCGAGTACTGCACCACGTGCTGCACGAAGACCCCGGGGGTCACGATGTGGTCCGGGTCCAGCTCACCCGGGGCCACGACCTCCTCGACCTCCGCGAACGTGATCCGCGCGGCCGTGGCGCACACCGGGTTGAAGTTGCGCGAGGTCCTCCGGTAGATCAGGTTGCCGTCCGTGTCCCCTCGCCACGCGTGCACCAGGGCGATGTCCGCGACGATCCCGCGTTCCAGGATGTAGGTGCACCCGTCGAACTCCGCGGTGGGCTTCCCCTCCGCCACGCGCGTGCCCACACCGGTGGCGGTGTAGAACGCGGGGATCCCCGCACCGCCCGCGCGCAGCCGTTCGGCGAGCGTGCCCTGCGGGTTGAACTCGACCTCGAGCTCACCCTCCAGGTACTGGCGGGCGAACTCCTTGTTCTCCCCCACGTACGAGGACAGCACCTTACTCACCTGCTTGTTCTCCAGCAGCAGACCGAGCCCTTTGCCGTCCACGCCCATGTTGTTGGACACCACGGTCAGGTCCTTGGCTCCGTTGTCGCGGACCGCTTCGATGAGGTCTCGCGGGATCCCGGACAGTCCGAAACCGCCCACCGCCACGGTCATCCCGTCCCGCAGCGTCTCGGCGAGCAACTCGGCCACGTTGTCCCTGAGTTTGGACATGGTCACCCCTCCAGTGCGTGATCTGCCTCTCAGGCTAGAAAGTGACCACATCTTGGTCAATGCTTCACCCGTAATCGTCGGTGAAGGGATCACAATCTGAAAAACTGTCGCTAGTCTGTCCATATTGTGAACGTCCCGACGCAGGAGCGTGTATGACCCCGCAGAAATCCCGGAACCCGCAGTCCTCCCCGCAGGGCACGCAGGTGGTCTCCCGGATCGCCGCGATCCTGCAGGCCGTGGCATCCGGGGAGTCAGCCGGATCCACCGCGGCCATCGCCCACCGCACGGGGCTGACCCGGCCCACCGCGCACCGATTGCTCGCAGCGCTCGCCGCCGAGGGGTTCGTGGACCGCACGGAGGACGGCAACTGGGCCCTGGGTCCCGAACTGCACATCCTGGGCACGGTGGCCGCCCAACGTTATCCCGCCCAGGACCTCGCGACCCCGTGCCTGCAGCGGCTCGCCGAGGCCACGGGCGAGTCCGCGTTCTTCTCCGCTCGCCGCGGCAACGAGGTCATCTGCCTGGCCCGGGTGGAGGGGGCGTTCCCGGTGCGCTCGCACGTGCTCTACGAGGGCCTGCGGTTGCCCCTGGGCGTGGCCTCCGCGGGACTCGCGATCCTCGGTCACCTACCCCCGGACCAATTGGAGACCGCCCTCGCGGACACCCGGGAGGAGCGGACGCGCCTCGGTCCACAGCACGACGACGCTCACGTCCGCCGCCTCGTCGCCCAGGTCCGGGAGGACGGCTGGTCCCTGAACCCCGGACGTATTGTGGAGGGCTCGTGGGGCATGGCGGCCGCGGTGTTCGACGCGACCGGCCAACCCCGCTACGCACTCTCCCTGACGGGGATCGAACCCCGGTTCACCGCGGAACGCAGACCCCGCCTCGGGGCGGCTTTGCTGGACCAGGCCCACAGGCTCTCCACGGCGCTGCGCGCGGGGGCCACGACCGTGTGAACCGGACGCAGCGGCGTCGTCCCGTACCGTCAGACCCCGCGTTCTCGCACCCCGGAACATCTGTGTCCCGATACCGCATGCGTTGTGCGACTGCGGGTGTTTTTTCGGGACGCAGATGTTCGGGCCCTTGGCCGGAGAGGGGCCGTGGAACGCGGGCCATTGCCTCGACACCGAACGGCAGCGAGGGTGGACGCGGCGACGTCGCCCCGCACTCAGAACGCCGTCCAGCCACCGTCCATCGTGTAGGACGCACCCGTGACCATGCCCGCGGACGGGCCGGCCAGGAACGCGATGAGCTCGCCAACCTCCTCGGGTTCCACGAGGCGCTTGATCGCGGACTCGGTGAGCATGATCTTCTCGATCACCTGGTCCTCGGGGATCCTGTGGGTCGCGGCCTGGTCCTTGATCTGCTTGTCCACGAGCGGGGTGTGCACGTAGCTGGGGTTGACGCAGTTGCTGGTCACACCGTGCTCAGCGCCCTCCAGGGCCACGGTCTTGGACAGCCCTTCGAGCCCATGCTTGGCCGTGACGTACGCGGATTTGTACGCGGACGCGCGCAGACCGTGGATGGAGGAGACGTTGATGATCCGGCCCCATCCGCGCTCGTACATGTGCGGCAGTGCGGCACGGATCAGCAGGAACGGAGCCTCGAGCATGAGCGTGAGGATGCGGTGGAAGTCCGCGGGGTCGAAGTCCTGCACGGGGGCCACCTTTTGGATCCCCGCGTTGTTGACCAGGATGTCCACGTCCAGGCTCAGTTCGGCGAGCGCGGCGGTATCCGAGAGGTCCACGACCCAGGCTTCCCGCCCACCTCGGAGGCCGTCGTCTGAGCGGCTTCTTCATTGATATCCGCGACGACCACGTGGGCGCCGCGGTCCGCGAACGCCTGCACGGCGGCGCGGCCGATCCCGCTGGCCCCACCGGTGACCAGGGCCTTCTTCCCCCCGAGTGATTGCTCCATGACAGCCTCTTTGCGCGTGGACGGTTCTCCTACCGCGTCACGCTACGCCCCGAGGGCCGCCGGGTCACGATCCGGAACGGACCACCCCGGACCAGCTACGAGTCACGGCCCGCACCGGAGTCCGCCGGGTCACGGAAGCCCCGGTGACCCCAGCCCGAGGGGCCGGGGCAGGAGGAACCCGGGGAGCGGCGTCGTCGTCCGACACGCCACAACTGGCGTCCACTCCTCGCGATGCTGTTGGATGGAGCAGTACCCATCCAGAGCGGCCGAGAGATCTGGCTCGTGGAAGCCGCAGCAACCGGGGTGACACCGGTGCTAACGCCAGGACCGATGGAAAGGAACAGCACAGCCATGCCCTTGAACACCGATCGCATCCAGACCACCCACGTGGGCTCCCTGCCTCGCACGCCCGAGCTGCTGAAGGCCAACAACCGTTTCCAGGCGGGCGAGATCGACCTCTCCCAGCTGGGCGAGGCGCTCGACGAAGGCGTCGCAGAGATCGTGCGCACCCAGCGCGAGATCGGCATCGACATCGTCAACGACGGCGAGTACGGCCACACCACGTCCGGCGCCGTGGACTACGGGGCCTGGTGGAACTACTCGTTCCACCGCCTGGGCGGGCTGACCCCCACGGACGAGGACCGGTGGAACGAGGGCGAGAAGCACCGTTCCAGCCCGGGACACATCGTGCTCACGAGCTTCCCCGACCGCCGCGACCGGGAGCGCTTCCGGGACGCCTATGAGGACCCCACAGCGGGCGTGCTCGTGCACCGCAACACGGTCTCCCAGCCCAAGATCACGGGCCCGCTGACCTACACGGGTCAGGAGGCTGTGGCCGGGGACATCCGCCGCGTGAAGGACGCGATGGCCCTGAACGGTGCCACGCAGGGCTTCGTCGCGGCACTGTCCCCCGGCTCCTGCGCGCGCGTGAAGAACGAGTACTACGCCACGGACGAGGAACTGGTCTACGCGTGCGCGGACGTGATGCGCGAGGAGTACAAGGCCATCGTAGACGCCGGACTGACCGTGCAGATCGACGACCCCTCGATCGCCGAGTCCTGGGACCAGATCAACCCCGAGCCCACCGTGGAGGACTACCTGGCCTTCACCCAGCTGCGCGTGGACGCGCTGAACTACGCACTGCGCGACCTCCCCGAGGAGCAGATCCGCTTCCACCTGTGCTGGGGTTCGTGGCACGGCCCGCACACCACGGACCTCGAGTTCAAGTACCTCGTGGACCTCATGCTCACCATCCGCGCGCAGGGCTACAGCTTCGAGGCGTCCAGCCCGCGCCACGGCCACGAGTGGAAGGTCTGGAAGGACCACCAGCTGCCCGAGGGCAAGGTGGTCTACCCCGGTTTCGTCTCGCACTCGACCAACGTGGTGGAGCACCCCGAGCTCGTGGCGGACCGGATCGAGCAGTACGCGTCCGTGGTGGGCAAGGAGAACGTGATCGCCTCTACGGACTGCGGTCTGGGCGGGCGGTTGCACCCGCAGATCGCGCTGGCCAAGCTCGAGTCCCTCGTGGAGGGTGCGCGGATCGCGTCCGAGCGCCTGTTCTGATCAGGCCGCGCGGCTGGTCCTGCAGCTTTTAGTCCCACCGCGTCGCTGACCGTTCCGGTTCCCCGATCTTCCCGGACGACGCCGCCCGCCCCCTTCCGCTGCGCCCGCACCTTCCACGGTGCGGCACGGCGGGAGGGGGCGTTGCCGTGTCATGAACGCGTCACAACGGCCGACATGCTGCCCGCCCGGGTGAACGGCCCGGGAAAAATATACGATTTAGTACACGAAACGTGTGGTGCGCTTCACATTCTTTCGTACACTTATTTCGAGGCCAATCGGTCGGTTATTCCCCTGATCCACCCCGCCACTGGCACCCCACGGACCCCGCGTCCGCCGATCCTGGAGACCCACATGGCATCCACCACCTCAGCGCCCGCTCAGCCGGCGCACACCATGACCCGAGAAGAGCGCAAGGTCCTTGCGGGCACCCTCGTGGGCACCACCATCGAGTGGTACGACTTCTTCATCTATGCGCAGGCGGCCGCCTTCATCCTGGCCACCCACTTCTTCAACCCGGCGGGCGAGCAGAACGCCACGCTGGGACAGATCGTCGCCTGGGCGTCCCTGGGCATCAGCTTCCTCTTCCGTCCCCTGGGTGCGATCGTGGCCGGTCACATCGGTGACAAGTACGGGCGCAAGATCACCCTGGTCATGACCCTCTTCGGGATGGGCGCGGCCACCACGCTGATCGGCCTGCTGCCCACGTACGAGCAGATCGGTATCGCGGCCCCCATCATCCTGCTGGTCCTGCGTATCCTGCAGGGCTTCTCCGCCGGTGGTGAGTGGGGTGGTGCGGCCCTGATGTCCGTGGAGCACGCGCCCGCGAACAAGCGCGGCTTCTTCGGCGCCTACCCCCAGATCGGTGTGCCCCTGGGCGTGCTGATGGCCACCCTGTTCATGTTCGGTCTGAGCACCATCCTGACCCCCGAGCAGTTCGAGGCCTGGGGCTGGCGCGTTCCGTTCCTGTTCTCCATCGTGCTGATCTTCGTGGGTTGGCTGATCCGCCGCTCCGTGGACGAGTCCCCCGTGTTCCTGGAGATGCGCCAGCGCGCCAAGGAGTCCTCCGCTCCCCTGGACCAGCTGTTCCGGACCAACTCCCCGCAGGTCATCCTGGCCGCGCTGATCTTCGCCGCGAACAACGCCGCGGGCTACCTGGTCATCGCGTTCTTCGCGTCCTACGGCACCAAGACCCTGGGGATGTCCCGCCCCGAGACGCTGATCGCCACCCTCGTGGGCGGCGTCGGGTGGCTCATCTTCACGATGTTCGGCGGGTGGATCTCGGACAAGATCGGGCGCAAGCTCACGTTCCAGATCGGCTACGGCATCATCATCCTGTGGGCCATCCCCATGTGGTGGATGCTCAACACGGCGTCCCTGCCCCTGTTCGCGGCCGCGATCTTCATCCTGACGATCGGTCTGGGTCCGTCCTACGGTCCGCAGTCCGCCATGTACGCCGAGATGTTCCCGGCCCGCGTCCGCTACTCCGGTGTCTCGATCGGTTACGCCCTGGGGTCGATCATTGGTGGCGCGTTCGCCCCCATGATCGCCCAGCTGCTGCTCAACCGCACCGGCGCCGCGTGGACCATCGGCCTGTACATCTCCCTGATCTCGCTCGTGTCCTTCATCGCGGTCTCCTTCGTCAAGAAGTCGGACCAGGGCAAGGACCTGCACGTCGCGGAGGTGCACCAGGAGTACGTCCGGGCGCATCCGGACGAGATCGTTCCCCCGGTGGCCGGCGAGCCCGAGACCACCGCTCCGGCGCGCATCCGCCGCCACTGATCCCCGGCACACGAACCAACCGTCCCGGCCTCTGATTCGTCGGAGGTCACGACGGCGCACGGCGGGCCCCGCAGCCATACGGTTGCCGGGCCCGTCGCGCTCTTCCCCGCGTGACCGTCATCGATTGACGTGGCTCACATGATCGGGGAACCTTTACAGTGAACAATCGGTCGGTTATTGCCCCACTTAGGAGTTGCCATGTCCTCGATGCCGCAAGCCTTCCTCGTCGGAGGGGCGCGAACCCCCGTGGGTCGTTACGGCGGTGCCCTGTCCTCGGTACGCCCGGACGACATAGCCGCACTGTGCATCCGTTCCGTCGTGGAGGACGCCGGCATCGATCCCGCGCTCGTGGACGAGGTGATCCTGGGCAACGCCAACGGCGCCGGTGAGGAGAACCGCAACGTGGCCCGGATGGCGTGGCTGCTCAACGGGTACCCGGACACGGTCCCCGGGATTACGGTCAACCGGCTGTGCGCGTCGGGGATGTCCGCGATCACGATCGCGTCCCAGATGATCAAGTCCGGGGCCGCGGACATCGTGGTGGCCGGTGGAGTGGAATCCATGTCCCGCGCGCCGTGGGTCATGGAGAAGCCCCGTACGGCGTTCGCCAAGCCCGGGGAGGTCTTCGACACCTCGATCGGGTGGCGGTTCGTGAACCCCGCGTTCGTGGAGGGCCCGCTCTCGCGGGACGGCAAGGCCACCTACTCGATGCCCGAGACGGCCGAGGAGGTCGCCCGGGTGGACGGAATCTCCCGCGAGGACGCGGACGCCTTCGCCGCGCAGTCGCACGAGAAGGCCCTGGCCGCGATCCGCGCCGGTCATTTCGACGCCGAGATCGTGCCCGTGGAGGTCCGCGGCCGCAAGGGTGCGGTCACGGTCGTGGACACGGACGAGGGCCCCCGCGAGGGCTCCACCCCGGAGGTGCTCGCCAAGCTGCGCCCCGTGGTCAAGGGCGGGTCCGTGGTCACGGCCGGTAACTCGTCCTCGCTCAACGACGGCGCGTCCGCCGTGATCGTGGCCAGCGAACGGGCCGTGACCAAGTACGGGCTCAACGCCCGAGGCCGCGTCGTGGACGGTGCTTCCGCCGGTCTCGCCCCCGAGATCATGGGCTTGGGCCCGGTGCCCGCATCCGAGAAGGTCCTGGAGCGCGCCGGCTGGAGCGTGGGCGATCTGGGCTCCGTGGAGATCAACGAGGCGTTCGCGACCCAGTCGCTCGCATCGATCCGCCGGCTCGGCCTGGACCCGGAGATCGTGAACCGGGACGGCGGGGCGATCGCCCTGGGCCACCCCCTGGGTTCCTCGGGCTCGCGCATCGTCATCACCCTGCTGGGCCGGATGGAGCGGGAGCAGACCGCCAAGGGCCTGGCCACCATGTGCATCGGCGTGGGCCAGGGTGCAGCACTGCTCGTGGAGCGGGTGTGATCCGGCCATGACGCAGCACGACACCCCCGAGTGGGCCGCGCAGTTCACGGCCCTGCGCATCACCGACACCCCGGACCGCCTGCACGTGGCGCTGGACCGCCCCGCGGTGCGCAACGCCATCGACGAGGTCATGGTGGACGAGTTGCACGCTGTGTGCGCCCGTCTGGAACGCGATCCCCGGATCATGATCCTGAGCGGCACGCACGTGAACGGGAAAGGGATCTTCGCCTCCGGTGCGGACATCGCGCAACTGCGCGAGCGGCGTCGTGAGGACGCCCTGCGCGGCGTGAACTCGCAGCTGTTCGACCGGATCGCCAAGCTACCCATGCCCGTGATCGCGGCCCTGGACGGCTACGCGCTGGGCGGGGGCGCGGAACTCGCGTGGGCCGCGGACTTCCGGATCGGCACGCCGCGGGTCAAGGTGGGCCAACCCGAGACCGGCCTGGGCATCATCGCCGCCGCGGGGGCCCTGTGGCGACTGCGGGAACTGGCCGGTGAGGCGCTCGCCAAGGACATCCTACTGGCCGGTCGGACCCTCTCCGCGCAGGAGGCCCTGGAGGCCCACCTGATCACCGAGATCCACGAACCAGACGAGCTACTGGTCGCGGCGGATGCCCTGGCCGATCGCATCGCCGCGCAGGACCCGCTGGCCGTGCGCGTGTCCAAGCGTGTGTTCGCCATGCCGCGCGAGGCGCACCCCCACGTGGACGAGCTCGCGCAGGCCATCCTGTTCGAGTCGCAGGCCAAATTCGACCGTATGCAAGCGTTCCTGGACCGCAAGAAGGAGCCCAAGACATGACCGAGAACACCACCGCAACCGTCCCGTCCCGCGTGGGAGTCCTGGGAGGCGGGCGCATGGGCGCGGGGATCGCCCACGCGTTCCTGATCTCCGGAGCGCGCGTGACCGTGGTGGAAGTGGACGGGCCGGCCGCGGAGAGCGCCAAGGAGCGGGTGGAATCGGACCTCGTCAAGTCCCTCGAGCGCGGGAAGATCGACGGCAACCTGGACACGTGGACCCAGAACTTCTCCGTGAGCGTGGACTACGCGGACTTCGCGGACTGCGAGCTCGTGATCGAGGCCGTTCCCGAGACCTGGGACCTCAAGGTCTCCTCCCTCCAGCGGGTCGAGAAGAACCTGTCCGAGACGGCGTGGCTGGCCACCAACACGTCCTCGCTGTCCGTGGACGGGCTCGCCGATGAGCTCCAGCGCCCCGAGCGGTTCTGCGGCATGCACTTCTTCAACCCCGTCCCGGCTTCCAAGCTCGTGGAGATCGTGATCGGGCGCAAGACCCGTCAGGAGCTGAAAGAGCTGACCCTGCAGTGGGTCGCGGGCATCGGCAAGACGCCGGCCACCGTGAACGACGCCCCCGGCTTCGCGTCCTCCCGGCTCGGGCTGGCCCTGGGCCTCGAGGCCATTCGCATGGTCGAGGAGGGTGTGGCGTCCGCGGAGGACATCGACAACGCCATGGTCCTGGGCTACAAGCACCCCGTGGGTCCGCTCGCCCTCACCGACATCGTGGGTCTGGACGTGCGCCTGGGGATCGCGGAGTACCTCGAATCCACGCTCGGCCCCCGCTTCGCCCCGCCCCAGCTCATGCGGGACATGGTCGAGCGCGGCGAACTGGGCCGTAAATCCGGCAAGGGGTTCTACGACTACTCCTGAGCGCGTGCACGGCCGTACTCGTGGCGGGTCGGGTGCGCATCGGCTGTTCCGCGCGTCGAACCCCTTCTGACTTGGGGTTCGACGACGCCGCGGGGTTGTTCCCCACCCCCGGCCCGGTCACCGCTGCGAACACCGCGGGTGCGGGCAGCACCCCGGCCGCGTCAGCCACCGCTACGGCGCCGTCCCTGCCGGCCGTCGCGGACCCCTGCGCGGGGCCGTGCGACAAGACCGCAGCGATCCCGGTGCACCACCCCGTCTTCGGCGCCATGGAGATCGTGAGCTACGAACGTGTCGTGGAACCCGGCAGCGCCCCCGCGGGCAAGCAGGCCAGCTACGCCGTGTACCAGAACGGTCAGGCCGTGGGGTACGTGCCGCCCAGGGAGGGCACCACGGTGGTCTCCTTCGGCCCCGCTCCCGTGCTGGGAGCTCAGGAGTGGGATCTGCGCACCAACTCCACCGTGGACAAGTACGGCAACGTGTACCTGACGGACGGCCAGGAGTTCGTGGCCCAGAAGTAGTCACGACACCCGGCCCCCACCGGAACGACGACGGCGAACCCCGCGGGTGCGGGGGGTCGCCGTCGTATATCCGTCCAGCGGAGGTGGCGGGTTCAACGCTCTACCAGGACCCCGTCCTCGTCCGCCCACAGGGTCCTGCCCGGGCGGAAGGTTACGCCGCCGAAGGTGACGATCACGTCCACTTCCCCGGAGTCGTTGGGTTCGGACTTGCGGGGATTCGTGCCCAGCGCCTTGATGCCGATGTCCAGGGTGCCCAGTTCCACGCGGTCCCGCACGGGGGCGTTGATGATCAGCCCGGCCCACCCGTTCTCCATGGCGGTGCGGGCCACGTTGTCCCCGAGCAGCGCGCGGTTCATGGATCCCTGCCCGTCCACCACGAGCACCGCGCCCTCACCGGGGGTGGCCACGAGCTTCTTGACGTCCACGTTGGACTCGAAGCAGCGCACCGTGCGGATGGGTCCGGTGAACCGGTGGACACCACCCACCGAGATGAACTGGGTGGTCACGGACTGCAGGTCCTCGCCGTGTTCGTCGTACAGGTCGGCGGTCGCGAAGCTCATGGGTCACCTTTCGTGCCTACGGATCGCCGACGACGCTCGGGGCCCGGGCACGTGGCGTCCGGACACGGACGGTCCGGGCGCGTAGGGGTGGCGCGGCGTCGTCGGCGGGAACGTGATGGAGGTTACGCGAGGTCGCCAGATGAGGCAACGGGGGCGTGTCGCTGCAGGAAGCGGTAGACCTCGGTCTCGTCCACCCCGGGGAACGCGCCGGCGGGCATGGCGGCGAGCATGTGGGACGCAGGGCGGGCGGAGGGCCAGGACTGGCCGTCCCACTGCTCGGC
>NZ_JABFAW010000004.1:66779-95441 GCF_017168375.1 Kocuria sp. KRD140
CCACTGCTCGGCGAGCGCCGGGGCGGGCTGTTGGCAGCACGCGGGGTCGGGGCAGGTGGAGGTGTGGCGCACCGTGGTGGCGCGGCCCCGGAACCATTTGACGTGCTCGTACGGCACACCGAAAGAGATGGAGAATTCCCCGTTCTCGGATCCCTCCACGCGGGCCGAGCACCAGAACGTGCCGTGCGGGGTGTCGGTGTACTGGAAGTGGGACAGCAACCGGTTGGTCCCCGAGAACGCCTGCCGCGCGGAGAAGAACCGGCAGGCCCTCTGCCCCTCCACCGCGCCGCTGTGGTCGGTGGGCAACTGCAACCCGTCGTTCTGCCACGCCTTGTGGATGATCCCGGAGGAGTGCACCTTCTCGAAGTGGGTGGGGATGCCGAAGTGGTGGGTCATCAAGTTGGTCATCCGGTGTGCCGCGGTCTCGTGGGACACCGCGAACGCGTCCCGTAGGTCGTCCACGGACAACTCCCGCTGGGACTTGGCGCGGCCCAGCAGGTCCACCGCGGAGGCCTCCGGGATCATCAGGGCCGCTGCGAAGTAATTCGTCTCCACGCGCTGTTCCAGGAACTCGCCGTAGTCCGCCGGGCGGTGGTGTTCAAGCAAGTGATGCCCCACGGCCTGCAACAACACCGACCACGGCGAGCCCGCCCCGGCGGTGGCCGGCAGGTAGAACCGGCGGTTGCGCAGGTCCGTGACCGAGCGCGTGGAGTGCGGCAGGTCCGGGACCTGGTGGATCTCGAATCCCACGTGCTCCACGAGCCGCGAGATGTGGTGCTCGGACAGCGGTCCGCCCGTGTGGCGGATCGCGGCGAGCAGGTCCGCGGCCATGGTCTCGATGCGTTCGAAGTAGTTGTCGATCCCCCGCATGCGTGCTCGCAATTGCGTGTTGGCGCGCCGGGCCTCCTCGGGCGTGGCCGCTTGTTCCTCGAGCCGCTGGGCGAGTTGCCGCTGCAGTGCCGCGAGCGCCTCGAGGGTCTCGGTACTCGTGCCCGGCCCCACCCGCACCGTGGGCAACCCGAGGGACGCGTACATGGGTCCGCGCTGCACGCGCTCCACCTGGATCTCCAGTTCCATGCGGCGCGACGGCGCCTTGGTCCCCAGCAGTTGCTCCACGCTCATGTCCAGCGCGGCAGCGATGGCGGACAGCGCGCTGAGCTTGGGTTCGCGCTTGCCGTTCTCGATCAGCGACAGCGCCGACGCCGCCATGCCCACGGTGCGCGCGAGCTCCTCGAGCGTGATTCGCAGTCGCTTGCGGCGGTAGCGGATCCGCCGCCCCAGCACGATCGGATCGGTCGGGTCACCGGACTCCTCGGGTGGCACGTCGGACGACGAGCGCGCGGGGACCCGCGTGCCGGACGCGGGGTCCGTGCGCCGCGGTGTTGCCGTCCGGGCGGGCTCCGTACCCCGCGACCGCGCAGCGCGCGCGGGTTCCAAGCCGTGAGCGCTCCGCGGTGCGGCGGCGCGAGGGGGAGCGCCGTCGCCGGTGCGACGACGCCTGCGGGGTCCTGTGTCCGGGGTCATAGTCCGAGTTTAGGCAGATTTTCTTCAAACGTGAAGAAAACCGATTCTTCATCCCAAAAGCCTCTATGCGGGAGTGCAGATCGCGGCAAAAGTGGAACACATCAAGTTACCCGTGCGGAGCTCCCACCGAGGCCGCCGGCTCGAACGATCAAAGGAGAACGAGATGAGCAACGAGAACAGCAACCTCCGCAGCGCCGAGGAACTCGCCCGGGACTGGGAGGAGAACCCCCGCTGGGCCGGCGTGACCCGTGACTACGCCCCCGAGGAGGTCCTGCGTCTGCAGGGTTCCTTTCGAGAAGAGCACACCAACGCCCGCCGCGGTGCGGAACGGCTCTGGTACCTGCTCAACTCGGAGGATTACATCAATGCTCTGGGCGCTCTGACCGGTAACCAGGCCGTCCAGCAGGTCAAGGCCGGGCTCAAGGCGATCTACCTCTCCGGTTGGCAGGTCGCCGGTGACGCGAACCTCGCGGGCCAGACCTACCCGGACCAGTCCCTCTACCCGGCGAACTCGGTTCCCCAGGTGGTGCGCCGGATCAACAACGCGCTCAAGCGTGCGGACCAGATCGAGCACGCCGAGGACGTCCACACCGTGGAGAACTGGATGGCGCCGATCGTCGCGGACGCGGAGGCCGGCTTCGGCGGACCGCTCAACGCCTTCGAGCTCATGAAGTCCATGATCGACGCCGGTGCGGCCGGTGTGCACTGGGAGGACCAGTTGGCCTCCGAGAAGAAGTGCGGTCACCTGGGCGGCAAGGTGCTGATCCCCACCCAGCAGCACATCCGCACCCTCAACGCGGCCCGCCTCGCGGCGGACGTGGAGGACGTCCCCAGCATCATCATCGCCCGCACGGATGCCGAGGCGGCCACCCTGATCACCTCGGACATCGACGAGCAGGACGCCGAGTTCATCACCGGCGAGCGCACCCCGGAGGGCTTCTACAAGGTCCGCAACGGTGTGGAGCCCTGCATCGCCCGCGCCAAGGCGTACGCCCCCTACTCGGACCTGATCTGGATGGAGACCGGCACGCCGGATCTCAAGCTGGCCCGCCAGTTCGCGGATGCCGTGCATGAGGACTTCCCGGACCAGATGCTCGCGTACAACTGCTCGCCGTCCTTCAACTGGAAGAAGCACCTGGACGACGAGACCATCGCCAAGTTCCAGCGCGAACTCTCCGCCATGGGCTACCGCTTCCAGTTCATCACCCTGGCCGGTTTCCACGCGCTGAACTACTCGATGTTCGATCTGGCCCACGGCTACGCCCGCAACCAGATGACCTCGTACGTGGAACTGCAGGAGCGCGAGTTCGCCGCCGAGGAGCGCGGTTACACCGCCACCAAGCACCAGCGCGAGGTGGGTACCGGGTACTTCGACCTGGTCTCCCAGGTGGTCAACCCCAACTCCTCCACGATCGCCCTCACGGGCTCCACCGAGAGCGCCCAGTTCTGAACCCGGCGCCCTGAAGACCCGCGGAGACCGGAGCACGGTCACTGAGGCCAAAGAACTCCGGGCATCCGGTCTCCGCGTCCACCCTGTCCGCGCGGCATGAGAGGGGACTCCTCAGCCCTCCCGCGGACCACGAACCGCCCCGACACCGTTCCCACGCGGTGCCGGGGCGGTTCCGTGTGTTCCCTGCGGTGCCGGGGCGGTTCCGCGCGCCCTCCGCGGTGCCGGAGCGGCTCCGCGGACGACGACGCCGCGGTGCCCTTCCCGAGGGACGGGCACCGCGGCATCGTCGGACGAATGCTCAGGAGCGCTTCGCGGGCTTGAGGTAATTGGTGATCCGCACGGTGCACAGGCGCTTGCCGGTGTCGATGTGGGTGATGACCACCTCGTGGTTCGTGACGCTGCGCCCCAGGTGGATCGCCGTGGCCACGCCGCGCACCCGGCCGCTTGTAGCGGAGGCGTGGTGGGTCGCGTTGATGTCCACGCCCACGGCCACCTTGCCCATGGTGGAGCCGTGGATCACCGCGGCCCACGAGCCCAGCATCTCCCCGAGCGCCACGGACGCGCCGCCGTGCAGCAGCCCCAGGGACTGCCGGTTGCCCTCCACGGGCATGGTCGCCACCACGCGCTCGGCGGACTGCTCCTCCACCACCACGCCCATCTTCTCGTCCAGTTCACCCAACTCGATGATCCACGGCTCGTACGCCTCACCGAACTCCTCGGCGGGGGACGCGACTCGTGCGTTCTCGGCGCGGACGTCCGCGCGGGTGGGATCCTCGTGCATGCTGACTCCTCGGTGATCAGGCCCCACGCCGCGCCGGTGAGCCGCGCTGAGCGGCGTCGCAGAGCGGCGTCGAACGCCGACGGCGGAGCGTGGTGACCATGGTGCCCTTGTGTGACCTAGGTTATCCTGGAGCAAATACTGACCGATCGTTCGACTGATGGCCGCGAAAGTTCGGAGGACCCCGCGTGAACACCCAGTCCCAGGCATCCGAGGCCCAGGAACCGCAGATCCTGCCCAGCTTCGTCGCCGGGAAGTGGTGGCGGCCGAAGGACCCGCAGAAGATCGCGGACGTGCGCAATGCCACCACCGGGGAGCTCGTGGCCCGGGTGAGCACGGACGGGATCGACACCGCGGGCGCCCTGGACCACGGACGCACCGTGGGCCAGGCCGCACTGGGGCAACTGCGCATCCACGACCGCGCCCTGATCCTCAAGCAGCTCGCGCAATACCTGGGCGAGCACAAGGAGGAGCTGTACGAGATCTCCTACGCGACCGGGGCCACGGCCAAGGACCACCTGATCGACATCGACGGTGGGATCGGGACCCTCTTCACGTTCTCGTCCAAGGGACAGCGCGAACTGCCCAACGCCAACGTGATCGTGGACGGCGCGGTGGAACAGCTCTCGCGGGACGGCTCGTTCCTGGGTGAGCACATCTACACCCGGCTGTCCGGTGTGGCCGTGCAGATTAACGCGTTCAACTTCCCCGTGTGGGGCATGCTCGAGAAGTTTGCGCCCGCATTCCTCGCCGGGGTGCCCACCATCGTGAAACCCGCGACCCCCACCGGGTACGTGACCGAGGCGTGCGTGCGGCTCATGCTGGACTCCGGGCTGCTGCCGGAGGGTTCCCTGCAGCTGATCTCCGGCGCCGCGCGCGATCTGCTGGACCACCTGGACGCCCGCGACCACGTGGCCTTCACCGGCTCGGCCGCCACCGCCCAGTCGCTGCGCGCCCACACCAACGTGCAGGAGAAGGGCGTGCGTTTCACGGCGGAGACCGATTCGCTCAACGCCGCGATCATGGCCCCGGACGTCACCGAGGACTCCCCCGAGTTCGAGGCGTTCGTGAAGTCCGTGGTCCTGGAGATCACCGTCAAGGCCGGGCAGAAGTGCACCGCGATCCGCCGGGTCATCGTTCCGCAGGCGCTCAAGCCCGCCGTGATCGCCGCGCTGCGGGAGAGGGTGGCGCAGCGCGCCGTCGTCGGCGACCCGCGCGATTCCGCCACCACGGTGGGCCCGCTCGCGTCCGACGACCAGCACTTCGAGGTGCTGCGCTCCGTGCGCGCCCTGATCGACGCCGGCGCCACCGTGGAACTCGGCGGTCCCGAGGAACTCGCGTCCCTGCCGGAGCAGGGCGCCTTCTTCCCCGTCACGGTGCTCTCGTTCGACGACGCACGCACCCCCGCCGTCCACGAGCTCGAGGCGTTCGGCCCGGTCACCTCGGTGCTGGGATACTCGGGGGACATCGCGGACGCCGTGGAGATCGCCGCGCTGGGCGGCGGCTCGCTCGTGGCGACCGTGTGCACTCACTCCCCCGAGCTCGCGGCGCAGTTCGCCTCCGGAATCGGTGCGTACCACGGTCGCGTGCTCTTCCTGGATCGGGACGACGCTAAAACCTCCACAGGTCACGGCTCCCCCGTTCCCCACCTGGTCCACGGCGGCCCCGGCCGCGCCGGTGGTGGGGAGGAACTCGGTGGCGTGCGCGCGGTCAAGCACTACATGCAGCGCACCGCCGTCCAGGGCTCCCCGAACCTACTGACCGGGATCACTGGCCAGTGGCACTGGGGCGCGACCGCCAACACCGTGACCCGCGAGGACGTGGAGAACGGCACTGGGGAGCACCCCTTCCGGAAGTCGCTGCAGACCCTGCGGATCGGGGACCAGTTCGTCTCGGACCTGCGCACGGTCTCACTCGAGGACATCCTGGAATTCGCGGAGAAGACCGGGGACACGTTCTACGCCCACACGGACGAGGAAGCCGCCATGGCCAACCCGTTCTTCCCCCGGCGGGTGGCCCACGGCTACCTGCTGGTCTCGTGGGCCGCGGGGCTCTTCGTGGAGCCCGCCCCCGGGCCAGTACTCGCCAACTACGGGCTGGAGAACCTGCGCTTCATCACCCCGGTGACCTACGACGACGCCATCCGCGTGACCCTGACCGCCAAGAAGATCACCCCGCGTGTCACGGACGAGTACGGCGAGGTGGCCTGGGATGCCCGCCTGACCAACCAGAAGGACGAGATCGTGGCCACCTACGACGTCCTGACGCTGGTGGCCAAGCGGTGGCCGGTGGCGGACAGCGGGGCAGACCAGGACGTGGCGTGACGATCCATGTGACGGACACCACCTGGACACTGCTGGACGGGTCCCGGTACCGCCCCATCCGGGTACGTCCGGAGGACCTCCCCGCAATCGTGCGCCTGCTGGCGGACGATCCGCTGGGGAGCACTCGGGAAGGCGGGGACATGGGTGCCTACGAGCGCGCCTTCCAGGAGATCGCCGCCGATCCGCACCAGTTCCTGACCGCCGTCCGGAACGACGCGGGCGATGTGGTGGGCACCATGCAGCTCACGGTGATCCCGGGCCTGTCTCGCGGGGGCACACGCCGCCTGCAGATAGAGTCCGTTCGGGTGTCCTCCACCCTTCGCGGTCAGGGGCTGGGGGAACGAATGTTCGCCTGGGCGGAGACCGTTGCGCTCGACTCGGGCTGTTCACTGCTGCAGCTGACCACCGACACCTCGCGGCCTGATGCCCACCGTTTCTACGAGCGTCTGGGCTACCGCTCGTCCCACGTCGGTTTCAAGAAGCAGCTGCAGAACCCGGGCCCGGCATCCCAGCTGTACTGACCGGGCACGTTGGCCAGAAGCCTCTATATACTTCTTTATAGTTCAGCGGTTTTTATAAAGGAGTATCCATGCAGCGCTCCCCGTACACCCCTGGCGAGGTCACCGCATTCCTTCCCGGGCGAGAAACACACATGGTTCGACTACGCGTTCAGATGCAGCATGTAGCGGACGAAAAAGCATTCATTGCTCGGCCACGCGTGTACGTAGGGAGCCGAGGGGTCGGCAAAACGTCTTTGCTGCGGTATGGCCAACGAGCTGCACGCGAACGAGGACTGACCCCGGTCTGGATCACCGCTGGCGATGCCGACCTTCTGCCCGTCCTGTCCGCAGAACTCGAGAAGCTGACCCGCGCGTGGCACTCCGCGGCCGCGCAGGAGATCGCATCCCTGATCCGGAACCTGGAACTCTCCGTGAGTGTCGCAGGTCTGGGGGCCACAACCTCTCCCGGTCAGGGACGCTCCACGGCCGAGGCCCCGGGACAGGCCCTTGAAGCCCTGATCGCCGCCACTGCGCACTCACTGCACCGGCACGGCGGGGGCCTGGCGATCTTCATCGATGAGCTCCAGGCAGCGGATCACACGGCACTGAAAGCGCTGGCCTATGCATGGCAGCATCTTCGTTCCCGGGATGAAAGCCCCCTGCCAGCCACCCTCGTAGCGGCCGGATTGGGTCACACGTCGGATGTGGTCACGGATGCCGCCACGTTCGGAGAACGCTTCGAGTTCGTCCGCTTGAAGGACCTGAGCCGGGAAGCCGCGTACAACGCGCTGTCCGAACCCGCCATCAAGTTCGGTGTCTCCTGGCAGTACCAAGCAGTGGAGGCCGTCCTGGAGAAAGCTCACGGCTACCCCCACTTCCTCCAGCTGTGGGCACACGCCGCATGGGAATCGGCGGGTTTTCCCGACCCTGGCGGGACGATCACGCTGGGTGCAGTGGAGGCGTCCGAGGATGAGGTGCTCGAACAGCTGGATGTGTTCTACCGCACCAGATGGGGTAAAGCTACGCCTGCGGAACGCGAACTGCTGCGCGCCATCGCACTGCAGTCCAGCCCCGCACCGCGCAGGGCCGACGTGGCAGCCGCCATGGGAAAGCCGACCACGGCCATCAGCATGGCCCGGCGTTCTCTCATGGACAAAGGGATTCTCGATTCGCCCACCAGGGGTTTGCTGGCTTTCACAGCGCCCGGATTCAGCAGCTACATCTTGGAGCAGGACGGCACCGAGGACTGAAAACTCAACCTCGACGACGGGCTGCTCAAGCGCATCGGCTCACCGCATGATGGCGAGCGTGGTGCAGCCCAGGTCCGAGGTGGGGCGGAATCCCAGGGAGCGGTAGAGCTTCACCACATGGCGGTTCCAGAGGGGATCGTCGGTGGTGATGTAGACCTGGCGGATGTGGGACGTCTCGTCCAGCACCTCGGTGAGCAGCGCACGACCGATGCCCCGCCGCTGGTGGTCCGGGTCCACCAGCAGGTCCTGGATGTACGCCACCGTCACACCGTCGCCGACGACCCGGGCCATTCCCACGAGCTCCCCCGCATCCCACGCGGAGATGACCAGCCACGCGTTCTGGACCATGGGCCCGAAGTCCTCGGGGCGCCGCGTGTAGGAGCGCCACCCGACGGCGTCGTACAGGCGGATCAGCGCAGCGTGGTCGAGATCTCGGGAACGGGAGATGTCCATGGGCTCACCCTAGGCGGGCCTGGACACCTCCCTGCGGAGGGAGCGCCGGCTACGCCCGCAGGCCCGAGAAGACCATCGTCACCACGGTCGCCGTGAGCTGGTCCACTGTGCCCGAGCGGCCGGGCTGGTACCAGTCCACGATCGAGTTGACCATGCCCAGCATCAGACGCGGTGCGGACTTGCCGGAGACGTCCGTGCGCAGCTCCCCCAGCTCCTGCGCCTCGCGCACCAGGTCCTCGACCGTGCGGGTCAGGGTGCGACGACGCTGCAGCGCGGCCTCCTCGATCTCCGAGTTCCCACGCAGGCGCAGCAGCAGGGTCACGTAGGGCATCTGGTCCACGAGCACCCGCACCGAGCCGTCGAGGATCGCCTCGAGCTTGTTGACCGGCCCGTGGTCCGAAGCCAGGACGGACTCGAAGACCGCCTCCAGCGAGTCCAGCGCACGGTCCAGGGCTTGGCCGAGAATCGCCTCCTTGGACTCCACGTGGTGGTAGATCGCGGACTTGGAGATCCCCAGGTGCTTGGAGAGGGTCCCCATGGAGGTGGCGTCGTAGCCGTAGCGGTTGAAGACGTCCACGCACACGGACAGCAGGGTCTCTCGGTCGTACCCGGGACGGCCTCGCTTGGGGGCCGCCGCGGCGTGGGCATGGACGGGGACCTCGACCTTCTGTCGGGCTGTCGGGAACGGAGAACCTCAGGCTACCGGCTCGTCACCTGGGCTCCACCGCCGCAGCGGGCCCCGGCAACGCCGGAACTCACTTGTCACGGTGGTCGTAGACGCGGCGCAGCTTGCCCGAGGAACGTGCGAGGGTCCCGGGCTCGGCGATGTCGATCGTGGCGCTCGAACCGATCTTCGTCTTGATGTCGTGCAGCAGCTTCTTGCCACCCTCCTGGGCCTGCTCCAGGGTGGCTTCCTCGCGGCGCTCGATGTGGATGGTCATCTGGTCCATGCGGTGGGGCCGGGTGATCTCGAGCGTGAAGTGCGGGGAAAGCGCGGGGATCTTCAGCGCGAGTTCCTCGATCTGGGACGGGAAGAGGTTCACACCGCGCAGGATGATCATGTCGTCCGAGCGCCCCGTGATCCGGCCCATGCGCCGGTGACCCGGACGCGCGGTGCCCGGCAGCAGACGGGTGAGGTCGTGGGTGCGGTAGCGGATGATTGGCAGCGCCTGCTTGGTCAGGGCGGTAAACACGAGTTCGCCGGGGCGGCCGGTGGGCAGCACGGTGTCGTCGAACGGGTCGATGACCTCCGGGCGGAAGTGGTCCTCCCAGATGTGCGAACCGTCCTTCGTCTCGCAGGACTCGCCGGCCACGCCGGGACCCATGACCTCGGAGAGGCCGTAGATGTCGCACGCGGAGATGTTGAACGTCTTCTCGATCTCGTGGCGCATCTCCTCGGTCCACGGCTCCGCCCCGAGTACCGCGTGCCGCAGGGAGGTCTCGCGCGGGTCGAGACCGAGCTTGCGGAAGCCGTCCGCGATGGTGAGCAGGTACGTGGGGGTGGAGAGGATGGCCTGCGGCTCGAAGTCTCGGATGAGCTGCACCTGTTTTTCCGTCTGCCCTCCGGACATCGGGATCACGGCGCATCCCAGGCGCTCCGCACCGTAGTGAGCGCCCAGCCCGCCGGTGAACAGCCCGTAGCCGTACGCGTTGTGCACCTTGTCCCCGGGCTTCATTCCCGAGAGCCGGAAGCAGCGTGCCACGAGGGCCCCCCATGTCTGCAGGTCCTCCTCCGTGTAGGCCACCACGGTGGGCTGCCCGGTGGTGCCCGACGACGCGTGGATGCGTCGGATCTCGGACATGGGCGTGGCAAAGGACGTGAACGGGTAGGCCTTGCGCAGGAATTCCTTGTCCGTGTAAGGGAACTTCGCGAGGTCCTCGAGCTCCCGGAAGTCATCCGGGTGCACCCCGTGCTCGTCGAAGAGCTCCTGGTAGGCGGGCACGTTCTCGTACGCGTAGTGCAGGGTCCAGTTCAGGCGCTCCGTCTGCAGCGCCTCGATCTGGTCCCGGCTCATCAGCTCCTCGGGATCCGGCTGAGAGGAGTCCCCGGAGGCCACGGGGTGGTACGGGCTGGGCACGGAGCACGACGTCATGGGTTCACGCTTTCTGGCGAAGGGGCACGGTGCGGCTGCGGCCGCGGAACTGGGCGACGACGTCCCCGTCCTGGGTGGAGACGGTGATGTCGCACAGGCCGCTGCGCCCGGTGGTGGCGATCTGGCGACCCTCCGCGACGAGGGTCTGGCCCGGGTGGGCCGAGCTGAGGAAGTTGATGTCCACGCCCTGAGCCACGGTCATGGAGGTGCCGTCCGGTTCCGGGTCGTTGCACGTCATGGCGAAGCACGAGTCCGCGAGCGCGAAGATCATCCCGCCGTGCACGATGCCGAAGCCGTTGAGCATCTCCTCCCGCACGGCCATGGAGATCACGCAGTGCCCGGGGTCCACGCGCTGCACGGTGATCCCCAACCACTCGGAGGCACGGTCGCCAGTGAGGACGGGATGGTGTGGCACGGGGGCTCCTCAGATTTTCAGAACGATCGGTCAGTAGGTAACCGCGAAATGTGACGTGTGTCAACAAGTCCAGGGCTCCGCCGCGGCGTCGTCACCCCTGCACATCCATTGGCGAACCCCCCGCCTCCCGGGCGGAAATTGTGTTGACGACCACACCGGGGGCCTATATTCTGAACGAGCGGTCAGTTATTATTGTCGGCAGCGTACAGAGTTCATCCTCCGCTCCCATCTCACCCGCGAACCGAGGACACACACCATGACTGAGCAGACCACCTCTGCGGACCAGGCGGAGCCCACCGCCGAGCAGCAGCACTTCGAGCACCTCCTCAGCGAGGACTCCCGCGTGGAGCCCCGGGACTGGATGCCGGAGGCCTACCGGAAGAGCCTGACCCGCCAGGTCTCCCAGCACGCGCACTCCGAGATAATCGGTATGCAGCCGGAGGCCAACTGGATCACCCGCGCCCCGAGCCTCAAGCGCAAGGCCGTGCTGATGGCCAAGGTCCAGGACGAGGCCGGCCACGGGCTGTACCTCTACTCCGCGGCGGAGACCCTGGGCACCCCGCGCTCCGTGCTCAACGAGCAGCTGCTGAGCGGCAAGGCCAAGTACTCCTCGATCTTCAACTACCCGGCCCGCACCTGGGCGGACATGGGCGCGATCGGCTGGCTCGTGGACGGCGCCGCGATCTGCAATCAGGTGCCGCTGTGCCGCGCCTCGTATGGCCCGTACGGCCGCGCCATGGTGCGCATCTGCAAGGAGGAGTCCTTCCACCAGCGCCAGGGCTGGGAGATCCTCTACGAGCTCTCCCACGGCACCGAGGCACAGAAGCAGATGGCCCAGGAGGCCGTGAACCGCTTCTACGGCCCCGCCCTGCAGATGTTCGGTCCCCCGGACGCCGACTCCCCCAACTCGCAGCAGTCCATGGAGTGGAACATCAAGCGCTTCTCCAACGACGAGCTGCGCCAGCGCTTCGTGGACATGATCGTCCCGCAGGCCGAGGCCCTGGGTCTGACCCTGCCGGACCCGGACCTGAAGTGGAACGAGGCCCGCGGCCACTACGACTACGGCCAGCTGGACTGGAACGAATTCATGTCCGTGATCAAGGGCTCCGGGCCGTGCAACGTCCAACGCATGAAGCGCCGTCGTGAGGCCCACGCGAACGGTGCGTGGGTGCGCGAGGCCGCGCAGGCCTACGCCGAGCGCCAGGCGCGCGAAGCAGCGGCGTCGTCCCCCGAGGCCGCCGTGGCGATCGACCAGACCACCGTCATGGCGGGCCGCGGCTCCGCAGAACTGATCGGAGCGTGAGCATGAGCGAGAACCAGAACGGTAATTGGCCCCTGTGGGAGGTCTTCGTGCGTTCTTCGCGCGGGCTGTCCCACGTGCACGCGGGCTCCCTGCACGCCCCGGACGCCACCATGGCCGTGCGCAACGCGCGTGACCTCTACACCCGGCGCAACGAGGGCACGAGCGTGTGGGTGGTGCCCGCGAACGCCATCACGGCGTCGGACCCGGACTCCAAGGGCGGCTACTTCGAGTCCGCGCAGGGCAAGAGCTACCGCCACGCCACGTACTACACCAAGAGCGAAGGGGTGAAGCACCTGTGAGCGCGTTCGCCTCCCACGACTCCGCCACCAAGCAGTCCGCGGGTGACGCGATCACCGCCGAGGAGATCGCGGAGACCGGCGGCAAGGCCTCGGAAGCCGTGGCCCAGTACGCTCTGCGTCTCGGCGACGACGCCCTGATGCTGTCCCAGCGCCTGGGCTGGTGGATCTCCCGGGCCCCCGAACTCGAGGAGGACATCGCCCTCGGCAACATCGCGCTGGACCTCATCGGCCACGCGCGCTTCCTGCTGACCTACGCGGGCTCCGCGTGGGGGAAGACCGAGGACGAGCTCGCGTACTTCCGCAACGAGGAGGAGTTCCGCTCCGTGCGCCTCGTGGAGCAGGAGAACGGGGACTTCGGTCAGACCATCGCGCGTCAGCTGCTGTTCTCCTTCTACCAGTACGAGCTCTACTCGGCGCTGCAGTCCTCCACGGACCAGACCCTGGCCGCGATCGCGGACAAGGCGCTGAAGGAGGTCGAGTACCACCAGGACCACGCCGCCCAGTGGATGCTGCGCCTGGGCCTCGGAACCGAGGAGTCCAAGCGGCGCATCCAGGAGGGCCTCTACTACATGTGGCCCTACCTGGACGAGCTGTTCGCGGACGAGCCCCTGCACGACGAGCTCGAGGGCATCGCCGTGCGGCCCTCCAGCCTGCGCGAGCGGACCATGGACCGCGTCACCGCCCTGCTGGCGGGGGCCGAGCTCGATGTCCCGAGCGTGGCCCAGGCCCGACTCTCCGCCGCACCGCGTGACGGCTCCTACTCCGAGTACCGCGGGTACATCCTCGCCGAGATGCAGTGGCTCGCCCGCCAGCATCCTGGCGCCACGTGGTGAGCACCGTGTTCTCCCGCGTTCCGCCCCGCTCGCTGCCGCCCACGGGCGGCGTGGCGCCCCGGGAGGTCCCCCTGGGGCCGTCCCGGCGCCCGAGCGATCCGGACGACGCCGCCCTGTGGGACGTCGCCGCCACCGTGTGCGACCCGGAGATCCCGGTGATCACGCTCGAGGACCTCGGGGTGCTGCGGGACGCCGTGGCGCGGGAGAACGAGAACGTCGTCGTCATCACCCCCACCTACTCGGGCTGCCCCGCCATGGACACCATGGCCGCGGATCTCGAAGCCGCGGTCACCGCCGCCGGCTACGAGGACGTGCGCGTGGTGCAGGTGCTGCGCCCGGCGTGGACCACCGACTGGATGTCCACCGAGGGCCAGGCCAAGCTGCGCGAGTACGGCATCGCCCCGCCCACCGGGCGCACCGCCGCCGGGCATAACTCCGGACCGGTGCGACTGAGCCTGGCCGTGAAGTGCCCGCACTGCAGTTCCCTGGACACCCGCGAAATGACCCGTTTCGGGTCCACGTCCTGCAAGGCCCTGTGGGTCTGCAACGACTGCAAAGAACCCTTCGACTACTTCAAGGTGCACTGATCATGAGCGAAACGCCGGACACCTCTGCCGTGGAGGAAGCCACCGAGGCCAGCGCGGGTGACGGCAAGCGCCGCGCCACGTTCAACACCCTCGCGGTCTCCGAGGTGCGCAAGCTGACCCCCGACTCCGTGGAGGTCACGTTCGAGGTCCCCGAGGACCTCGTGGCGGACTACAACTACCTGCCCGGGCAGTACGTGGCCATCCGCTCGCAGATCAACGGGCACGAGGTGCGCCGCTCTTACTCGATCTGCGCGGACCCCACCCCGGGTGAGATCCGTGTGGCCATCAAGAAAGACATGGGCGGCGTGTTCTCCACGTGGGCGAACGAGCAGCTCGCCGCCGGGGACACCCTGGACGTGATGAACCCGCAGGGCGCGTTCACATCCAAGGTCAACATCACCTCCATGAACGACCCCGAGAAGCTCGCCGAGCGGGAGGTGGCCAAGAAGCGCAACGTGCACCTGGTGGCGTTCGCCGCCGGGTCCGGGATCACGCCCATCATGGCGATCGCCCGCGCGCTGCTGCGCGCCTCCGACACCGCCGCGATAGACGTCATCTACGCCAACCGCTCGTCCATGGACGTGATGTTCTCGGAGGAGCTCGGGGACCTCAAGGACAAGTACCCCGCCCGCCTGGCCGTGCACCACGTGCTCTCCCGCGAGCAGCGGATCTCCCCGCTGATGTCCGGGCGGATCGACCACGACAAGCTCGAGGAGCTGCTGGACCACGTGGTCCAGGTGGACTCCACGGACGAGTGGTTCCTGTGCGGGCCCTTCGAGCTCGTGCAGCTGTGCCGGGACGTCCTCAAGGAGCGCGGCGTGGACGAGTCCCGCGTGCGCTACGAGCTGTTCACCACCGGCAAGCCCACCACCCCGCAAGGCCAGCAGGGCCGCGTGGTCAAGGCGGACCCCAAGGGCGAGAACTACAAGATCGTCTTCAACCTGGACGGCACCTCCGCCCAGGTGAAGTCTCCCAAGTCCGCCGCGGAGACCGTTCTCAACGCCGCCCTGCGCGTGCGCCCGGACGTCCCCTTCGCGTGCGCCGGCGGGGTGTGCGGCACGTGCCGCGCCAAGGTCACCTCCGGCGAGTTCGAGATGGAGGAGAACTTCGCGCTCGAGAAGGACGAGCTGGACGCCGGGTACGTCCTCACGTGCCAGACGCGCCCCACGTCCGACCGGTTGAGTGTGAACTTCGACGCCTGAGTCCCATGCACTCCGACGACGACGCCGCGCCGGGACCGCGCGGCGTCGTCGTCGTACCTGCCCGCTCGCCCCGCGGGGCGCACAGGAACCCCGAACCGCAAGGAGAACCCCATGATCGACCTGACGATCGAGGACGCGATCGCCCGCGTGGTGCTCGACGCGCCCAAGAAGCTCAACTCGCTGGACGAGACCGCGCTGGACGACCTCGCCGCCGCATACACCGAGGCCGAGCGGGCCGGCGTGCGAGCGCTCGCGCTGAGTGGCGATGGGCGCGCGTTCTGCGCGGGCCGGGACATCTCCGCCGTAGACCCGGCGAGTGACGACACCGACGGCTACCTCACCGGCAAGGTGCAACCGCTGCTGCAGCAGATGTCCCGGTTCCCCGCGCCCACGTTCGCCGCGGTGCAGGGCGCGTGCTTAGGCGTGGGGCTGGGGCTCGCGATCGCAACGGACGTGGTGTACGTGGCGCAGGACGCGACCATCGGATCCCCGTTCGCCAACCTGGGGGCCACGCTGGACTCGGGCGGGCACGCCCTGTTCACCGAACGACTGGGCCCCCACCGCGCCCTGGACCTGATCTACACCGCCGAGCTGATGACCGGCGCTGAGGCCGTGGCGGCGGGACTGTTCTCCCGAGCCGTGCCGGCGGAGGAGCTCATGGAGTTCACCATGCAGCGGGTGTCGAAGGTGGCCCGCGGTGCCACGCAGTCCTACCTGGCGTCCAAGGAACTCGTGGCCCAGGTGCGGGACAACCGCGTGGGGTTGTGGGAGTCCATGGCAGCGGAGAACAAGGCCCAGGCGGCCCTGTGCGCCACGGACGACTACAAGGAGGGCTTCACGGCCTTCCAGCAGAAGCGCAAGCCGGAGTTCACGGGACGGGACTGAGCGCTTGGGCCGCAGCCGGGCCGCGGTGAGTAGGGACGCCGTCGGCCTTCGCTGCGCATACCTGGGCGGCCGCTCCGACGCGGTGAGTACATCTGTGCCCCGGAAAGACCACGGGAAGCGCCTGTCCGTGTTTTTTCGGGGCACAGATGTATCGCGTGATGGCTTCCCGCGTGGCCTACGCTGAGGCCCATGCCCACAGCGCGTGACAGCGAGTCCAAGCGGCGTTCTTCGGGACGCACCGATCAGCCCCTTGAGGACGAGCTGGTCGAGGAGTTCCAGAACACCGTCCAGGAAGGCGCGGATCGGCTGCACCGCACGTGGCGGGCGTTGATCATCACCGGCCTCTTCGGCGGGATCGATGTGGGCCTGGGCATCATGGCCATGCTCGCGGTCATGGATGTCACCGACTCCAAACTGCTGGCGGGCATCGCGTTCGGCGTGGGGCTGCTCGCGTTGCGCCTGGCCCACTCCGAGCTGTTCACCGAGGACTTCCTGCTCCCCATCAACGCGGTGGTCGCCGGTCACGGGACGTGGTGGTCACTCGTGCGGCTGTGGGGTGGGACCCTGCTGGCCAACCTCGTGGGTGGCTGGGTGTTCATGTGGGTGGTCGTGGCGGCGTTCCCCGACTTCACGGACTCCCTGGTGGAGGTCGCCTCGGGGTACGTCGCGGACGGGATCGGTTTGGAGACCGTGTGCCTGGCCCTGTTGGCCGGTTCCACTATCACCCTCATGACCCGCATGCAGCAGGGTACGGACAACGACATGATGACCGCGGTGATCTCCCTGATCGGCGGCCTGTTGGTCGTGGGCCTGGGCATGCTCCACGGAGCGCTGAACTCCATCGTGATCTTCGGGGCCATGCACGCCGGTTGGGACTACTCCTACCTGGACTGGTTCGCGTGGTTCGCGTGGGTCATCCCGCTGAACATGATCGGCGGCCTGGTGATCATCTCCATCCCCCGCCTCATCCGCACGTGGGAACTGCTCATGGCCGAGCGCCGCGGCGAGAGGATCTCGGACGCGTCGTCCGAGGAGGAAGAGGAAGACCGACCGTGACAAATGCTCCTCGTCGACACATGTTCGGTTTCCCGTGAAGGGTTTACCCATTTGATCAACAATCCTCTGATCGTCCTCTCGATCGCGGCTGGAAGGGTTACCCCATCACCGGGAGCTGGGTAGCCCCCGCAGGAATGGGCGCCTTCGCCTGTCTGATGGGAATCTTTCCTGTACGCCCAGCAAAATCGACCATTAATTCCTCTAATGCCGGCCCTTCCGCTTCGGTGTTCCAACCATTGAGTATCCGGATCCCACCCTCGACAGGAATAAACATTTCCCGTACCCCCATGGAGAATGGTTGCCGAGAAGGGTACAGGCTGGCCATATTCACCTGATTCACCCGACACGGGAGGTAGCTCGGATTGTTGATCCGCAGGACAGCTTTCCAGGCGGTGGGGCAGGTCAAACTGCCACCGGTTCGCTCCTCACGCCCGATCCGCTACCTCCCTTCAATTACCGGACTGGGGTCAGGTTTCCAACGGCTTCCCTGTACAAGCTCGTTGTCATGGCCGCCTTCTGTCAGGCTGCGGACGATGGCCTCATCGGCCCGGCTGCACCGGTCGATCTGGTGCCTGAGACCCGCGTTCCCGGGCCCACGGGGTTGTCGATATGCCTGGACCCCGTGTGCATGTCGTGTCGAGACCTGGTCGAATTGATGACGACCATCTCGGACAACACGGCTGGAAAAGCGGTGCTATGCGCCATGGGTCACGATCGTGTGGCACACACTCTGAGACACCTCGGGTTGCTGCAAACCGATATCCGGCCCTACCTTCTCGCAACCGATCTGCACACGGTCGAGGATGCCCGGGACGCCGATAATCTGGATCCCTACCTTCTGCCCGATCCCCGGGAATACGACCCCCTGCTGGTATCGAGTACCACGGCCTCCGATCTCGTAGGTATCCTTTCGTTCATCTGGGAGGACCACGCAGCCACTCCCTCCCAGCGCTCGTTCATGCGGCATGTACTGGGATAACAAGCATGGGGACACCGTTTCGCTGAAGTCTTCACGTACCCGGGTGTCCAGAGCGCAGCCAAGACTGGGTCTTTGGCGGCGCTCAGCCATGAGGCTGGGGTCATTTCCCACCCCGACGAACCGCCTATCGCGGTCGCGGTCCTGACACAATCGGCCCGCAGGGAGCGGACCATTCCTCTGTCCAACACGGTGGGGGGGGCAGATCGCTCGCCACTGCGTTCGTAGCTACCGCCAGGTCCTGCAGATACTCACGGATGGCGCCCATTTAGGTCATCATTGCGATACGGCGTACCGGGGGCTGCCAATCCGCCGGTACATCTGAGTCCCCAAAAGGCCGGTGGTGGCGGGTTCTGATCGCATTTCCGGGCCTCAGATGTTCTGCGCATGACTGACCGTCCCGCCCCTACGGGCACGACGCCGTACGGTTCTGCCCTGCGGGAACAGGCCGAGCCCCGGTGTGACCCGCTCCACCGCCGCTCAGTACCGTGGGGCTCATGACCACTTCCGTGTTTGACCTCGATGCCTTCGACCGCTCGGTCCGCCCGCAGGACGACCTCTTCCGCCACGTCAACGGTTCATGGCTGAAGGAGGCCCGGATCCCGGACGACAAGGCCAGCACCGGGGCGTTCATCGAACTGCGGGATCAGGCCGAGCAGGCGGTGCGCGAGATCATCACGGGCGCAAGCGCGGAGGGCGGCGCCGCGGCGTCGAACCCGGCGGAGCAGAGCGCCGAGACCAAGATCGCGCTGCTGTACGCGTCCTTCATGGACACGGACCGGATCGAGGAGCTGGCCACCGAGCCGCTGCGCGAGGACCTGGACGCCGTGGCCGCGATCGACTCCCCGCGTGCGCTGTCCAAGTGGTTCGGTACGGCCATGCGCCGGGGGATCGGGGCGGCGCTGGACATCGACCTGGACTCGGACCCCGGGGACCCGCAGCGCAACCTCGTGTTCGTGGGCCAGTCCGGGTTGGGACTGCCGGACGAGGAGTACTACCGCGAGGAGCAGTACGCCGAGATCCGCGAGAAGTACGTGGCGCACGTGGCGAAGATGCTCGAACTGGCCGGATTCGAGGACGCCGCCGAACAGGCGCAGGCGGTCATGGAGCTGGAGACGCGCATCGCCGCGCAGCATTGGGACAAGGTCACGGTGCGGGACCTCACCAAGATGTACAACCCCATGGGGTTCGCGGAACTCACGGACCAGGTGTCCCGCCTGGATTGGGACGCCGTGCTCGAGGGCATGGGGCTCACCCCGGAGCACCTGAGCACCGTGATCAACGCCCAGCCCAGCTTCTTCACGGGCCTGGACGAGCTGCTCACCGACGATCTGCTGGACGCGTGGAAGTCCTGGGCCCGCTGGCACGTGGTCTCCGCCCGCGCTGCGTACCTGCCGCAGGCCTTCGTGGACCAGAACTTCTCGTTCTACGGGACCGTGCTCTCCGGGACGCCGCAGTTGCGCGAACGCTGGAAGCGCGGCGTCGGGCTGGTCAACGGCGCCCTGGGTGAGGCCGTGGGCGAACTGTACGTCGCCGAGAACTTCTCGCCGTCCGCCAAGGCGCGCATGGACGAGCTCGTGGCGAACCTGCTGGAGGCGTACCGCGACTCGATCGAGCACCTGGACTGGATGACGGAAGACACCCGGGCCGAGGCGCTCAAGAAGCTCTCCGGATTCACTCCCAAGATCGGCTACCCGGAGAAGTGGAAGGACTACTCGGGCCTGCTGGTGCGCGGGGACGACCTGGTGGGCAACGTAGTGCGTACCGCCCAGTTCGCGGTGGACGAGCTCGCGCGCAAGGCCGGCAAGCCGGTGGAGAAGCACGAGTGGCTCATGACCCCGCAGACGGTCAACGCGTACTACCACCCGCTGCGCAACGAGATCGTGTTCCCCGCGGCCATCCTGCAGCCCCCCTTCTTCAACGAGGACGCGGACGACGCCGTGAACTACGGGGCCATCGGCTCGGTGATCGGTCACGAGATCGGTCACGGCTTCGACGACAAGGGTTCCACGTGCGACGGCGAGGGCAAGCTGCGCAACTGGTGGACGGACGAGGACCGCGCGGCGTTCGAGCAGCGCACGGCCCGTCTCGTGGGCCAGTACGCGGCGCTGTCCCCCGCGCAGTTCGCGGACGACGACGCCGCTCCGCACGTCAACGGCGAACTCACCCTGGGTGAGAACATCGGAGACCTGGGCGGCTTGTCCATTGCCTACAAGGCATGGAAGACCGCGCAGGAGAAGAAGGACCGTCCGGACAGCGAGAGCGTCGACGGGTACACCCCCGCGCAGCGGCTGTTCATCTCCTGGGCCTACGTGTGGCAGGAGAAGTCCCGGGACGAGGCGCTAAAGACACGCATCGCCACGGATCCGCACTCCCCCGCCGAGTTCCGTGCTGTCCAGACCCCGCGCAACGTGGACGCGTTCTACGAGGCGTTCGACGTCCAGGACTCAGACGGCATGTGGCTGCCGAAGGAGGAACGCGTGGCCATCTGGTAGCGCCCCTCGAGCTACGTGGACGGAGCCCCGCCGGTCGGACCGGCGGGGCTCCTGCGCGTCTCAGACGCTCGAGCGGGATTGCTGCATGAACTCGTTCATCGCGAATCCCCAGATCGCGAAGAAGAACACCAACCACAGCACCATCAGGATCAGCAGCGCCACACCGACCCAGCCCAGGACCTTGCCCGCGGTCGCCCTACCGCCGAGTTTCTCAGCCTTCGTGGCCTGCCACGGGGCGAACGGTGCGAGGATCGGCAGGACGGTGACCCCCAGGATGCCCAGCACGAGTGACGTCTCCGAGCTGGAGCTCGCCTGCTGTTGCCGCTGGGCGTCCTCCGGTCCGGCGGGGACGTAGTGCCACTGTCCTGCGGGCTGCGCGTAGGGACGGTGGGTATCGGCCGACACGGACAGGGGCTGCGTGTCGCGGTGGTACTCGGTCCCCGGGTACCGGGTTCCTTCCTCGTGGGGCGAGGTGCCACTGCCCGGGTGGTTGCTCGTGCTCATGACCTGTTCCCCCTACGCCAGTGGTCTGCGAATGCGACCATCTTCTCGTGCGCGGCACGAGCGGACAAGGGTGCGCCCCCGCCCACGACGCCGCTTCCGGCCCCCGAGCGCATACCATCACCTCAGGATCCTGCTTCTGCGCCGAGAAGCGCGTACGGAGAGCCCAGACGAAGGAGAACCGTGAGCCACCCCGAAGACCCGGCCGAGCGGCGTCGTGGATCGATCAGCCACCGTGTCCTGCGCGGCGGGACGGAACCGGACCCCCGCTTCACGCTGGCAAACGAACGCACGTTCCTCGCCTGGATCCGCACGTCCCTGGCCTTCTTGGCCGGGGGCATCGCCATCGAGGCGTTCACCGGGGACATCTTCGACATCGCGGTGCGCAAGTTCCTGGCCCTGGTTCTGCTGGTGCTGGGCATGTTCCTCAGTGCCGGAGCCGCACTGCGGTGGCTGCGCGTGGAACGTTCCATGCGGCACAAGGCTCCCCTGCCCCTGCCGCTGATCGTCCCGCTCGTGGCGGTGGGGGGCGCGATCGCCTCCGGGGTGCTCGTGGTCGTGGTGCTGACCCGATGAGTTCCATCACCCCGCCGGGCGTGCGCACGCACGAAGATCCGGGACTACAACCCGAGCGCACCGTGCTGTCCTGGGGCCGGACCATGCTGGCACTGTGCACCGCCGCGGCGATCTACCTGAAGTGGCTCCCGTCCCACGGCACGTTCGTGCTCTCGTTGTTCGCCGTGGCGTTGTGCCTCTCCGGAGGGATCTATGCCACACAACGCATGCGTTATCGGCGGGAATCCGTGGGAATCGCCGGGGAGCGGATCACGCCGGACCTGGTGGCCGTGGCCGTGACCTCCGGGACGTGTCTGGTGCTGGGCGCCCTGGGAATCATCACGGTGATCGTCTTCTGAGAATTTGTGGCCACTTCGGTGGACCCTTGCGTGGGGATCCCCACGTGTGCTGCGATGCCGCGCATAATGTCCCTCAGCCGCCGCGATCCGCTGCGGCGCCGGACCATCACAACTACGGGAGAACCCTGTGTCTTCATCTTCGTCCGGTGGGGGAAACATCTCGACGGCGGCCACGCCGCCCGATCCACACGCATCCCACCGCCCCGATCCACGGCCCACCGGCCAGGACGTCGCGCCCGACGGCTCGCTGCGCCGCACCCTCAAGTCGCGTCACCTGACCATGATCGCGATGGGCGGTGCGATCGGCACCGGTCTGTTCGTGGCCTCCGGCAACTCCATCAACACCGCGGGTCCCGGCGGGGCGCTCGTCGCCTACGCTGCGATCGGGTTCATGGTGTTCCTGCTCATGCAGTCCCTGGGCGAGATGGCCACGCACCTGCCCGTGGCGGGCTCGTTCGAGGAGTACTCCACCCGCTACATCAGCCGCTCCTTCGGCTTCGCGATCGGGTGGAACTACTGGTACAACTGGGCGATCACCGTGGCCGCGGAACTCGTGGCGGCCGCGCTGGTGATGCGCTACTGGTTCCCGGACGTCCCCGCGTGGATCTGGTCCGCGCTGTTCCTGGTGATCCTCTTCTCCCTCAACGCCCTCAGCGCTCGCGCGTACGGCGAGAGTGAGTTCTGGTTCTCCCTGGTCAAGGTGATCACCGTGGTGATCTTCCTGGTCCTGGGTGTCCTGATGATCCTGGGCATCCTGGGCGGCCCGTCCCCCGGGTTCCACAACTGGACCGCCGGCGAGGCGCCCTTCGTCAACGGCTTCACCGGCATCATGGCCATCTTCATGGTCGCGGGGTTCTCCTTCCAGGGCACCGAGCTCGTGGGTGTCGCGGCCGGCGAGGCCGACAACCCCCGCGAGACCGTTCCCAAGGCCATCCGCACGGTCTTCCTGCGCATCCTGCTCTTCTACATCGGCGCGATCGCCGTGATCGGTTTCCTGATCCCCTACACCGATCCCCACCTGCTCGCGAGCGACGTGGAGGACGTCTCCATCTCCCCGTTCACCCTGGTGTTCGAGCACGCCGGTGTCTTGGCCGCGGCGAGCGTGATGAACGCCGTGATCCTCACCGCCATCCTCTCCGCGGGCAACTCGGGCCTGTATGCCTCCACCCGCATGCTCTACGCGCTCGCGAAGGGCGGGAAGGCTCCCAGGTTCCTGGCCCGGGTCAACCGCCGCGGTGTCCCGATGCTCGCACTGCTGGCCACCACGCTGATCGGCATGTTCTGCTTCCTGACCACCCTGATCGGTGAGGGTCAGGCGTACGTGTGGCTCATCAACGCCTCCGGCCTGGCCGGTTTCATCGTGTGGATGGGGATCGCGTGGAGCCACTACCGGTTCCGCAGGGCCTACGTCCTGCAGGGCGGGGATCCCAAGAACCTCACCTACCGTGCCCGGTTCTTCCCCATCGGCCCCGTGGTCGCGCTCATCATGTGTGCCGTGGTGATCCTGGGTCAGGGCTACAGCCTGATCACGTCCGGGGAGGTCAACGCCCTCGGCCTGCTGTCCTCGTACCTGGGCCTGCCCGTGTTCCTGGCCCTGTGGCTCGGGCACAAGGCCGTGACCAAGGACAAGCCCGTGGACCTGCTCACCGCAGACGTCTCGCAGCACTGATCCGACCGTGCCCCACGGATGACATGACGACGCCGCTCCAAGGCTTGGAGCGGCGTCGTCGTGTCCGCGGGTGGGGATCGGGGCGTCAGTCCGCGATCAGATCCCGCATCACGATGGTGTCGTCCCGATCCGGGCCCACACCGATCGCGGAGATCCGGCACCCGGACATCTTCTCCAACGCCTCGACGTACGCGCGGGCGTTGGCGGGGAGGTCCCCCAGGGTGCGGGCCCCGGTGATGTCCTCGGTCCAGCCCGGGAAGTTCTCGTACACGGGCTGGGCGTGGTGGAAGTCGGACTGGGTCATGGGCATCTCGTCGAAGCGCTGACCGTCCACCTCGTAGGCCACGCACACCGGGATCTCACGCAGCCCGGTGAGCACGTCCAGCTTGGTGATGAACAAGTCCGTGAAGCCGTTGATCCGCGCGGCCTGGCGGGCCATGACGGCGTCGTACCAGCCGGTGCGGCGCGGCCGGCCCGTGTTGACGCCGAACTCGCCGCCGGTCTTGCGCAGCTGCTCACCCATCTCGTCGAAGAGCTCGGTGGGGAACGGACCGGCGCCCACGCGCGTGGTGTACGCCTTCTGGATGCCGATCACCCGGGTGATGCGCGTGGGGCCCACACCCGAGCCCACGGACGCGCCGCCCGCGGTGGGGTTCGACGACGTCACGAACGGGTAGGTGCCGTGGTCCACGTCCAGGAAGGTGGCCTGGCCGCCCTCCATGAGCACCACTTCGTCGCGGTCCAGGGCCTCGTTGAGCACTCGCGTGGAGTCCACGATCATGGGCGCGAGGCGCTCGGCGAAGCCCAGGAAGTACTCCGCGATCTCATCCACCTCGAACGCGCGGCGGTTGTAGAGCTTGACGAGCAGCTCGTTCTTCTGGCGCAGCGCGCCCTCGATCTTCTGCCGCAGGATGGACTCGTCCAGCACGTCCTGCACGCGGATGCCCAGGCGGCCCACCTTGTCCATGTACGTGGGACCGATCCCGCGACCCGTGGTACCGATCGCGCGCTTGCCCAGGAATCGCTCGGTGACCTGGTCCAGCGTCTGGTGGTACGGGGCCACGAGGTGCGCGTTGGCGGAGATCCGCAGGTGGGACGTGTCCGCGCCGCGGGCCTCGAGGCCATCGATCTCCTCGAACAGGGCCTGGGGGTTGATCACCACGCCGTTGCCGATCACAGAGGTGGCGTTGGGGCTGAGGATACCCGCGGGAAGGAGCTTGAGCTCGAACTTCTCACCGCCCACCACCACGGTGTGCCCGGCGTTGTTGCCGCCGTTGGGCTTGACCACGTAGTCCACCCGGCCACCCAGGAGATCCGTGGCCTTGCCCTTGCCCTCATCGCCCCACTGGGCTCCGACGATCACGATTGCTGGCATAGCTGGCTACTCCTGCCCGGGCTTGCACCCATTCGGCACGACAACGGTTGAGGAGTACGCGCGGGGCACGTACCAACCAATTCTAACGGTGACGCCCACCACCGCCGCCCTCGTCCGTCTACCCCGGTCACGGCGCGAATCCGGCGTCCGACACGCCACGGACATCGCGACTGGTGAGAGCACAGAATATTCTGATGAAACCTTTACTTTTCGGCAGGTCGCACGCAGGCTTGGGTCATTGCGATGCACCTCACGACATCCCCCGAATGTCAAAGGACGAGACATGAACCACGAGACAAGGGCTGGTCGTGGCAGAGCCGTCAAGGCCTGCCTCACGACCGCCCTGGGCCTGGCACTGGCCCTGGGCACGGCGCTGCCGGCGAGCGCCGTCGACATCACCCCGGCGCCCAAGACGGACGACCACAACACCCAGAACCCCGACCGGCTGATCGGCTCGGACCTCAAGGACGCCGAGGGCCAGGTGGCGGTCTTCGTGCAGCTGCAGGGACCGAGTGCCTTCGAGGCCACGCAACCCGAGGGCGTGCGCTCCGGGAGCCAGGACCCGGTCCAGGCCGCCGCGCGGGTGCGGGCCATCCGCCAGTCGGTGGAGAGCATGGGTTCCACCCTGGCCTCCGCCTCCGGGTCCGACCTGCTGTACACCACATCCAACGCCCTTCGCGGAGTCGCCCTCAAGGGCGATGCCGCGCAGTTGCGTGAGCTGAGCAAGCGCTCCGACGTGGTCAAGATCTCCAAGATCGTCCCCGCCTACCGCAACAACGCGGGTTCCGTGCTGGACACCAACACCCTCAACGCCTGGACCCAAACCGGCCAGACCGGTAAGGGCGTCAAGGTCGCCGTCATCGACTCGGGCATCGACTACACCCACGCCGACTTCGGTGGTCCGGGCACCGTCGACGCCTACAAGAAGGCCAAGGCCTCGAACGACCTGCCGGGCAAGGACTCGGGTCTGTACGACTCCAAGAAGTTCCTCGGCGGGTACGACCTCGCGGGCGACGCCTACGACGCCCAGATTCCCACCAGCGTCCCGAAGCCGGACAACAACCCGCTGGACTGCGAGGCCGGCGGCCACGGAACGCACGTGGCGGGCACCACCGCGGGCTACGGCGTGGGCGCGGACGGCAAGACCTACAAGGGCGATTTCACCAAGCTGACGCAGGAGCAGATCGGCAAGATGCGGATCGGCCCGGGCACCGCGCCCGAGGCGCAACTGATCGGGCTGCGCGTCTTCGGCTGTGAGGGTTCCACCAACCTCGTCCTCGACGCCCTGGACCGTTCCCTGGACCCCAACATGGACGGGGACTTCTCGGACAAGGCGGACATCATCAACATGTCCCTCGGGTCCGACTTCGGCCCGGCCGACGACCCCCAGAACGACCTGATCGACGCGCTGTCCCGCCAGGGCATCCTCTCGGTCATCGCCGCGGGCAACGCCGGGGACGCCCACGAGATCTCCGGCTCCCCGGGCAGCGCGCGTTCCGCATTGACCGTGGCCAACTCCCAGGGCAGCAGCGCCGCGCAGGACAAGGCCGAGGGCCTCTCGCCTGACAGCGCCCAGGGTGAACTGACCGGCTCCTACAGCGGGAGCTTCAGCTACAGCGACGCCAAGCCCGAACAGCTCCAGGGCGACGTCGTGGTCGGCCCGCAGGACAACCGTTTCGGCTGCACTCCCTTCTCGCAGAACTTCGGCGGCAAGTGGGTCATGCTCGACTGGGAGGACAAGGCCGGCTTCCCGTGCGGCTCCAAGGTCCGCTTCGACAACGTCCAGGCCGCCGGCGGCAAGGGCGTGGTCCTGGAGTCCGACTACTCGGTGGATCCCACGAGCATCGCGGGCAACGCCGGCGTCCCGGGTCTGCTGATGAGCAAGGAATCCATCGCCAAGATCAAGCCGGCCGCCCAGGCCGGCGGGGCCCGGGTCAAGCTAGCCCCGGAGTGGATCGGTGCCGCCAGGGCGCAGACCGGCCAGAAGGACCAGGTCAACGATTCGACCTCCCGCGGTCAGCACGGCAGCAACGGGGTCATCAAGCCCGACGTCGCCGCACCCGGCACCAACATCGGTTCCGCCGGTGTGGCCGCGGGCAACGGCGTGTCGGTCAAGACCGGCACCTCCATGGCCACCCCGCACGTGGCCGGGATCGCCGCCCTGGTGCAGCAGAAGCACCAGAACTACAACCCCCAGATGATCAAGGCCGCCATCATGAACTCGGCCGTGCACGACGTGCACGCCGCGAACGGGGCCACCTCCGCGGTGGACCGCGTGGGTTCGGGTCGTGTGGACGCACTGCGCGCCGTGAACCAGGACGTGCTGGTCTACGACAAGGCCAATCCGGCCCTGATCTCCTCGACCTTCGGGGTCACCGAGATCAAGAACGGCAAGGAGACCTTCTCCCGTGAGCTGGTCGTGGACAACACCAGCGGCGCGGCGCACACGTACCAGGTGCGCTTCGACGCTTCCACCGACGTCCCGGGCGTGAGCTTCTCCACGCCGGGCTCGGTCAGTGTGGCCAAGGGCGGCAAGGCCACCGTCAAGGTGACCGCCACCGTGGATCGCGCGCAGCTGGCCAAGACCCACGACCCCTCCGAGGCCGTGACCCAGCTGGGCTTCGCCCGTCAGTTCCTGGCCTCCGAATCCGGCCGCCTGGTCCTGACGGAGAACGGCCAGGACCTGCGCGTCCCCATGTCGATCGCCCCGAAGCCGGCGGCCGACATGCGGGTGGACAACGCCACGCTGGACCGGTGGGACAAGAACGGCACGAGCGCCGTCGCCCTCGCCGGCACCGGCCTGGACCAGGGCGGCTGGCAGTCGGCCCTGGGGGCCTTCGAGCTGGGCGCCAAGTCGGGCCGCCTGGATTCCACCAAGCTGGCCGGCGGCAACTCCCAGTTCGCCGATCTGCAGTACGTGGGCGCTTCCTCGAACCTCCCGCAGCTGAAGGCCGAGAAGAAGGACGTGAGCAAGGACGGCATGATCAACTTCGGTGTCTCCAGCTGGGGCAACGCGAGCACGATCAAGCCGGACGTCTCCACGGAGATCGCGATAGACACCACCGGCAATGGTCGCCCCGACTACATCGCGGCCCTGGGCCGGACGGATGGTCTGGACTACCCGGTGGTGAACCTGTACGGCTACGTCAACGGTGAGCTCACGGTGATCGACAGCCAGCCGCTGAACGGTTCCTGGGGTGACGTGGACACCAACACGTTCGACACCAACGCCATGGTGATGCCGGTCAGCGCCGCGAAGCTGGGTATCGATCCCACCAAGACCGACACCAAGCTGACCTACCAGGTGACCACCTTTTCCGGGAGCATCGACGGCCCCGTGGACCGCACGGGCGTGATCGAGTACAGCCCGGTCACCCCGAAGATCTCCTTCCGCGGGGAACAGATCAACACGTCGCTGTTCACCGACCTGCCCGGTAAGAAGCTGACCGCGCACCGCGGTTCGGAGAGCGCCAAGGGCGAGGCCCTGTTCCTGCACCTGCACAACGCCGCCGGGGACCTCTCCGGTATCCGCGCGGGTCAGGACGGCGCCAAGGCCGAGGTCAAGACCTTCCAGTCCGCGGCGAAGGCCCCCGAGACCCAGAACCCGATGTTCAAGGACGTTCCCAAGAACCACGTGTTCTACTCGGAGATCTCCTGGCTGGCCAACAAGGGCATCACCCGCGGTTGGCCGGACGGGACGTTCCGCCCCGCCCAGGCCGTGAACCGTGACCAGATGGCCGCGTTCCTCTACCGGATGGCCGGCTCGCCCCAGTACACCCC